>JAAYAY010000001.1 GCA_012719125.1 Planctomycetaceae bacterium | reverse complement strand
ATCGCCGTCGTCGTCTTCCTTGAAGGCGGACCAGTTGCCTGTGGCGTCGAGGGACCACTGCTGTTTGAAATTGAGCGACGAGATGCTGTCCTTGCCCAGGCTGAGCGTGCCTTCCTCGGATTGGACGAGACGGTTCACGTCATCGTAGGAATAGAGCTGATCCAGGTCGCTCGTGTCGGCCTCTTCGCGGTAGAGACGATTGCTTGCGCGATCGTAGCCGTGCTTGAAGCGGAGCAGATCGGCCGAGGCGCCGTAATCGTACCACAGCAGATCGGTCACGCGGCCGAAGCGGTCCACGGGGCCGTCGTAGGGATCGCTGCCGGCGCCGTGGGCCAGATCGTAGCGGACATCGGGCTGAGCGAACGGGAACGGCGTGCCCGGTGATTGGGGGAGGAGGTCTTCCTGGTTTGCCTGCACCATAGATTTCATTGATTGCAGGGTTTCGAGAATATGGGGGTCAATCTGAGGGGTGGGGATGCTTGTTATTGAAAGGGAAGAGCGGGGAAGAACGACTTTATGTATTCATGGGTACGGTATAGCGGTTTGGGGTGCCAGATCCAGGGCGTTTTGGGCCAGTTGGCGTCCTTTCTGCTGGGGGTGGGTGGCGGAGTTTGGGAGGGGCGTGGTTTGGCGACCGTTGTGTAGGAGAAAACCGGGAAGTCCGGTTCGCGCTGAACGGGACCTCCCGGTGGTGAGAGTCAGTGGTTATCAGTTCGGCTCGTGGTCAATCCGTCCGATGTCCGGAGTTGACCCCGAGTCCTCTATCTGACCCGCGGTTCACATACGGCAATATATGCGATATACACGATTGCCGCTGTAACAATGATGCACGACGCGCAACCCCATACGTCAGTCCACGCGCGGCAGTACGCAGTTCCATGGGCGCGCAGAGTCCCCACAAGTACAATGAGCGCTATGGTGCCGCAGGCCACTTGTGTCATCAAGTACAGCGCGACCCATGATACAACAATACACTGAGGACACACTTGTGATAGCGGTACTCCCACGATCAAAAAGGCACAAAATGTCATTGTCGGAGATACCCAAAGGCGTTCTCCAACGCTGAATTCTCGTTGTCCATAGAGCACGGCGTGCGACAGCAGAATGGCCGGACCAGAGAATGCCATGCCCAGAATCAATCCTTGAATCAGGAGCCAACCCATTTGGCTAAGCGTGGTGAACGAATCCAAACTTGCTTCAACGATTGAATCCACCGCCCGCGTGTGCCAGGAAACAACTGCGAAGGCGCACGCAAAGGTACTTAGAACAATGAGCACATCCAACAGCGTCATCGGAATGTGCGAATCGCTTCTTAGTGTCATCCTGATCACTCCTTTGCCGCCAGTTGCATATCATACTCCGTGGTCACATTCATGCGTCCACGGTGATCGGTTGCTGCTCCCTCATGACTCACGCAATCTCCGCCACAGACAGTCTCCTCGGAATTGCGAAATACTGATGCCAATACATGGGGCTCACAGGAACCGAGCCAATTCATCGAGAAAAACACATCTGAATGTCGACGCAATCTGTGTCGTCGACAAGAGAGACAACGCAATCACTTCGACCAAAGAGCTGGGCTGGCTGGCTCCCGAGAGAGCCAGCTTCCCAGTCGATCTTCACACTCGCGTATTGAATGCAGGATGCTCAGTCCACAACGTCTGAGACGTTCTTCTTCATAGCCGGAAGGCCCCGTAGGTTCGGAATATTCTCCACGATTCCTCCATGATCTTTTGGAAGGTCGTGGACGGCCCCACATCCACATTTGTAATGGCGCGTTTCTCAGAGTACTTGCCTCCTTTGAGTTCGAACTCGTGTTGCCAAGTAATACACCCGTACACAACCAACTTCTCAAGTGACTGCGTAACGCCGCGCGCACCGTGAAAGGGTATCGTTTTAATCCTGGGCCGATCCCGTCCGCCCCGGAGACATACGACACAAGTTTCGAAGTACTGGCCAAGCCGCTCTACCTTCCCCCCGAGCCCATCTTTCAGTGTGCCTGGCCCATCCATCATACTGATTGAGAACGGGTCGATGGTCGGGTCAGTCACATGGGGAGGTGCGCCGGTGGCGGTGTCTTGGTAAGGATACGGTACGCCGAAGTCAATGTGCCAATCGCGGTTGTACAGCCACGCACCGATTCCACTGAATGAGCCGGTCTGCTTGACAATCTGAATGAACCCGATCTCGTCACACACTTTGCAGACGTTTCCGGATGCATCTTTGTAGACCCAACTGTTGCATAAATCGAGTGGTTCTGCAACGGGCTAGTTGAGGGGGTGGCGGGGTCAGAGGAGAGCTGATCGACGATTCGGGGCTTCGATAGCGCGTACGGGTAGCGTTGATAATCGT
>JAAYAY010000076.1 GCA_012719125.1 Planctomycetaceae bacterium | reverse complement strand
TTGCCAGGGGAAACATGGTTGTACTAATCCAATGTTTACCCTGAGGAGGCCGTTTCTTTCACTACCAATTCAACGCAACACCTTGTCGCAAAACCATTTCCTGCCCCGAGGGAGGCCGGTTACACCCGAGTGGCAGAAGTGCCTTGCCGTGACTGTCGAGCGGTTCGGCGGAGAGTGCTCGGAGCGAGAGATCGAACGGCTGACCGCTGTGGCTCGGTCGCAGAAATGCGACGTCATCGTGGGGATCGGCGGCGGCAAGATCATCGATACGGCCAAGGCGGTCGGCCGTGCCGCGGGCGCCCGGGTGGCGATCGTGCCGACCATCGCGTCGACCGACGCGCCGACCAGCGCGGTGGCCGTCATTTACACCGACGACGGCGTGTTCGTACGGTGCGATTTCATGCCGCGGAACCCCGACCTGGTGCTCGTCGACACCCGCGTGATTGCAGAGGCCCCCGTCCGGTTCCTGGTGGCCGGTATGGGCGATGCCCTGGCAACCTGGTTCGAGGCCGAATCGTGCCGCCTGGCCTACGCGCCCAATCAGTGCGGCGGCGTGGGAACGCTTGCCGGCTACGCCCTGGCCCGGCTCTGCTACGATACGATCCTGGAGTACGGAGTCGCGGCCCGGACGGCGTGCCAGGAAAAGGTCGTCACCCCGGCGCTCAATCACGTCGTGGAGGCCAATACGCTCCTCAGCGGGTTGGGCTTCGAGAGCGGAGGGCTGGCGACCGCCCATTCCATCCACAACGGGCTGACCCAACTTGACGCAACCCACTCCTACCTCCACGGGGAAAAGGTCGCCGTCGGCGTCCTGGCCGGGCTCTTCCTGACCGACCGGCCCAGCCACCTCATCCGCAACGTCTACGACTTCTGCGAGTCCGTCGGCCTCCCCATCGTGCTGCAAGATATCGGGCTGGGAGACGTAAGCAACGACGACCTGCGCCGAGTCGCCGAAGCGGCCTGCGCCGAAGAAGAGACCATCCACCACGAATCGTGTCCCGTCTCCCCCGACGCCGTGCTGGCCGCCCTCAAAACGGCCGATCGCTTCGGACGCGAGCGGGCTGCACGGCAATCTGCGGGCGCGTGAGCCGAGAAACTCGACCCTGAGATCGCAAGGCTGTTCAGAAGGCATCCGTCAGTGAGAATGCGTCTGAAAGAACTGAGCGATTTCCGCCTTGCCCGCCTGGCCGGTGGCAACCGACAGCGTCAGATCGACCACGCCCTGTTCGTCGTTGTCGATCTCGATGTCATTCAGGGCAAGGAATACGATCGCAGACGCAGCCCCGGTCCGCTTATTTCCATCAAGAAACGGATGGTTCTGGACAATGTGGAACAGGTAGGCGGCTGCCATTTCGAAGATGTTACGATGGAGATACTCGCCGCCATACGACGCCTGCGGCATGGAAGTCGCCGAATGAAGCAGGCCGATATCGCGTATTCCGTCGGCACCACCGTAGTGTTCGATCAGGCTGCGGTGCAGTCGCAGGATGTGTTCCAAGTCCAGAAACAGGGGTGGCGTCATGGCCTATTCCGCCAGCTTCTTCATCGCGTTGCCGAACCGTTTGTGAATCATCGCCACGGTGTCGTCGAACTTCTTCTCCTCTTTGGCATCGCGCACCGGAGTCAGAACCAGCGAACGCCCGTCCGAGATGATCTCAAACGGTGTCTCGGGAGTGGCCCGAATCAGTTCAAGGATCGGTTTGTCGATCACGAGTGCATAGCTATTACCGTGCTTGGTCAATGTCTTGATCATCGCGGTTGGCTCCAGATAGGGATATATAAAGTATATCCCGTGTACTTACGCAAGTCAACCCACGATTGTACGAGAGGAATCTGATCAAGCCGGGGTGCAAGTCGCAAACGCCCTGTGAGGCGTACATACGGCAACCGGCGCTGTATCGGTTGGATACTTTGCCTCTCGCCCACTCCCCGTTTATCCACGGCGTCCCTGAAACGCCTTGGCCAGCTCAACCAACTTCACGAATTCAGCTCGGTAGCCGTGGGGGTCGTCGCCCTTGCCCGACTGAGCCAACTCAACAACCAGGTCGTAGGTGCCCTCTCCCCGGTGTTCGGAATTCCGCAGCAGCATGCCGAAGCCGGCCACGGCCGCGGCGAACCGGAAATCGCCCGACGCACCCTCCAGCGACATGCCCGCATCGCTGACCGGGAACGAGATCTGTTCGGAAGTCTCGCCGGCCGGTTGCTTGTAGCGGAGCCGCAAGGTCAGCAACTCGCCGCTGGCAGCCGCCTCCGTGGGCTGGCCGGTTTGCTGATACTTCGACGGCTCGGCCTGCAGCACATCGGCCTCCTGCCCGGCAGGGATCAACTCGTAGAGCGCCGTGACGGTATAGCCGGCGCCGATTTCGCCCGCGTCCTTCGTGTCGTCGCGGAAGTCCTCATCCCGAAGCAGGCGGTTCTCGTAGCCGATCAGCCGGTAGGCGCCCACCTGGGCCGGATTGAAGTCGACCTGGATTTTCACGTCCTTTGCGATCGTGAACAGTGTCCCGCCCAGTTGCTCGACGAGCACCTTGCGGGCTTCGTGGATCGTGTCGATGTAGGCATAGTTGCCGTTGCCCTTGTCGGCCAGTTTCTCCAGCGTGGAGTCCTTGTAGTTGCCCATGCCGAATCCGAGACAGGTGAGGAACACGCCCTCCTTGGCCTTCTGCTCGATCAAGCGAATCAGGTCGCCCTGATTGGTGAAACCCACGTTGAAGTCGCCGTCCGTACAGAGGATCACCCGGTTGACGCTTTCGGCGTTGAAATTCTTCTGGGCGACTTGATAGGCGAGCTGAATTCCCTCGCTGCCGGCGGTCGAGCCACCCGCCTGGAGGCGTTCCATGGCGGCGAGAATCGTCGACCGCTCTTCACACGACGTCGGCGGCAGCACCACGCCCGCGGCCCCGGCATAGACCACGATCGACACCCGGTCGCGGTCCGAAAGATTCTCCACCAGCATCCCCATTGCCGATTTCAACAAGGGCAGCTTGTTGGGCTGGTCCATCGAACCGGATACGTCCAGCAGAAAGACCAGGTTGGCCTCGGGTCGCTCTTGCTCCGGTATTTCCTTGCCCTTCAGCCCAATCCGGGCCAGTCGGTGTTTGGGATTCCACGGGCAGGAGGCCACTTCCACTTGGGCGGAAAAGGGAGTCTCATCTTTAGGCGGTTCGTAGCGGTAATCGAAGTGGTTGACCAACTCCTCGATCCGCACGGCATCGGGGGGCGGCAACTGGCCGTTCTCGAGGAACCGCCGCACGTTGGAGTAAGACGCCGTGTCGACGTCGATCGAGAAGGTCGAAAGAGGATGGTCGCGAGTGACCAGGAACGGATTCTCGTAAATCCGATCATACGCCTCGGTGTTGAACTCGACCTCTGGGCCGACGATCTGAATCGGAAGCAATCCCTCTCCCTCGGCGTCCGCCGCGGCACTGGCCGCAGGGGGCAACAATTGCCGCGAGGTATCGGCTGCCCTGCCGCATCCAATTACCGCCACGCACCCAACCAATACCGCGATCACGTACCATCTCATGGTAAACCTCCATCCTCAGAACCGGAATTCGTTGACGAAGGCGGCGCCACCCGCGGTTTCGAAGAGAATGACTCCCCTCAGAACAAGAGATCCCGCCAGCGCACGGTTTATTCCCAACACCGACGAAAAGAGGCTCGCCCGCACGCCATCCCCGCGTGCTTCTCCCGGAAAAAGAGGACAGCCACCTTTTGCCGGAACGGCCCTTCGGGTGCTTCGCACAAAAGGTGGCTGTCCCCTTTTTCCGGGAATCACGCAACGCCATCCAGCCCCACGGATGGATTCCTCACGCCCCCGCTACCCACCGGCGCATTCCTCCGTTATCCTGCTTCTCATGAACGAACAAGATGCTTTCCGGCGCAGCCCCGAATTGATGTCGATCGGCGAGACGGCCCTGCTGGTCGTCGACGTGCAGGAGAAACTCGTCCCCGCGATCGCCGATCACCGCCGCGTGGTGTTCAACACGCGCCGCCTGATCGACGGGGCGAAGATCCTGGGGATACCCGTGGTCGCCACGGAACAGTATCCCAAGGGCTTGGGCCCTACCGTGCCCGAACTGGCCGAACGGCTCGGCCCGATCCCCGACAAGCTCACCTTCAGTTGCAGCGGCTGTCCCGAGGTCTTCCAGGAGCTGCAGAATCAGGGGATCCACAAGATCCTGGTCGCCGGAATCGAGACGCACGTCTGCGTCCAGCAGACGGTCCTCGATCTGCTCGGCGACGGATGGCGGGTCTATCTGGCCGTCGATGCCGTCGGCTCGCGCAACCCTCTCGATCGCGACACGGCCTTGCGGCGCATGGATTCCTCAGGCGCCGTGTTGACCACCACCGAAGCGGCCCTGTTCGAGTGGTGCCAAGTGGCCGGCACCCCGCAGTTCAAAGAGATCAGCCGCCTGGTGCGGAAAGTGCCCTCTTGACGCTAATCGCGGAAGAAGGCGATTACCTTCCTCCTCTTGACGGTCCGCCGGTCGAGCCGCCTCGCCCCATCATCGAACGCATGTACTCGATCCGACGGCGCATGTCGTCCGACATTCCGCCGGAAGGCTGGCTCGACGATCCCGTTCGCGTCGATCCGGTCCGGGTTGTGCCCGAACTACGACTGCTGCTCGACGACGAAGAACTCGAAACGGCGTTCTCTCCCAGGATCGCCATCAGCGCAGTCTTCATTGCTTGCGGATCGTACTTGTCGAGCGTAACCACCTCGGTTGCCTCGTCGTCGGCCACTCCGGCGATCGAATCTAACTCCTCAACCAGCATCTTCACTTCTTCGTAGGTCGACTCGGAGGCGAACACAATCAACGAATTGCTGCGCGCATCGACGCCGACCGTCATCCGCTCGGGCTCTTCCTTGGCGGCCGCGCTGGAGCCGCTACCGCCACGGCTGCTCCCCTCGCGTCCGCCCCGCATGGCGGCAAAGAAATCTGCCGGGGACTGGGGACGGTTCTCGCCGCCACCGCCGCGACTGGAGCTACTCTGCATCTTGTCGGCGAAGACCTGCTTGACGATCGTTGCCACCTCGTCGGCCGCCATGTTGTAGACCGGGATCAACCGGGCCCGCGGGGTCACCAGAACCTCTTCCGGGCTCTCGGGCTGATCGAGCAGCTTGAGCACCTCTTCGATCGTTCGCAGGTCGGTGGCGTTAGCCTCGACAATCAAGGCGTTCAGTCGCGGTTCGGGGGTGATCCGCAGCATCCCCGTCGGGCTCAGGGTCGAGGCCCCCAGGTTGAGCAACGATCCCATCGTGCTGCCCAACGAACCGGCCACGAGCTGTCCCAAAACGGAGTCCTGGCTGGCGGTCGACGAACTGCCGGTGGTGCCGCTCCCGATGATCTTGGTCAGCGTTTCTGCCACCACCGCCGCCTTGGCGTACTTCAGGTAGAAAACGGTCAACTCCGTTCGATCCGATTCGGACCCGCCCGTCATTGAATTGAACAGCCGCTCGAACTCGTCGAGGGCCGCCACGTCGTCCGAGGCGATCATCAAACCGCTGGGGCTGCGGGAAATGACAATCGGCGATTTTGGTCTGGGCGCGTCGGGCGTCTGCTCCGGCTCGGAAACAGTCGGCGAAGCATTCTCTTCCGGGACTGCCGCCGGCTGATCCGACGGCGACTTCTCGGCCGAATCCGCCTTTTCGGCCGCCTCTGGCTTCTCGGTTTCCTCGGTTTGGGCCGCGAAACGAAAGACCCCGCTCGTCGAATGCGACGTCTGCCGATCTTCCGGTGCCTCTGCGGCGGGAGGCACGGACGACGCGGGTGGCTGTGATTCCTGCGGAGGTCGACGGAATTCCGGAATCCCGCCTTGCGGCGGCGTGCGCCCCCAATCCTGCCGGGGCTCCGCCAGTGGTTCGTTGCCTCTGGCGGGCACGCGAGACGGAATCGTCTCACGCGACCTTAATGTGGGCATGATGGCCGAGGGCGTCGTCACTTCCTTGATCGGATTGTCGCTGATCGTCGGCCAGATCAACCGCAGGTTCTCCAAGGCCGTCTCCGCGGCGTTGCCCGTGATCTGCAGAATGCGAATCCGGCTCCCCGTTGCTACCGGGCCGTCGGCAAATTCGGTTTCGCCCATCTTGCCCAGCAGAACGCGAATCTGGGCGATCTGGTTCTCGGTGCCGTGAACGACCAACTGGCGACCGCCCGGATCGGGGACAACTTCAGGAGCGGTCGTGTTCTTCTTCTGGCCCTTCGCATCCGTCGTCGGCTCGCCGAACATCTTCGTGATCGCGGCGGCGGCCACCGTTGCATCAAGTCGCTGGAGATAAATCACCTCGATGCGGCGGACGTCCGCCTGCATCTGATCGATCGTCGCCCGAATCGTCGCGTGATCACTTGGGCGACACAGAGCCACCAGACTGCCGGTCGTGGGATCGACCGACAAGCGAGTACCGGGTGTTCCTTCCAGCAGGGTCTGCATCACCTTGAGCACCGTCTCTGGATCGGCTACGGCGATCGGGTAGACCTCCAGTTGTGGGGTCTCCAGCGTCGATGAATCCGTAGCGGCGCCCGTCGATTCGTCGATCTTCTCCAGGATCTCCCTGGCCTTGGCGATCTTGTCGGCCGAACCCGAGAAGAGAAGCCGCGTCCCCATCGGATCCATGGCGAACCGGAAGGTGTCGTCCTCCGTGGCGTTGGCATCCAGCGGGATATCCAACAACTGTCGCAAAACGACCAGGCCCTCGTCGGGAAGGATGTTCTTGAATTCGTAGCTCTCCAGTCTCCCCGAGGCCAGCCCCTTCGGGTCTTCCACTCGCTGGATCACGCTGCGGATCGTTCGCAGCCGGCCCGCCGTGTCGGTCACATGGAGACTCCGGGTCTTGGGCAGCACCTTCACCGACCCTTGTGGGCCGATCAGGTTCTTGATTTCGTCGGCGGCTTCCTGGGGTTCAAACTTCTCCAATTGAAACAGCACGCCGACCAATTCGAACTCGCCGCGGCTATCCAATTCCTCCAACGGAACGGTTGTCACCAGGTTGTCCGGAATGCCGTCTTCCAGGTTAATGACCATCAGCATGCGATCGCGCCGAAGGAGCGTGTAACCTTTCGTCAACAGCACGCCGTTGAGCAGGTCGATTGCTTCGGCAGGCGTATAACCGCGGCTGTCGGTGTAGTTGAACGTGCCTTTTGGAGGGTCGTCCATAATCAGCGAAAGATCGCACTGGTCCGCAAACCATTGAATGACCTGCTCCCACGGCTGATAGCGGAACGTGAACCGCAGGGTCACTGGGCCGTCGTCCTCAGCCATGAACTTGTCCATGGCGTCCTCCACGTCCGGCGGCAGGTCCAACTCCGGTTTCGCGGGCACCTCCTCTTTGGCCGTCTCTTCCTGGGGCGCGATAGGTGAAGCCGTCACTGCTTCACCGCTGGGCGTCTGGTCGACCATCTGGCTCGCCGCAGGCTCTGCGGCCGGCGGACCGTCTGCGGGCGGCGGCAAAACCGATTGAAGTACGTCTGCGTCGGCCGGCTTGGGCGGCAAGGGGGCCGCTTCTTTGTCTTCTTTGACGCCTTCCTGCCCAGCCATCGCGGCGGGGGCTTCCTCGGCGGCAGATGGTGGTGGAGTCTCCTGCTTCGGGCCCTCCGGGGAACTGCCCGGCGAAGGCTTGGATTCAGTGACGGCCGCCTCGGAGGCAGGCGGAGCCGCCGCTTCGGCCTGCGCGGCGCCGTTGTCGGCCGATGGCGTGGAGGGTTTCTCCTCGCCGCCCGCTGATGGGACTGCTTCGGGTGCCTCCTTCGCAGGGCTGTCTTCCGACGCCGATGGGGCACTCGCGTCCGGTTCACCCGGCTTCTCATCGGCAGCGGCTGATTCCGCGGGCGCTGGCGACGCCGATTCCTCCTCCTTGGATGTCGCAGCCGGCGCCGATGACTCGGCAGGCTCGGCGGCCGCGGCCGTCTCGGTGGCCCCGGGCGGTGCCGGCGGATTCTCGGCAGTCGCCGCCTGCGGCGCATCCACACCCTCCGATTTGACTACTTGGACCGCTTCCGGGGCGTCTGCGGCATAGGCAGCCGACAACCCTACCAGTCCAATCGCGATCAGCGCGACGACCGCCAAAACGGGCCACGCAACCGAGATCAAGCGGAACCTGTCCGAAGAACAATGCCGAACAGTCACGGAGATACTCCCATTCCAGTGAGAGAATAAGTGCTAGCGCGGGTCCAGAAACAGGGCAAGCGAGACCACTTCCCTATTATTCTATGGTAGTTACCTAACCCCGCTGGTCACAGTAGGTTCCGAGAAACTGCCGGTTGTAACGGGGCAAGTGGTCCGAAAGGGGGGATGTTTTGTCTAGTCGCGCCCTCTCGGGAGGCAATAACTACCGCCAGAGGCGGCAAGCCACGTTGCCCTCCAATGGGCTGCTAGGACTGAGTGGATGACTGGACCATCTCCGCGATATGCCGCACGCGGTGCGGATTGAGACGGCACGGCAACAACTGGCAGAGGTTGTCGACCGACGCGCCGATTCCCAGGCGGACCGCCTCCGGCACGGAGATCCCGTCACGAATCGCCCAGGCCAGGGCGGCTGCCATCGAATCGCCGCAACCGATCGGATTAACAATCTCGGACGCTGGAACCGGCGGCGGGACGAACCGATAGGTCTCCTCGCGGCTCGTGAGCCACACGGCCCCCGGACCACTCGTGACGACGACCCACTGAGCCCCGCGGTCATTGAGGCTTCGCATGGCCTCCAGCAGCGACTCGTCCGTATCGAGCGCCCGGCCGACGGTCTGGGCAAGTTCCTCTCGATTTGGTTTGACGACGGTCGGTTCCAGATCCAAGGCGTTGAGGAGCCCCTCACCGCGGAAGTCGAGTACCGAGGGGCACGATGCGTGTTCAAGCAAGCGGCGATAATAGCCCTCCGGCGCGCCCTGCGGCAGCGTTCCGATGAGAATCAAGGCTTCTGCCCTTTTTGCCGCTTCCGCGAATCGGGCTTCAAACAGGTCGAGTTCCACGCCCGACATAGGTCGCCCGTTCTCAACCAGTTCGGTCATCGTGCCGGTGCTGCGATCGAGGATCGTCGTGCAGACGCGGGTTGCTGACGCCGTCTCCACCACTTCCAGCGGCACGCCGAGCGATTCCATTTCCGCTCGAATTTGCACCAGCGGCGGCCCACCGGCCGTGGCCAGCGTGAGACTCTTCGCCCCCAAGTGGTGTACGCCGATTCCCGCGTTGAAAACCTTCCCAGAGGCGCACCAATGCACCTCGGCGGCCCGGTTCACTTCGCCGTACCGAAACGAATCGAACACGAGGATCTGCTGCCAGGCAGGAGTGAGGCCGGCCGAGAGAATCATACTGGAACCACAACTCTGCTTGACTCGATCACAAACGGTCTCGCCAGTATTTCGGGCGACGCTTGGCATGAGCTATCGCAATGATGAGAATCCGTCCACCGTCATTACGAAAGACGATCTGAAAGGGATATGTCTCGACATTACAAGATTGGCAGCGAGCGTCAAGGCGAGGAAAACGCTCAGGATCCCTCTTGATCTTCAGGATTGCTGATTCGACGGCAAGAATGAACCCATGCTCGGCGGATCGGCTGTGTTCCTTATACCAATCGACCGATTCCTCGAGTTCGCTGGTCGCTTCCGGGTGGAAGTCAATCCGCATCACTCAACCCGTGATTCTCGAACAGGCGGCTACGAACGTCCTCCCACGGCTCTGTGGTCACCGCGCCAGTATCGACCTCCGCGCATCGCCGCTCGATCTCGCTCAGCCAGACCTCGGGAAGCGTGGGAGGATGATCATCTGGAACCATCGCCGCGAGAGCATCGATCAAACGAAGTCGATCAGCAACCGGGAGTTGTGAAGCAGCCGAGTAAACGGTATCGAATTCGGACATACAAGATTCCACTCCTCATTGAAAGTCAGGTCTGCTTTCCCTATCGTATGCCACCAGCGTGGTCTCCGCAATCTGTGGCCGAATGCCAATCAGATGCGAATACCTTGTCCTGGGGGGCACGCTTAACAGTTGTGGCAAGAATCCGCTACAACATCCCTTCCAATATCCCCGTCAAATCCTCATCCGAGAGTTCCCGTGGATTTCCGCTCATGCTGCTCCCGCGAGAACTGGCCACGAGAGCGGGGATCTTGTCGGCGGTGACGCCGAGATCACTGAGACGCCTGGGAACTCCCACGTCGTCGCAAATCGACTCGACGTGGGCAATCAAAGCATCGACGGCGTCCTCGGGCGCGCTTGACGGTCCTTTGATGCCGAGTGCGTGCGCCAGGCGAGCGAGATCGTGCAGCCGTGCCTCGCGGTTCACTCGCAGGGCGACCGGGAGCATCAAGGCACAGGCGGCGCCGTGCGGCACCCGGCAATGAACGCCGAGCGCCGGCGCAACTCCGTGAGCCATGCCGAGTCCCGCATTGGCCAGGCACATGCCCGAAAGCATGGCGGCGTGGGACATGGCCTCGCGGGCCGATTGCGAACGGCCGTCGCGGACGGCCTCGCCGATCGCCGGCAGGGCACACCGCAGCCCCTCCACGGCCAGGGCCCGCGGAATCGGCTGGGCTTTGCGCGAAATGTAGCTCTCGAAAAGCTGCGTGATCGCGTCCATGCCGCTTGCGGCCGTCACAGACGGCGGGGCAGAAACGGTCAGTTCGGGATCGACCAGCGCAATGCGAGGTACGATCCGCTCGTCGCGAATGCTCTTCTTGAAGGCCGGATTGTAGCAGGAGATCACCGCATTCTTGGTGGCCTCGCAGCCCGTGCCGGCCGTCGTCGGCATGGCCAATACCGGAAGCGGCTCCGCAACAAGCGTGAGTCCCTTGCCGACCCCCTCAAGATAGTCCTTGATCGTCGGGCTTTCCGTGTTGGTGGCCATGACGGCGACCGCCTTGGCCAGGTCGATGGCCGCACCGCCGCCGACTGCCAGGACGAAATCGCCTTGCCCGGCCCCGGCCTTGCGCAGTTCAGCCGACGTGCGATCCACGTCGTCCACTTCCGGTTCGTGGGTGAGCGTATCGAGCCGAATCGCCTCCACTCCGCCCGAGGCAAGCAACTCACCGATCTCCCCCAGCAAGCCCGCCGATTCCAGCGTACGCGAACCGCAAACCACGAAGGCTCGACGTCCGAGCCGCGGGGCCAACTGCATCAATTCCCTACGGCGTCCCCAACCGAAAACGATCTGCTGGGGGCTGACGAAATCGTAACGAAGCGGATGTTCCGTAACGGTCATCTTGATGGGCTCCCGATGCCTTTGGGCAAGAGATTCAGAGGGTGTGCTTCCGTGCTAGTTGCTTCTGTGTCTGGATCGCCACAAGATGTTTATTCTCAAGGGGATGGAATTTTGCAGACAGTGTCTGCAAAATCTCCTTGGGTGAAAGTCCAGACGCGGTTTCAGATATTGCAGACGGTGTCTGCAATATGTCCGGATATGCCCGAAAGAAACCCTGCATCAGATAGAGATTTCGCCAGGAGAAGCCACGGCCAAAACGCCTCGTGAGATCGATAGCGAGTTGCTTGATCAACAGCTCTCCGTAGTCTGCACGCCCTTTGCCCTCCCGCTCCAATTCCACAATCCGCCGGCCAATTTCCCAATAGGTCGCGGTCATGACGGAGTTCACCGCCCTGGCAGACACGCGTCGCGCCGACTGCAACAGGTCGACCATCGAGGCCAATACGTCACCGTAACGCTCATCCGGTATGCCAACGGCTGTTTGTGTCCGCTTCTTCTTTGCCACAGCGAGCTCTCGACAGTTATCTGAGCTTCCAGAGTGCATCGCATTCTTCGGCCGAACCTCGCTGATTGTGGCACATTTGCCCACACGTCACCATCCCCCACCTGTGCCGTCACTCGGGCCGTTCCGCCCGAGTTGCCGAGGGCGTATAATAGGCGATTCCTGACGATAGTCCTGCTGAAATAAGGATCGGCTCGGATGAGTACGTGGACACGATCGACTTCGATGGGGTTGCTCTTCATCGTGCTGGCCATGGGGCGTGCCGCCGGCGCCGACCTGGCGGATGCCCTCGACACCCTCCGGGCCGTGGGCCCCGAAGGCGCCGGAAATGAAGCGGCAACGGTGGCATGGCAACAAGCGGCTCAGGTCGATGTCAGCCGCGTGCCGCAGCTTCTGGCCGGGCTCAAGGGTGCCAACCCGCTGGCGGCCAACTGGATTCGCACGGCCGTCGACGCCGTCTGCGAACGCACCCTCCGCAACGGCGGCACGCTGCCGAAACAGGCCTTCGAGCAGTTCGTCCTGAACACTGACCAGGACCCCAGAGCACGCCGCCTGGCCTACGAATGGCTGCTCAAGGTCGATCCGGCAGCAGAGGGGCGAATCGTTCCCCAGTTGCTCGACGACCCCAGTGTCGAACTCCGGCGCGACGCCGTTGCCCGGCTGATCGAGCAGGGTGAAAAGGCTGTTGCCGCAAAACAAACGGATGAGGCCGCGAAGCTGCTTCAACAGGCGTTTGACGCCGCTCGCGACCGGGATCAGATCGGCACGATCGTGAAGCTCTTGAAGGACCTTGGCCGCGAAGTCGATCTCGTCACGCACGACGGGCTGATCGTCGATTGGCAGGTGATCGGGCCTTTCGACAACACCGACGAGGCCGGATTCAACAAGGTCTATCCGCCCGAGACAGCGTTCGACGCCTCGGCCGAATACCAGGGGAAGCACGGCAAAGTCGCCTGGTTGAAGTATCGATCCGAAGACCCGGCCGGAAAAGTCGACCTTTACAAAGCACTCGAAGAGACGTTGACCAGGATTTCGGAGAAACTGCAGGAACGCGACGTGGTCGCCTATGCAGTCAGCGACTTCCACTCCCCGAGCGAGAAGACGGTTCAGATCCGCTCCTCCACCATGAACGCGATCAAAACCTGGGTGAACGGCGTGCTGGTCGACGAGCACAACGTGTACCATGCCGGCTCGCAGTTCGACCAATACCAGGCCGACGCCGTGATCCGGCGGGGGAGCAACCGGATCATGGTCAAGCTCTGCCAGAACGCGCAGACCCAAAGCTGGACGGAGACATTTGCTTTCCAACTGCGTGTTTGCGACGCAATCGGCAGCGGAATCGTCTCGGCGGAATAGATCCTCTCCCCAGTTTGCCGTTTCGCTCACCCTCTTGGCATATCGGCTCCATACACCGCGAGTGACGACTGATGAAGACAGACACAAGGAGAATCTGGATTGCTTTGCCGCTGGCGGTCGTTGCCCTCTGCGCAGGTGCCGACTGGCTTCAGTTCCGTGGAACCGACAACACAAGTTGCTCCGACGAATCGGCCCTGCCCACGGAATTCGCCGACGGGAAGAACGTGGCCTGGAAGGTGGACCTGCCCGGTCGTGGTCCTTCTTCGCCGATCGTTGTGGGAGACCGAGTCTTCGTCACCGCCTCGAGCGGCCCCCGAGAGGACCGGCTCCATGTGTTGGCCCTCAGTGCCGCCGACGGCACCACGATCTGGCACCGGCAGTTGTGGGCTACGGGGCACACGCAGATTAACCCCATGGGATCGGTGGCCAACAACACGCCGGCCTCGGATGGGCAACTCGTCTTTGCCTTCTTCTCGTCCAACGATCTGGCCTGTTTCGACCTGGATGGAAATCTGAAATGGTTCCGCGGCCTGGCCAGCGACTACCCTTCGACGCGAAACGACGTGGGCATGGCGTCGTCGCCTCTCGTCGTCGGCGAAGTAGTCGTCGTGCAATGCGAGAACCAGGGCGAATCGTTCGTTGCCGGGATCGACAAACGAAACGGCCTGACGCGGTGGCGGATCCCTCGCGATCGCGACGCGATCTGGTCGTCGCCGACCGTGCTCCGCGGCAAAACACCCAAGGACGACGTCGTCCTGCTTCACGGGCGATCGGCCCTGACCGGGCATGATCCCCAAACCGGCAAGGAGTTGTTCCGGTACGAAACGTCCGTTCACACGGTTGCCAGCGTGACGACCCGCGGCGACCGCATCTACCTGCCTGCCAACGGCCTGCACGCCCTCCAGTACAATCCGGCCGATCACAGCGTCCAACTGCTGTGGTACGAGCAGAAACTGCGAGGCGGCAACTCCAGCCCCGTTGCGTTCGGGCATCGAGTTCTGCGGGTGCGCAACCCGGCGATTCTCTCCTGCGCCGACGTGGAAACCGGCCGCAAGTTGTGGGACGTCCGTCTGGAAGGCGCCGTCTGGGCGACCCCGCTGGTGGCCGGCGAATTCGCTTACGTGGCCAGCTACGAAGGCAAAGTCTTCGTGGTCCGTCTGGGTGAGAAGGGTGAACTGGTCAGCACGAACTTCATCGGCAAGGGCGTGCTGGCCTCGCCCATAGCCGCCGGCGGAGCCCTCTATCTGCGGAACGACACTCAACTTCTGAAAGTGGCATCCCACTGACGGACGCAAGTTACGATGGCTCTGAGCGATTCGATCGAAATCCAGGTCTCGGGTCCGGCCCGCGGAACCATCCGTCCACCCGGCTCCAAAAGCATCACCAACCGTGCGCTGGTCTGCGCCGCCTTGGCCCAGGGCACGTCGACGCTGTCCGGCGTCCTCGACAGCGAAGACACGCGGGTGATGATCGATTCTCTCGGCCGGCTCGGCATTCCTGTCAAACACGACGCGGACGCCGCGACGGCCGAGGTCACGGGCTGTGCGGGGCGGCCGACAGTGGGCCCTGAAACAGACCTGTACGTGGCCAACAGCGGTACGTCCGTGCGCTTTCTGACTGCTCTGGCAACGCTCGCCGAGGGGCAAATCCGCCTCGACGGCACGCAGCGGATGCAGGAACGTCCGATTGGCGACCTGCTTGATGCGCTCAACCAACTGGGTGGCGACGTACGCAGTCAGCGCAGCACCGGATGTCCACCTGTGCTGGTCCGGGCAAGAGGGCTGGCGGGGGGAACCACCCATGTGGCGGGCAATATCTCCAGCCAATTCCTCAGCGGCCTGTTGATGGCGGCACCCTGCGCCCGATCGCTCGTCGAACTGATCGTCGAGGGCCAACTCGTCTCAAAACCCTATGTCGAGATGACCCTGGCGGTGATGCGTTCCTTCGGAGCCGCTGCAGCAGTGAAGGACTTCGAACGGTTCTCGATTCCCGCCCCGCAAACCTACTCCGGGACCGACTACCAGATCGAGCCGGACGCCTCCGCGGCCAGCTACTTCTTCGCGGCCGCGGCCATCACCGGGGGACAGGTCACGGTGGAAGGCCTGGGCCGATCGAGCCTGCAAGGCGACGTGGCATTCTGCGATTGTCTTCAAGCCATGGGCTGCGAGGTCCGCTGGGAAACCGACCGAATCACGGTTGCCGGAAGGCCGTTGCGGGGCATCGAAGTCAATATGAACGCCATCAGCGATACGGTGCAGACCCTCGCCGCCGTGGCCCTCTTCGCCGACGGGCCGACTCGCGTCACCGGAGTCGGACACATTCGCTACAAGGAAACGGATCGAATCGGTGCCCTGGCCACGGAGTTGCGCAAGCTGGGGGCCGCCGTGAAGGAAGAAGACAACGGCCTGACGATCACTCCGGCGCGGCTGAGACCAGCCGAAATCGACACCTACGAAGATCACCGCATGGCGATGAGCTTGGCGCTGGTGGGGCTGAGACAGTTGGGGGTCGTCATTCGCAATCCCGGCTGCACAGAAAAGACCTATCCCCGGTTCTTCAGCGATCTAAAGAAAGTGACCACATCCGCTTAGGTGGTCGAACGCGAGATGAGCTAACGCGGATTCGGCAGGCGATTGTGGGCCAAAACGTGTCGTGAAGCGTCGCGGAGAAGCTCTTCAGCGCGACGGAGCAGGTTCTGTGCCTCGTCACAGCCGGGATAACGATAGCTCTCCGGGTCCTGGGCAATGAGCTTTCCCCGGCAGTGCTGGCAAACGACGGATCTCCCCAGATACTCAACACGGATCTGCAACCGCCGGCCGCATGTTGGGCATTCCTGTACGAAGTACATCGAATTCGCCATCGTGGGACCTCCTGTCAATCCGATGCGACAACCCTGCCCTGAGCCAGATATCCTATAAAAAAATCACCCTGATTTCAACAGTCTGCGTGCCCCTTTCTTTTCTGTGGCAGTAGATTCGGTACACATAAATGAATTGGGGAATATGGGAAATATAGCTAGAGTCTGCGTGCTCGAATGATGGTGATCGGCTTCAACGGTACACGGTCCATGCCGTTGCGACTGCCCGTTGGCTGCTGGGCGATCTCGTCCAGGATTCTCAGTCCGTCCCCCTCGACTTCCCCAAAAGCACAGTACCCGGCCGTCTGCCAGACGGGCACGTTTTCCTCTTCCTTTGCGTAGTCCAAGTCCAAATTGTCCCGCAGGTTGAAGAAGAATTGGCACCGTGCCGAGTCAGCGTCCTTTTCCTCGCGGGCCATGGCGATCGTGCCCCGTTTATTCGAGAGCCCGTTGGCCGCCTCGTTCCGAATGGCCACCAGGGCCGTCTTCTCGACGATCTGGCCGTCTTCCTCGGCATAGCCTCCGCCCACAACCGCATATCCGGGCGCCAACTCATGGAAGATCGTGCCGTTGTAGAACCCCTGATCGACGTAGGCAAGAAAGTTTTCGACGGTTCGCGGGGCACGTTCCCGGCGGAGCTTGACTGTGAAGGTCCCGGCACTGGTTTCGAACTCCACCCGCGGAAACGCCGCAGATTCAGGGTCTGCTTGAGGTGCCGCCGGCTTAGGCAGTTGCCCCGCGGCCTGCGGAGACGCAGTCTCAGAATTGCCCTCGGTGGGAGCCGGAGTGGTTTCGTCAGAACCACCGCATCCTGCGGCAAAGGCCAGCAGGAGGGCGGCAATCCAGGTCAGCCGGTCCGTTGGTTTGCAGTTCATGGAACAACCCTGGGAATCGTGTCGGGGACCGTAACCGCAGCCTCTCGCAACGAGATGCCGCCGCTGGGAGCGAGCCGCCCTATCAAGTGGGCAACAGCTTCCATGGAATGGCGGCCTCGCCCCCCGCCAATCCATCCCGGCATCATCGGCCGAACCGTGTTTTTTTGCAACCTCGGTTGACCCATGAATCAAGAAAGAGAGGAGGTTTGGATAAAATGGCGAACAAATGGGAGATGACTCTGTTGTGAGGGTCTTCAACATTTCTAATCTGATTCTCGTTATGGGACCGGCCTGCGGCCAATCTGACACGCAGGCACTCGTTGTCCGCAGCACCCAGAACCGGCGCACCAGCAAAAAACAGCCACCGACTTTGTCGGTCCGTCAAAGCAGGCGTTTCACGCAAAGACACCCGGTTACCGAGACCTTCCCGCCTGTAGGGATCGTTCTCATCCTGCCGGTTTGGTCATCCCGATGACTCTACTGCCCCACCGCAATGGGCTGCGGCGAACCCAGCAGATTGCCGCCGCTCTGTCCCGCCACGACCCTTGCCGTCATTCGAGGAACCGAATCCTTGCCGGTCCGATTTCCCGCGATGCCGACATGGATTGTGTCGGTTCTGATCCTGATCGCAGCCTGTCCGGGCTGTACTCGGCGAAATGCCTTGCTGGAGTCGACCAGAGCCCTTCTTCCGAGCAGCGAGTTTGGCAGCAAGGTGTCGACGGCCTTTCGTGCCAAGCCCGTGTTTCCTGATCGGCAAACCGGCCGTCGCCAGCCAGAGCTACCCGTTGCCCCAGCCTGGTCCGAACCGGTTGCGACGCCCCAGGCGTCATCTTCAACCGCCCCCGGCGGCAGCCAGTCACCCGCCGATCGCGCCCCGCTATTCTTCGCCCCTCCAAGTCTGAAACCGATCCAGGAAACGCCCCTTTCGCGCGCAGACCTTGGGTTGTCGGCGCCGATCGATGGCACGATCTTCACCTCCTACTCGGCACCGTTGCCCTTTGACCCGGCCTATTCTCAAACGCCCCCTGCCGATCCAAGTGCCTCCGTCTTCACATCACCTCCGCTTTCCGTCGATTCGCTCGATGTTCCCGATCCCGTGGATGTACTTGCCTCCGGCGAACGCCCTCGCCGACTGCGAAGGATGTGGATCGAGGCGAGACAGAACGTGCGCTGTGACTATCGCAACTACTACGACACTGGCACCATGGCCAAGCTGGCCTACAGCCTGGCCCTCGGCAGCGTGCTGGCCAACACGTCGCTGGATCAGGATTTTCGCGACTGGTACCAGGACGACGTGCGCAGCACGGAGACCGACAACTTCGCCGACTTCTGGAAGACCTTCGGCGAAGGCCACCTCTTCATCCCGTCCTTTGCCTGCTTGGCGCTGGCTGGCAAGTTCGTCGAAGACTTGCCCATACTGGGGGCCGCCGGGGAATTCGGTGCCCGCACGACACGAGCCTATTTGGTCGGCGCCCCGCCCATGCTGCTCATGCAGTTCGTGCTCGGTGCCTCGCGACCGGAGGAAACAGATCACAGCTCCTACTGGGACCCCTTCCAAGACACGAACTCTGTCAGCGGCCATGCCTTCATCGGCGCCGTGCCCTTCATTGCGGCCGCCGATATGACCGACAACTTCCTGCTCAAGAGCGGCCTCTACGCCTGCTCGACGCTCACGGGCGTCTCTCGCATCAACGACGATTGCCACTACCTTTCCCAGGTCATTCTGGGTTGGTGGATGGCCTATCTGGCCTGCGAGGCCGTCGACGACACCCAACGGAACCGCCACGGCATCTCCTTCATGCCGATCGCTTCGGCCGATGCTGTGGGATTCGCTGGTGTCTGCAAATATTGAGCGGCCTGTCATGACCTGTGCAAATCCTGTGGTGTTCTGCAGCGGCTTCCGGTAGTGTTGGACGAAGCGGCTGCGCCGCGTGAGGGGGAGCGGTCTGTAGTATGGCGTTTTCTGAAGGCGGTTGTCGAGGTTCTGGTTTTTCGTGTGATACGTTTGAATTTCCGGCCGATGGGGCTGGAGTT
>JAAYAY010000075.1 GCA_012719125.1 Planctomycetaceae bacterium | reverse complement strand
CGCTACGGAGCCAGCCGAGGCCCACATCGTGTTTGAGGACGCCGTCCTCCACGACAAACTTCGCGCCGTTCATGAGATGCCAGCCATCGAGGGTTTTGCCATCAAAGAGGCTGACGAAGCCCTCTTCCGCCTTGTCGGCGGCCAAAGAGACGTTTGGCATGCCCAAGACGCACAATGCGGCAACGGCAATAACGGCTTGCGTGACACTGCGGTAGTGGACCATGTTCTTTACCTCCTTACGGGTTGATCTTGGAAGGTTGGCGAGGATTGACCGCAGACTGAGCATAGGCGAGAAAGCCTGGGGAAGCAAGCGGGCGAGGGGGAAGTAGGCGGCCGTGGCCGCCCACTTCCCCCTCGCCCCCTGACCGCCCGCAAATCGCGTTTGGGGCTTCGCAAGGGGATGGGTGTTGGTCCGTCAATCCACCGTCGGCGTGGTAGGATTCGACTGGCAGGACTTACGCACGGTGCGGACCTCCTGGTGCGTCTTTCAGGCGAGCATCACGCTGCGGTCGGTCTGCTGCGGACTGGTGATCGGAAACGAGTCGGCCGCAGCGACTGCCGCAACGAGCCAAAGCTTGGAGACAACAATCATCGATAGAATCATGGTACGCTTCGTACGCCTCCCAAAGAGGGAACAACCGGGCCGGCCCCTGTCGGCCCAGCGAGGAAACGGGGTCGGGTCTCATTTGTCTCGATGTGATACCTCAGCGTCTACGGACCGGTCACCACATGGCGTTGATCATCTTCACGGTTTCTTCCACGAGCAGCTGCCCGCCTTCGGGACCGACCAGATTGCTTTAAATGACGGCGCCGTATCCGCCGCCCTTCACGGCCCGCTCGGAAGGAAGGTAGCTTCCGCTGGAGGCGTAGAGCCAGTCGTTTGTGTCGTCTTCCGGCGCGTCGGCCGGGGGTAGGGGCGTTGCAGCCCCGTTGGCCAATTGGACGACGACGGCATGGTGGTGCTTCACGACCACATCGTCTTGTTTGGCGGTTTGAACGACCTCGTAGGCCTCGGCGACTCCGTGGACGATCCGCCGGGCGATTTCTTGCAGTCGGTCGAGCTTGCGCAGGCTCCGCATCCGGTCGTCGTCGGCCGCCTGCTGGTAACGGAGATGCGGCGACTGGTCGCCCGCCGCTCCGCAAAGCCCCACGATCGCGACGTCGCGGCCTGGGCATGCGCCGCGGAAAGAATCGCGACGATCACGAACAGGCAAGGGAAAATGCGCTCGTTCGCTCCCACGATCCTGGCGTAGCTGGTGGCGCCATACATCTGGGCCGTCCCGTCCGCGTACAGAGCGCGTCGATTTTGGGCCACGAGCGCGTGACCGAGGCCCCAGCCGACCTTTTTCGGCCAGCGGCGTTGCCGCTCGCTGGCCGTCGTATTCACCCGCGGGCAGCCCCGCGCCGCGGCGATTCGGTCCGAGGAGCGGCCAGATGATGCGCTGCACCTCGCAATACCGGGAGGAATTCCCCGCCTTGTCGACAGCGAGAGTCGGGCCGCGCTGCATAACCGGCGGAACAGGCCCCGTGGCTGACGTGTCTGGTTCCGTGGCTCGCATCAACGGTCTTTGGCGACGAGAGGGTGGGCGCTGAAGGCCTCCGGGGATGCTCGACCGAGTTCTCACCCTTGGAACAGTTACGAGAGTTTCCACGGCGCCCGCATTGGCCGCTGCAACATCCGGTTGACTTCGTCGTCGGTGCTTCGCTCGGCCCCTGGGTCCCAGGCGAACTTGCGCTTCAGAAGCTGAGCGATGTTGCCCAGGATGCAGAGGCTGTCCCACGTTAGTGGCGTAGTAACCGACTTCCACATCGGCCTCCGCCTTCCGGTAATGCGCGCAACTGTGCTGGTTCGTGCCGATCTGCACGATCCGGTCGTATTTCTTGGCGGCAGCGATGGCGAACGGGCCCTCGCCCGAAAAATGGCACAGCGGCTTCTCCACGTACACGTCCTTGCCCGCCTGACAAGCGTGGATCGTACACAGCACATGCCAGT
>JAAYAY010000074.1 GCA_012719125.1 Planctomycetaceae bacterium | reverse complement strand
GTAGAAACGACGCCCAGAACGACCCTTCCCCCGGCTCGATTTCCTTGTCATGACACACTCCTTTGCTCCCCAGTATAACGGCTGGAATAAGCACTTGGAGTGTCTGTCAAACTGGAGCCACCTCAGTACCAGGCGATCGTATAGGACCGTAAGAGCAGGGCGTTGTGCACGGCGGCGCCGTGGCGGCCAGGCTGGTGGGCAACGACGTGGCTGGCTGGACCTACGCGTCGGGCCCGCACATGCCGCTGGAGCCGGGCAAAAAGTATCTCGTGCGTGGCTGGGTGCGGGTGGATGCGGTCGAGCCCGCGGATGCCGCGCCGGGCTTCAAATGCGGTCTGTATCGTCACGGCAAGTGGTTATACAACGAGTACACAAGCCGTTATGACTTGAGCAAGATCGGCGCATGGCAACTGTTGGAAAGCCGCTTCACGGTGCCGGAAGACGCGACCAGCGGGCATCTCGCCCTCGAAAAACGCATGCGCGTGCCGGTGTCCATCCGTCTTCATTTTGACGACGTGGAGCTTGTTGAGCTCGATGGCGCTGCCAGAGACTGATAGCGCCGCGGAGATTGCTGATAACTGAGTGGCGCCCTCCAGTGCAGGCGAATCGTTGGCGTCTGGTGTGAGGACTGGTGATAAGAAATGGAGCCGCCCACGAGATCGTGGATATCGATGTGGAGAACGGGATGAAGATCGGCACGTGGACCTGGTTTAGAACGGAAATGACCGCGGTCGTGTTGTGCGTTGCGATGTGGCAGATCACCGCCGAGGAACTCCGCGCGACGGCGTACCTGGCGTTGACGCAGGATGCCCGCGGGATCCTCTGGTATCCCTGGTGCCAGCGGGCGGCGGCCCGGTTGGGAGCGGGCTGAAGAACAGCCCCGAGCAACAAGCGGTCATCAAGCAGCTCGCCACAGAGATCAAAGAGTTGAAGCCCGCGCTGACGGCGCCGGTTCAGTATCCGTTCGCGTCGGCAGATGGCCGGTTGCAGGGCATTTTCTGTGTCGACTCGTCGAAGCGGTACCTGGTGCTGGTCAACGGAACGTCGCAGAAGATTCAAACCGAAGCCGTTCTGCCGGGCGAGGAGAAGGTCGATCGAGACTTCCGCGACTTCTTTAAGAAGCACAGCGACGTGCTTTCCGTCAGGTCGAATGGTTTTCGGATTTCGCTGGAGGCTTATGAGACCCTGGCGTACCAATGTGACTGCGATCAGAATCCCGCGCCGGCGCATTTGACACCGGCGAGATGGCGGGGTACTTTGGCGTCCGGGGGAATCGCGTTCGGTGTCATGACGGCGTGTGCCGTGCGAACCAGACAGGCGTGTTCTGCTGTATTTCCCGCGACATGCAGACAACCCAGCGCAGCGAAGGTTGCCCTTGAAGGAGTGACCATGATCCGGAGAAGCGGTGTTTTGGCGTTCTTGCTGGTCGGCGTGTGTGCCGCGTCATCGACGCCGGCCGCATCTTCCCTCGATGAAAGCTTAATCGGACATTGGCCGTTTACCGAAGGCCAGGGCGAGCAATCGGCGGACAGGGGGCCGTACCGAGCCCACGCCGTTCTCAACCGGGTGGGATGGGCCACCGGGGAGTTCGGCACCGCCGTCAGCATCGGCAAGCTCAACTCCAACCTGGTGATCCCGAACATCGCCGCGTTGGACGGATCGACCGAGATGACGGTGTCGGTGTGGGTCTACTGGAACGGCCTGAATGGGAAGTACCCGAACGTTTTGACCGGCGGCTGGAGTCCGGGCGGGTTCATGTTTTTTGTCAACGAAGACAACCTGTCGTTCCGACTGGGGCGGCGGGGACATCGGGCCGGGAAGGTTGGCGATCGGTGGGAAGAGGGGAGCTGCGGCATGGCGCGGATTCCGCTGCGGAAATGGACGCACCTGGCAGCGACCTTCAGCTTGCCGAATGTCACCACGTACGTGGATGGAAAGAAGGTCGGCCAATCCACGTGGAATTACCCCATTGGCTTTACCGATGCACTGGTGCTCGGGCAGTGGAACACCGAGAAGAGCCACGACGGGTTGATCGACGAGTTGCGTCTCTACAAGCGGGC
>JAAYAY010000073.1 GCA_012719125.1 Planctomycetaceae bacterium | reverse complement strand
AGGCTGCCAGCCGACTTGCACCGACAACGACGCGGGGTGACGAGGCGGCCCGGCGATCGCTCGGGCCGACGATTGGCAGTTCTGCGCCCGAGACGGCCCGAATCCAATACTGCAACTGGACGGCGGCTGCCCGAGCAGCCGTGCTGGGCGTCTCCGACAAGACGATCACGGCGGCCGGTTTGCCGCGATTGACCAGACTCATCGTACCGGCATCTGCCTCCGGCTCCCCCAGGCAAACCAGCAAGAGCAAAGCCGCACCAATGCTGCTCATCCGTACCTCCAAGGCAATGTCGGTTCAAAGCAAGTGTCTGTTTCGATGATGCCGACGAGTATACGGGCCATCTCTTCGAGAAGCCAGCGGCGGGCACGAGAAGACGGAGTCGTGGGAAAGCTCACCGCCGTTCGTCTGGGCGTTCTTGACTGCTTCGTCGCACGTTAGCCACGACCAATCCGATCGAGTCCGCCTTCAGCGTGGCCGAGAACGTCACCCGGCGGGGCAAGTGTTGGCGTCAAGGCGACATGCGACAGCGATGGTGCACTTCCAGTGCGATGACGTAACCGCAGTAGAAGCAAGACTCTGCGCCAGCAATGGAACCATTTGTGACAGGGCGTTTGTTGCGTCTATAATGGGGGCAAGCGAGTCGCCCAGATGCGGAGCCGTGCGTTTGCCCATCCAAGTGCGAAGGAGAACTTCCCTGATGAGCGGACCGACAAAACGCATTCTCGTGGCCTTCCTCGCCCTACTGCTGGCGCCGCTGGCTGCGAGCCATGCACAAACACGCGTTGGCACGCATGGCCGTGTGGGATGTCTGGCGAATCCCATGACCGTCAACCGCCTTGAAATCACCGAACCCGGCGTCTATGAAAACTACTGCGTGGATGCGCAGGGCAAAGGCGGTAACATCGTCAAGATCAGTGCCAACAACGTCACGCTGCGCAACTGCGAGATCCGCAACGCTACCGGCAATGCGGTTGGGGTCTTTGGCACGAAGGTCGTGATTGAGAACTGTCGTATGCATCACCTGCTCGCCGGCACCTTCAAAGACCAGCACGATGCCCACGGAGTCACTGGCCGTTGGGGTGACGTCATCATTCGCAATTGCGACATCGCTTATACCTCAGGTGATGCCATCCAGTTCGACCCCGACCGCGCCTCGCAAGGGACGGTCATGATCGAGGACTGCCACCTTTGGACCGGTCCCCTGCCGGAGGCATCGCTGGGCTTTGCCAAAGGTGAGCGGCCCGGCGAAAACGCCGTGGATACCAAAACGAAGCCTCAAGGCGAACGCTGCCGGCTCATCATCCGCACCTGCTACATCCACGGCTGGAACCAACCCGCCCAGATTACCACCATGGCCGCGCTGAACCTCAAGGAGAACATCAACGCCGAGATCACCCATTGCGTGTTTCAGGACAACGAAGTCGGCTTCCGCGTACGCGGGCCCGGCAAACACGGCGGCGCGCATGTGAACATTACGGATTGTGCCATCTACGACACGCAGGTCGGCGTGCGCGCCGAGGACAAGATCGAGAAGCTCAAGATCAGTGGACTCGCCTTCGGCAAAGGCGTCACCGAGCGAATCAAATTCGTCAACGGCAAGGCCACGACCGGGTATGAGAACACTGGCGAACGCGAATCGCCCTCGATTGAGTCGTTGCTCAATACAGGCTTTCCAGCCCGATGATCACCGTGTTTCGAACTCTCCTGACCACTGCCATGCTCCTCGCTCCGCTGGCTGCGTTGCACGCCCCCGAATCACCGTTCCGGCGTGGAGCCAGCAGTCTCACCAACTCATCGGTCTTTCGAGACGTGCCGAATATGACCGTCGGCAACGAAACTACCCGTGCGCGCCGACCAGGTCCGGACCGATCTTTGCCAGCTTGTCGATGGCGCGGAGGATCGGCGTGGACTTCTGCCCAACTGGTGCATCGGCAACCCCAAGTGCTTCACCTGCAAGATTAAGTCGCGATGCCGCCGTACGCGGCGCGAGCTGTTCCCCGTGCTCAGCCACATTCAGAACATCGGCAACGAGCCGCGAAGCCGTAGCCGACCGATGCTGGTCCCCCCCGAACCGTGTGAGACAATGGACGACGCATTCCGAACGAGGAGGGAAGTTAGAACTCAAGCTGTGTGACAACCTCCGTGTGGTCACCCCGTCCCCCGGGCGCGGCCCAGGCAGGACGCGCCTTGCGCAGCGATTCGGCCGAAGGCGGAAGTCCGTAGTACAGGGCCGTGATGCGCAGCTTGACCTTGCCGGGCCTGGTCAACTCAATCTCCGCCTCAGTCATCTCGGAGAAATCCAGAGCGAGCCCTTTCAGAGGAGTTTCGACGCGACGACCGTTGAGCGTTACATCGGAGCCAAAGTCCGGATCCACCGCGACGATGAAGCGATGCTGATTCTCTCCAGGTTTCAGGAGCAGTTTCAGGCGGCGACCGTTCTCGACGGCCACCTCCGTCACAAGCTCGACGGTGGGGGGAGCAACGTCCATTTCGGCCTTCCACGCCACGTAGTGTGGCAAGTCGTCTTCTGGGGGACGCGTGATTGCATGGCGCATCGATTCAGGTAGTCGTCCCAGATTGGCCCTCGCAAACAGGCGCGCCTCATTGTCATATTGTGTATGTATGACCGAGACCGGCTGCGGCCACTGCTCCGAATAGGTCGGAACTACCATCGCGGTCACCAGCGCAACCAACACCAGACTCAAGACCAACAAGAGAAACCGGAAGATCCGCGTATCCGCAGCGATCGTGGGAGCGATCAAGAGCCCCATCAACGCCAGCGGAACCGTGTGAGTGAATGAAGGAAGAAAACCGAGTGCGTCGACCAGTCCCCGAGCAAGCGGCAACCAGAGCGCACAGGCCGCCAGCAGGAAAGCCAGGTTGGCCGACTCCCAGCGAAAGCCTCGCCATGAGGCAATAAGCCGGGAGACGCATGCGACGGCCGCCGGCACTGTGAACAAGTAGCTCGTCCCGGGCAAGTACCAGGCCGTCAGAATTCCACACGCCGCCCAATACGCGATCATCACCGACGATGCCACACTACCGGAAACACGCTTCCTGACCAAAGCCCAGACGAGAACGGGCGTGCCGATCCCCACGCACCAGGTCGCCACCCATAGCCCTCTCCCGGCTGTCGTTCGATTATGAAGACCGCATCCGGCTTGACATCGTTGCGCAATGTGTCAGTCATTGGGCGTAATCCGTTCTCGTGTCTTTACTGCCTCCCACAGTAAGGTCGGTGCGTTAGAGGATTTCTTTCAGCGCACGTCCCTTTTACCATCTCCAATGACCAGATGGTGTCCAACCCTCATGTGGGGTTCCTTGGCCACCATGGTTGTCGATCTGCGGGTTTCGAGAGGCTCCCGATCTGATGTCCGCAAAAAAAAGAGGAGCGTCGAAACCAAGACCGCTCCTGAGACCCCTGCAACAGGGCACACGAAACAGCACTCGGCCCGACGCTCCCGTTCGGGAGCGCGGGTTCAAGCACTGCTTTCGTGTGATGGGGCGGAAGAGCCCCGTGTTGCAGTTTCTCAGGAAGCAGTTCTTGACGCTCGCGCGTCATTCGAATTGTCAGGCGCGGCTTCAACGAAGCCGCGTCGTAGCTTTATCTCCTCGTCAGGCAATCAGTGAATCAACTCAACGCTCCTGGAGGCCGGCCCTCCAGCTTGCCTCCAATTTACCCCGAGCGAGCGGGATATCAAGCTTTGGGAGGCGGTTCGCTCGAATTTCTTCCCTGTCGGGCACAAGTGGCATCGGACCGCAGAGGGGTGTGGGCCTTAGATTGCAGAACTGCCGTGTTTCTGCGGCAACAGGTGACCAACCCTTCTGAAGAACGGCTGTGCACAAGCTCGCACACGCAGTGGCCGCACCAGAGATCCAACGCATATACCCTCACAAGATACAGAAACTGGGGAAGAAGCCGAACTGCCGCAACCGGTCTGCATGCAAGACGTTCCTCCTTTGATTACAGGAAGTCGTGCTGCTAACCAGGGCGCTGGATCTCGTCGACACGACCTGCCGCACTCGCGCGAAGCAGCGCCGCCGGGTTGTGAGCGGGTGGAGGTTCAGAAGCGGGCAATGTGGGATCCGGTGGCGACCATGACTGGAGAACCCGTCGGACCGGCGCTCTTGTGGCACGTTCCACCTGCTGCACTTCCAGACACCACGCTTTCTGCCTGCCGTTGGTAACAACAGGCCTGCATGCTTGTTCTCCCATGATCCGGCATGCATAATATCCCCGTTGGCACTTCACCTCACGTATTTCGTACACGGAGCGAACGCTATGGCATCTGCACTCACGCCGCGGGAAAAAGAAATCGTTCGGCTGGCCAGCCTGGGTTGCACCGTTCACGAGTCGGCCAGGATCCTGAAACTGGCCCCGAGCACCGTCGACAACCACAAGGCCCGTGCCATGGCGAAGCTCGGCACTGATAAGGCGGCCCTGCTGACCCGGTTGGCGATCCAATTGAAGGTCACGACCATGACCGACAAGCTGACGCCTGCCGAGAAAAAGAAGAGTGGCAGGAAGGACGACGGCTGGAATTAGCCGTCTCGGCATAGCAGGGCCTGCGAATGGCTCAAGGAGCCCGAGGCACCTGTTTCTACTCGCTCGACGGCACGGCCGCCGACCCCGTGCTGCTGCTCGGGGAGCCGCTCATCGAGGCATTGCGCGATGGACCGTTCCGCGGCAAAGTGCCGGCGTACCGCCCGGCCGCCAGTGCACCCCCGAGGTAAATTGAGGCAATTGTCCGGGTTGGCTAGGACCACATCGCGCTACTGTAGATCATGATGCCGGTAATTTCTGGCCGAGAGATGCGTGAAAGACGGGGGCGCATAGCATCGCCCCTGGTCCGGCATGCGGCCCAGGGGCGCTTGGGGACTACAACTCGATCGCCTCAACTTCGGCGACGAACCTTCCGGCATCGCCGCTCAGGTACGAGGCGACCACGTTGAACACGGCGTCACTGAATCCGCCGATGTTCAGGATGTCGGCACGCTCGGGCGCCTGGGTCGAACTGTACGGCTGGATGTCGACGCAGACCAGCTTGGGGGCCGCAGTGCCGTGACCGCCCAGCCGCATCTGGTTCTTCACGAACGTCTGCCACTCGGACATGACGCCCGTCGAACCGTAACGGCCCGAACCGACCCAGCTCTCGTTGTCGCTCACCAGCACGCAGCCCGCAAACTTCCGCTTGCGGTACGTCGTGTTGGCCTCGTTCAGCGGAATCGAGCAGTTCGTTCCACCGCCGCCGTAACGGGCCAGCCGCTCCGACAGGCTCAGGATCGTGTCGCCCGGGTCGACGCAGACCTTGTAGGCTTGCGTGTCGAAGGGGATCACGACACTGTCCGGGTTGCGACGCAGGATCGCCGCGGCGAACAGGGCCGCCACGTCGACGCACCGCATCTTGCTCGTCGCACCGCGGCCGCGGACGCCGGTTACCGGGCATCATGTACTCCAACCGGCAGTCGCCGTCGTATTCGATGCCCAAGGCAGTTGGAAAACGATGTGTGTTCAAAATGACCCAACGAAGTAGTTGCCGAGACATCGTGCCTTTCGGCACACCTAATCAGGGTGAGTGATGTAGTCCCGACTGGCAGTTGGGCTATCGTCGTATGACCCTCCTGAGCCCGAATGGTTCACATCATTCCTCGCAAATCGCTGAGATCGAGAATGGGCCCAACGAAGGTTCACCGAGACCGTGCCATGGGCACAGGTTTGCAGCCTGCGATGTAGTCCCGGCAGGCAGTTGGGCTGCGTTTGGCGACCATTCGACGAGGTTGTGACCCGGACACCTTTCGGCTCCCTAAGCTGATGTAGTCTGGGTTGGCAGTCGGATGGTCAGAGACGCCGGTGGGAGTCGAACCCACTTCAACTGCTTTGCAGGCAGTCGCCTGGCCGTCTGGCTCCAGCGCCGTTCGCATGCTGCGGCCACCACATCTTGCCAGCCGCACGCCTCAAAAATGTCCTTGCCGGGAATCGAACCTGGTCTACGAGCTTCGCGGGCTCGTGTGCAATCCGGCACACTCCAAGGACTTGTTATTCAGTAGCCCGCCGAGGAATCGGACCCCGTCTTGCAGATTCGAAGTCTGCCGTGCAATCCAGCACACTCGCGGGCCGTGATTGAAGGGCAAAACGTGAAACGCAGCATTTCACGCTTCACCCTTCAATTGGCCGCCTCGCTGTTCGGCCACGTCGGCAAATGCGTCTCCGGTCCAAAGGCCGGAGACGCTCTCACATCTACTTCTCCAGCTCGACGTTCCAGTACGCCTCGCTGACAAACTTCGACCAGCTCTCGATCCGCACGTCGCGGAACGCATAGAGCGGGCTCCAGGTCGGCCGGACCGGCTTGTGCTTCAGCCGCATCCCGGCCTGCTCCGGCGTGCGGTTGGCCTTGCGCCGATTACACTCCATGCAGGCCAGCACGCAGTTGTCCCATCGGGACTCACCACCCTGGGCACGCGGGACCACGTGATCGAGCGTCAACTCTTCGCTGCCCGGTTGGACGCCACAATACTGGCACGTGAACCGGTCGCGCTTGAAGATGTTCCGCCGGCTGAATGTGACGGACGCTGCCGGCAGCCGGTCGTAGTCGCTCAGCGTGATCACCTCGGGCACGCGCAACCGGAACTGCACGGCCTGGATGAACCGCTCGCCCTCACGCGGACGCAGCCTGGACCAGTCCTCCCACGCGTAGGTCCGGTAGTCGGCCGGATCCACCGCCCGGGCAGACTCGTTCCACAACAGCACTAGCGCCCGGGCGACAGTCGCCACGTTCACCGGCTGCCAGTTGCGGTTCAAAACCAATGTTGGTCTCTGAAGTACTCTGAGTGTCATTGTCTCATCTCACTTCATGCTTCAAGGGTGTCCGAGGGGAGTCGAACCCCTGCCTTCTGGTTCACAGCCAGACATGCAGTCACCGCTACACCACAAACACCATGTAATAATGTTCAGCGGAAGGGGCGGGAGTCGAACCCGCAAGGCTCATTGCCAACCGGCTTCCAACCGGGTCCCGTCGCCAATCGGGTTGCCCTTCCTTCTGTTTCTCGTTTTGCAGCAGCCCGACCAGGACTCGAACCTGGAACATCTCGTTAGAAGCGAGACATGATGTCCGTTTCACCATCGAGCCAAGAGCGGAAGGTGGGGGAATCGAACCCTGTCCAACCCAGTCAAGGGCAACTGGTTAGCACCCAGCTTCCTGAGCCAATTCGGATACCTTCCGTTTCATTTAGTGGACCCACCGGGAATCGAACCCGGATTGCCAGTCTGCCGAACTGGAGTCGTCCCGTTGGACCATGAGCCCGTATTTATTGATGGTCAGGAAAGTAATGCAACGGCTTGCGGTCGTTTTCCTCGGAAAACCGGCCTCCCGTTGGTCGGCCTCGTTGCATTCCTTTTCTGAGGGTCAATAAGTGGACCGGATGGGAATCGAACCCATCACACCGATCGTGCAAGGATCAGTCGCCTCCCTTGGTACATGCCAGCCCGTCTTGTCAGAGGTCCGTCCGGGAATTGAACCCGGTCTCCGTCCTTACCACGGACGTGTGCTGCCGGTACACCTACAGACCGTCTTGCACGGTTGCGCCGCAACTCGCGTGGATACCGCGATGGCAGCGCTGAATCGCGAGAAGACGCAACATCTACCCGAAAAGTGATCCCGGCTGGAATTGAACCAGCACTCTCCTGCATGTCACGCAGGCGTCTTCGCCGTTGGACCACGGGATCAAATCAGTGACCGAGGCAGGCGTCGAACCTGCAGAATCACGAGGCTCTCGACCTCGCCGCTTTGCCAGTTTGCGTACTCGGCCATGGCGGGTCCGGGGTCTGCGCCCGGCAGTCCAGGCTTATGAGGCCTAGATGAGCACTGGCCCACCCGCAAGTTGCAGACCCCGGTATCGAGCCGGGCAAACCGGCCGTATGAAAGCCAGTCAGGCACCTGCCAAGCCTGCAATCGAGTGACGAAGGGGAGAGTCGAACTCCCACGCCTCAAGGGCACGACGTTCTGAGCGTCGCGTGTCTACCGATTTCACCACTTCGCCATGGTCAGCAGCCCGTACGGGAATCGAACCCACAAGCACGAGAATGAGGGTCTCGTATCCTAAGCCGTTAGAAGAACGGGCCGTATTGTCAGTGCGCCGGGTAGGAGTTGAACCTACACAGCCTGTGGCGGCGGATTTACAATCCGTTGGGCTCACCGATGCCCAGCCGACGCATCTTGCTGTCCAAGTAGCACGGGAGGGAGTCGAACCCGCATCCACGGACGTTTGAAATCCGTCGCTCTGCCAAGGTTGGCGTACCGTGCCATTTCATCTTCACTGACAAGGCAACAGTCGATTCTGACGATGGCGTCCAACTGTCAATGACTTTGCCAACGAACACCAAAAGGCGCCCTCGACCGGATTTGAACCGGCGATCTCCTGCGTGACAGGCAGGCGAGCACTCCTGGCTGCTCCACAAGGGCGAATATCAAAGCGAAAAGCGGTAGAGGTTGAAGGGCGCGTCCTGCATCAACTTCCGCTTCCAGCTTTCCGTGACCATCGCTACCTACTGCCCTCACAACCTCCCAATCGCTGATAGCTAAAAGAAACTCACACGTGCAGGGCTGCCTGTTCGGCAGCCCTGCACGCATCAAGACCAGCCCTCATAAGCCCACGCCCGAGCGGGGCCCCCGTTCATCCGCACCATGCCCGGCAATAACTCTCGCGAAAATCACAGAACATGCATCCGGGCCCAGGCCGATAGACAAACTTCCCGGCATCCAGATCGTCCAGATAGCAGCGGACAAGGCTGAACAGCCTACGAAAATGCTCCGGCGACCGGGCGGGCGACACGTGGGTCTCGACCTTGGGAACCTTGGTCTTCACCAGCCGCCGGATCTCCAGCCCGCCCTCACGCCGGCCGGTCGTCCGGCGATAAGCAAAGCTGTAGCAGGTGAGCTGAATCTCATGCTGGATCTCGACCAGTTCGCCACCCCGGGCTGCGCTCTTGAAGTCGATAATGGTCGCGCCCTCCGGTCCATCCAGCACCAGGTCCACGATTCCTAACAGCGGAATCCCAAAATCCTCGCCGGTCCGAGGATCCACCAGCGGCACCTCCATCGCAGCCTCCACGGCCAGCGGCCGGGGTTCGTCACCGGGGACCTCTGCGAGATAGGCCCGGACAAGGTCCACCGTCTGCTGCTTCAGCCTCACTTCTTCCTCGGGGGACGAAAACTCGATCTCGGCTTCGGCAGCAGCCGTTTCCCAGCTTCCGGCCATCCAGTCGGCGACAGCATCTGCCGAGAGGGTCATGCCGATCTGCCGGTGGCGATAGTATCGCTCCAGCCCGGAGTGCACTCTTGTCCCTATGAACAAGCTTGGTGTCGCCGGTGTCGTGATGCCGTCGACGTACCGAAATCTCATAGCGAGGGGGCAGCGTGCCCACAGTGACAGCCGGCTGGGGCTGATGTAGTCCCAGATGCTTCCCTGCTTCTGGCGGACGGATTGGCGGCTGACAAGCTCAGTACTCATGATGGGGCCCCACTCAGGGCCGCGTCGAGGCTGATCTCGCCCGATTTAACTGCCTTCAGGGTGTCGATCAACCCGGACGCATCGAGACTGCTCAGGCCGGCCAGCGGCTTGGAGAACATCGTTTGGGCCAGCGTCTCGAGCCGGCGCACGCCCAGGCCCTTGATCTGCCGGGCAAGCTGCTGGATGTAGTCGAGTTGCTTCTGGGTCGCCCGGTAGCCGCCGCTTCCGTTGTGGCGGCCGTTGTTATCACGGCCGCTATTGTCACGGCCGTTATTGCCGTGGTCATTATTATCATGACCGTTGCCGTTGGTTGGAGCGGCATTGGGCCGCGTCTCGGTGCTGGCGCTCGTCTGGCCGTTGGGAGACGGGCACGCGGCCGGTTGGTGCTGGGCCAGTTCGTCCTGAACGGCCTGGCGGCAGGGGCACGAAATCCGCGCCGCCGCCGGGCAAGCGGTTGGCGGCGCAGATCACTGCGACCGGGGAGCCGGTGGCGACCTGCTGGCACTCCAGCAGCGCGGCGTCCCCGGCCAGCATCGCCCGGCGCAGCGAATCGAAGTTGTGCTTGTCACCTGCGGAAAGCGGCACTGGTAAACTCCTCATGGGTCGATGCGGAAACGGGCGTCTCGCCCGTGTTGCTTAAGAGGGATCGCAACCCGGCTAACGGGGCTTGCGCAAGATCCGCCGCCGGGGCCGGTCGACGAGCAGCCCGTCCAGGACCGACTCGACCCGGCTCAGCTCGGTGGCCACATGCTGGCGGAGTCCGTCGCTGTCACGGAGCGCTTGGGGCTCGACACCCCGAACGATCCGCTGGGCGTCGGCCACGAGCCGGTCGAGTTCCTCGTTGGACCGGACGTTCAAGTCCTGGAACCTGGCAAAGAACTCCTGCAGGTTACCGACGGCCGAGTCTCGGAAGATTTTGGGCTTTCCGTCTTCCTGGCCGCTAAGCCGTTCGGTCAGATGGCTGACGAGTTGGGCCAGTTCGGCGGTGAAGGCCTCTTCGGCCAGACGGACCGCTTCGCTGAACCGCTGCTGCATCCGCTGGCACTCCTCTTCGTAGAGCTGGGGATTGAGTTGCCGCAGGTAGTCGGGCGGTTCGACCGAAGGAAAATCCCAAGTCACCGAAAACATCCCGTGCAGCGAGCCGGGATAATCGGCCGGATTATAAAGACTCCCCAGCCGGTCCCGGGCCGCCGACTTCAGTTCGGCAAAATGCTCGTCCAGTCGCCAGACGGCCTCATCGAGTTCCTCCCTGAAGAAATGCATCTGCCGGTTGAACGGTTCGATGCGGTCCTGGCGCAGGAGCCGGATCCCCGGTTCGGGATAGGGGAGGCTCATGCTCTTGGTGTAGCCGAGCAGGCGGCCGCGGACGCCCGTCACGGCCCGGAAGGCCGGGTGGCGGGTGTCGAGCAGCTTCTTGCCGGCCGATAAGAACGCGCCCTCGGCGCCGAAGGTGTCGGCCGCCTGGGCCTTCTGGTCGCTGGTCAGGGTCTTGCGAGTGCCGAACCAACTGAGCGAAACACGGACGGCGGCCATCGTGGTCCGCAGCCGCTCGGCCGGTTGGCTTGTTGATTGAAGATCGGGTTCGAGCAGGGTACTCATGCAGGATTCTCCAAGAATGGGAAAGCCGGTTGGAATTCAAGACGGGGGGCCCCGTTCAGATGCCGCCGAAATAGCCGGCACGGGACTTTGATCAGGCAGTGCATCCGAATAGCCGCGTTCAGCGGACTCGAATTGGAGCCAACTGCTCGTGCTCACGAATGCTGTCGGCAACGACAGCCTGGAAGACGTCTGATCCGGTGGACAATCAATGAACACGAGGTCGAAGTCCGACAATGCCCGAGACGATTGCCATTGGCAATTCCGTGCAAACGCCGGGGATCACGGGAGATGCCGTGGCATAGCAGGCGGAAGGTCGTCAAGAAGAACCTCTCACGCCGCCGCCTGAGGGACCGGTGATATCGACGAGGCAAGGCCACGGATGAGGCCGTTAAGACGATTCCGGCGGGCGGGCGCCGGCAGCCTGGGGCCCGTAGTCACTGGGCAGGTGTTGCGCAAGATCCATGCAATCGTGAAGCACTCGCCCAATCTCCACCTGCCCGTCGTCACGCGTGCGATAAAGCAGGAAGTGCCGCGGACGACGAACGCGACCGCTGGCGGGTTCGACGTGGTCCCGGCTGTGCCAAAGGTGGTAAGTCCGTGCCGCCGGGGCGATTTCCGGACGGGTTTGGCTGCCGGTGCGGCCAGGATCATCGGCCACATCGAGAATGGCACGAACCAGGAGTGCCTCGTAACGCAGCCGTCCCGGGAGACCGAAGTGCTCGTGGGTCCAAACAAGGATCGACTCAATATCGCGTTGTGCCGTCGGTGAAACTACAAGGCGGGGCATGGCATTAGCCGCCGGCAGTACGGTTTTCCGCGGCGTGCCGACCGATTTGGCCAATTAACTCCGCAAGTTGTTCCTGACCACCGATCGAAGTGCCCTGGCCCTGGTCTAGCTCGTTAAATGCATCGGACGCCAGTGACCGCAAGGCGGCCATTTTCTCTTCGTCCTCGCGGGCCTGCTGTTCCAGTAAGCGAAGCCCCGCCCGCATGACCTCGCTGGCATTGGAGAACCGTCCCGAAGTGACCAATGCCTCAACGAACTGATCGTAGTACTCTGTCAGATTCACATTACGGGTAGGCATCTTGGCGTTCCTCCAACCACTGTTTCCCCAAGTTTAGCACAACTGGCAAAAATTGCCAACACTCTTTCGGGTGGAATGGTCTGAGGCGTCCCACTGGCCGCGCTGGAGCACAAGGGAAGAGCATTCTTTCGCCAAGCATACTTCATGGACAACACTCAGCACGCCGTTTGCGGCCAGCGGATGCCGCCCGAATGGTCCTGGGAACTGCCTCGGGTCGAGCAACGACCCCGCGCCGACCAGGCACGGCGGGTGCGATACCACCGGGCGGCGTCCGCGCAAAGAACCGAAAGGCCGGGCGCGATGGCTGCATATCGAGTCCTGGATTCGGATCAGGTTTTTGAACATGAGGCCGCCGATCTGACGTGTTGTTTCCTGGCGGCCAGCCAGCCGCTCGGCCGTTTAGTGAGACTGCTCTTCTTCTTCTTCTTCCTCCTCTTCGTCTGCCTCGGTTGCTTCCATGGCCTCCCAGGCCATGAATCGCAGCGGCACGATGATCACGTTGTCCAGGGCGGCAGCAACGGCGCTGGCCTCGTCATAGTTGGTGTAGGCGTCGGTGGTCACGAGCCGGTCGATGTCAAAGTCGAATAGCACGTAACGCTGGGTCGGTGGCGGGATATCAGGCGGGGCTTCGGCGTCGTCTTCGGTGTGGTCTACCGGCCCGTCCGGCCCGATGACCGTGCCGTCGTCCTCCGGCCCCGGTACGAGCCCAAACTGCTCAAGCAGCGCAGCCAGGCTTTCGCACACATCGGCGCCGGACCAAACGCTGTCCGGCGCATAGGTGCAGCTTCCGTCTTCCTGCTCGTTGCCGTAGAGAATCTGGACGACCCCCGTGACCACGGCAAGCAATTCATCCCGAGACAGCTCGGCAGGGTTCTTTGTCACAGGCTTTGCCTCCGGTTACAGGTTCTGAGCGGATGCCCGGGGGCACCCGGCCGCCGCTGGCGAGTGTGCATCATCAGGGCATCACGAGATCACGGCATCAGACGGGCGTAATCCTCCTCTTCCAACAAAAACTCCTCGTAAGGCAGGTCTTCCAGGTAGGCCGCTTTCACCTCCACCTGGCAAGGCCCGCGGTTAGCGGTCCAGATAAACCGGGCCAGCCGCTCGGCAAACTGCCGATCGGTTTCGCCCGCGCAGAGCTTGCCGTCGGCCGAGGCGGTCAGCGCGCCGTCGTACTCGTTCCAGTCATCGAAACTCCACTCCGCCTCGGCGGCCGCCTTGACGGCATCCCGATGTTCGGCCGCCGCGCCGGTGACAGTGACCGTCATGTTGTAGTAGCGGCTCATGGGGTGATCTCCAGGAGGTTTCAGATTTCAGATCCGTCGGGGACTCAGTTGACTGACGGCCCGGGCCGCCGGACCTTGCGGCCGGGCCGTGCCGCCGCGGCGTGACTCGCGCGGTAGATCCCGCCGACTTCCGCGTCGAGACAGCGGCCGCCGGCCCAATCCCGCAATCGGTCGACGCTCTCGCGGGCCGTCTGCGAGACGGGCACAACATTCTGGGACGCGGCAACCAGCGGCACGTCGAGCAGGGCCGCCAGCCGGCAGCAGGCACGAATCTCCGCCCCGGTCCAGCCCTCGTCGCTGGGCCGGGTCTGATTCCGGTCCAACTGGAAGACGTCCAGATAGATGTTCCAGATCGCCTCGCGCTGCTCCCGGCTGGGCAGGTCCAGAAACCAAACGCCGTCAAATCGCTCCGCCCGGCTGAATTCGGGCGGCAGCTTGGAGATGTCGTTGAGCCAGGCAGTCACGCAGTGCCATTAGAAACTTCCGCGCAAGGTTCGGGTTGAGCCGGCAACAACACGGTGTCCCATTCGCTGCGGGGTTGTTGGCTTGAGTGGACCCGTCAGTTGCACAAATCCATTGATGTGATCTTGACAAAAGGCGGTGAAACTCGATGCTTTCCAGTGTAAGAAAAAGTGTCCCCAATGGGAACAATGGAAAACAGGAGTTCACCGCCAGTGAAGT
>JAAYAY010000072.1 GCA_012719125.1 Planctomycetaceae bacterium | reverse complement strand
GTATTCTCGCATAGGACGCCTCTTTTCCATGAGGCCAATTTCTACCGACCTGCCCACTAAACCAAAAAATATCGAAATTCTACCCGCTCTCCCCAGTTTCTCATCGAGTGGCAGAACTGCACCCGATTGAAGGGCATTCCTTCCATATCGATCCGGCCCCAGCCGATCTGGATCCGCCGGCCGTCGGGGCTGCGGTCGAACGTTTGCGAGGCGTAGTAGCGGCCCCAGTGCACCTGGTGTTTGTCCTCGTGCTCGGGGATGAACTTCTTGCCGTCGAAGCGACCGATCACATACTTGGCATCGGCCGCGAAGACGACCCAACGGGTGTCGGCCGGGTCGCCGTCAATGGGCAGTTCGAAGATCTCGGGGCATTCGTAGAAGCCGTCGAGCTTGCTCTGCAGTTCCCACTCCTTGAGATTAGGCGAGGTGTAGAAGGCGATCCGCCGGTTGGTCTTGTCGCCGGAGCCTTCTTCGTCATAAACCGCCATCACCCAGTGGCTGCCGGGTTCATACCAGAATACCCTGGGATCGCGGCCTTTGTGCTCCACAACCGGGTTCCCCTCGTAGTAGATGAAGGTCCGCCCGCGATCGTTGCTATAGGCGATCGCTTCGCCGCAGCCGGTGTCGGTGAACGCGGCGATAAGCACCTTCTCATTGCCCGTCTGAAAACCGGCCGTATTGGCCTCGTCGATCGTGCCGCTCCCCGAGAAACAGTGGGCGACTGCTTGTGTCCAGGGATAGATCGCTTCGGGGAGTTGTTTCCAGTGAACCATGTCGCGGCTCACGGCGTGGCCCCAGTGCATGTTGGCCCAGCCCCAGCCGTAAGGATTGTGCTGGAAGAACAAATGATACTCGCCGTCGTAGAAGACCATGCCGTTGGGGTCGTTGTTCCAGCCCCGTTGCTGGCTGAAATGGAACTGGGGCCGCAGTGGTTCGTCGTAGAGGGTTTCATGCCCGTTGATCTGGTCGGTCTGGTCGACGATATTCAGCCCGCCCGAGCCAGGCTCCATGGCGTCGACCTTCAAGACGGCCTGCTTGCCGCGGAAATCGGCGATCTCCATCGGCGCCCACCAGTCGGGTTCGCCGGGCGCCAGTTCGATGTCGAAGGCGCGAACGGCCTTGCCGTCGACCAGTAATTCCATCCGCCGCTTGGCGGCCCCGTTCTTCACCGGCAGGTTGAGGAACTGCTTCTCCAGAAGAATCGTCTTCTGCAATTCCTCGGGCGGGAGCGTCATCGCGCGGTTGCTTTGCACGATGTGATCGACGTTGATGTGCCCCCAGCCGCCGGTTCGGGCATCGACGATCTTGATCACGGCCGTCTTGCCGGCCAGGTCGCTCACGTCCCACGACTGCCACTGGAGGGCCTCGCTGCCGCCGGGGGCCGTGTTGGGTCCCGTGGCGGTGCGGATGGTTTTCCCGTCAACGAGAAGGGATATGTAGGTTTCGTTCTCGTAGCCGCCGCCCCCGATGAGGAAGTTGATCAGCTTCCGCTCGATCGTGAACGGGGACGAGGTGAGCGTGCCGGTGGTTCCGTCGCCCCCGTAGTACGAGTTGACGAGCCGCTTGCCGCGGTATCCAGAAACGTTCATCTGGCGCTCGAGCGTCCCGTGGGCGGGACCGGGTCCGAACGCCTCGCCTTCCACGGTCCACTGCCCATAGTCGGCGCCCTCGAAATCGGCGATGAGAAGCTCGTCCTGGGCGGCGGCTGCCGCCGTCGTGAGCAGAAGAAACACGCTGGTCAACAAGGCTCGCATCATCGGTGGCTCCAGGTTGTCGACTAACAAGAATGCTGTCTGATGATAATAGCTGGGCCGAACCGTGTTTGGAAGCGCGGCAGAACCAACCCGATCGGGCGGGTTGAGTTGGCGATCACGGAAGATGACAATGGACGCCGTCTTCACAGTTTGACCGTCAGAAGCAAGAATACCCAGGGGGAGAAACCATGCGAGACTTCGTGATCACCTTGTCCCATCGGCCGGGGGAACTCGCCGACGTGACCAATGCTCTGTCGCTTCAAGGAGTGAACATCCGGTCGCTCACCGCCATCCAAATGGACAACCGAGCACTGGTCCGGATCATCCCCGACGACGTCGAGTCGGCACGAAACGCCTTCCGATCGGCGAGCGTTCGCTTCGAGGAGAAGGAACTGGTGACCATCCTGCTGGAGAATCGGGCCGGCGAATTGACCAGCGTGCTCGGCAAACTCGCCGAGGCCGGTTTGAATCTCGACGCGATCTACATCGTTGGTTTTGCCGACGACCTGCTCGAAGTGGCCATCGCCGCCGACGACGTCAAGAAGGCCAAGAAGGTCTTGGAGGTGGAATAGACTCACGCGCGAATTCTGCAGAAGAATCACAGAAATGATTATTTAGGGGTGAATTTAACATGTGTTTTGCCGCATCACGAAGCAAAGTGCGGACAACCAGTCGCGAGCGGTGGTTCTTGAGACTCCTCCCACTCCCTCACTCCCCCAACGTTGACTTCCGCCGCAGGATGTGGTGGTAGTGCTGGGCGAAACGGTGGGCCTCGTCGCGAACGTATTGGAGCAGCCGCAGGGCATAGCTGTGACGGCTCAGCCGTAGGGGCTCTTCGGCGCCCATCACAAAGACTTCCTCCTCCCGCTTGGCCAGCGAGATCACCGTCGGCGGGGTGATCTCCAGGGCCGAGAATACGCTGAGCGCCGAGTTCAGTTGCCCCTTGCCGCCGTCGATCAGCAGGATGTCGGGAAAGACGCCCTCTTCATCCTGGAGCCGCTGGAAACGCCGAGCCACCACCTCGCGGATGCTGCCGAAATCGTCGACACCTTCCACGTTGCGGATCCGGTAACGCTTGTAACCCGGCTTGAAGGGCAGCCCGTCGAGAAACTGCACGAGGCTGGCCACCGTGTCCGCGCCCTGGATATGAGCGATATCGATGCCTTCGATCGTCCGCGGCGTCTCCGCGAGTTTGAGCACCTTGCGCAGGCCCACCAATCCCTTCTTCGGATCGACGTGAAACACTTCGGGCTGCACGTGCGTGTCGAGTTCCCCCCGCTGGTCGAGCGTTTCCAGCATGCGGATCTCGTCGCGCAGCCGGGCGGCCTCCTCATAGTCGCGGTTCTCGGCCGCACCAGCCATCTCGTGATAGAGGTCCTTGATCAGGGCCGTCTTGTTCCCTTCCAGCACCCGCTGCAGCCGCCGAATATCCCGGCGATAGGCCTCCTTGGAGATCCGCAGATTGCAGGGGGCCGTGCATTGTTGGATCGAAGCCAACAGGCACGGGCGAAACCAACGCCAACGCTCGTCCTCTTCGCGTATGTCGAGCGCGCAAGTGCGGAACCGGAAGATCTTCTGCAACACTTGCAGGGCGCCCCGCAACCCCGAGACGTTGGCAAACGGCCCGTACAGCTTCGTCCCTCGCTCGCGCGGGGTTCGCGTGATCTCCACTCGTGGAAACTCGTCGCGCGTGGTGATCTCCAAGTAGGGGAAGCTCTTGCCGTCTTTCAGGTCCTTGTTGTATTTCGGCTGAATGTCTTTGATCAGCCGGGCTTCCATGAGCAGGGCGTCGACCTCGCTGTCGGCCTCCAGGTAGTCGATATCGCGAATCTCCTGCACGAGCCGGGCCGTTCGCTGCTCCTCGGCCGCCGCTTTGAGGAAGTAGCTTCCCGCCCGGTTGCGCAGATCCTTGGCCTTCCCCACGTAGATGACCCGCCCCGCCTCGTCCTTCATCAAGTAGACGCCGGGCGCATGGGGAAACGAGCGGACCTTCTCGGCCGCCGCCGAGTTGTCGTCGGGTAACTCTTCGGGTTGGTTCGGGCTGGAGTCGGACACGGGTCGATGATTGCGGCCAAGCGAGTCTCCCTGCATGGTCCCGTGCGGCGCCCGGGACCTACGGGGGTTGTTGTCTCCCTATTATAGGGCCACGACGAGATTTTGCGGAGCCGGGGAACGCAGGTTCGCAGCCGGCCCCGCGGCCTGGTACACTTGGCGAAACGGAAAGTCCTCCGATCGAACACCGGCTGAGGAGCATCGACGATGGGTCGCCATATAGTCCCCTTCCTGTTTTGTTTGTTGGCGGTATCGTCTTCCGCACTGGGCGAGCCGGTCGAAGTCCTGGAAACCGACGTCTGCGTCGTCGGCGGCGGCAGTGGTGGCGTTGCAGCCGCCCTTGCGGCCGCCCGCTCCGGGGTGAAGTGCATCCTGGTTGAGAAGAAGGACCTTCTCGGAGGAACCTGCACGTCGGCCTACGTCTGCCATTGGGGGCCGGGGCCCGGCGACGATTTCGCCCGCGAAATCTACGATCGCCTGTCCAAGCTCCCCGACGCTGTGGGCATCACCCGCGACCACAACGACGATCGTAAGAACGGTTCCTTCGGGCTTTGGCTGACCACGCCGGGGCTGACCTACGAAGAAACCCTATCGCATTGTGACCTGCCCCGAGCGGAACAGCGCGGCGTGAGTTTCGAGCCCGAGGCGTTCCATCGTGTCGTCGTCGACCTGCTCGAAGAGACGGGCAACTGCCGCATCATGCGGAATACGACCTTCACGGAAAGTCGAACTCTCGGGCAAGCGTCTCCAGGCCGTCATCGTGGAACCCAACGGCGGCCAATCGATCCGCATAAAGGCCAAGGTATTCATCGACGCAACCGGTGGAGTGCAGCTTTGCCGGGCCGCCGGCTTCGAGACCATGCTCGGCCCCGACCCCAGGAGCCGCTTCAGTGAGCGGTTGGCTCCGGAGGAACCGGACACGGTACCCAACGCGATCAGTCTTTGCTATCGGATCACTCCTCGCGAGAATCCGCGGCGGGCGGTTCCTCCCGATCCACCGGTGGAGAAGTGGCCCCGCTCAGCCCACTGCAACGGATTGCCCGACGGCGACATCATCGTCAATCCGCTAGCCACGATCCCCGGTCGCGATCTGATCGACCTGGGTTACGAGGAGTGCATGGCCCGGGCGAAGAGAATCGTTCAGGCCCAGTGGTGCTGGCTACAGCAGATCCCGACCTTTGCCGGTTACGAGTTCCACAGTTTCGCACCGGCGTTGGGTGTCCGCGAGAGCTACCGGGTGGTGACCGAATATGTTCTCCGGCAGCAGGATCTCGAAGCGGGGCTGAGCGGCCAGGCCCACCCCGATATCATCGCGGTGGCCGACCATTCCATGGACGTGCACGGTGCGGGCAGCAAGCGAGTCAGCGGCCATTTGAACAGTCCCTACGGCATCCCTTACCGGTGCTTGATACCGAAGGGCTCGGAAAACGTTCTGGTCGCTTGCCGTGGCGCGGGCTTCAGCCACATTGCCGCTTCGAGTTGCCGTCTCTCCCGCACGATCATCCAAATCGGCCACGCGGCCGGCCTGGCCGCCGCCATGGCGGCCGAAGAAGGTGTGCCCGTTAGCGAAGTTGACACAGACGCCCTGCAGCAGATCCTCAGGCCGGAAGAGCGTTGTCACCCGGGCAGACAAAGGTGACAGCCACCAAATATGGGGTACTTGCGCCAGATGGGCGGTGCACTATCGCAACTCCTGCTTCCAGGCTTCTCCAGAATGTCCAGATTTGGTGGCTGTCACTTTTTTGGGGCCTCCTACCAGGTTCCCCACCGGATCAGGTTATAGGCCAGTCTGCCGATGATTTCGACCGTGTCTTCCGTTTCCGCATCGTCCGACGACCGGGCGTAGACACGATCGAAATAGAGGGCCTCCATGCGGTAGGTTTGCTGGGCCGTGTCTTCCAGAAGGGCACTGACGCCTTCGCCGCGGAACGTGTCGGCAACCACCGAATCGTAGAGGTAGGCTCGATCCCCGGCCGCATCGCTTGCGGAACCGATTGCCGTCACCGAACGGAAGCCGCGAACATAGTGGTAGAAGGATTGGGAAGCGTCGTACAGCGTGCTGTAGGCCGGGTAGCCGCGATAGGTGTTTCCGCCCGCAGCCGACCCGGTCAACTCCGCCGTATCCGCCCCGCCTCTGGTCGAGTAGGCATAGATCCTCGTAAACCCGCTGGCGATCGTGTCGGACCATGGATCCTGCCGGTTCATCGTGGCCGAAGTGGTCGATGCGGTGAACGCATCGGTTCCCGGGCTGTCGTAGAGGTAGCCGTAGGCAGTCCCTGTGCCTGGAGAGATCGCCGTAACCGTGTCGAACCCACGGACGTAGAAGTAGAACGAGCGTCTGCTCTCGGTGAAGAGGCTGTAGTCGGCGTAGCCGTAGAAGCGATTCGCCGTATCGGGCATCCCGGTCAATGTGGCCGTGTCGGCCGCCCCCTCGGTTGCATAGGCATACACCCGTTGAAAGCCCGAGGCCGTCCGCACGGTTGAGTCGTCGGCCCGCTTCAATTCCGCAAAGGCGGGTTCCACCGCAAGTACGTCGCTTTCGGAACTGTCGTAGAGGTAAGCGCTGTTCGGCCCGTCACTCGACACGTTGACGGTCACAGTCTCGAAGTTCTCAACGCGATGCTGGAAGAGGCGCGTCGAGTCGGTCAGCGTGCTGTAACCGGTGTAGCTATAGAGCCGATTGGAGCCGCCCGAGCCGGTCATGGTGACGGTGTCGTTGCCCACGGCGCCGTCGACGGTGATCGTTTCCACGTTGGCGGCGTGGATCCGGTAGGTTTGGCCGGCGACGTCGACCGAGCCGGGTTGGAGTGCGGCCGTTTCGTCCTGGTCCGTGCCGCGGATGATGATCTTGTCCGTGCCGCCAAGCCCGTCAATGTGGATTTCGCCGACCGCCAAGGCGGAATAGGTGTAGAGCGTTCCGTTGATGTCGACGACATGGTCGATGTTGGCGACGGCGGAACCGGGCGTGACGGTGATCGTGTTGCGGCCTGCCGTTCCTTCCAGGTGGACCGGCGCACTGAAGACATAAACGGTCGCCGAGTCAACGTGTGTCGCTCCCTCGCTATCGGTCACTCGGACGGCCACCGAAACGGAGGTTGGCCCGGCCAGGCCGGCGGCGGAGAAGAGGGGGGCGACGCCGGCTGCGTCGTCGAAGATGCCGTCGCCGTCGAAGTCCCAAGCATAGGAGGCGATCCAATCGTGAGGGGCGTCGGGATCGGAGGACGCTGCCGCGTTCAAGGTCACAATGCCCTCGCTTGCGACGCCGTAGGGGCCGCTGGCGTCGGCCAGGGGGGCGAGGTTCTGGTATTCATAGGCGCCCATGTCGATTACCCCATGGACAACCCTCGGATGACCGTCGAAGTCGGCGGCCGGCGGCGAGGTGGTAGCCTGCCCTGCATTGACGGTCGGACTGCCGACTTGGGGGTGCAACTCTCCCAAGTCGTCGTTGGCCGATTCGTCGATGCCCGGCGTGGCCAGATCGTCGCCCCAACCGTCGCCGCCATCTGACGGAGCACGAACGAACATGGGATCGAGCGGAGCGGCGGCGGTTCCCACAACGTTGCCGTAGAGGCCGACATAGTCTGCGGCGTTGTACCAGGCGCTCGAGTCGCCCACCAGCGAGTGCGCGGCCGACATGTAGCCGTTGACATCCGTACCCCAAGTGGCCGTGTAAGCCGTGTTACCGGCAACGATCGTGTTCACCAGTGAAACGGAGTTATCGCTTCGGACACCACCTCCGCCCCTGGCATGATTGTGCGTGATCGTCGAAAAGCGGATCACACTGCTGTAGCTGCGAATCGCACCTCCGCTGTCGGATGCATGATTACCGATGAACACGGACTGGTTGACGCTTACGTCGTAGGAACCGAGACTGGAAAGGGCCCCGCCGGCCGTTGCCGAGTTATCGAAGAAGGTACAATCATTGAATGTTCCCGCATTCAAGACATGGGCCGCGCCTCCGTCGCCGCTTGTCGCATTTCCGACAAACACGGAGCGGTCGAAGGTTACGGGGCTTCCCATGGTGCACACGGCCCCAGCGCCAGAATTGCCCGACACGTTCCCGCGAAAGATGCTGTCTTCGATGGTTGCAGGCGAATTGGACAGTTCGACGGCACCGCTCCGCTGGTAGGCCGAGTTGCTTTCGAAGATCGAGTTGGAAATCTCCATGGTCGCGCTGTAGGCGTTGATCGCGCCCCCTCGCGGTTGAGACGTGCCCTGGAGGAAGGCGCGATTGTTGTAGAAACGGGATCCCTGGACCGCGACCGATGCGTTTGACACCCGTAAGGCCCCACCATAGTCGATGCAGGAGTTGTCGACAAAGGTGACATCGTTCATGATTGCCGAGCCGCCGTAGACGAACAACCCGCCGCCGGTATCGTACTGGGTTGGCCCGGTGCCGTTCGCGTAACCTCCGGTGATCGTCAATCCGTCGAGAACAAGGTCTACCTGGGAATGGGCATAAACGACCGTGTAGGCGTTATCCGTCAGGTCACCGGCAACTCCCAGGTCGCCGCTGAGAACGGTTTCGTGGATGAGGAGGCCGACGCTGTCGCGCAAACGCTGGTCGGCCGCTGTTTCCGTGCCCGCAAATCCCCCTACGAGCGTCGTATCGGTGTGCATGGTGAAGGTCGCGGACCGTGGATCCGTTGAAGCCTGACATCGTGTCGGCAAGTAGGTTCCCTCGGCGATCCAGATCTCGACCTGTTCGAGGCCCGGAACGCCCAGATCGAGCAGGTCCGCGGCCGCATCGACGGCCAGATTGAGATCGTTGCAGGCGGTGGCCCAGGAGTAGCCGTTGCCGCCTGCCGCAGCATCCAGATCGACATACAGTCTCGACGGAACGCTGAATTCCCAATTCTCAACGGCAGGAACGGCGAGCGGATTTCCTGAAAGGTCCTCGACATCCAGATTGACCGAACGAAGCCCCAACACATAGAGACCTGGCAGGTCGGTCAAGTCGCTCAATGCGGGCATCACCCAGGTCACGCCTCCATCGGTCGTAACCGGATTGTTGGCGGCAGTCAGCGCAATCACGGTGCCGCTTCGGCTCAGTGAGAAGTCGGTGTAATCCACGTTGACAACCGGCTCGCTGAATACGATCGTCACCTGGTCGACCGAGTCGACACGCGGGTCGGGAGCGACGTCGATGATATCCGCGGTGGGAGCCACGATGTCCTGACTGCCGAAATCGATATTCGTAAGAATTGCCCCATCATCGACGAACACAAACTGCCGGTCGGCCTCCTGCCGCCGGAATGCCGCCACGGCATTGTCGTAAAAACTCGCCACGTAGAGGTGGTTTCCGTCCGGGCTCATCGCCAGGCCGTATGCTCCATCGATTCCGTCGACTCCTGCAGCACCGTTCCGTTGGACCTCCACAAAGGTCAGTTTCCCATTAAGAGAGTCGCGGGAAAATGTGGCCACGGCATTATCGTAGAGGCCGGCGACATAGACCTGGGCCCCGTCGGGCGAGACGATCACGTCGGCGGCGCCATTCAACCCCTCGACTCCGGACTGGCCGTCCTTGACGAGGCCCAGGTAGGTAAGCTCTCCTGTCGTCGCGTTGCGGGTGAACATGGCCACGGCATCGTCGATCTGCCCCGTGACATAGACGTATCCGCCGTCGGGACTCAACGTCACACGGAACGCGCCGTCAAGCCCGTCTACCCCACCCACACCATTTTTCTGAACGGCCATAAACGTCAACTGGCCGGTAGTCGCATTTCGGCTGAACACGGCCACCGCGTCATCCATCTGCCCCGTCACATAGACGTGCCCACCGTCGGGGCTTACAGTCACGTTCGATGCAGACGATAGCCCGTCGACGCCGTTGACGCCGTCTTTCTCGCATTCGATGAAAGTCAATTGTCCGGTAGTCGCATTTCGGAGGAAAGCCGCCACGGCATCGTCGGCTCCGCCGGTGACGTAGACATGCATGCCGTCGGGACTCACCGTGACACTGGTAGGAAACAGAATTCCATCCACACCTCCCACGCCGTCCTTTACTCGTTCGACAAAAGTCAGCTCGCCGGTCGTCGCATTCCGGCTGAATGCGGCCACGGCATGGTCCGCCGATCCTGCCGCGTAAACGTGGCTGCCATCGGGACTCATTGCCAGATGGTAGACGCCATCGAGCCCGTCGACTCCATCCGCACCGTCCTTCTCGCAGCCGACGAAGGTCAGCTCGCCCGTGACTGCATTCCGACGGAAAACGGCCACGGCACCCTCTCCGTATCCGGCAACGTAAACGTGGGCGCCGTCGGGGCTGACGACCGTACTTCGCGGCTCGGAGATTCCGTCAACTCCCCCGCCCACTTCCTCGACAGCTCCCACGAAGCTCAGTTGGCCGCTTGCCTCGTCCCGGGCAAAAACGGCCACCGAGTCGCTGAACAGTCCACCCGCATAGACGTGTTCACTGTCCGGACTGACCATGACCGCGGCGGGATAGTCAAGTCCGGCGACGCTCCCCACACCGTTCTTCTGGATCTCAACGAACGTCAGTCTACCGGTCGCACCATCCCGGCTGAACACAGCCACCGCGTCGTCCAGCGCCCCCGCGACGTAAACATGTCCACCGTCCGGGCTCACGACCACATCGTATGCCGACGCAAGCCCGTCAACAGCTCCGATGCCATCCTTGATCACTTCCACAAACGTCAATTCACCCGACGTGTTGCGTGCGAATACAGCCACGGAGTGATCGCCGATCGCCGCGACGTAGACGTGCTCTCCTCCCGGGCTCGCGGTGACACTGAACGGGCGGTTGAGTCCGTCGACTCCACTGGCGCCGTCCGTGTGAACCTCGACAAAAGTCACCCGGCCTGTCCCCGCGTCTCGCGCAAACACGGACAACGCGCTGTCGCCATCTGCGGCAACGTAGACATACGCGCCATCGGGGCTCACCGTCACGGAAACAGCGCCACTCAATCCGTCCACGCCGCCGACACCGTCCTTCTGGCACTCGACGAACGTCAGTGCACCGGTCGCCGGATCCCGAGCGAACACGGCCAATGCATGATCCTGCCCCCCCGCAACGTAGACATGCTTTCCGTCTGGACTCACGGTCACGTCGCGGAGCCGATTGAGCCCATCCACGCCATTCGCACCGTCTTTCTCGCATTCTACGAAGGTCAATTCGCCCGTAGATGGGTCTCGGTGGAAAACTGCCACTGCGTTGTCCTGAGAGCCTGCAACATAAACCGACTCGCCGTCAGGGCTGACTGCCACGCTCGCGGCATTATCGAGGCCGTCGACACCAGCAATACCGTCTTTCTGAAACTCCACAAAGGTCAGGACACCGGTGCTCGCGTTTCGACTGAACACTGCCACGGCGTCGTCGTCCAGTCCTGCCACATACACGTGGGTGCCGAGCGGACTGGCGGCCACGGATGCAGGACCGGAGAAACCGCCAAGACCTCCCTCATCGTCATACCGATATCCGGCAAACTGCAGCGTCCCGTTGCCAGGATTGGTCGCTTTCCACTCCGTCTGATTGACTTCGGCCACGGTGTAGTTGCCCGGCGGGACGCCAGCGATCACGTAACTGCCGTCGTCGTCGGTGACGTCATAGTAATCCTCCACGCCAACGCCGTCCCACTGGCCGTTTCCGTTCTCGTCGAGGTAGATCGTCCAACCTTCCAGTCCCGACTCCTGGGGCTGGTCCCAGACTCCGTCTCCGTCCAGGTCGTTCCATTTCGTGCCGCGAATCTCGCCAACGTCACCATCTCCCAGCAATTCCGTTCCCAACAACTCCGCGACCGCCAGCAGCCGGCGGTCTTCCAGCGGTTCCAATGCGATACGCCTGGTCAACGGACGTTGAAAGCCGTTGGCCCTTGTGATCGGCCTTGGTTCAGCGATTCCCAACAGCGCGCGGTAAAGCGTCCCCCAAATCGACATAACTTATCTCCCACGATGAGACAGCCATGAGATAGACAACCGATGACCCCACCGGTCCCAAACCGCAAGACTACCCGGATTGCGCTGGCTTGTCACCATTGCCACGACCTTGCTCGGTTCAAGACGCCAGAATAACTACTTCAGATCGTATTGGCAACAACCTTGGGGAAATGGAGATATTGGCCGGTTCATTACCTCTGGAGCGGGGGCGATTGCAAGAAACCAGAACCTGTTCGGTTCCCTGCATCTCGGGTAAAACGTGCGGCGGGAACAGGTTGTTTTCAGGAGGGTGGTTTGGGTGCCGATTCGTGTTTGCAGATGAGCATCCCTCTGTTAGCCACCCTGCCGGGTGACTGCGGCATGCTGCCGCACCGACGAGTACTGTTACTCCACTACCAACACATCCGTCGCGTGACGGGCGAAGAGGCCCCGCAGATCGCTCTGATACTGGCGAAGAATTCGCCCTCCTTTCCCCTCATGATCGCCGCAGCGATACAGCGCCCGGGCCAGCACGATCTCACGCAACGGGCCTTCCCGCCGGCGCTTCTCGCGCTGCTGATCGTAGAGCGGTTCCAGTTTGCTCATCTCGTGGCCGCTCATGCCGGGCTTCTTCAACAGCCGTGCCAGCGGTTCGGCAGCCGCAGGATCCCCAAGAGCCTCAAGCGCCAAGGCGACGGATCGGTGGTGCGAGAGGGTGACCTCTGCATCGAGCATTTCAAGCTTCTCGAGGATTGCCGGCACCGCCCGGTGATCGCCGGCGTAGCCGAGCGCCAGAATCAACGCGTCGACGGGTGTCGGCAAATGCGCGTACTCGGCCATGTTCCCCTGAAAGACTTTGGCATCCCAGGTGTCGATTGCCTTCAGCGTCTCGATCAGCAACTGGATGCCGTCCGATTGGCCGAGAAACCCGAGGATCTTCGCGTAGTTGAGTTGAGCCTCTCCCTGCGAGCTTTGAAACGCTCGCTTGAGCGTGGGCACGGCCAGATCGGAGTGCGTGAAAATGACGGCCAGTGCACGGCATCGGACCGTGCGTGGTTTCCGCTCATCGACCACGTCGGCAACCGCCGCGTCGATCTGTTCCTGGGAGAGCGGAAAGGAGTCCTTGTCGGTCAGCACCTGTTCGGGCAGATTGCCGATCTCGACCAGGTGCTTCTGCACGGCTTTCACGTCGATCTGCCGCGGCGTGCACCGCGACTGGACCGCCGTCGCGGCCGCCACGCCGGCGGCGTAGCCCTGATTGTGCATGTCCTTCTGCATGCGGACCATGGCCGAGGCGTCGCGGTCCATGCTGATCGCCAGGCCGATCACCAGGATGCCGTCGAGACCACGCGGCAGCAGGCAGCGATAGGGTGTGAAGCACGTGCCGCCGGGCGCGGGATGATTTGCCTTGAGCGTCTTTTCGGTGTGGGGGATGAGTGCGAAGTACCGCTCGCTCGGATACCCGTGCGAATCGTAGTCGCTGCCCGAGAGAACGATCGAATCGTCGTAGGTTCGGCCGGCGATCTGGTCGAGGTAGGCAAGCACATGCTCGCCCACCACCCGGCGCCGCTCCCGCGTCTGGATGAAGGTCCCCATGTCGTAGGGATCGTCTTCGACGGCCAGCCGGGAGCCGACCAGCGCTCGCCACGTGTCAACCGCGTCTGCCTCGTCGACGAGCAGGTAGTCGGTGTTGACGTAGTCTTTTCCCAACAGTCGCCGCGGCAGTCCCGTCCCCTGCAAGGCAACGTCGGCGGCGCCCGCACCGTACATCGACTCGGCTCCGGCCGCTACGGCCACGTCGCCGTTGCCGGTAGCGTCGATCACCACTTGGGCCAGGATCACGCCTCGTCCCTGCGGCGTAGCGACCACGGCCCCCCGCACGCGGTTGCCGTCCACGAAAGCCCCGCATCCCAGCACGCCGAACCACACCTGCCCGCCTGCCTTGATGATTTCGCGGCGGAACCACTCCATCTTGTATTCGACGTTGTGCTCTGCACTCGGAAAGGGGACCTCCTTGGTGAACCCGCGGTCTTCGCCGTGGTAGGGCTTGCCGATCAGGCCCACGGTTCCCACGCCGCCAAGCCCCTCCTGGAATTCAACCACAAGCACCTTTGCCCCTTGTCGGGCGGCGCCGATTGCCGCACAGGCACCGGAGGTCCCGCCGCCGACGACGACGACGTCGACTTCGGCCAGCACCGGCACGCCCAGGTCAGGAGAGGGTACCGTCTTCTCGGCAGTTCCGGTCGATCGCAAACCGCGGAGCACCTCGCGAACGTCGCCGGTACCGGCTGGACGATCGAAACGGCGGCGGACCGTGACAGCGGTTGGCGGGGCAATCTCTGAAATCCCGTCCGCAGCAACGCGGCCGACGTGCTTCCCTCGCAACTCATGAAGCGTCGGACGCTCGAATGCAGCGGCTTCGCCGACGAGTGTCCCCTCCGCCTCATAGAGTGTCGGGTGTCCAAACACGCCGAACAACCCCGCCAGCTCACTTGCAGCGGGCCCGAGGATGTGAACACGATCCACAGTTCGGGACTGCTTTGGCTGTGACGAATCCGGAGAGTTGATTCGATCATGAACAGCCAACACGAGCGTAGGGGCAAACGCGAATCGTTCGGCCGCGCGGAGCTGCCCGTCGCGATAAGTCAGGTCGCGTATCTTCTGTTCCGCCTCCGCGATCGCAGGGAAATCGCCTTGTCCCAAATCCAGTTCGAGCGCGTAATCGTGGTAGAGCAATTCAGCCCCGTTGTATTGAATGCCCGATGGAATGCTCCGCACCGGCTCGATCGGCGGCGTTGCTTTGCCGCCCAAGACAACACGCCGTACCTTGGAAAGCCCACCTTCGCGCCGCGTCTCCCGGCTTTCTGCCATCGAGGCGACCGTTGCCGAATGAGTCGCATCGATGATCACCTTGGCGACAATCGCCTGCCGGCCCGCCCGGTTGGCCATGACGATCCCGGCCGGCCGGCCGTCACCGTCAACGAGCATGTCCGTCGGGTAGCACCCCAGCAGAAAGTCCACGCCGGCGTCGAGCAAGGCCCGTTCGAGAACCTGCTTGACCTTGAGCGGCGGCGGCGTCCGCCGATCGCCGAAGATGGCCTTCGCCAGCTTGCCGTCGGCCGTCTCATGCTCTTCCAGCCAGAGCCGCAGCGTGGCGCAGAGGTCCTCGCCCAGATAGTTTCGCGGCGCGATTAACAGTACCTTGGCATCGTTCTCGGCCGCTTCCACGGCCGCGGCCACGGCGCCCACCGTGCCCCCGACCACGACTACGTCCACTTCGCCGGCCACGGGTATCTCGCGAGCGCTTTCGCCGACCGTGGCCCCAGAGGCGCTCTGCGCCAACCACAGAAGAGCCATCGAGCAGAGAAGTCTCTGTAATCCGGCCATTGTCAGATCTCCTGGACGTATGCTCCACAACCCCGAAGGTACCACACGGCCGTCTCGGTATCGACAACCCCCCCGCAACTTGAAGCCATGAAGAGGGAGATTGTGCCGTCCAGGATGCCGTTTTCTCTGTTGCCCCGGCTTCCCGAAGAAACGGGCATGTCCATTGTCACCCGCCAGCGCGGCGGAATACAATTCCATCCAACCTTGCAACTCCAATGAACAGAGGGCCGCCGATGAACCTCCCCAAAACGACCGTTGCCGTAGGTGTCCTGTTGATCCTCCAGGGCGTCGGGTTCTACCTGGGGACCGAAACCAAGAGCATGACGGCGTTGATCCCGGCCTTCTTCGGCCTGCCGATTGCCGTCTTGGGTAGTGTCGCCCTGAAAGAATCCCTCCGCAAACACGCCATGCACGCCGCCGTCGCCCTGGCCCTCCTTGCCTTGCTGGCCCCCATCGGCCGTATCGCCTCGGCCGGATTCAAGTTCTCGGCCGCCGGAGTGTCGCTCGTCCTCATGATCGTCCTTTGCGGAATCCTTCTGGTCCTCGGCGTCAAGTCCTTCGTCGACGCCCGGCTTCGGCGAGCGAAGGAGTGAGGCAAGCAAACCATGTCGCTGACCGCTGAACAGCGCCGGATCTTCAATGCGAAGCCGATCCATCGGATGCGATGGTTCGCCTCACTCCTCCATTGGCATGGGCTCCAACTCGAACGAATCGTGCCCCCGCCCGACGAAGCGGCCGGGCTCCGCATCCCCGAGCCGGGAATCATTGCGTTTTACATGACGACGGATTGGAAGTTCAACCTGCAGATCAATGAGACGCCAATCGGCCAGTCCGTGACCCATCAAGCGACGATCAAGGCTGACCGTTACGGAATCAACCGCATCGACTGGCATCCCTTCACGCTCTTTGACGACGACGAGGAACTGAAACACGAGGCCGAACGTCTTCGCCCCTGGCTCGACCGAAAACTGTATAAGGACCGCAAGTGGTTGAGGGCCTTCAGGCAATACCACCCCGAGTTGCTCTTGCCGTCGCGCAAGAAGTGCCGCGGGCGATGAGGAGGTATCCTCGGCTGACGCCCAAGTCGTTGCATCCCGATTCGCGCGCTGGAACATGATTGCAGCGCCGGGTAGAGCCGATTGACCACCCTCGACGGATCGAAACACTCTCACAAGCCAAGTCGCCGGAATCCGCCTTGGTTGACATTAATACTCCTCTTCGCCTATTGGCCATTGGGGGGCAAACAGGTGTCGGTTCGCCCGAACCAACCCAAACTCAACGGCGTCACCTATGTTGGGGGGAGGTGAACTTGTTTGTCAGAGAATCTGAACCATAATGACATCCGTTGTCACCTTCGACACGGGCCAGAATAGACCACGGGGGATGCACACCATGCTCGGCTTTCGATATCTCAAGGTTCCACCCACGACCCATGTCATGCAGTACAAGGAGGGCAAGGTGGTGCGGGCCGGCGACGGTCTGTCGTTCTTCTACTTTGCGCCCTCTTCGGTGATCGTGCAGATCTCCCGGGCCAGTACCGACGTGCCCTTCGTATTCAACGAGGTGACGGCCGATTTCCAGGACGCCACCATCCAAGGGGAACTGACGTATCGTGTTGCGAAACCGGAGGTGTTGGCCGCTCTGCTTGACTTCAGCCTCGACCACGTGGGACGCTACCGCAGCGACGATCCCATGAAGCTGAACGATCGCCTCATTCACGCCACACAAATCCTCGCCCGAGCGTTCACCCAGGCCCACTCGCTGCGCCAATTGTTGGTGAGCAGCGATGCCCTGGTGGAACAGATCGTGGAGGGCCTCAAGGGTTCGGAGTCGGTGTCCGGATTGGGCATCGAGATCCAAGGGCTCTCCATTCTCTCGATCAAGTCCACCCCCGAGATGGCCAAGGCGCTTCAGGCCAATGCCCGCGAGAAGCTTCTGCAGGAGGCGGACGAGGCGATCTATGCGCGGCGAAACACAGCGGTCGAATTGGAGCGGCAGATCAAGGAGAACGAACTGAATACGGAGATCGCCGTCGAGCAGAAGCGCCGCCAGGTCCGAGAGACGGCCTTGCAGGCAGACATCGCGTTGGAGCAGCAGAAGGCGGAACTTGTCGAGGTGAGCGTTGAGAACCAGCGCAAGCAGTCGCAGGCCCAAGCCGATGCGTTGCGTGCCATGTTGGAACCGATCAAGGATGTTGACTGGCGGACCCTGATGGCCGCCCAATCACAAGGTCTCGATTCCCGCCAACTCATCGCCATGGCCTTCCGTGACCTGGCCGATCAGGCCGGCAAGATCGGCAACCTCAACATCTCGCCCGAGTTGCTGGAAACGCTGCTCGGCAAACGGCACGAAGCGAATCAACGTCAGCGCGGCAAGGACTGAGGCGATTCATGGGATTCACTCCGATCATTGCCGTCGTCACCCAGCCGACCCGGCTGGCCGGGCTGAAGGCGCGCTGGGCCACGGCCAAGGCGGCGGCATTCCGGCTCCACCAGGCCGCCGGCCATGAAGTCGAACTCCGCCGCAAACGCCGCGCAAAGGCCGGCAAGACGATAACTGCAGCCGAGGAGGCCGACCTGGAGCAAGCGGCCGACGCGTTGGCGGACCACGAATTGTATATCCAGGAAGACCGCACCTACCAGGAGGCGCTTGCCGAGTTGATGCGAGAGATCGACCTCGGCTTTCCGATTCGTACCGTCGATCGCAATCTCGTGCCCAACTTCGAGTTCTGGCGTTGTCTCGCCGTGGTGGTCATCGGCCAAGACGGGCTCGTTGCCAACACGGCCAAGTACGTGAACGACCTGCCGATCATCGGCGTCAATCCCGATCCCGCAAACAACGACGGCGTGCTTCTCCCGTTCGATGTCGCCCTGGCCCGCTCGGCGCTGCAGCGAGCCATTGATGGAAAGGCCCAGGTGCGGGAGGTTACGCTCGCCGAGGTGAATACCAACGACGGGCAGCGAATGCTGGCCTTCAATGATTTCTTTCTCGGCTGCAGGAGCCACGTCTCGGCCCGTTATACGCTGGAAACCGACGCACACAGAGAGCCGCAGTCGTCCAGCGGTGTGCTCGTGTCAACCGGTGCCGGTTCGACCGGCTGGCTGTCGTCGCTGTTCAACATGACCGAGGGGTTCAGCCGGTTCTTCGGGGGGCCGAAGATTCCCCGGCTGCAACTGGATTGGGATGATCGGCGACTGGTCTGGGCCGTGCGCGAACCGTTTCGCAGCCGTCACTCCAGTGCGGAACTGACAGCGGGCTTGCTTGATGAAGGGGACGAACTGACTGTTGGTTCGCAGATGCCGACCGGCGGCGTGATCTTCTCCGACGGAATTGAAGCCGACTTCGTGGAGTTCAACAGCGGCACGATTGCGCGGTTCACCGTTTCGTCGCAACGGGCGAGACTCGTCGTTCCTTGAAGCAACAGCAGCACAGCAGCGTTCCCTGATGCCCGAGAACTCGAAAAACTACGGCCTGCCCTCCCACCGGCAACTCATCGAACAATCCGATTGGCTGGCGCCGGCAAGGGCTCGCCTTCTCCGCCGGGTGCAGATCGCCCATTGCCGCAGCGTGCTCGATCTGGGTTGCGGCTGGCAAGCGGTCACGCCCGAGCTGGCTCGGCGATCCTCGGGAACGGTTGTTGTTGCCGCCGACGCTGACCGCCGGGTTTTTTTCGGTCGGACGTCTGAACCTCGACCCTTTCAGACGGTCTGTTGCGACGCCGCACGCCTGCCGTTCCGGTCGGGCAGTTTCGATCTCGTGTTTTGCCAGTTCGCCCTGCTCTGGTTCCAAGCCGATGAGGCCGTCGGAGAAATCCGACGCGTGCTGGGCCCTGGCGGCACGCTGGTTGCCTTGGAGCCGGACTACGGCGGCCTGATCGAGTTTCCCGACGAAATCGCCACGGCCCGTCTATGGCAGGCGGCCTTGTGGCGAGCAGGGGCCGACCCGCGAATCGGACGCCGCTTGCCCGGGATGCTTGCCCCTCATGGGTTCGAGGTCCGCGTCGACCTGCTCGATCGGCTGGTCCCCCCTTCGTCGTTGCGGTTCGACCTGCTTCGCGGACTGCCGCTCACCGAGAACGAGGCCGCGGAACTCGATGCGATCGCCGCGGCCGACAGCAAGTGCGACAACTCCAGGCGTGTCGTTCACTTGCCCATTTTTCTGGTAACGGCCACTGCCAGGTGAAGAAGGGGCCAAGTCGTGGCCTGCCTATGACCGATCACTTCTCACCCAGCCCCACCATCTCCAACAGTTTCAGCGCGTTCGACGTCGTGGCCAGCCCTTCCCGCAATCGGTAGTCGAAGGTCATTTCCTGCCGGCCCGCCTCGCTGTGAATCGTTTCGCGGAAATGCACGGGCACACCGGCCTTCGAGAGCGCCGGGTCGGCGGCCAACTGAAGATCGTGTGTGGAGATCGCGCCGATGGCCCCTTCGGCAAGCAGGTGCGCCAACACCCGGCGGACCGCGATCTGGCGTTCGGCCGTGTTGGTGCCTTGAAGGATCTCGTCGAGCAGATAGAGCAGGACTCGATTCGAGTCGGCGGCCGGCTCGCGTGCCGCGTCGACGATCTGCTTGAGTCGGCGCAGCTCTGCCATGTAGAACGAGACGCCGTCGGCCAGCGAATCGTGGATTCGCATGCTCGTGGCCGGCAGGATCGGCGGCAACACAAGCTGCTCGGCACAGACGGGCGCACCGGCCTGAGCCAGCACAACGTTGGCGCCAATTGCCCGCAGCAGGGTACTCTTTCCCGACATGTTTGAGCCGGTCACCATCAGGAACGTGCCCGGTGGGCCGATTGTTACGTCGTTTGCCACGCGGCTGTCGTTCGCCAGCAGCGGATGCCCAAGCGACCGAGCACGCAGGGCCTGTTCGCCCGGCGGCTGATTCTCAATCGCGGGAAACACCCAACTCGGGTTGTCGTGGGCCAGGCCGGCCAAGGAGGCCAGGGCCTCCCACCGGCCCAAGGCGTCGAACCATGTGCGCACGTGGGGGCCGTTGCGCCGCTGCCACCGTTCCAGAAGGGCCAGGATGTGGAAATCCCACGCGGTGACCGACTGGATGAGGAAGTAGGCCATGGACGAGAACCGCAAATTGGCCAGATCCATGATCCGGCCGAGACGTCGAATCTCGCGGCAGGCCTCGGCGTCGTGGGCGACGGTTTGTTGCTGAAGCTGTTCCAGGTGAGCGGAGGTGACGGACGTCGCGTCGATCAGCTCAAACAGGTCGGCATACTGGCCGATCTCACCGTGCCTGGTCGAAATCAAGGCGAAGATCTCATGGATCTGCCGGCAGTAGACACTGCCCAGCACCACGTTGAGCGTGAAGGGAATTAGCCAGGTCGACCCCGGCACGGCCCCGATCGCCGCCAATCCGACAGAGATGACGATCAGGGCGGGGAGACACCACGCGGTCCATTTCAGCCAGTGCCGCCGGGCCAGCCACGGCTGGCCGACCGCCCATTGAAGGAATCTGCCCGGATCGGCCTGGCGATCGGCCAACCGCAGACCGCGCCGGTGGAGTTCCTGACGCATGTCCAGCCAAGGGGCTAACTCCGCCACGGCCTGCTGGCGCTGAACCACCGCGGCGGGATCGGCCGGATGCAGGAACCAATCTCGGAGCGTTCTAACGCCGATCGGCGTGTTGGCCATGGAGACAAGGTGAAACAGCGAAGCTTCTCCGAACAGATCCAGGTCGCCAGCCAGGGCGTCTTCATCGGACAATGCTGCGGCGGGGCCGGTGGGAAGACGCTTCCAGGCCCGCTCAACGCGGGCGACTGCCCGGTTGTTGATCTCCTTCAATTGACCAAGGCGCTCGGATTCGGCAAGCACCCGGCCATACCACCAGACCAGCGAAACGAATACGGCCGCCATGACAACGCCGGCGATGACCCAGCCAACGCTACCAAACTCGGCAAGTCCGCCGGCCAGAAAACACATCCCGGCCACCAGGAACGTAGCCACGCGAGCGTGTGAGATGCGGTTCGCACGCCAGGCGAAATGCTCCTGCTGCCTGCCAAAATCGGCCGCTCGCCGGCGATACCGAGCGATGATCGCGTTGACGTCCGTTGGGGAAGCAGACACATCCGGCTCCCGAGCGTTCTTTTCGTGGATCGTTCTTCTTGTCCGGCTGTTTGAGCTTTGAGCTATGAGCGGCGAATTGCCAGAGCGATCCAGTCGACCGGATCCGTCAACTCGCTCTGTTGCCAGTGGATCTCTGTAAGAATCGGGGCGACGGCCCGAGCGGCTATCTCGTTGCGATTGCTCTTCAAGCTCGCGTCGTCCGCTGAGGCAACGGGGTGGTTCAGAATAATGCCCGCCACGTCGAGACCGTCGCGAAAACTGGCGGCCGTGATCAGCGTTTGCAGCGTCTGGTTGATCGTGCCCAGGCGATTGGCTGAGACGACAAGGAGGGGGAAACCGAAGTCGTAGGCCAGATCGGCCACGTACTGGTCGTCGCTCATGGGCGACATCAGCCCGCCGGCGCCTTCGACCAACACGATCTCGGACCGCTCGAGCCACACGTCGATGCCGCGGCGCAACAACTCGGCATCCAACTCCTTGCCTTCCGCTCGGGCAGCGAGGTGCGGCGCCATGGGGGCGGCAAAGACCTGGGGGCAGACCTCCTCGAGCGAGCCGGGCCGGCCTGCCGCTTGCCAGAGTGCCAGGGCATCTCCCGCCACCAGCCGCTCGCCTTCCTCCCGGCAGCCACTCGCCGCAGGTTTGTACACCCCCACTCGCCGGCCGGTGGCACAAAGTGCCTTGGCAATCAACGCCGTCACGTACGTCTTGCCGACTTCGGTATCGGTACCCGTGATGAACAGGCCTGGGCAGGCAGGGGCGGACATCACAGCGCCCTGCGAATCCGCCGCGTTCGCTGGCCGAAAACCGGCTTCGCTTTGGCCGGTTCGGCCTCCGGCGTTTCGGCTTCCGGCGTCGGTTCCGGTCTGGGAACTGCGAGGAAGCCGGGCATCTCGTCGCGTATGAGCAAGCGGTTGATCCGCATCTCGATCCGGGTCAACTCGTTGCCTTCTTCGGGAGAGACAAACGTGTAGGCCACGCCCTCGCGACCCATTCGCCCGGTGCGGCCCACGCGGTGGATGTAGTCGTCGCAGAATTCGGGGATGTCGAAATTGATGATGTGCGAGATCCCGGAAACGTCGATTCCGCGGCCGACCACGTCGGTGGCCACGAGGAAGCGGACGAGGCCGGCACGAAAATCGGCCATTACCCGATCGCGCTGCCGCTGCTGCAAGTCGCCGTGGATCATGGCCGTCTGCTTGAGCTTTCTCGCCAGACGCGTGCCTACCCGATCGGTGCCCTTTTTCGTTCGGCAGAAAATGATCGCCTGCTTCGGATCCTCCCGCTCGATGAGCTTCATCAGCAAGTCGAATTTCTGCCGCGGGTCGACCGTGAAGTAGAACTGCTCGATCGTTTCGACGGCCACGTCCGTGGGCGAGAAGTCGAGCATCTCGGGGTCGTGCATATAGCGCTCGGCCAGTCGCTTGACGGGCGGCGGAATCGTGGCGCTGAGCAGCAGCGTTTGCCGCGACTGGGGGCAGCGGCGGAGGATCTTCTCGATGTCCGGGCGGAAACCGATGTCGAGCATGCGGTCCGCCTCATCGAGAACCACACATTCGAGCGACCCCAGATTCAACGCTCGCCGGTCGATCAGATCGATGACGCGACCGGGAGTGCCGACCACGATTTCCGCACCGCGGCGGAGATGGTCGATCTGCCCGCGGATCGGCTTGCCGCCATATACGGCCACGGTGGTTACCTTGCGCCGCCCGGTGAGCTTGGTCAGCTCGTCGCGAACCTGAACGGCCAATTCGCGGGTCGGCACCAGAATCAAGGCCGCCGTATCGGTCCGCTTTTCTCCGCTGCCGAATTTCTCCAGCAAGGGGATTCCGAAGGCGGCCGTCTTGCCGGTACCGGTTTGAGCCTGGCCCATCAGGTCGCGTCCTTCGAGCGCCTTGGGAATCAACCCGGCCTGAACCGGGGTCGGCTCCTGGTATCGAGCCTCGTCGAGCGCTTCGAGCATGTCGTCGGAAAGAACCAGGTTGCCGAAGGGGGGCAGTTGCCGTTTCTCGCGTTCGGGCGATTTCTTCTGCCGGCGTTTCTCCGGCTCAGCAAGCGCCTTAACGGCATCAGGAATCGGCTCGGCAGCGACGGGCGCGACTTCGGCCGCGGGGGGCGCGGTTCGCGGCGCAACAGGCTGGGCCGCATCCGGTTTGCGACCTCGTCTTCGCCGCTTCTCCGGCTTGAGAACCTCGTGAGCGCCTTGCGGAGTCGGTTCGGCAGCGACGGGGGCCGGTTGGGCCGGGGCGGTCTCAGCGGGCGGTGCAGCAGGTTGGTCCCCACCTGGTTTGCGTCTGCGTCGGCGCCGCTTCTTCCGGGGTTCGGCAACGGTATCGGCTTTTTCCGGCTCGCTTTTGCGATCTTGAGACGACTTGGCTGGGAGCGGTGCACGTGCCGGATCTTTCGCGACCGCCCTGGACGCCGCCGGTTCGGGCCTTGCGACCGGCTGCTTGTGCTTGTCCGGCTCTTCCCTTTGCGCGCTCGACGGTGGGGTTAGCGGTACGTCGTCGTCGTCATCTGAGAGCTGTGCGTAAGAAAGACTGCGTTGAGGCCGGGCGGTGCTGGAAGGGCGAGATTCGATGCGGGTGGTTGGAGCCGGTTTCGCGGATGTGGGTTTGCCGGGCCGGATCGGTCCGGCCGGTTCCGGCGGCGCAAGGCTGGCTGCCGATCGGCCTTTTCGCGGCTGCCCGGAGGCGCCAAGGCCTGTCCGGCGGCCATGAATGGGAATCGGTGTCTCGGGCGCCTCCGGTTCAAGGGTCTTTCTGCCCTGAGGCTTTCGTGGAGGACGTTGCTCCTTTACCCTGCGATCACCGGTGGTCGGTACCCGAGGCTTCGGGGCGGGTGGCTTTTGCTCTGCAGTGGCCTGCGCGTCATCCGGCTTCTTCTTGCGACGTCGTCGAGCGGCCTTCTTCTTCGGAGCCGAATTCGCAGTGCTCGTGTCGGTTGGAGGTTCGCTGGGCGGGGACGAAGAGGTAATCTCAACTGCGGGTTCACCTGAGACGGGTGATTTGCTTTTCCGTCGTCGCTTCGGCAAGATACGTTCCAATCGTGGTTGGGCAAGTTGTTTGAGGCGTCAAGTCACTCGACGCTTCCTCGATCACATTTCCAGGAATGTAGCACCCCAGAGCCCCAGGGGTCAACCGGTATGAATGCCGTAAAACGCTAGTCTGACGAGGTTTGTGACTCCGGGCCAAACCGGTCTCCGGGGGTGACTCGATAGCCCAGCAGGAACTCGGCGATGGCCATCTCCCGCTTCCCCGCCGGCTGGAGAGTGGTCAGCGCCGCGCATCCATCGCCCGCCGCAACAATGAGGCGGTCTTCACAGGCCTCCAGCACGGTGCCCGAGGGTGCCGAATCGCCCCGATTCGGAAGGACCTTGACGGGCCCGACGATCAACCGCAACGGCTTTCCCTGGGGCCGATTCCAGAAGGTGTGCGTCTTGGGCCAAGGTTGGAAGGCGCGAATCTGGTTCCGGATCGCTTCGGCAGGCCGGCTCCAGTCGATTTCGCCGTCGGTCTTCTTCAGTCGCGGGGCTCTCGACGCCAAGGCGGGATCCTGGGGCAGCGCTTCCAGATTGCCCGACTCGAGCGAATCGATGGTTCGACGAATCAGCCAGCTTCCGATCTCCGCCAGACGGGCCTCCAGCGATTCGGCCGTTTCTTCCGGGTCGATCGGTGTGCGTCCCTGGGCGATGACGGGGCCTGCGTCGATGACCGGCGTCATGTGGATGACGCTCACCCCGGTTTCTATCTCGCCGTCGTAAATCGCCCAGTTTATCGGGGCCGCACCGCGATATCGGGGAAGCAGCGACGCATGCAAATTGATGCCGCCGAGCCGCGCCGTTGCCAAGCATTGAGGCGACAGGATGTGGCCGTAATCGCAAACGACATGGAGATCGGCCTCAAATTGGGAAAGCACCGCCAGGGAATCCGGACTGTTGACGCTCTCCGGATCGAGAATCGGAACCCCGTGCTCGTGTGCGACGTCTCGCATGGGGCTCACGGCGATCGGACGGTTGCCTCGCCGCTTGATCGGCCCGGTCACCAGGGCCGCCACGGTGTGGTGCGTCTCGAAGAGACCACGGAATGTCGGCACGGCAAACGGCCCCGTGCCCATCATGACCAAACGCATATTACTTTGTCCGGGCGCCCTGCTATGCTGACGAGCTGATGAGGTAAGTGCCTAAGTGCGCGCCAATTCCAGTTCTTCGAGACGTGTGGTGATTTGAGCGTCCGTGCCGATGGCACCTAGCCGCCGCGACGTCTCGAACTGCCGGATGAGCGCCTCGAGGTCTTCGCGAACGGCCAACTGGTTGGCTTCGCTCAGGCGGTCGACGAACAGGACGCCGTCGAGATGATCGACCTCGTGCTGAACCGCCCGGGCGTACAGACCGTCCATCTCGAAACAGAACTCGTTGCCGTCCATGCCGTATGCAGTCACGACGATCTTCTCCGGGCGCCGCACGGGAGCCCAGATACCGGGAAGACTGAGACAACCCTCTTGAGCCTCGGCGGAACCGGACTTGCGGGTGATGACCGGGTTGAGAAAAGCGCGGGCCTCTCCCTCTTCAGCAGGGTCGCCCTTGACGTTCATGACGAACAGCCGGTAAGGCAGATCGACTTGATTGGCCGCCAACCCGATCCCGTCATCGGCGTACATCAACTCGAACATTTTCGCGACAATCTGCTTCAACTCCCGGTCCACGCGTTTTAGCGGCTTGGACTTATGTCGCAGGGTGGGATGGGGGTACTTGATAATCTGCACGCGGTAACTCTCCATAAAGTATCCAGGCAAACCATTATACGTCGATCGCGGGCCGAGTCCTAGCGAGGTTTGCGTTGATCCGCAGCCCTGAATTGGCGAATGTAACTACAATGAACTGGAGACGTTCCACAAAGAGGGCCTCATCGACAGGACGAGGCCGCATAGCTCCCAAACCTCGCGTTGACTCGAAAGGGTGCCCTCTCTAGAATCCGTGCGCGCCGTAACTGCTTTTCTGCTTTGGTCTTTCGTGTATGTCTGTTTCTCAAACGCCTCTCAGAAGTCGCTCGATGCGTGACCGGTTTCGCCGGCCGGAGGTTCCCTCCTGGCTTGGGTCGATGCTGCTGCACGCCGTGGCACTCGTGGCCCTGGCCGTGGCTATGCGGTATGCGCCCCAACGGGGAACGACGGCCGAGCGTTCGGCGGAAGTGGGCATCGCGTTGAAACACACCGACGGGCAGACCGAGTACTTTGAATCGGAAACCGACGCCGGCGAGGCGGAGGCGAGTTCGTCCGATTCGCTGAGTCCGAACGAGTTGCTTGCCGAGGTTGTGAGCGACACTTCGGTGCAGGATCCGAGCAGTTTGCTTCCGAAAGCCGCGGCGGCGATCGGCCCAGGCACCATTCAGGGCGACGGACCGCTGCTGCCGGGAGCGGCACACGGGGCCCCGCCCGGCGCGGGCGGTCTTGGCGGCAAGGCGACCGTGAACGTTTTCGGAACGCAAGGTTCGGGCAACAAGTTCGTCTACGTCTTTGACCGGTCGCTGAGCATGGAAGGTTCGGGGCGCAGCCCGCTGGAGGTGGCCAAGGCCGAGATGATCGCCAGCCTCGACAGCTTGGGAGACACCCATCAGTTCCAGATCGTGTATTACAACGAGGCCCCCCTGCCGTTCAACCCGTCGGGCCAACCCGGGAGACTCGCTTTTGCCACCGAGCAGAACAAGGAGCGGGCGCGTCGCTTCATCGGCTCCGTCACCGCTTCCGGGCGAACGGAACACGAAGCGGCTCTCAAGCTGGCCATTCGCATGCAGCCCGACGTCATCTTCTTCCTCACCGACGCGAACGACCCGCAGCTCACGGGAGCCCAACTCTATAAGATCCAGCGCCAGGCGGGGGGAATTCAGATCAACGCCGTCGAATTCGGCTTCGGCCCGGAACAGGGGGGCGACAATTTTCTTAAGAAGCTGGCGCGACAGAACGGCGGCCAATACGCCTACCGCGATATCACGAAGTTCGCTCCAAGGCCGCAGAACTGAGGTCTCAAGGAAGTGCCACCTCGAACCGCACGACATCAACCTGTTCCAAGGCGGCAGTGTCGCCAGCCCAAACGAGCGGTCGTCTGGATGCGACTGTTGCCGTTTGCCGTGCTGTTGGCCGTCGCAGAAAGCGCCGGAGCCCAGGACACGGTCCGCCTTTCCAACTCGACGGCCGCTGAAGGCTACGTGTCGGTCACGGGAACGGTGGTCGATTTCTCGGGAGCAGGCGTGTCGGTCGAATCGGCGGGGAGCACCCGCACCTACCCCATCCGACTCGTCCAGAGCATCGAGACGCACCATACACAATCGCAATTGCAGGGCGACGCACACTACAAGGCCGGCAAGTTCACCGAGGCCCTGGTTGCCTACCGCACGGCTCGCACGGAAGAAACTCGATCTTGGGTACGTCGCGAGATCACCGCCCGGATCGTCTGGTGCTATCGAGCCTTGGGACAGACAACCTCGGCAGCCCATGAATTTCTGCTCCTCGTGCGTACCGATCCAGCCACTCCCTATTATGACTGTATCCCGCTGGCCTGGCAGGGCTCGTTCCAGTCTCGCACCATGATCCCGGAAGCCCAGGCCTGGCTCCGCCAGGAGGATCTTCCGGCCGCGGTCTTGCTCGGCGCGAGCTTCCTGCTGCAGACCGAACACGGTACGACGGCGCTCACGAAACTTCACGGGCTGGCCAAGTCGGCCGACGAGAACGTGGCCCTATTGGCCCGAGCCCAGGCCTGGCGTCCTACGGTGATCAGCGCCCAGGCCTCGCAGGTCCAGCAGTGGCAGGAAATGGTCGAAGCCATGCCGGCTCCGTTGCGGACCGGCCCCTATTACATCGTCGGGCAAGGTTGGGCACGATGCCAGGAATGGGAGAAGGCCGCCTTCGCCCTGGTCCGCATCCCCGTGCTCTATCCCGAGCACCGGGAGTTGGCGTCGCAAGCATTGTTTGACGCGGCGGCGGCCCTCGGCAAGTTGAATCGTCATGACGAGGCAAATCGTCTTTATGGAGAACTCATCAAGGATCATCCGCAATCGCCGCTCGTGGCCGAGGCCCAGAGCCGGCTGAAGGTGTTGCCGCCGTAGGGGACCAAACGTATTGGGAATGATGGAATAATGGAACGGTGGAATGATGGAACGAGGCAGAAGTCTGGAACGGCCGCAACGGCGTGATACTGCGTCGCTCCACCGTTCCGTTCTTCCACTATTCCAGCATTCCTGTTCTAGCCAGGAGACGGTGAGGCGGCTGCGTGCAGCCTACCCGAACAGGGTGCAATCCTGTCCTGCGTTTCAATAAGGAATGGACCGTTGAAATCGATGGATCGAAAACTCGGAATCATCCTCGGGCTGTCGTTGGCCGTCGGCATCGCCTGGAGTCTGACGGGCTTTGCCCAGGGCCCGGAACCGGCGGGACAAGTGCCGCCCCCGATCGCTCCTGGGCCTGAACCGCTCGTCGAGTTGCCCCCATCGCAAGCTCCGGCAGCACCGGCGGGCGACTCCGAACAGGCCGGCCGGGAAGAGTCGGGCGCACCACGAGGGTTCTTCGCGATCCTGAAGGCGAGCGGCGTCATCGGTTTGTTGATCATCCTTCTTTCGATTGCTGCAGTCGCCCTGGTCATCGAACACGCCTTGACGATTCGCGCCCAGGTGCTCATGCCGCCGGGCCTGGATGAAGAGGTGCGGCAACTGCTCATGGCCGGTAAGCTGGGCCCCGCCGATCAAGCCTGCCAGATGCAGCCCAGTTTCCTCTCGTTTGTCCTTCGCGCGGGGTTGGCGGAAATCGAGGGCGGATGGTCGGCCGTCGAGAAGGCCGTGGAGGACGCCACGGCCGAGCAATCCTCGCGGCTGTTTCGCAAGATCGAGTATCTTACGGTCATCGGCAACATCGCGCCCATGCTCGGGCTGCTGGGGACGGTCGTGGGCATGATCGTGGCGTTCAGGGAACTGGCCGACTCGCAGGGCGCGCCCCGTGCCGCCGACCTGGCCCAGGGGATCTACCTGGCACTGGTAACTACGGTGGAAGGGCTGGTCGTGGCGATTCCGTCGCTGGCCGCCTTTGCCGTGTTCCGCAATCGGATCGACCATCTGGTGGCGGAAGTGACCTACACGGTGCAGCATGCTCTCACTCCGCTGAAACGCCTGCGTGCCAGGCAGCCCCGCACGACCGCCGCACCGCCGCAGAGCATACCGCCCGGGCCGGTTCCGCCGCCCGTCGAAGGAGGAATGTGATGCGCAGCCCGACGAACCTTGGCCGCGGGAGCATCGGCTTCAACATGACGCCCATGATCGACGTCGTGTTCCTGCTGATCATCTTCTTCCTCGTTTCCAGCCACCTGGCGAGGCAGGAGACGCAGGTGGCGGTCGATTTGCCCGACGCCGCCAGCAGCGATCGGCCCGCAGAGGAAGACGTTCGGCGGCTGTTCATCAATATCCTCTCTGAAAGACAAATCCTCGTGGGCAGCCAGCCGGTCGAGCCCGAACGACTGGAAACGCTGTTGAACTACGAAAGCCGGAGGTCGGCAGGGGGTGCGAAGGAGCGTCCCCTGGAGGTCCGCATCCGCACTGACCGCACCGTCCCCTACCGCACCGTGGAGCCAATCCTTCTCGCTTGTGCCCGCAGCGGCATCTGGAACGTCAAGTTTGCCGTGACGAGCGGTAAGCGGTGAGCAAGGAGCTATGAGCAGTGAGCCTTGAGCTATGAGCTATGAGCTATGAGCTGTTGGATTGGAGGTTGAGACTCCTTTCGAGTTGTTGATATGGATGAATCTGCAGGCTGAAGCCTGGACTCCAACTTCCTGAACCCTGAACCCCGAACCCTGACAACTGATGCGTGTTCCTTCCCGTCACGGAAATGAGCGGCAGCCGCTGGAGATCTCGATGACGCCGATGATCGACGTGATCTTCCTGCTGCTGATCTTTTTCATCACGACCTCGAGCTTCCAGCCGCCGGAAGAGGTGCTGCCGACCAATATGTCGCTGCCGGGGAGCACGGGCGAAGCGGTCGAGATCGATCCGCTTCAGGAGGATCTCGACGAGATTGTCGTCAAGGTGGTGTGGCGTGAAGGCGGACCCCGATGGGAAGTCAACCAGCGCGAGTACCGGCAACTCGACCAGGTGGGGCGGGTGTTGACGGCGGTCGCAGGCTTCCAGGCTGACTTGCCGGTGATCCTCGATGTGGAAGGGGTCGTGCCGATGGAGAATGTGATCGACGTCTACGACCTGTGCCGCCAGATCGGCCTGGAGCGGATCCGGTTTGCCGCAGCGGCTGGAACCTGACAAGGAACCTCCAAGACCAGAAACCCGAATGCTCCAAACGGATCCTGGGATCCTCAGAACCATGTATCTGGAGCCCTTGCGTGTGAAACACCGTGTGCCACTGCTGGTAATCCTGCTTGCTTCCCTCGCCGGTCCGGTCATCGCCGACGACTGGGACGATGCCAGGTTCCTGGCCGGTTTGAGAGAGCGTGGTCTCTACCAACTGGCCGAAAACTACTGCCTGAGCCGACTTGCGGAAGAGGGCTTGTCGGACGTCCGCCGCAGCGAGTTGGTGGCCGAGCTGTCGGTCACGCTGGTCGACCGGGCGCTGTATGCTCCGCCCGACGAGCGAGAGGAGTATTGGCGCCGGGCGTGGGAGGTCACCGATCAGTTCGCCGATCAGTATCCGGAGCATCCGCGTCTCTACCTGGTCCGAACCCAGGGGGCCCTGGCCCAGGTGGCGCGGGGAGAACTGGGCCGGCAGGAGGCCGAAGTGCTGGTCGACGGCCGGCCCCGGCTCGAAGAGGCACGCATCCTGCTGCGCGACACCCTGCGCACGCTGGAAGAACTGGGCCGGCACGTGGCCGATACCCTGCGAGAACGGAGCATGCCGGGGCGGCAGCGAAGCGAGACGCCGGGCGAACTGACCCTCTACCAACTGGCGACGCTGCAGAAGCAGATTCAGTATCAGACTGCCCGGGCGCTGCGAAATCAGGCACTCTGCTATCCCGAGGACAGCCCCGATCGAGCCAACGCTCTGACTCAGGCGGTGGCCCTGCTCGACGATCTGGCCAAGCTCGATCCGAAGGAGCCGCTGTCGTGGCCGAGCCGGATCGACGAGATCGTTTGTCTGCGACTCCTCAAGGATTATCCTGCGGCCGCCGCCAAGATCGAAGCGGCAAAGGCACTTGGACCGAGCGGCCAGTTGTCGGACCGATTGACGGCCGAGGGAATTCGGCTGGCGCTGGCCGGCGGCGACCTGGAGAATGCCGTTCGGGAGGCCAACCAGATTCGCGGGCTTTCCACTCCCGAGCTCGATTTTGCCCGGCTGGAAGCCGCCCTGGCGGCGTGGCAGGCGGCCGAGGCAGGCGGGCAAAAAGAAACGGCCGAGCAGTGGCAGAAGGCAGCCGTGGCCCTGGCCGAGCGGATTGCGGAAGTCCACGGTCCTTATTGGAGCCGCCGGACGAAGCTGCTCCTGGCCAACTCGCTGAAAACGGGGCCGGGCGGCGGGAGCCTGGAGATGTGGGCTCAAGCGGCCGAGAATGCCTACTTGAGCGGCCAGTTTGACGAGGCCCTTGCCACCTACGACGAAGCGGCCGACCTGGCTCGCCAGCAGAACGATTCGGCCGGGGCCTTCCAGTATGCCTTCCTGGCCGCCACGATCGAGCGCCAGCGCAGACGGCATGCCGAGGCTCTCAAACGCTATCGCGATTTGGCCGCGGCCTGTGCCGCCAATACCAAGGCCCCCGAGGCCCATCAACTGGCAATCCGGGAGGCCGCCGAAATCGCTCAGTCCGAAGCGCCCGGCGCGTTCGACGCCTTCGTCGGACTCTTGCAGGAGCACCTGCGATTGTGGCCCACCAGCACGACTGCCGACAGCGCACGGTGGCAGCTCGCCCGCGTGCTTCAATCGCAATCGAAATGGCAGGACGCAATCGCGCTTTACCAGCAGATCGCGCCGGACTTCGATCGATTCGGCGAAGTGATCGGGGCCGTGCACGAGTGCTACCGGAATCGGCTGGAAGAGGCTCGCGAGGCGGCGGAGCCGGTCGAGCCGATCGCCCAGGAAGCGGCCCGCTGGTTCGAGTCGCTGGTGCTCCGGCCGGACGGGCGTCCGCCGGAACGCTGGAGCCCGCTGGCCCGGCAGGCCGTGCTGGAAGCCGCCGAGTTCTGGCTTCACGGCAAGGCTCGAGGGTTCGATCGGGCGGAAGAACTGCTGGTTGCCGCGCTTTCCGGGACGACCGAGGCGCCGGAGGAGTGGCGATCGGCGGCCCAGTCGTTGCGGGTTTGCGCCCTGGCCGGACAAGGGCGGCGGCTTGAAGCGGCCACACTGCTCGACCAGATCTCCGGGGGATCGAAGGAGCGGCTGCTGGCCGTGCTCGAAGGGCTGGCCGGCCTGGCCACTGAGGCGAGCCCGGAGGTTCGCGGCGAGCTGGCCAGTCTTCAACTGCAGACGATCGATCTGCTCCGCCGCCAGGCCGATCTGTTCACGGCCGATCAGCTTCTCACGCTCCAGCGGCTTTCGGCGCGAGCCCTGCGCGACGCCGGACGGACCGCCGACGCCCTGGCGGTCTACGAACAGCTTGGCCAGAAGCACCCCGACGACGGGGCCGTTCAGGAAGAGCTGGCCGGCATGCTGACGTTGGCCAACGATCGCCGTTCGGTGGAGCGGGCGCTCAGCCTGTGGCGGACGATCGAAAAGCGCTCGTCTCCGGCGACGCCGCGCTGGTATCGGGCGAAGTACTCGGTTGCCTTGCTTCATTACCGGTTGGGCAACCCGGAGCAGACGCGGAAGATCATCGCGCTGGTTCAGCTTCTTCACCCCGAGATGGGCGGCGCGAAGCTGAAGGGCGATTTTCTGGCGCTTCTGAAGCAGTGCGGCGGGTGAGGGGGAACTGGGTCGGAGGTAGTACAAGGGGGTCTCGGACAGAAAGATTGATGACAGAAAGATGGGGTCGAGAGTTGGTCAACGCGTGATCGATTCTGCCAATATCTCGGGTCGGCAGGGGAGTTGTTGTGGGCGTGGTGAATACGGTGTTGGCTGCGTTCTTTGCATTGTTGTCATTGTTTGCGTTGTTTGCGTTGTTGACATTGTTGCGCGCAGTTCTTGTGGCGCAGAAGAAGGGTATTACTCACAAGTGTACGTTAGTATACATATTGAGCCGCGAAAGTCAAGAGGTTTTTTGAACACCCCCGGATGAGTGAGAGGGGTGCGTGGAGGGATGAGTCGGGGCCACGCGCCGGAGGCTACTCGTGAAGTGAATCGAGAGAGTGGTCGTATAGTTCCTGGGGGTTGCCGAGTGTCTGGATTCCCGGCTGGGTGACAGTAACGAGGTGATTTGCGAAATCGAGAACCGAAGGTTCGATGGGACTCCCCGCAGACGGTCGGCATCCCAGCCTCAACTCACCAGAAACTGCTTCTCGCATTTCCCCTCGTCTGCTAGAATCACCAGATAGCAAACCCCATGCCGCACCAGACTCCGCATTCAAGGAACATACTGTGGGATTCACGGTCTACTATCGAACCACCGAACCGGTTGACCCGTCAACGCGAGTAGCGATCGATGCAAGCTGCACGAAACTCTGCCGTGGGCGCACATGGCTGAGTTGCGAACCTGTGTCTTTTTTCGGCGGTGACGATGACGGCCACATGATGGGGGGCAGCAAACCGAATTTCATGCCCCATCCCGATGACGTCGCCTCAGCCATGTCAGAAGGCTTGCCTGACGGCACCGTGCAAGATGCTTTGGACGTTTTGTGCCAATTGTCGCGAGATCACCGAGTTGATTGGGAAATCAGCCACGATGACTCCGATGGCCCAATAGGGTTCATTCGAAGCGGTCAGGCCGACCCTGAAGTCGTCGTGCGAATCGAGGCATTTGGCAGCCTCGGTGATCTACTCGCGGAATATGGCCTCGATGAGTTCGGGGGGCCAGTGGATGATGACGACAACGGCCCCAGGATCCTTTCCTTCGGCCCAAACGATGACTGACGCTTGTCGCCCAACGCTGCAAGGTTTCGCTGGTGGCCCAGGTTCTGGCAACCTGGGTGGCTCTGCCGCAAGAGGTCTTTTGCGGTCGTCCACGATTCGGCAACGCCTTGGCATGGACCGATTCTGCCCAGGCCCACCGGCCCGTGCGATGTCCGGAGTTGACCCGGCGCAGTGAAGGCGATTTGACGTTTTCTCGGAACGAGACTGTTGCCCCCATCCTGAACTGACTTCGATCTCCGCTCACATGATCAGCCAAACGAGCTAGAAACGATGAGCCTGCTTTACCACACGTTCTTCGCTCTTCTGATCGGCTCTTGCGCTCTGGTGGCCGCTCGGAAAACCAACGCTTCATCACGAACCACGCTGGTCCACGCGTTCTTCGTCGCGAGCACGGTATTCCTTCACTTGTCCGCCTTTCGGAACATGCGCGCCGTGCTGGATATTGTTCTTCTTGATGAGATAACGGTGCGATCCCAGGAACTCCACCTCACTGCTTCGCTACTGCCACTTCAAGCGACGGTCTGGACGTGGTTGATTGTCAGCACAGGGAGATTCCTGTTCTGGACACCTGTAACGCTGGGCCTTGTGTGTGTAAGCCGACGAGCACGTTGGGCAATGACCAAGTTGCTTCCACTCGCATACTTCGTTGATGGGATGGACATGTATTTCTCTGTCCTCCGCTATGTATCTCACCCCGTTGAAGCGGACCTGTTTCGCCGCTTCGTCGCTTTCGGGGTTTTCCAGGTAATATATCTTGTACTCTACGGCTGGCTCTACGCATGGATGTTCTTCTTCTATCGGTCAAAGACACGTGATCCGCTGTTCGTGCCAAAGGTAGACATGAGCACAGAACGGGATTCGCAATCGACCGACTCAGGCTCACTACCTGAGAAAGCTCCGCTCAAGCTGGGGCCGGATGGAGAGAGGCGATTCGGAGTCGAATCAGTGTTCCAAAAGCCCCAGGCTTGATGGGGCCGATTTCTGGTGTCAGAGTCACATCCAGTTGCAGGTCTTTCGGGACACCTCGAAAAACCACCGATCGTCGAATCAAGGCACCGCGGAATCAAACGGTCCGTACCTTCCCCCGCCCCCAGGTAAATCCCACGCGATCCACACGGCTACCCATTCCCTCCGGCATAGTCGACACCGAAGAGATCCCCGCGACTCAACTCCTTTCTCGCCATGCGGCTGACGGGCTAGAATACGGGCAGACAACCCACTCCACGCCGACGCGAGCGACCCAATGCACCCAAACTTCCGACTCCTGGCGACAATCGCTCTGCTGCTGTCGGCGGAGTACGGAGCGGGCGCTGAACCGCCGGAGGACCAGTCGGTGACCAAGGAACTGGGGACGGTCCGCTCTTCTATCCGTGCCGACGAGGAGGTGGTCTTCTATCGGACTTGCGGCAGCTACGACGAGAAGCACGGCACGTGGAGACTGCCGATTCATGGGATCGTCTACGAGCCGGAAGAGGATTCATGGCGGCGGGGAGCGGTGGCGGTCTCGGTTCGCAAGACGCTGGGATTGGAGGCGGACGGCGTCAAGTCGGAGTTTCTGGACCGCCGGCTGCGGCTGTTTCTGGTCGATAACGAAGGGGGAAAGGAGATCTTTGTTCGGATTGGAGATCGAGCGTATGCCGCGGGCACTTCGGAGGCCAACGGTCACTTTCAGGCGACGCTCCTGCTTGCCGACGACGACGTCAAGCAGCTTGTTGAGACCGACAAGGACGGCCGGTGGCTCCCGTTCGAGGCCGTGATGCCGCGGTCGGACGAACGGCGGTTCCAGGGGCGGGTGCAACTGATCGAGCCGGCGGGCCTGTCGATCATTTCGGATATCGACGACACGATCAAACACAGCGCCGTGGGCGATCGCAAGGCGCTGCTCGCCAACACGTTTCTGCGGAAGTTCCAGCCCGTGGCCGGCATGCCGGGGTTGTTTGGCCGCTCGGCCGAGCAGGGGATGGCCTTTCACTATGTGTCGGGCAGTCCCTGGCAGCTCTACCTGCCGCTGGCCGAGTTTCTGGAGGACGAGGGATTTCCCAAGGGTTCAATGCATCTGAAGCGGTTTCGCTTGAAGGTCCGGTCGATGGCCACCGTGCTCGTGTCGCAAGAGGCCCACAAGCTACCGGCCATTGAAGCGATCCTGGCGGCCTATCCGCAGCGGCGTTTCATCCTCGTGGGCGACTCGGGGGAACAGGACCCCGAGATCTACGCCAAGGTCGCCCGGAAGCACGCCGGGCAAGTGGTCGGCCTGTTCATCCGCAACGTGACCGGCGAGGCCGGCGACGGCCCTCGGTTCACGGCCGTGCGTGAAGGACTTGGAGACGTGCGATTCGAGCTGTTCGAGGAGCCGGAATCGCTGTCTGAGGTCGTCCGGGAAATCCGGAGCAGCGGGGGACAGGGAAGCGGACCGCGTGCCGGTCGGTGAACTTCGACTATGGATTGATCGGAAAATCGAAGTCGTCGGAGGTCTCCATGCGGCCGTCGGCGCCTGCGCTGACGAGTAAGGTCAGGGAGACGTCATCATCTGCTTCCTGCCGCATGGTGAGCGGATGCCCCCATGAGTCGAGCATGTCGCTGTCCGACAAACCCAATCGGCTCTGGATCGCCTCCATGCTCGTCGGAACGGATTCTCCTGCCGCAATTTGTTCCTGCATCTTCTCGGCGATCCCCTGCATTCTGTCCATCGTCGCCTCAATCTGATTCACGTTGGTGTTGAAGGAAATGACGATTCCGCCGTAGGCGACGGCGAATGCCAGAAAGATGGCCCCGACAACCATCGCGGCCTTGCCGGCGCCCGAGTTGCCTCCTGGGGTTCGGCTATGGGCAACGATCGCGGCAGCAAGAATCGCACCGCCCAGAAGCAGCCCGCCTATCCCCAGGGCCGAATCGATCGCGCCGCTGACAGCCCCCTTGATGGCAACGTAGCCCAAGTGGATGAACGGCACCTTCGGCGGCACCAGGCTCTCGGCATAGACCTTCATCATCCCACCTCCCTTCAGCACCGCGGCGTCACACGCCGCCGCAACTCGGGTCTCTCGGCAAGAATCCACATCATTTCGAGGATTGCCGCCCTTTGGTCGCGGCAATTGGGCGCTCGGCCGTTCAGGCGTCCAGAGACGGCATAGTTCTCACCACGGCAACCGCCCAGGCACCAGTAACGAACCGTGCAGCTTCGACAGGCCGATTCGGCGTCGTCGATGCCGGTCCTGTCTCGGACCTGCTGGAGAACCGGTGATTCGGCCCAAAGGCGGGCGAAGTCAAACCGGGAGCTGCGAATGTTGCCCAGGCAGAACTCCGGCCGGTTCAGGTTCAAGCACGGGTAGAGTGAACCGTCGGCGTCGAGCAGCACGGTCTGCCGGCCCGTGCCACACGAAACTCGGCGAATCCCGCAAGAGCAAGAGCCCGCGAGGATTGAGAACGCATCCAGGCCGGCCAACGGAATGAACTCCGGACGGCGGTCGAACAGCGACTTCGCCTTCTCGACGATTTCCAGGGTCGGTACAGGCATGTTCTGCCGGTCGAGCGCACCGCCGATTCGTTTCAACGGGATGAACCGGACCTGATTCACCCCCAATTCCAGTCCCAGTTCGTAGTACGCCTCGAGGTGTTCCAGGCTGCTCTGGTGACATACCATACTGATCGTCGTATCAACGCCGTGTTCAACGAGCGTTCGCACCCCTTCCACGGCCTGGTCAAAGCTGCCGGCGGGACGCAGTTGCCCGTTGATCGCCGCCGTGGGGCCGTCGAGGGAGACCTGCACCTCCAGACCGATCTCGGCCGCACGCCGGGCAAACGGGGCCGAGACCAGGACTCCGTTGGTCGAAACCTGGACCGCGAAACCCTGTGAACGAGCGCAACGTGCCACTTCGACAAGCGCGTCGGGCCGAAGCAACGGCTCGCCGCCCAGAATCGCCAGAGTCGGTTGCTCGCTGAGCGCCGGTCGCACGGAATCGAGAAAGGCGATGATCTCGGCAGGTTCCAACTCCCCATGAGCACTCGTCGACAACCGCGAAAGGTTGTAGCAGCACGGGCAGCGCAGATTGCAGCGAGACGTGAGGTTGACGGCAACGTTTTCGAGACGGATTTCGGTCTCGTCATGAGCGGGCGAAGGAAATGCCGTCTCGCCGGCGGCGACGATGCCTCGCTTGCCGAGCGATTCAATCACCTGTCGTGCCGCTCGACGCTCTCTTCGAGCGACACGCAGTTCTGCCAAAGCCTGATCCAGGGTCCGGCTGCCGTCGAGCCTCAGAAGTAACTCGTATAACTCGGTATCAACGACCATCCAGTGCGGAATATCGCGCCAAACGAGCAGACAGCGATCACCTCGGTGGTTTGAGTAGTCCGGTGGCCGGACGCGCGGACATTCCGACTGTTTGTCGACTGGCAGACCAATCACGGGACACCGTTGAACTTAGTCCGGATGGTTTTCGACTCAAGGGGCTCTCTGTTGTTAGATACCATTGTTGCAGAAATTATTCCCCTGGAGCAACCGGAATGCCGGAATGTGGCCCGGATGATTCATGGGTGGCACGCTCAGAGCGCAGCGATGGGCGTGGATGGTCAGGGGTCACCACGCCCATCGCTACGTTCTGGGCGTGCCACCCAATACATAGCGTCTCTGCGAGGTCTGTTTTCAGGCTGTTTGCCTACAACGAACTACGAGTAATCAACAGAGGCTTGTGAATGATCTGGGCCAGTGTTGTTTGCCGAGTGTCTGGATTCCCGCCTGCGCGGGAATGACGGAGGGAGAAGATGTTAGTCCAGGTAATCTTGCGTGAGCCGCCAGGCGAGATACACACCGGCGAAGCTACCCACAGTGCTTACGAGGAGGCTACCCATAAGGCCCAAGCCAATGCGATCACCCAGCCACCAGCCCGCCCAGCCGCCGAGGATCATTCCGATATAGATGAGTTTCCGGCTCATGGTCAGACTCACGACTTCCCGCGGCCACCCCATTCCTTGACCCACACCAGGTCTTCCCGCAGTTCCTCAAGCGACTGTTCCAACCCGCGAAAGTCGCGGCGGAATCGGCGCCAGGCGAACCAGCCGAGGGCCGCGCCGGCGGTCGCCAGGATCGCGCCCAGAATCCAATTCCATGACAGGGGGAGTTCAGCCGCTCCGTCGAGCCAGGCTGCGAGGGCGACCACGAAAACGGGCAGGGACGTCAGCAGGAGAACCACGGCCGCGACCGCCCAAACGGCAAACCGCCTGGCTGTTGCCGCCGACTCGCGGAGCTCGATCTCGGCCAGGCGGAGACGAAGCGTGGCCAGTTGAACCAACTCGTCCGTCATCCCTGTCAGTTCGTTGCGAAGCTCACCCAGCAGCGGCCGGTCGGCGTCAGGCATGGTCGCCGCCCCCCGTCTCGACCGGCCCGGTGTCGCTCCAGAAGCTCTTCAACTCGCGTGCGAAGAGTTTCGTGGCCTGGCGGCTCATTTCGCGGAAGAGTCGAGCCCCGAACAGGCCGACGAGGAAACGTGGGCGCAAACCGGCCGCCAGAACCCATCCGAGGCCCAGCCCGGCGGCCAGGGCCAGGCCGGGCCAGCGCCGGACATAGGTTTGCCATGAAACGAGATGGCCGGCTGCCTGGTTGGTCCCGCGCAGACGGCGATCGATCCGCCGCCGCGATCGTGCGATCGCCGCCCGCAGTCGCCGCTTTTCGGCTTCGTGTTGTTGATGGATGCTTGTCGTCATCAGTCTCTACCGGCGAAACAGTCGCCCCAGAAAGAATCCGACGAGAACCGCCAGGCCCACACCAAGTGCGGGGTGCCGGCGGACCGTTTCGAGCGATCCTTCGACCACGTCACCCACGGTGCTCTCGCGGAGCTTGCGAATCCGATCGACGGCCTCCCTCCGCAGGTTTTCGTAGGTCGCGCAGGCCTTCTCGAATTCCTCCTTGGCTCGGCGGACGGCCTCGGCCGCCGCTTTTACCTCGGGCGTTTCATCGGGCTCGACGGCCGGAGTCGGTTCGGGTTCCATCGCTTGCTCTTCGGTTGACATGGCAATCCCCTCGGCAGCGGACGTTATGGGATACGTGAGAAATCCTGCTTTCCAGCTTAATCGCACCCAGAACAAACACCAACCGCTTCGGGGGCACATCCAGGGGGACTGCAAAGTCCAATTGTGATAGGCAGAGTAGCAGGCACTCTCCGAGTGCCGTCCGCGGGGAATCGGGATTTCCGGCAGTTCTGCGGACGGCACGGCGGAGCGTGCCTGCTACCTTCTTTGGCGGACGGCACGGCGGAGCGTGCCTGCTACCTTGCAGTTCTCCGGGGACACGCCCTGGAATGTGATGCTGTGGAGGGGGTTCATTTCTCCGACAAGAAAACGCTTGACTCCTGTTGACTACTCCGGTAGTATTACCGCGGTAGTTGAACATGCAGGGAGTGCTGACCCATGAGTGACGCAAGTAGTTTTCGGCTGGGCGACCTTCAATTGCGGATCATGCGGGTGTTGTGGCGGTGCGGGCCGCTGGGCGTAGCGGAGGTCCGCGAGCGACTGGACGGCGACGACCTGGCCTACACCACGGTGGCCACCATGCTGCGGAAGATGGAGGACCGCGGATTGGTCGGTCACGAAACGCTGGACCGCCGGTTCATTTACCATGCCGCCGTCGATGAGCGCGACGTCACCCGCAGCATGGCCGACGACCTGGTGGATCGCCTCTTCGAGGGCAGTCTCGCTCAGGCCGTCAGCCACTTGCTGCAGACTCGCGAGGTCGACGAGGACGAGTTGGCCGAACTCGAAAGACTGATCCGCAAGCGAAAGTCCAAGACCGCACACAAGTAGGGGGCTTGCCGCCTCGTGTGCCACTGCTTGTTCGCAAGCAGTGCCCAGGGGTTTCTCTTCTAGCGGGCTCAACCATGTACAACATCTTCGACTCAGCCTGCAGCGCACTGGGCCACACCCTGCTTGCCCTCGCCGCCGGCGTGGCCGTCATGGTTCTCGTTGCCCTGGTTGCCGAACGGCTGCTGGCCGGCGCCGCGGCACGCCGCGTACTCTGGCAGGCGGTTGCCGTGGGGATGGGTATCCTGTTGGCTTTCGAATTGACCGGGATGGGGAGCGCCGTCTCGGCCTTTTCGTTCCTGTCGAACGATCGGCGAGAGGTTGTGTCGTCGGCCCAAGCCGATACCAGACCGATGGCTACTGATCCCTCGGGAATGCCTGCCACCGCGGACCGATTGCCGGACATGGATGGCATGGGCGAATGTTCGTCGAACGAACTCTGGGAACCGGCATGGGTGGAAGTTCCCTGCGATTCTCTGCCTTCGCTGGCGGAGGATGATGTAGCGGAAACGGGAAAGTTTTTTGCCGGTCCGCCTTCTGTCGATGAGCAGTTGTGCAAGACTGCCGGAATGCCGGTGTCACCATGTGGAGAGCATTCCCTGGCGACTGCGGAAGACGGTGCCGATGCGACTGAGCCGATTGGCTCGGCGGTAGCACGAGATCGACTTCCTGCGTCGGTCGTCTGGTTTCTGGCCGCGGCCTGGTTGGTGGGTGGGGGATGGTGTCTTGGTCGGACGCTCGTCGCGCGAACGAAACTGCAGCGTTTGCAGCGGCAGTGGCAGCAGCTTGACGCTCCGGATGTTGTGGAACTCATCGGCGAGTTGGGGCCAAGAATCGGCGTCAGCCGATCGGTTCGAGTTCTGGCCGTGGAGGGCATTCCTGCCCCGGTGGCGTTCGGTATGCTGCGTCCGGCCGTTCTGGTGCCGGCCGATTTTGCCGGGCGATTCTCGCGATCGCAGCAACAGGTGATCCTCGCTCACGAACTGGCCCACCTGGCGGCCAGCGATCCGGCCTGGCTGCTGGCAAGCGAACTGACGACTGCGCTGTTCTGGTGGCATCCGGCGGCTCACCTGGCGCATCGCCGGCTTCTGGCAGCGTCGGAACAGGCGGCCGACGAGGCGAGCCTGCTCGTGCCGGGCGGGCCCGACGTGCTGGCCGATTGCCTGGTCAAGTTGGGACGCCGGCTCTCGGGGCGGCCCCGTTTCGGCTGGGTGGCGGCCGAGGGTTCCGGCCTGCGATCGGGCCTTGCGAGACGCGTGCAGCGGCTGTTGAAACTGGGCGATCGGCCTACTCCGCTGAAGGCCGAGCGAATTCCTGTAGCAGTGAAGCCGATCGCGGTGTTGTTGCTTCTGGTTCTGACGATTTCGTGTACCCTTTGGGCTCACCCGAAGGCATCTTTTGCGAAGGGAGAAGAATCGATGAACGTATTGACCATGTCCTGGCGACAGTCGCTTGCTGCCGCCACACTCACCGCCTTTTTGACGCCGCTGGCGGGCCAGGCAGCCGACGACGCCCCGCCCACCCCGCCCAAACCGGCCCAACTGGAGGAAGGCTCGCCGGCCGACCAGCTCCTGGTGGTCCAACGCGGCGAGCGGGAAAACCGCGAAGCTGAAGTCCGCGGAGATCGCGAGCGCGGTGAACGCGAAGGGCGTGGAGATCGTGAACGCGGCCCGCGAGATCGCGACGTCGAGCATCGCGAACAGGGGGAGCGAGAACGCGGGGAGCGTCCGGAGGGCCGGGTCGACGAACTGCGACGCCGCGTGGAAGAACTCGAACGAGAGAAGGCCGAGTGTCGCGAGCAGATGGAGCGTGGCGTTCGAGAGGTCGAAGAGGTGACGCGCAAGACCCAGGAGGAACGAGAAGGGAACATCCGTCACATTGCAGAACTGGAAGGGCAACTCGCGAAGCTGAAACAGGAACTCAAGGAAGAAGCCGAGGAAGAAGAGAACGAAGAAGAGGGCAAGAAGGAACTCGAAGAGCTCGAAAAGGACATTGGCCGCGTTTCCGAAGAACTCGAAAAGGCACGCGAGGTCCGCACCGAGTTGTCCAAGCGTGCGGAAGACACTCGGCGAGCGACGGCCGAGCAGCGTCAGAACCTCGTACGCCGGCTCGCCGCATTGGAGCGGGAGCTTGCCGAGGTCCGCGGACAACTGGGGCGGCTTGTGCCGCCTCGCGACGGCGATCGGGCGGGACCGCCGCCGGAACTCCAGGTCCGCATCGATCATCTGCGCATTGCCCTGGAAAACCTTCACGCGGCCGGACTTCACGACCAAGCCGAGCAGATCGGTCAGCAGATCGAGCGTCTTGTTGGTAAGTTCACCCCCGGCCCGCCGGAAGGGCGCGGCCCCGAAGCCCCGCCGCGCGGTCCGCGACCGGAAGGCCGTCCGGAACCGGGCGGCGAGATCATCGGCCGGCTCCGCGGTGAGGTTGAGCAGCTCCGCCGAGAGAACGAAGAGATACGCCGCATGATGCGGGAGATCCGCGAAGCACAAGAACGCCTGATGAACGAATTGCGCGAGAGAAGGTAGTTTCTTTCGTCCCGCCTGTCCCGCGTCCAGATCTTCGGTAACTCCTCCCCCTCCCTGGCGAACGTCGCGAGCGAGGGGGAGGGTTGACCTTCTGCCTCAATCCCCCGGCTCCTGGCTCGGAGCAGGTTTTTTCGGTTCCTCGTGGATTTCGAACGTGTCTCCATCCACGTCAAACCCCTGGAGCGATTCTGCCGGGACTCGCCTGGACTCGTCTGAAGAGGTTTCGGCGCCTGCTGCGGCTGCGGCGTGGTGTGCCGCTCCGGGCACCACGGCCCCGACTGCCGGGCGTTTGAGGAACGCGGTCCAGAACATCTCCTCTTTTTTGCCGCGAGCATAGTTGATCGTGACCAGTTCCCAGCCCTCCTGTCCCAGGATGTTCAATTCCCCGGCCAGATACGAGTCGGTCTTCCGCGAGATGGACATGTACTCCCAACGCTGCTGGGCATGAATCGTCGCCGTCTTGGTCATCTCTTTCTCCCCCAAGGATGGTCATTGGACAAGTCCGCCAATTGCACCTCCAAATGCGGCCGCGCCATGTTCTACTCCCGGGACCGGGGTGAAATCAAGACCTGCCTCACAGAGACACCCAATTTCCCGTCTCCGCCGCATCGCGGGCTTTCAGGCAGATCTCCGTCAATCGGAACGCATCTTCCTGGCTGATGAGGTGTTCGCCTTCTCCAGCGAGTTCTGCCAGAAAGTCGGCAAAGAAGTCGACAGGCTCGCCGAGTTCCAGTTCGCGGGGACCGTCGGCGGCCGTGATCAGGTTGACGCGGTTTTCGGCCCCCAGGACCTCGAGAACGCCCTCACTGCCGGCGATTCGTAGGCGATCGTCGCCGTGGGTCGGCGCCGGCTCGGGACGCAGGTAGTCGAGGTTGGTCATGGCGGTTCCGCCGTTGTCGAGCTTGAAGAGCACGCCCGCCTGGTCCTGGAATCCGGGGTAGTCGGGGTGATCGTTGTTGCCGTGCCAGGCCGACGCCTGGACGTACTCCCGGCCGGTCGTCCAACGCATGTAGTCGATGGAGTGGATTCCGGCCCAGGGGATGGTGCCGCCGTACGTCTCCATTTTCTTGTAGAACCAGGGCCGTTCCTTGCCGAACCGGTACGACTTCTGGGAAGTCAGCAGAATCGGCTCGCCGATCAGCCCCTGCTGAACCGCCCTGCGAGCGGCGCGGTAGGGCGGAAAACATCGCATATTCATCAGCGACGTGAGCCGGACCTTCGCTTGGGTCACCACGTTCTTCAAGGCATCGAGGTCGGCCAACGTGGTTGCGATCGGCTTCTCGGAAACGATGTGGATTCCTTTTCGGGCGGCGGCAATCGACGCCTCGGCGTTGCGATAGTAGGGCAGACATACCCCGACGACGTCCAGTTCTTCCTTCTCCAGCATTTCCTCGAACTGATCGTAGACGCGCATGTCCGGGCCGGCTGCCTTGTTCCGCTTCATGCCGGAGGCGTCGTCGTCGGGGAGGCTTTTGGCGAAGGCGGTCAGTTCCACGTTTGGGAGGCGAGCGACGGTTCCCAGCAAGACGCCCGTGTGGCCGTCGGTGCCGATGAGCCCGACCCGGACTTTGCCGGCCTTGCCGGTCGTTTGAGCCAGGGCGGTCGCGTGTGCCGCAGTCAGCGATAATCCAATGCCGGCCGCTGTTCGGCAGAAGGTCCTGCGGGTCGTCTTTTTCCCCATGGTTTCCTCCAGTTTTCCTTTGGTCTTCTTCATTCGTCTGCCGAAGGGCTTGCCCGAGCGCCGCGAGAAGCGGTCAAGAGGGTTCGTTCAAGAACTTCTTGAGCGCACCCACGGCAGCCTCGAGTGTTTCATCCAATTCGGCGAGCAACTTCTCGACGGCGGGCCAGTCGGTCGTGCCTTCGGCGTGCTGTTCCAGTGACTGAGATTGATGCAGGGCTCGTTCGATGTGCAGGCAGCGCATCACGCCTTGCAGTTGGTGGGCGGCGGACCGAAGCAAGGCGGAGTCATGTTCCTCGAGGGCCCGCCGGAGACTGCCGATGAGCCGGGGCACCTCGTCGAGGAAGGCTCCGGCCAAGTCTCGCAGCAGGGCAACGTCGCCGCCGGCCATGGCCAGTGCCGCCTGCAGGTCGATGCCGGAATCGCCGCCTCGGTTTCGGAAATCGTCGGGTTCTTGTATGGCGTTCATGGAGAGCACCCGGATCGGGCACAATGGCCTCAGCGTCGCGGTTTCAGACCGGTACGCAAGGCAGGCATGTTGTCGTCAACGGAGGGGCGCGGGTTCGACACGCGTTGGGGCGGGCACACCATTTGCGCAGCGGATCGGGCGTTCAGGATGAGCCGCGCGGGTTCAGTGTACTTCTGCCGTCGGCGTCAGGCAACAGGGTTGGACGCTCCCAACCCACGGCCATTCTCTCCAGTTCATCCCTCACGCCTTGGGCTCTCAGATATCCAAAGCCGTGATCCTGTAGCGCACGCATCAGGCCGTGGAATTCAACCTGATCCCATTCGAGTGGGGCAGGGGGGGAATCCCCCCTTCCGGATGCCGGCGATCGCAAGGTGAGAAAGGTCTCCAGAAATGGGCGAGCGGCCTCGTCCCAGTCCTTCCAGCCCGGAAAGTCGTACTCCCAATCGAGTTCCCAGAGTCTCAGGCACCAGTCCTCGCTGCCGGACAACATCCAGCGGCAATCGGGGTTGAGGAAGACCGAACTGACACCTCCCGCATGTCCTTCGAACACGTGGACGCAACTTCCCCCCTCCAGTTCCCAGAGCCGGATGGTTCGATCTTTGCTGCCGGAAAGGGCCCAGCGACCGTCGGAACTCAGGCAGACGGACATGACGGGTCCTTCGTGCCCCTTGAGCAGTCGGCGGCATTCCCCGGAAATGACATCCCAGAGCCGGAGCGTCCAATCCTTGCTGCCCGTGAGGGCCAGTCGGTTGCTCGCACTCAGGGTCACAGAAGTGACCCAATCGGTGTGACCACGAAATACCCGCAGACACTCTCCGGAACTCAGATCCCAGAGTCTCGCCGTCTTGTCCTCGCTCCCCGAGAGCGCCCAGAGCCCGTGGGAACTGAGGAAGACGGAGTTGATATGGCTTTGATGTCCGCTGAAGGATTGGATACAGGTTCCGGACTCCAGATCCCACAGTCTGAGTCGTTGGTCCCAACTGCCCGACAAGGCGCGGCGGCCGTCCGGGCTGAGGTGGGCCGAGGAGACGCAGTTGCCGTGGCCTTCGTAAACTCTCAGGCAGGTTCCGTTTTCGATATCCCACAGGCGGAGCGTCTTATCCCAGCTTCCGGACAGCGCCCGGGTACCCCCGGCGTCGAGCGAAACGGAACGGACCGAATCGGAATGGCCTTCGAGCGTCCAGAGGCACTGTCCGGTGTCGGTTTCCCAGACACGCACGGTGTTATCCCAACTCGCGGAAACAGCCAGTCGCCCGTCGGCGCTGAGGACGCCCGCGTGAATATCCTTGCTGTGTCCGTCGAAGGTCTGAACGGACCAGCCGTCGAGGAAGTATTTTCGCCGGGAGTGACGTCCGGCCATGGCCCAGAGATCCAGGGCCTCGCGTCCGACTTCGTATCCGGGCAGGGCACGGGCTTCGCGGATGCGTTCGAGCGCTTCGTCGTATTCACCCAATCCGGCCGCCTGGCGTGCCTGTTCGCACAGATCCGCGAAATCGGCTTGCGCGCGGCCGGCTTCTTCGGAACTCGTGATATGACAGAGCGCGGTGGGGGAGGCGAATCGGCGGGACTTGTCGCGCAAGAGTTCCAGGTTCCACAGCTTGAGGGTCCGGTCCAATCCCGTGGAAAGGGCCCAGCGCCCGTCGGCCGCCAGGTAGACGGCTCGCACGGCACCGGCATGGGCCTTGAAGGTCCGCAGACAGCGTCCCGTGGCGACTTCCCAGATGCGAATGGTGCGATCGTTTCCGCCGGATACGACCCATTCGTTGTCGGCGCTCAGGCAGACCGTATTGATCTTGTCGGTGTGCCCCCAGAAGGCCTGGAGGAGTTCTCCGCTCTCACGGTCCTTCAGAACGATCGAGAAATCGTCGGTGGCCGAGAGTTCCAGGCAGCCGTCCCCGCCGACGACTCGGCGTGCCGGTCCCCAGAGGATGGTTCCGAACTTGCGAACCTTGCGGTTCTTGGTCAGATCCCAGAGCTGAACGTTATGATCCGATTCACCCGTCAGTTTCCAGCGCCCGTCGGAGCTGACCGCCCCGCCCGATATTTCGCTCCCCGTCGCGTGAAAGGTGACGGCGAGTTGGCCCGTCAGAGCGTTGCAGAGACACAGCGATTGTTCGTCGATCTGGGCCAGGACCCAGTGGCTGTCGGAACTGAGGTAGACTTGCAGGGCATTGCGAGGCAACTCGGTGAAGGTTCGAACGCATCGTGGGGCGACGGCAATGAGCGTGCGAGCCTGATCGAGCGTGGCCTGGACCTCGAAGCGCCCCCCCAACCCCACGGCCTGCTCCAGTGAGACGAGCGCCTGTTTGATTTCACCCCGTTCCAACTGAACCAGACCCATCGAGTAGGCGGCTTCCCAGTCGAGCGGCCTGGTTCGGCAGAGTTCTTGCAGGTGAAGAATCAGGTCGCGATCGGTGATTTGTCCCGTCCGCCAGAGCAACAGCCCGCGGTTCTGGGCCACCTGGGGCTGCCAGGGGTGCGATTCCCAGGCTTCTTCCAGGCACTTCAGGGCTTCCCCGACCTTGCCCAAGTCGAGCAACGAGGCGGCGCGATTGTTGAGGGTGTCGGCCTTGAGCTGGGTGGTGACGGGTTTCTGACGCGGATAGGCGGAGCCGAATTCGCTCCGGTAGATGCGTTTGAGGACGTCGACCACTTCGGTCATCGACTGGGGGCGGTCGTTGGGATTGGCCCGAAAACAACCGGTGAGCAGATCGGCCATGGAGGGAGGGAGAGGCGGCAGAATGTCGCTTTGGGGCGGATTTTGGAGATACTCCTTGAGCACTTTTCCCGCCGTATGGCCGCCGCTGGTGCACGGTGCCGTTCCCATGAACATGGCGAGCAGGCTGATCCCGAACGACCAGATATCGGTCCTGCGGGTAAGGTGTGTTCGTTCCTGGTCGCCCGTTCCCGACTTGACCTGCAAGGCCGCTTCGATTTGCTCGGGCGAACAAAAGGCCGGGGTCATGCCGCCCCAACTGACGAACATGCTGCGCTGCATGGTTCCGGAGGCGTGCTCGCCGGCGGCGACGCGGGCCTTGGCCAGCCCGAAGTCGGTGACCTTCGGCACTCCACCGTCCATCATCACGTTGTCGGGTTTCACGTCCTGGTGGATCAGGCGATTCTCGTGAGCGTATTCGAGCCCCCAGGCGAACTGGACGGCAATGTCGAGGATTCGCCGCAGGCTCTCCTCCGGCCCTCCTTGATAGAGCATTCGGTTCTCGATCCAGTCGTCGAGGCTCCCTTCTTCGACGAATTCGGCGAATACCATGGGGATGTCGCCGATGCGGCGGACGTAGTAGCAACTCACGATATTGGGGTGCAGTCCGAGTTCGACCCACGTCGTGCATTCCCGCTCGAAGTTCTCCTTGCCTCGCTCCGTCTGGAACGTCTCGCTTTTGGGACGCTTCAGCGCGAGGTCGAGATCCCAGCCTCGGTGTCGCACCCGGTAGACGAGCCCCATTCCCCCCTCGGCGTAGTGTTTGCCGGCATCGAACCCCGCCTTGAGCGGCTTCACTTCGTAAACGTCGAGAATCACATCGCCCACGTTCCAGATCTCGGGTGTGTCCTCCGCGTAGATGACCTGGCGCCCCGCGGCGCCGCGGGAGAGCTTCGAGATGGGGAAGAGTTGCGTCTTGGTCGACGTATCGACCAGGCAGGTCAGAATGAAGGTCGTGTCGCACTTCTTGCAGTGCCCGGTCTTGCCGAGATGGGCCTCGTCAATGTTGTATTGGACCAGGCATCGTGGACACGTGACGGTAACCTTCTGCATCGTCGTGGCTGCTCAACCGCCAGAGTAACCGATTCTCCGCGCACCCGTCGGCACGCGGCCCCCTTCCCACATTTCAGCCGAACCGGACGGCATCCTTGATCTTAGGCAGGCGGACGGGAAAAATCTACTAGCAAGGCATAGAAATGCAGTCAGGCGCACCAATGGCGATGGCCGCTCGCCTCAGTCCAGCAGATGCTGCCAGGCGTCGACCTGGGCCATGATATCTTCCCGCGTCAGAAGGACTTGCTCGACTTGCGGAGCAGCATCCAACACGGGAACATCGTCGGTTTCTCCCTGGCGGGCCCGCTCGACCTCTTCTTCCAGAGCGTCGATCCAGGGGGGGACCTCAAAACCGACGCCTTCCGGCGCGGCAGTGAACCGGGCCACCTCGCGATCGAGCAGTTCAAATGCGGCGGACTTCTCCGATTCGTTGAGTTCTTCCATGGCCGGACGAACCAGCGCCCGAAGCCTGTCGATTTCCAGGGGCCGGACGAAACGCTCTCCCAGGCGATCCGCGACGCTCGGCAATCGCATTCCGTATCGGCTCACGAGTTGTTCGTACCTGGCGATATTCTGCTCGGCGACCGCTTCACTCCGATTCGTCACGGCTTCGCGCCACAGGGCGGCTGCGCCGTCGAGCCCCTCACGAATCAGCACGTCGTGAGCCAGCACGATGGGACGCAGATTCCAGGCGACTCGATCGTAGCTCGCCAGAAGCCGCAAGAAATCGAGCAGCGTATAGAGCAACTCGCCGTGATCCGATTGCGTGGTCGTGCTGTTGTAATCGACATAGACCGAGTAGTTCTCGACGATCGCTTCGATCGTCAGTTCCAGATTGCGGACCGCTTCCTGCCGGCCGATCCGGGTATCGAGATCATCGAGCAATTGAAGAGGTTCTTCCTCTTCTTCGAGAGCGGCGATGAATTCGTCGGCGCCCTGCTGCAGGATCGCCCGGAGATTGCCCAGATTCATGAACTGCTGGGTGAACAACTCGGCCCCGTAATCCCGGATGAACCGTTTGAGCGATTCCCAACGCTCCTCGCGCCCCAGGGTTTCGAGCACGGAGATGCGGATCGCTCGGCTGTGGGCCAACCAGCGGCGGAGGAGCATCTCGGCGACCTTCTCCAGGCAATCGATGAGTTCCTTCTCGCGAGCTGCCGCCCCCTTCGCGTTCGGATCGCACCACTGGGCCGACGAAAGCACGATGCAGCGCACGATTCCCCGGCAGCCGATGTCGAAGAGCCGGTCGAACTCGGTAATCGCGCCGGGACCGACCGGATGGGATCGCTCCATGTGGTGAATCGTCTTGAGCAACTGGAACGTCTCGGTAATCAGCCCCATCCGGGGGAGGTGGTCGAGGAAGCGGACGAGGACTCGCTGCAGCGATCGCGACGCGAAGATGCTTTGGGGATTTCCTCCCCGTGACGTCGGCACGTAGAGGAGCGGCTGATCCGCCAGCGTCTCGAGCAGAGGAAACCACAGGTTCTTCACGCCTTGAGCGTCGCCGCGATAGAGGGCCCGCAGGACCGGATAGGCCTGCTTTTCCCATGAGGCGAGTTCCAGTTTCGGCGTCTCGCAACCGATCGCGGAGGCCAGAAGCCGGGAGGCGTCGGCGGTCTCGACGCAGGCCGAAATGACGCGGTCCAGCAGAAACTCCTTGACGCTGCGCCGCTGGTCGAACTCGACCAGCGATTCGTGAGTGCCTCGCGGCAGGGGAATCTGGAAGCGGTGCGTGGTGCGAAGCAGATCGAGCAGTTTGCTGCGATTCGCCTCGGCTTGCCGGAGCCATCCGCTCAGGACCTCGTCCCGCTCGGGCGTGTCTTCCGCCGGACCAACTGCCGCCATCTTCCACAGGCTTGCCAGGGTCATGTGGAACGCCAGGCGATCGGCGATGCGATCGGCCTCGGCCGTCAGTTCATAATCGCTGATGGACTCTCCCGATTCGAGCAATTCACTGTCGAAGCCGTCGTCCGTGGTATCGCGATAGCTGACGTTTTCGTACGCGGCGCTGAACAAGCCGTCTTCGTCCTCTTCCTCGTCCTCTTCTTCCTCGAAGCTTTCCTCCTCCTGCCCATCGGGTTGGGCGTCCGCTTCCAGCAGATCCAGCCGCGGAACGCTCCAGAATTCCTGGGCGTTCGGCTCCAGGTAGTCGAAGAACTTCCTCGTCATTTGCCAGGCCTTCTGCCGGTCTTCCTGCGGCAACTCGTCCCCCGGCTTGGCGCCGTACCACACCTGGCCCATCCACTGGGGCGCCAGCAAGTGGAAGGAGTAGTCGCTCTCGGCCAGGGGAACGTCGGCGGCCGAATTGAGCCAGTGCATGAGCAAGCCCATGGAAGCGACGATGTCGCCTTTTTCCAAGAGCGACTCGACGACCAGCGCATAGGCCTTGGGCGAGTGGAAATGCTCGACGTGTTGCTGCCAGAAGACGACGTCGCCGGCGGCCGTGCCGGCCGCGTGCCAGGCCGCCAGGGCGGTTGCCACCTGGTCGGCCGATTCCGACATCTGCCGGCCGGAGATGCCGTCGACCTCCGAGACTTCGGTACTAGCGAACTGGTCCCACCAGCCGGCCAGCGATTCCAGGTGAACCGACAGCCGCCGTTGCAGTTCCATGTCGCCGGCTGCCGCGGCCTCCTTCTGCAACCGTGCGTACAGATCGAAGACGTCGTTCATCAGATCGATCAAATCGTCGATCCGGTGATCGTGGATGGAGTTCTCGATCGCCGGGAACAGGCTGAACTGGCCGCCGAAACCGAGGATGTTCCAGGGATCCACCAACGCGCCGCATTCGATGGCGCGGTGGAGAAGACCCTCGATTTCGGGAATCCGCCGGGCGGCTTCCTCCGACCGCCCTTCATCGGCTGCCAGGTGCGCCGCAGTCAGCCGGCAGTCCATTTCGCACATCATCCGCGCCGAGGCCACCGGCACGATTCTCGCCTGCTCGGCGGCGGCCTTCGTGTAACCGATTCGAGCATAGAGACGCGACAAGTGGACGTGCTGCAACTGGCGCGCTCGTTGTTGCGCCAACCGATGGTTCAGGTCGTGCCGAGCACCGGCAAACGGTTGGCGCATCGTGCGAGCCTCCTCGCGGAGCCTCTTGCCGTGAACCCGGTCCAGGCGACTCATGAGTTGTTCGTAGAAATCGTCGCGGTAGCCGGCAATGTGGGGAAGCAACGTCGCCAGTGTCGTACTGGAATCGTGGGCTTCCGGACGGTCGCCGGTCACTCCCGACCCCATCAGGATCGTGCCCGCCAGCACCGCTGCCGCTTCGAACAGCATTTCCTCGTAGGGCAGGTCGCCCCTGTCGGCCACCCGGGCCAGAAGGGCGTCGACGGTCACCTGCTGAAGGACGAACCGCCGATAATAGCCACGGTTGTCGATGAGATGGGGATCCCATGTGCCGAAATGGTAATTGGGACGCCGGTGCACCGGGTGGTCGAAATCAAAGGCTCGGGGATCGATCGCCAGCTCCTCCAGCAAGCCGAGATCGAACCAGGCTTGTTCGAGCAAGTCGGGATCCGTCTGCCCAAGGATTTCCAACGACTTCACAATGAGGGCCTGACAGGGACCATGCGCCACCCCCACCTGGTCGATGTAAAGGGGAACCGGCCTGACCCGCTCATGGGCGTAGGGTTGCAGCTTGCGTCCGTTCTTCAGCACGGCCACGGGCCGATGGCCGACGAAATCGTTGAGCCGTTTCAGAGCCCCTTCCGTAATCCGTTCCGTCTCCCCCCAGGGCCCCCCTTCAGAAAGAACCGCCTCGCACACACGCCCTACAAAGAACGGTTGGAATAGGAACTCTTCCGTCTGGTGCATCAACAGGTCGCGGTGGTGTTGCCGATACGCCGGCAGTACCTCGGCGAAGACCAACTGAGTCACGTCGCGGGCCTGGTCCAGGTTTTCGAACGCCTCGGACGACCCGTGCATCGCGTTGACGGCGTCGAGGATCGCTGCGCCTACCCGGCGCCAGAGGGGGGTGCTCCCGCCCTCCGCATCCAAGGCCGCGAATACTCCCGAGAGGGCACCGAGGAAACGCGCGTCCGGCGCTCCCGCAGAGAAGTTCAAGTAGCCGACGATGTCGGGAAGGTCGTTTCGTGCGGCCTCTCCGAGGTGATCGAGAGCCATGAAATACTACTCCAGCGGGGGTCGTCGAGCGAGGATCGCATCGATCATATTAGACTCATGGCAACGAATGGTCTACGGGCCCTGTCGATTGGGGGACAAGGCATAGTCCTCAGTTCTGCGTCGCTGCGAGAACTGCGTTTTTCGCGTGATTTCTGGTCGCCGGCCAGTTACCATGAAAGGACGGGGAAGGTGTTTTTTGTCCGGCTGCTTGTCGCCCTTTCGGCCGGAGAACACGGCAAACGTTCAAGCTCTTTCGGTGAGGCCCATTCGATGAGGCGAATCTACGGATACGCGGTTCTTGCCCTGTTGGCTCTTTCGGCAGGGGCCGACCGTGCCGAAGCGGCGCCCGGCGTGCAGATCATTCCCGAGACCACGGCCACGCGCCACGGGCTGACCCGGCCATGGTTCACCCAGGTGCAAGTGGATCGCACGCGGGGGAAGGTTGAGACTCTGCTCCTGCACGACGGGACCCTTTTCGTCCAGACGGATCGTGCCGTGCTCCAGGCGATCGATGCCGAAACCGGGAGAACGCTCTGGATGAACGAAGTGGGGAGACGGGACTTTCCCAGCCTGCGACCGGCCGTCAACGGTGAGATGGTCGCCATCATCAACGGCTCGACCCTACACATTCTTCACCGCTCGACGGGAAGGCTCCTCTGGCAGCGCGAACTACCGGGTGTCCCGGGGGCAGGACCGGCCCTCAGTGAACTCCGAGCCTATGTGCCCATGACGGACGGCCTGGTCCTGGCCTATCGCCTCAAAGCGATCCTGGATCCGGCGGTCGAGCTGGGGCTGCTCAATCCCGAATCGGAAGAGGACGCGAAGGTATTGAAGGCGCGCCGTCTGGAGGGCATGCGGCTCGAACAGGATCTCAAGCCGCCGCTGGCTTGCCAGTCGTTCGGTCGTGCGATGGTGCAGCCGATCATCACTCGCGAAAACGCCGGCGAAGAGTTCGCGGCATGGCCCACCGATCGCGGGTACCTTTTCGTGGGGCGGATCGACCGCCAAGATGAAGACCGTTTCGGGCTGATGTACAAGCTGGAAACGGCTGCGGATATCACCGCCGATCCGACGTTCTTGCCGCCGGCAACCGAAGAAGCGTCGGATTCGGGGATCATCTTCGCGCCTTCTCAAGACGGTTTCCTGCACGCGATCCGCGAACAGGACGGCACGTCCATGTGGCGATTCTCCACCGGGGAACCGGTTCTCGAACCGGCTGCTCCGATTGCCGACAAGGTCTACGTTGCGACCCGGTTGGGAGGCATGTATTGTCTTGCGGTGACGACCGGCCAACAGCTCTGGTGGGCGCCCGGAATCATGCGTTTTGTCGCGGCCAGCAAGGATCGCGTCTACGTGGAGGACCGTAACGGAGACATCGTCGTGCTTCACGCCGAAACGGGGGGACGTCTCGACCTCATTCCGGCCGCCGGCCTCAAACTGAAGCTGATGAACCTGCAAACCGATCGGCTTTTCCTGGCGTCGGAGACGGGGCTGGTTCAGTGCCTCCACGAAATCGGGTTGCAGCAGCCGATTCTCCATCGACCCAAGCCGATCCCCAGGCAGGAAAAACCGAGACCCGAGAAGAAGGAACCGGCAACCCCTGCCTCGAAGACGACCCCCGACGCCAACCCGTTCGGGACCCAACCCGCTCCGGGCGGAATGACGCCTGCCGACGATCCATTCGGCAGTCCGGCCCCAGCCGACAATCCCTTCGGTACGCCCGCGCCCGCGGACAGTCCCTTCGGGGCACCAGCCGCCCCGGCCGACAATCCGTTCGGCAGCACGCCGCCTGCCGAGAACCCCTTCGGGAATGCCGCCCCTGCCGACAACCCGTTCGGCAGCACGCCACCGGCCGAAAAACCCGCCAACGACGCGGGTGGAGCCGCGGCGCCGGCCAACGATCCGTTCTCCTGATCGATGGTTTCATCGTCGGCCGGCTTAGATCCCAAGCTGGTCCCTGATTCTTGGGATCTTAGCCCGAGATACGGCGACTTCCTCCGGCGCGAACTGGGGCAGCCGGCCGAGGTAGTCCGGGTGAACGCCGCGAACGCGAACCATTCCGTCTCCCGCCGGGCGACCCGCCAGACCGAGGTGCATCCGGTCGCGGTAGTAGTAGACGAGCACCTGCACGACGGCCGCCGGAACCAACAGCAGCGTCAGCCAAGGATGCCAGACGACGAGCGCCAAGGCGCTCACGGCCAATCCCGCCATGAGTGACAGGGTCACCAGTCCGGCGATCGCCAGGCGTACGATCCAGAGCCGCGGACTGAGGTATCCGAGCGTCGGGAACGACGGCACTTGACCGCGGATCTGCAGGACCACCGCGGCCGCGATCGAGAGGATGATCCCGATCCCCGGCACGTGCAGAAGCAACAGCGGAACGGCTACCGCCGGAGAGTCGCTTACGATGGGACTCAGCAACACAAACCCCCTGCGATTGGTCACCCAACAGGCCTTGGGCGGTTTGACGCGGGCCATGAGCATCACCAGTTCGTCGCCGTCGCGCCATACGCCGATCGTCTCCGCCGCCGACATGTCGGCCGGTTCGGCCGCGAATTGGGGAGAGGCGTACGGGTTGTCGTGCTGGTAGTCGGCCATGAATAGGGGAGGTGAATCGGCGGGCAGGGGGACTGTCCCCTTCCGGCACGATCACGAGCACAGAATTCGGTACAGGCCCCGGGGCATTACTATGTCACAGCGCGGGTTCGACGAAAGGGGACTCTCCGAGTTCGATGGTCGTTGCCGAGGTCGTATCCGATTCATTGTACGCCGGCAGGCGGGCAAGGTAGTCCGGATGGACGCCGCGAATGCAGTAAGTTCCGTTCTCTCCAAACCGGGTGTACAGACCGATCGTCAACCGATCGCTCCAGGTCATGCCGATCAAACCGGCGATGATGAAAGGGACGGACATCAGAAAGGCCGTGAGACTCATCGAAAAACCGGCAAAGAGCGACAATCCAAATGCAATCGCCATGAGAATGCCGCAAGCCAAAGCACCGGCCCACTGACGCCATAGGGCGCCCCAGCATAGCCAGGCCGTGGGAGTCCTGATCCTCAGGTACCCGAGAAACACCAGCGGGACTGCCACAAGAGGATAGAGCAGAAAACCAATGAGCGGAATGAAGATCAGCAGGTTCAAGGCAAGACTGAGCCGGGAATAGCTGACGAGCCGACAGCGCAAGACAAACCCCGTTCGGTTCGTTACCCAACAGGCCTTGGGCGCCTTCATGTCGCGTGGCAGTACGACCAACTCGTCGCCGTCGCGCCAAATGCCGTGGGTTTCCGGGACGGCCGGTTCTGCGGCGAATTGCGGAGAGGCGTACGGGTTTTCGTCCTGGTAGTCGGCCATGCCGACATGATAGCACAAGATGCAGGCTGAAGCCTGGACTCCAACCTCACAGTCATGCCTCTTTGACGGCCGCCACCAGGTCGAGAATCGCCTTCTTGCCGTCGGCGAAGTACATCAGGCAGTTGTCGGCGGCAAACAGCGGGTTGGGAATGCCCGCGAAGCCGGGGCTGAGGCTGCGCTTGATCACGACGACGGTGCGGGCTTTGTCGACGTCGAGGATCGGCATGCCGGCGATGGGGCTGTTGGGGTCGGTGCGGGCCACGGGATTCACCACGTCGTTGGCCCCGATCACGAGCACCACGTCCGTCTGGGCGAAACTCGGATTGATCTCGTCCATCTCCTTGAGCTTGTCGTAGGCCACTTCCGCCTCGGCGAGCAGGACGTTCATGTGCCCCGGCATGCGGCCGGCGACCGGATGGATGGCAAATTCGACCTGCACGCCCCGCGACTCGAGCAGGTTGGCCAGATCGCGGACCGCGTGCTGGGCCTGGGCGACCGCCATTCCGTAGCCCGGCACGATGACGGCGCGCTGGGCGCCGTCGAACAGCATCGCAACCTCGTCGGCCGACGTGGCTTTGACCTTCCCGCCGTAGACTTCGTCGGCGGTGGCAGAGCCTTGACCCGCTTCGAGCGTGCCGAAGAGCACGTGCCAGAGCGACCGGTTCATCGCCTTGCACATGATCGCCGTCAGAATCAACCCGGACGCACCCACCAGCGAGCCGGCGATGATCAGGACGCTGTTGCCCAACACGAACCCGGTGGCGGTGGCGGCCAGGCCCGAATAGGAGTTGAGCAGGGCGATTACGACGGGCATGTCGGCGCCGCCGATCGGATTGACGAGCGTGAACCCCAGCACCGAGGCGACCAGCACGAGGGTCCAGTAGATCAACAGGTTCTCGGCGTGGAACGATCCGAAGAACAGCAGGACGAGAACGATCAGCCCGAGCGCGGCGTTGATCGCCTGTTTGGCCGGGTAGTCGAAGGGTTTCTTGAAAGACTTGTATTCCTGGAGCTTGGCGAAGGCGACCAGGCTGCCCCAGAAAGTGACCGCACCGATCAGGCCGGCCAATTGGCCGGTGACGCCGGTGAGCGTGAGCGTACCGAGCCCGGCCACCGGAACACTGTCGGCGATCGCTTCGCCGCCGCGGATCTCGGCCCCGTGCTTGATCATTTCGGCGCCGGCAACCAGCACCGACGCAATTCCGCCGAAACCATTGAACAGGGCCACCATCTGGGGCATGGCGGTCATCTCGATCTTGACGGCCAAATGGGCGCCGATCGCAGTGCCGATGGCCACGCCCACGACGATCAGCACGAAACCGTCGATCTCGTTGTGGAAGAGCGTAGCGACGATGGCGATCAGCATGCCCAACGCGCCGAGCAGGTTCCCTCGCACCGCCTTGCGCGGATGGGCCAGACCTTTCAGGCCGAAAATAAACAGAACCGCTGACAGAAGGTAGGCCAGTGGGATGATGGTGTCTTGCACGGCGATCACTCGGTCGGAGAGAGTTGTTAGGGTTCGGAGGTCAGGGTTCAGGGACTTGGGGTTCAGGGTCCAAAAAGGTCGAGGCCTCAGGACGCTTGAGATCATGCCCTGAACCTTGGCCCCTGAATCCTGACGGCTACTTCCGTTTGAACATGGCGAGCATGCGGTTGGTGACGACGAAGCCGCCGACGACGTTGATCGTGGCGAAAACGACGGCGAGAAAACCGAGAACACCCATGCTGGTGCTCGCCGCGCCCGCGGCAATCAGGGCCCCGACAAGCGTGATCCCCGAGATCGCGTTCGATCCGGACATGAGCGGCGTGTGCAATGTCGGGGGGATCTTCGTGATGATCTCGAAGCCCAGGAAGATGGCCAGAACAAAAATGGTGATTGCGGTGATCAAGCCCATGGTGAGTTGTCGGGGTTCGGGGTTCGGGGAACGGAGGTCACTAGCCGTTTGTTGCGGGGGCCTCAATAGCGATGCCGAGAATCTCGGCAACCCGCGGGTTGGCGATCTTGCCGTCGCGTGTCACCAGGGTGTCGCGGACGATCTCGTCCTCCAGGTTGAGGTTCAACTGGCCGTTCTTGACCATGTTGAGCAGGAACGTGGCAATGTTCTTGGCGTACATCTGGCTGGCATGGTAGGGGATTTCCGCGGGCAGGTTCGCCGGCCCGAGGATCGTCACGCCACCGTCGACGACGGTTTCCCCCGGCTTGGTCAGTTCGCAGTTGCCGCCCCGCTCGGCAGCCAGGTCGACCACCACCGAACCCGGTTTCATCTGCCGGACCATCTCGGCCGTCAACAGGATGGGCGCCTTCTTGCCGGGAACGGCGGCCGTGGTGATGACCACGTCGCTCTCGGCCACCGCATGCAGCATCAATTCCTGCTGTTTCTTGATCGCTTCGTCGTCGAGTTGCTTGGCATAGCCGCCTTTGTCTTCCGCTCCGGCGGTGTCTAACTGGATCTCCAGGAACTTCCCGCCCAGGCTCTCGACCTGCTCCTTGACCACAGGCCGCACGTCGTAGGCCGAGACGATCGCCCCGAGACGTTTCGACGAGGCAATCGCCTGCAAGCCCGCCACGCCGGCCCCCACGACAAACACGCGAGCTGGCGTGATCGTGCCGGCGGCGGTCATCATCATCGGAAACATCTTCGGCAGGGCGGTGGCTGCCAGCAACACGGCCCGATACCCGGCGATGGTTGCCATCGACGAAAGCACGTCCATGCTCTGCGCCCGGGTGATGCGAGGGACGAGTTCGAGGGCCAAGAGCGCGGCCCCGGTTGCAGCGAATTTCTGCACGGCTTCCGGGCAGCCCAGGGGGTCGGCCATGGCAATGACCACGCCGTCCTTCTTCACGCGGGGCAGGTCGGCTTCGCCTGCCGAGCCGGCGGCACCGGCCGCACGAACCTGGAAAACCACGTCGGCGGCGAAAACGGCGTCGCGATCGGCGGCCAGCTTGGCGCCCTTCTCCACATAGGCTTCGTCCGGATATCCGGCGTCGTACCCGGCTCCCGGCTCGACGAGGACCTCGATCCCCGCCTTGGTCAGGCTGGGGATAACCGCGGGGACCATGGCAACTCGCCGTTCTCCAGGAAATACTTCTTTGGCAACTCCGACGACAATCATGCTGCGTTCCAGGACGTTTGTTCTTTAGAGGCTTGGTTCCGGACGTGTGCACACCGTGCGCGCAGGTCCTTGTTGAAGGTTGGGTTGCGGGCTTGCCCCGCTCTGGGGTCAAGAACTCCAAGGCGACCAAGCCGGCAAGCTGGCAGTTTTCGGCAATCTGCGAGGAACAAACGAGCCACTTGCCCAACGCACAGGTTGCGATTTCGCCGACCGCGATGCCCGGTCCGGGCCTCTTCTGATCGGGAGAATCGTACATTATCCGCAGACCAAAACACGACGCAAATAGCTCTATTGGGTGGTATGATTGTATTTCGACGCTTTTTTCGACTCGGTCTGGCGACGTCTTGCCGATCCGCCGATAACGGGTTAAATTACACGTTTCCCATCGCTGTGCAGATGAGTGCCGGGGCACTCTGCCTCGGCAAGCGCAATAGAAATATCGCGGTTTTGACGCCCTTTCAGGGCGCGAGTGAGAGTTGGTAATGCAGAAATCATTCATGGCCAAGCCGGCCGAAGTTGAGGCCAAATGGTGGGTCGTTGACGCCGAGGGCAAGACGGTCGGCCGTTTGGCAAGCGACATCGCGATGATCCTGATGGGCAAGCATCGCCCGACGTATACCCCCCATGTCGACACGGGCGATTACGTCATCGTGTTGAACGTGGACAAGGTAGTGTTTACGGGCAAGAAATGGGACCAGAAGCAGTACACCTGGTACACCGGTTATCCCGGGCTGCGGAGCGAGTCGGCTCGCGAGCGATTTGCGAACAAGCCCGAACGGATTCTCTTCGATGCCGTGCGACGCATGCTGCCGAAGAACAAGCTGGCTCGGCAAATGATCGAAAAGATGAAGCTCTACAGCGGCGCCGAGCACCCCCATCAAGCCCAGAAGCCCGAGCCCATCGAGTTGGGCGGCGAGCGGAAGGATGATGTGGCTGTCGGTTGACCCGCAACGCCACGGCGGTACCAAACACGACTTAAAGTTCAGACGAAATTGGATAAGAAGCGATGGCAGAAGCGACAATCGAAGGCAAAGGCACCGGCGACTATCTGGGAACCGGCCGACGGAAGAGTTCGGTGGCCCGTGTTCGCGTTCGTCCCGGCCAGGGCCAAATCCTGATCAACAGCCGACCGCTGGAAGATTTCTTCCGCAACGAGCAGCAGCGAGCGGCCGTACTGGCCCCGCTCAAGGCGACGGAAAGGCAAACGGCCGTTGACGTTCTGATTCGCGTTCACGGAGGCGGACTCACGGGACAGGCCGACGCCTGCAAGCTGGGAATCGCCCGTGCGCTCAAGATCATGGACCAGGAATTGGAGGGTCCGCTGCGAGACGGCAATCTGCTCACGCGCGATTCCCGCATGAAAGAGCGGAAGAAGTACGGCCTCCGCGGCGCTCGTCGAGGCACCCAGTTCTCGAAGCGTTAATCGCCCACCCCTCAAGAGCCGGGCAAGCTCAGAAGAATCCAACCGAACGGCGATCGATTTCGGAAGAAAGAAATCGGTCGCCGTTTGTGTTTCTTGAGCCCCCCGGAGTTTTTCCCGAGAATTCGTCTTCTCCTTTGACCCAAATCAACGGCCTCTGGAGGACGGGGCCGTATGATTTCAGTGTTCGGTGAGCGTGCGAACATCCGTAGTCCTCTTGCCCCGAGGCCAGCGACATGCCCCTGCGAAAGATCGTCCACATCGACGAAGAAAAATGCGACGGCTGCGGCCAGTGTGTACCGTCCTGCCAGGAGGGCGCCATCCAGATCATCGGCGGAAAGGCCCGGCTGGTCTCGGACGTCTATTGCGACGGCCTGGGCGCCTGCCTGGGGCACTGTCCTCAGGGTGCCATTCGGATCATCGAGCGCGACGCCGGCCAGTTCGACGAAGCGGCCGTCGAGGCACATCTCGCGGCAGACAAACTGCCGGCGGCCTGCGAGCGTCCGCACGGCGGCTGCCCCGGAGCAGCCGTCCAGAGCTTCGGCCTCAACGTCCTTCCCGCCGCGCCACCCCTGCCCGGCTCGCCGTCGGTTGGAGAGAAGGGGCATCACGAGTCGCCGTCGTCGCAACTGAGCCACTGGCCGGTACAGCTTGCCTTGATCCCGCCCGCCGCTCCCTTTCTTCAAGGGGCCGACCTGCTGCTCGCGGCCCAGTGCGCCGCCTTTGCCATGGGAGATTTTCACGAGAAGCTGCTGCAGAACAGACCCATTGCCATCGCCTGTCCCAAGCTCGACAACGGCCAGGCCCACCTCGAAAAGCTCACGGCCGTGCTGCGCACGTCGGACGTGAGGAGTCTTTCAATCATTCGCATGGAAGTCCCTTGCTGCTCCGGCCTGGTCCGCATCGCCCGCGCGGCCATCGAGGCCTGCGGAAAACCGATCCCGCTTCACGAGGTGGTCGTGTCGACCCGGGGTGAGGTCAAGTGAGCCCGGGTCAAGGACCTTCAGGGATCATCAAGAGCCCTTTCATCGCATGCAAAGAGCCACCCAACGTATCAACATTGGGTGGCTCTTCAGTGAGTGAGGATGTCGGGGCTCGAACCCGAGACCTACGGATTAAAAGTCCGTTGCTCTACCGACTGAGCTACATCCTCTGATTGACTGACAAAGGCCCGCTTTCCAGGACACTCCCGAGCCGGTGCTCGTTCACGCCCGCGTCCTTCCGGTCGCATTGTCGTCTGCGGCTGGGGAACCTCTTATCTTACACCATACTCCCTCCCAATCGAAGTGGGGCTGGCCGTCGTCAGGGCCCTGGGAGCCTCGAACGGCCGATCTGAAGTTGCCAGGCCCGATCCCTGCCCCAAATTGCCGACTTGGGCCGAACCCTGTAAAATCGGGGGTTTCTTAAGACAACGGGGACCGGAAGCCAAACGGCTCGCCAGGTCCGCCCTCACGTGGAGTTGACTATGCCTCGCTACAATCCGGCGACCGTGGAACCCAAGTGGCAGGCCTTCTGGGCCGAGCACAATACGTTCGCCGCCCCAAGAGTGCCGGCTGGCCGGAAGATCTATGTCCTCGACATGTTCCCCTACCCGAGTGGGGATGGACTCCACGTGGGGCACCCTGAAGGCTACACGGCCACCGATATCGTCTGCCGCTACCAGCGGATGCGAGGGACCAGCGTCATGCACCCCATGGGGTGGGACGCTTTCGGTCTGCCCGCCGAACAGCACGCGAAGAAGACCGGTACCCATCCCCGGACAACGACCGAGAAGAACATCGCCAATTTCCGCCGGCAGCTCAAGATGCTCGGTTTCAGCTACGACTGGGATCGCGAACTGGCCACAACCGACGTCGACTACTTCCGCTGCACCCAGTTCATCTTCCTCAAACTGTTCGACACCTGGTTCGACGCCGAGCAACAGAAGGGGCGGCCGATTTCGGAGTTGCCGATTCCCGACGACGTGAGCGAAGAAGGCGAGGAGGCCGTTCGCCGTTACCAGGACGAACATCGATTGGCCTACCAAATCGAGGCGCCGGTCAATTGGTGCCCCGAGTTGGGCACTGTGCTGGCCAACGAGGAGGTGCAGGGGGGCGTGAGCGAGCGCGGCGGGTATCCCGTGATCCGCATTCCGCTCCGCCAATGGATGCTGCGGATCACGGCCTATGCCGACCGGCTCGAGAAGGATCTGGAATCGCTCAACTGGTCGGAGAGCATCAAGGCCCTGCAGCGCAACTGGATCGGGCGGAGCACCGGGGCAGAAGTCGACTTCTTCATCGGGATGACGCCTGGCGACGACGGCAAGCCGGACCAGCGCCAGTACCAGGGCTGGCTCCGCGACCGCGAGTTGGGCGGCTATCCTCGCAAGCCCGACCTCGACGTACTGCGAATCTATACGACCCGCCCGGACACGCTCTTCGGCGCAACCTACATGGTGATTGCCCCGGAGCATCCCTATGTGGCCCGGCTCACTCAGCCCGGCCAGGCCGACGCGGTCAAGGCCTACTGCGAGGAGGCCGCCCGCAAGAGCGACCTGGACCGGACCGATCTGGCCAAAGAGAAGACCGGCGTTTTCACCGGCTCCTATGCGATCAATCCGGTCAACGGCAAGCCGATTCCGATCTGGGTGGCCGACTATGTGCTGATCAGCTACGGCACGGGCGCGATCATGGCGGTGCCGGCCCACGATACCCGCGACTACGAGTTTGCCGCGGAGTTCGGCATCGACATCGTCGCGGTGGTTGACCCGGGCGAGGCGGAAGGAGTCTCTCGCGACGACGTGTTGGCCGGCAAACAGGTATTCACGGAACTCGGCGTGGCGGTCAACTCGGGCGAGTACGACGGGCTGCCGACCAACGAATTCAAGAAAAAGATCGCCGAAGACCTGGCCGCCAAGGGACTTGGCCGTACGGCGATCAACTACAAGTTGCGGGATTGGCTGTTCAGCCGGCAGCACTTCTGGGGCGAGCCGTTCCCGATCCTGCACGAACTTGACGCCGACGGTAACCTGACCGGAATGGTTCGGGCGATCCCGGCCGAAGAACTGCCGGTCGATCTGCCGGCGGAGATGAAGTTCGACTCGACGCACGCCAGCCCCGAGCCGCCGCTGGAGCAGGCACCCGCGGATTGGCTGTATGTGACGATCGACGGCAAGAAGTACAAACGGGAGTCGAACTCGATGCCCCAGTGGGCCGGCTCCTGCTGGTACTACCTGCGATTTCTCGATCCGAAGAATTCGGAGGCACTCGTCGATCCCGAAATCGAGAAGGCCTGGATGCCGGTCGATCTCTACGTGGGCGGCGCCGAGCATGCCGTGCTCCACCTGCTCTACGCCCGGTTCTGGCACAAGGTGCTCTACGATTGGGGCTATGTGAGCACGGCCGAACCGTTCCAGAAGCTGGTCAACCAGGGCATGATTCTGGGCGAGATGGAGTTCACGGGATACCAGGACGACAACGAGCAGTGGGTGAGCGCCGGCGACGTGAAGACGAACGCGGCCGGGCAGCCGATCTCGAAGACGACGAACGATCTGGTCACGGCCGTCAAGGTCGAAGCGGCGGCCGTGGAGAAGCAGGGCGAAGGCTTCGTCCTGAAGGACAACGCCCAGATCCGCGTCGACAGCCGGGCCTACAAGATGTCGAAGAGCCGCGGCAACGTGGTCAACCCGGACGAGGTCGTGCGGGAATACGGCGCCGACTCCCTGCGGCTCTACGAAATGTTCATGGGGCCCCTCGAGGCCGTCAAACCGTGGAGCATGGAAGGCGTCAACGGCGTCCGCGGGTTCCTCGACCGCGTGTGGCGGATGATCGTCGACGAGCGGTCCGAGGAGATGACGCTCAACGCGGCGGTGCAGGACGCCCAGCTCAGCGACGAGCAAAACCGCATGCTTCACAAGACGATCAAGGCGGTGACGGAAGACGTCGACGCGATGGCGTTCAACACGGCCATCGCCCGAATGATGGAATTCACCAACTTCTTCCTCAAGGAAGACGTGCGGCCCAGGTCGGCCATGGAGAAGCTGGTCCTGATGTTATCGCCTTATGCACCCCATGTCGCCGAAGAACTTTGGCGACTGCTGGGGCACGACGACACGCTGGCCTACGAGCCCTGGCCCGAATACGACGCGTCGGCCCTGGTGGAAAGCACGGTCGAGATTCCCGTGCAGGTTCAAGGCAAGCTGCGGGGCCGCATCCGCGTGCCGGTCGACGCCGACCAGGCAGCCCTGGAAGCGGCGGCCAAGGCCGATCCGAAGGTGGCCGAGCATCTGGAAGGCAAGAAGATCGTGAAGACGGTCGTGGTTCCGGGACGGATGGTGAATTTTGTGGTGAAGTGAGCTATAGTGACACCCGGCAGGTGTCACCCACGGGAGGATCTCACTCCACCAGCCGCCAGCCCGATTCATCCGCTGTGAGACCGGTGTGGCCCTTGGTTTGGTCGTAGAGGGCGTGCATCTGGTCGATGGTGTCGAAATAGCCGACCATGTGAGCGGCGCTGAAGGACTGGCCCGCCCGGATCGGCTTGCCGTAGACCTCCTCGATCATGACGATGATCCCGCTCCGCTGGCTGCACCAGGCCTCGTAGACCACCGACGGCTGGAGCGTCATGCCGGCAAGCCAGGGGCCGTCGGCGCCCGTTGCCTTGTCGCGGAGGTGGTAGGCGCGGATGAAGTCTTTCGGAAGCGGGTGCGTGTCGCGGCGGTAGCCGAACTTCTCGTCGGGCGCAAACGGCGTGAAGAACTCGGTGTTGGAGATGCGAAGGCCCTGGGGGCCTCCCAGGTAGCTCAGATAGATCTCGCTGAAGGTGTCGCCCTTTTCGTGGCGGATGCAGCCGGGCGTGTCGTTGCGGAGGAACATCTCGGGCGAATCGTTGACCGTGTCGATCCGGTCCATGAGGACGAAGTAACGCTTTCCCTTGGGGAAGACGATCAGTTGCGTCCATAGCGAACCGGGTTTGCGGCCGGGGGCCGCGTATTCATAGCGGTAGGTCGTCTTGACGGCGACGAACTCCGGACCGCGGATGATCTCGGGCTGGACGGGCTTCATGCGGTGGCAGAGTTGCGGACCTTCCACGACCCGTTTACGGTGCGTGCTGCCGTGAGCGATCCGGGCATACTCTCGCCGGGCCGGATCGGTCTCGTTGGCATACCAGGTGTAACGTCCGACGCCGTGCCCGTCCGGCGCGGCGACCTGATCGGCGTAAGCCTCGTCGCTGCCCGCCTCCATGAGCCAATCGACGACCATCAGCCCGTCGCCCACTTCGCGGAAGCCGGTCTGTTTGTCCAGGAACGAGCCCTTTTCGATGCCGGTCATCCAGTGTTTCGGCTCCTTCTTCGGGATAACGGCCTCGAGCCGGTCGGTTTCGATTTTGATGGAAACGGGGGTTTCGACGATATGGAGCCAGTCGGCGGGCTGGGCAGCTTGGCCCTCGGCGGCGAGGGTCGCAAGCAGGACAAGAATAGGGGAGAACGCGAATAGTATCATGCGGCGGATGTTCATGGGCGGGCTCCAGAAAATACGGTGCAGGGGGAAAGCAGTTGCGTTTGGGGGCGCCAACGGCAACAGTCTACCGCTGGGAGAATGCCGCCCGCAAGCTGCGCATTTGCCGAGGAACCGCCCACACAACCCCCTTGACGTCCGCAGAAATGAGCCTTGCGCCCGCTTCTTTCTCCCTCTTTTCGGGCAAAAGATTGACATTCGATGCTTTGAGGGACTAGCCTGAAAATAGCCGTTCTTGTGTTGAAGGCCCACATTTCATGAGTCGATCTGACCATAAGTACCTGATTCTCTCCCTTTCTCTCGGCCTCACGGCGCTGCTGCTGGGCGGCGCGGTGGGCGGGTGGGTGGTGTGGCGCACGGCAGGGGCGCAGCTTGAAGACCCGGAGTTCCTTCAGAAACAGCTTGCGTCGGTGCAGCCGGCCGAGGCCAAGCCGGCGGGGGGACCGCCGCCGGCCCTGGTGCGAGTGGCCCTGGCTCAGCGCAAGCCGTTTCAGCCGCAGCGAGAGATCGTCGGGCGGCTCATCGAGGTCCGCAAGGTCACCGTGGCCAGCGAGGTGACGGGAAAGATCGTCGCCATGCCCGTCGAAGAGGGTACGAGCGCGATCGGCGGCCAGACCCTGCTTGCCCGCATCGACGACGTCTGGAGCCGCCTGGCCAAGGAGCGAATTGAAGCCCAGATCCAGTCGGCCAAGGTGATGCTTGCGTTTCAGACGGAGGAGTTGACCCGGTTCCAAAAGCTGACGAACCAAAACGCGATCACCAAGAGCGAACTGGAACTGAAGCAGGCGACGGTGGACGAACTGCTGGCCACGATCCGGGAGAGCGAGACGGCGATCAAGGAGGAAGACGAGCGGACCGCCCGGTCCACGATTGTGGCTCCGTTCGACGGGGTCGTGGTGGCCAAACATGTCGAGATTGGAGGCCACGTGACCGTCGGCACGCCGATTGTCGAAATCATCGCCACGGGAGAGTTGGATGCCCGGCTCATGGTGCCCGAGTCGGTCGTCAACCTGCTCGAGGTCGGGCAGGAACTCGCCGTGTGGATCGATCCGCTCGAAGAAGAAGTCTCGGGCAAGGTTGTCTCGGTGACGCCCTACGGGCCGATGGCGTCGCGCACCTTTCCCGTTCGGATCCGCCTCGACGATCAAGACGGAAGGCTCAAGGCGGGAATGAGCGCGACCGCCTCGATTCCGATGGGGCAGCCGCGCGAGGAGTTGGTGGTCTCGCGGGATGCGGTTCTGGTCCGGCCGGACGGCGCGACCGTGTGGGTCGCGATTACGAGTGAAGCCTCGGAGACCGCCGAAGTCCAGCCCGTGCCGGTCACAGTCAACTCGCGAATGCACGACGAATACTCCGTCGAGCCTGAGACGGCAAGCGGCCGGGAACTGCTCGTAGACGGAGCAACGGTCGTGATCGAAGGCGCCGAGCGTCTGAAACCCGGCCAGAAGGTCGGGATCGTCCAGTTGGACAAGAGCCTCGCGGCGTTGGCCGAGAAAGGTCGAACGACCGAATAGAGCCTGGTCCTGACGCGGCCTCCGGGCGCAGCCAAATCCGAAACACGAAATCCGAAATACGAAACAGATTCAAAACCTGAAATCCAAATGCCTCAAGCCAGACAAGCCGACACACACGCATGCTCTTGTTTCGAGCCTTTGAAGTTCGAGTTTCTGGTTTGTTTCGGATTTCGTGCTTCGGATTTCGAATTTCAAACATGCGTGCACGGTGCGCGCATTTTATGACAGAAGACTCCAACCGCTCCCTGCCTCCCACCCCCGCCGCCCCTCGGTACCTGCCCCTCCCTCCTGAACCCTGAACCCCGCCAACTTCAATGGACATCATTCGCTTCTCCATTGAGAACCCGGTCAAAGTCGCGGTCGGAGTTATCCTCATCGTGCTGTTCGGGGTGATTGCGCTCAACACGGTCCCCATCCAGCTCACCCCCGACGTGGATCGGCCTGTGGTCACGGTCCGCACGGAGTGGCCGGGGCGCAGCCCGGAAGAGATCGAGAAGTCGATTCTGATCGAGCAGGAGGAGAAACTCAAGACGGTGCAGGGGCTGTGGAAGATGGTCTCCACGGCCGATTTGGGGCGAGCCAATATCACGCTGGAATTCAACGTGGGCGTCGAAATGATGCGTGCCCTCCAGGAGGTGGCCAACACGCTCGATGAGGTGCCGTATTATCCTGAGGACGTTGATCGTCCGGTGATTCGCGCCGCCGACACGGCCAGCGACGACGCCGTCGCTTATTGCCTTCTTCAGGCGGACGATCCGGAATTCGAAATGGCCGAATTCTACGATCATGCCGATCGCTATTTGAAACCCGCCCTGGAACGGATCCCCGGCGTGGCGGAACTTACCATTCACGGGGGGCGCGAACACCAGGTGCAGGTCCAGTTCGATCCCGCCACTCTCGCCCAACGGGGAATCAGCGTCACCCAACTCCGCGCCGCGCTGCAATCGGACAATGTCAACGAATCGGCCGGAGACTTGGCCGACGGCCGCCAGGACGTGCGGTTCCGCGTGCTCGGCCAGTTCGATTCGCTCGATCCGCTCCGCCGCACGATCATCACCTACGACGCCCACGGTGTGCCCATCCGGGTGGAAGATGTGGCCGACGTCGATCTGACGCTGGAGAAGAAGGTCTACTTCAACCAGTGCAAGGGCCGCACGTCGATGAGCATCTTCATCAAGCGCGAGACCGGCACCAACGTCCTGGAGGTCATGAAGGGCGTCCGCCGGCAGATCGACGAACTGAACGCTCCAGGCGGATTGCTGAAATCGTACAAGAACGACCGCTACGGGATCAACCTGCGGTTGATCGTCGACGATACCTACTACATCAATCGGGCCGTGGGCCTGGTGCGCGAAAACCTTCTCCTCGGCGGCTGCCTCGCCGTTCTCATTCTTCTGCTCTTTCTTCGCAGCCCGCGTCCCACTCTGATCATCGCGGTCGCCATCCCGATCTCGGTCATGGGCACGTTTGTCGTGATGGCCCTCACCGGGCGCAACCTCAACGTCATTTCGCTGGCCGGGCTCAGTTTCGCCGTGGGGATGGTCGTCGACAACGCGATCGTCGTTCTGGAAAACATCGACCGCCACCTGGCCATGGGCGAGAAGGCCTTCGAGGCCGCCTACCGCGGCGCGAAGGAGGTCTGGGGAGCCATCCTTTCCTCCACGCTGACGACGATCGCCGTGTTTGCACCGGTCCTTACGATCCAGGAGGAAAGCGGCCAACTGTTCTACGATATCGCCCTGGCCATTTGTGCTGCGGTGGCCCTGTCGCTGATCGTTTCGATCACCGTCGTCCCGACGGCCGGATCGAAGTTCCTCCGCGATCACCGCAAGCACCGCGGGCCGATCCGCCGGGCGGCCGGCTCGCTCTTCGGCCTGGTCCCGCTTTCTTCCTGGTGCTGCGACGCCTTCTCCCGGCTGATTTACCTGATCTGCCACCCCAATCTCGCCGGCGTGTGGCTTCGCCTCGTGCTCGTCTCCTTGATCACCGTCGCCGCCCTGGGCCTGAGCTGGATGCTCGTTCCGCCGGCCAGCTATCTGCCCGACGGCAACAAGAACCACACTTTCGGCCAGATGTTCACCCCGCCCGGCTACTCGCTGTCGCAGAACACCTTGGTGGCCGAACGGCTGGAAGCCGCCGTGCGTCCCTATTGGGAAGCCAAAGACTCTCGGGAAGCCACAGCCATTGCGCCCCTGATCGACTCCCAGACCAACAAACCGATCGAGGTGGTTCCCGCGATCGACGAATTCTTCTTTGTCGTGTCGCGAGGACGCGTGTTCATGATCACCACGAGCAAGGATCCGGAGAATGTGAAACCGGTCAAGGCAATCCTCGACCAGGCGATGAAACGCATACCCGGGTGCCGCGGCTACGCTTCCCAGCGTTCGATTTTCGGGCGCAACGCGGGCGGATCAAACACCGTCGAAGTCGAGGTCGTGGGAAACGACATGCAGCAACTCGTGGACAGTTCGTCCCAACTGCAGCAAGCACTCATGGCTGAGTTCTCCGGGATCGCCGTGCGCAACGATCCCATGACCTTCAACGAGGCTGGACCCGAGCAACAATTGATCGTCGACCAGGTTCGCGCCAAGGAACTTGGCCTCAACGTCGGCGACATGGCGATCACGGCCCGCGCCATGGTCGACGGAGCCAAAGTCGGCGACTTCAATTTCGACGGCGACAACATCGACCTGGTGATCGTCCGCGACCCGAACTCGCCATTGACTCCCCACGAAATGGCGGCGTTGCCGCTGGCCGTCACCGAAGAAGACGGCCGCCACGCGATCGTTCCGCTCGGCGACCTGGTTCAGTTCGTCGACGCTGACGCGTCCCAGTCCATTCGCCGCGTGGAACAGCGCCGGGCCGTCACCTTCACCGTCAATCCGCCGGCCGAAATGGCCCTGGAACAGGCCCAGGCCAGGATCGAGGAACTCGTGGCCGGCCTCCGGCAGCAAGGCCTCATGGCGTCGGAGGTGGAAGTCAACATGTCGGGAAACGCCGACAAGCTCACCCAGGTCCGTACGGCCCTGCTCGGCCACTGGACCGGCTGGAACTGGGAGTCGGTCACCAGCGTCGGCTTGAGCCGGCTGTTTCTGGCCCTGGTCATCACCTACCTGCTGATGGCCGCGCTGTTCGAAAGCTTCCTCTATCCTTTCGTGATCATGTTCAGCGTTCCCCTGGCCGCCGTGGGCGGATTCGTCGGTCTCCGTCTCGTCCGCATCCTCGAACCGGCCCAACAGCTTGATACGCTCACCATGTTGGGGTTCGTGATCCTCATCGGCGTGGTCGTCAACAACGCCATCCTCATCGTCCACCAGGCCCTGAACTTCATGCGCGGCATCGGCGAAGGCGAACACGACATCTGCGAAAAACTCCCTCCGCGCGAGGCCATCCGCCAATCCGTCAAGACCCGCATCCGCCCTATCTTCATGACCACCGCCACGAGCGTCTTCGGCATGCTTCCCCTGGTTCTCGCCCCCGGAGCCGGCAGCGAACTCTACCGCGGCCTCGGCGCCGTCGTGGTGGGCGGACTCGTCTGCTCGACAATCTTCACGCTCCTCGTCGTGCCGCTATTGTTCAGCCTCGTTCTCGATTGCCAGGCGGGCCTCGGGCGGCTGTTCTCCTCGCGACTTCCGGCCCTCGTGCCCGGCGGCCAATTGGCTCTTCCCGAAAACGGCAACGGATCGGCCGACACGCTTGTTGCCGCGAATTTCCAGGAATCTGAGAAGAAGTCTGCCAAGACCTCGCGGGTGGGGTGAGTCTGAGGGCTCGGCCAATTTGACAGAAATACCGACGAGGGCAATGGCAGCGCTGCAGACACTTGCCCCTGCGACGTGATGCAGAGCATCCCTATGGAAACCTCGCCGCATCTATGCCGTTCGGACAGTACGGCTTCGCTCGAATCTCGCTCGCATCACGAGCGGCCGCGTGGATCACATAGCCGGCAAGCAGCATCCGCCAGGGACCTTTCCCGTCGAGCCCAATACTGTTTCGACGCCCCGAATCGTCCAACAGGCTGCCGTAGCCCTGGCGTAGCGTCGGTAGGTCCACTTCCGGCAACGCTTCATCACTCGCGTGCACCAAGACGATGTCCGCGCCCTTATAGCATTCCACGACGAAACCGGAGCAACTGAACTTCCGGTATCGCCGGCGCCCCGTCTTGGCGTCTCGAATCCATTGAACGGGTGGGTGAGCCGTGTAGTGGACTCGGTATCCCTCAAGCCTGGCACGCCGTGTCGAGTTGGCACACCATGTGGAGAGTGGTTGGGTCTGTGCGTCGATATCGGCCAGCACCGTTTCAATTCCCTGGACATCACCGGCCGAGAGATCGTCGAGATACGCAGCCACGTGTGCGGGCGATGTGTCCAGGACATTGGGAGACATACTACTTGTACGTTCGCCCGCCACGATAGGCGGCGCCGTATGCCAGACAGCAACTTCTTCACCGTACTTGACGCTGCACTTGTCGCGAAGAATCGCCACGTGCTGGACGAAAGAACTGTCGCCTGCCGGGTCATAGGCCCCAACTACGGCAAACTTCGGAAGCTCTGCCCCGTCGTCCGGTTCAAGTCTGGTTCCTGGCACTTACCACCTCGCACAGGGATCAACTCGTCGATGCAAGTGCCTGTCGAAGCAGCGCAAGCTGACCTCGCACCAGACCTAACGGCGAACAATGCTCGATGGAGCCCCACGCCTCGCTCACCTCCTCCAGTTTGCGCGACAATTGGCGAGCAAACCAGTCCATCCTCAGCGCGAGCACCTGCGAGATGCAGTCCGCCAGTCGCTCGTCACCCAACCAGGCAAGCGTCTGAACGGCGTTCAAGGCGATCGCGGCGCGTTCACCCGCAATGAGCCAATCCCGGTCCAGGAACTTGATCGCCAACTGGTGGATCCTGTCGCGCAATCCCGCAAGGTGGTCGGGCGCGGTTGGCGGCCCCGACTCGAAGAGGTTACCGATGCATTGCATCGTCACCAATCGTGTTTCCAAGGGTGCCGGCGGCTCAAGCAGCGGCAGAAGCTGCGGCAGTTCCTCGACCGGCATCATGGAGGTCAGGCACCGGGTGGCCGAGAAGACGATCGGCCTCGATACCGCCTCATCGGGATCGTGCCGGCGACGGGAGGCGATTTCGAGCAAGCGGCGCCACAGTCGGGCCCTTATTGTGTCTTCGTGAAACTGCATGGACTCGGCGCAGAGAACGAGGGCATCCTGCCACTCCGCCGATAGGTCGTCTTTCTCGAGTTCGTCGACAATGAATGCTGCTGTGCGATCTTCGTCGTTCTCGGCACAGAAACACAAAGTCGTTTCGCGCTCCCCGGGAGGCTTCGTTTCATCGAGAAGGTAATCCCATGCGACTGCTTCACGATCCTCCGCAAACTGGAATGGATGAGGACTCTGAGGGACGACTCTGAACAGTATTCTTGCCAGATCCGATTCGGTGACACCAAGCTTACCGCCTTTGCCAATCTCTGAAAGCAAGGAGAGAATGCTCTCCGATGCCAAGTCACCGATGACCCTTCCCAGCGAAATCATCCCGGCGCGTTCGATCTCGTCCGGTGTGGCGTCGTCATTCAGTTGGGAGGCTATCTCCCTGTGCTGCTCCTTGAAGGATCTGTAGAACTGATGCCTCCAGTCGATAGCGCTGGATGAAACACTCTCTCTTCCGCTCTGACCACGAGACTCAAGCGGTTCTTCGTCGGGCATGCGTGACTCCGATGGTTGCTGCTTCCACAGCGCGCAACACCGCGGATATGGCGGTAGGAACCGCTTGGCAGTAATGATCGACCGTGATCATGGAAGCGGGTTTCGCAAGCTGTTCGGCCGCCAATTTCAGTTCCGCGGAAAACAGGCTTTCCCATTCATCGGCCAGACGAGCGGCCTCCAACTCTATCCTCGGACACGAGTGACCCTCGACCATCTCAACCTCCGTGTCGGTCCTGGAGTCAGACAATAGCTACCGTGAAGCATTCGGCAGGTTGCAGCACAACCCCCGACAAACCCACGTCGCATTATGGTGCACACGGCGAACCTGTGCAATGTCAAATTCGAGAAAATAGACAAGATAGAGAAGGGCTTGCTGCGGGGCAGCCTGGCACTCGCATACGCCCCAGTTCATGAGTATGCTGAGCATCGTCCATCAAGAGTTGTGCCAGCCTCCCCGAAACCGGACTCGCGAGTTACACGAGCATTGCCATGAAGCTTAGAGCCAGTCACCTAGTCTTGATCCTCGCCACTATCGCCACGGCGCTATGGAGCCTCACGCCCGCCGCCCACGCCGCCACCTTCACCGTCGCCCCCACGGGCCACGATTCCAACCCCGGCTCCCAAGAAAAACCCCTTGCCACCCTCCAGGCCGCTCGCGACGCCGCACGAAAGGCCGAAGCCGGCCCGCATCGCATCGTCGTCATGCCGGGCGAATACTTCCTGGCCGATCCGCTCGTGCTCGATCCGCAAGATAACGGGCTCGTCATCGAGGCCGGCGAAGGCGGGACTGCCACGCTCTACGGCGGTTCCATGGTTTCCGGCTGGCAGCCCGACGGCGACAAGTTCTGGGCGGCCGACGTGCCGGAAGTGAAGGCGGGAACCTGGGACTTCCGGGCCCTGGTGGTCAACGGCCGGATGCCCGAACGAGCCCGCTTCCCTGAATCGGGAACCTTCCTCCACAAGAGCGTCTTCGACGTCCGCTGGCTTTCGTCGGTCGGCGGCGGCTGGGATCGAAAGCCGACCGACGAAGAACTGACCACCATGCTCTACGATCCCAACGACATCCCGCCCAGTCTCGACGTCAACAACGCCGAAGTACGCGTCTACCACATGTGGGACGAGTCGATGGTCGGCGTGAAAGCCAACGACACTCAGCGCCACGCTCTGATCTTCTCGACGCCGACCAAGTCGCCCCCCGGTTCCTTCGGCGTGAAGAAGTATGCCGTCTTCAACACCCGCGAGGGCATGACCCGGCCCGGCCAGTGGTACCTCGATCGCACTCGCGGCAAGATCGTCTACTGGCCGCTGCCCGGCGAAGACATGACCAAAGCCAAGGTGGTTGCCCCACGGCTCGAACGGATCATCCAACTGGCCGGCAGCCGGCAGAAGGAGATCACCGGCGTCACCCTTCGCGGGCTGACTCTCCAGGCGACCACCACGCCGCTCAAGGCCGGCGGGTTCGGCGCCTACGCCTTCGACGGAGCCGTGCGGATCGATCGGGCCCGAAACTGCGCCCTCGAAGGGCTCGACGTCAGTTGCGTGGGCGGCTGGGCCGTCCAGTCCGGAGCCCTCAACGATTCGAAGATCGTCGATTGCCTCCTCCATCACACCGGAGCGGGCGCCGTCCGCACAAGCGGCGCCGGCACGCTGATCGCCAACAACCATATCCACCACGTGGGCCTCTACTACCCCAGCGCGATCGCGGTCGGAGCCTACGGTTCGCGGAACGCGGAAGGAAAAGGCCTGCACCTCTACCGCAACGAGATCCACGACACGCCCTACACCGGCATCGCCGGCGGCGGCGAAGGCCTGCTCATCGAAGAAAGCCTGATCTCCCGCGTGATGCTCGAGATGCACGACGGAGGCGCCATCTACGGCGGCATGAAGCAAGCCATCCTCCGCGGCAACGTCGTCCGCGACGTGGTCAAGATGGGCGAAGGCTACGGCGTGTCGGCCTACTACCTCGACGAGGGGGCCGAAGACTGCATCGTCGAAAACAATGTCTCCATCGGCGTCGAGCGGCCCACCCACAATCACATCACCACCAACATCACCATCCGCAATAACGTGTTCGTCTGCGATGGCGACATGTCGCTCAGCTTCCAGCGATCGGCCGACTGCAAACTGGAGAACAACACCCTCGTCGCCCCGGGCAACATCACCGTTGCCCCGCCCAACGCCGTGACCGTCTGGAAAGGCAACCGGGTGTTCCGCAACGGCCTGACCAAGGACGGCCGGCCCCAGCGATTCACCATCGACGACGCCATGCCTCCCGTCACGGAACCCAAGCGCATGACCTGGTCGGCAACCGCCCTGCGTGTGGCTGCGCCGCCGACCATCGACGGCGAAATCGGCTCGGACGAGTGGCCCGGCGATCTCGTGCGTCTCGACCGGACTCCTTCTCGCTGGAGCGCCAGCGGAGCCCCCGTCTTTGCCCGATTGAGTTACGACGACCAGTGCCTTTACGTATCGCTCAACTTTGTCACCTTCGACGTCGCCAAACTCCGCGACGGGACCGCTTGGGGCCAGGACGACGGCGCCGAAATCGCCCTGGCCGGCAAGACGGCCGACGGTGGCCCGGTGATCTTCGTGCTTCGCGGTTATCCCGGCGGCACGCTGCAAAGCGTCACCGACGCCGGAACCTCGGCCGCCGATGCAGAGCGGTTGGGCAAGGCGGTTCGCTTCGCCGCCAGGCCCTACGGCAAGGATCGCGGCGGGTGGAAGGCGGAATGGGCCGTCCCCTGGAACGCTCTCGGCCTGAAGCCTGCCGCCGGTATGAAGATCCCCTTCAATCTCACCATCTACCGCAGCCAGGACAACGTCTGGCGCTGCTGGGAAGGGACGCTCGGCCAGTCCTGGCAACTCGATCAGGCAGGGACGTTGCAGTTGAAGTGACGGCATGGCGGAAACGTTTGGCAAATTCCCTTTTCAACGGACAGCAAAGGAAAGCTGGCTAACATGTTCGATCTGAAGCAGTATGAAGTCTGGTTTGCCACCGGGAGCCAGCACCTTTACGGCGACGAAACGCTCCGTCAGGTGGCCGAGAACTCCAGGACGATCGCAGAAGCACTCAACGGGGCCGCCGAGATCCCGGTGCGGATCGTATTCAAGCCGATCCTCACGACGCCCGAGGCGATCCGCCGGCTGTGCCTTGAAGCATCAGGGGCTGATCCGTGCATCGGATTGATTACCTGGATGCACACGTTTTCTCCGGCCAAGATGTGGATCGGCGGGCTGAAGGCGCTCAGCAAGCCGTTCTGCCACCTGCACACCCAGTTCGGCCGCGATATCCCCTGGTCGACGATCGACATGGATTTCATGAACCTGAACCAGTCGGCCCACGGCGACCGGGAGTTCGGGTTCATCGGCACTCGGATGCGGCGGGATCGCAAGGTGATCGTGGGCCACTGGCAGGATCCGCAGGTCGTAGCCGACCTGGCCGTGTGGACGCGAGCGGCCGCGGCCTGGGCCGATTCGCAGACCGGCAAGATCGCCCGATTCGGCGACAACATGCGCGAGGTGGCCGTCACAGAAGGCGACAAGGTCGAGGCCCAGATCCGGCTCGGGTACTCAGTCAACGGCTACGGCGTGGGCGACCTGGTACAAGCCATCGGTGCCGTCGGCGATACCGAGATCGATCGACTTGTCGCGGAATACGACCAGCGCTATCACGTGGCGCCGGAGATCCGGCCGGGCGGTGCGAGACGGAACGATCTTCGCGAAGCGGCCCGTGCGGAACTCGGCCTTCGGGCATTCCTCCAGCAGGGCAGTTTCACGGGCTTCACCGATACGTTCGAGAACCTCCACGGCATGAAGCAGTTGCCCGGCATCGCCGTGCAGCGGCTGATGGCCGACGGTTACGGGTTCGGGGCCGAGGGGGACTGGAAGACGGCCGCCCTGGTCCGCTGGATGAAGGTGATGGCGGCGGGATTGCCTGGCGGCACGTCGTTCATGGAAGATTATACCTACCACCTCGATCCGGCTGGCCCGAAGGTCCTGGGCGCCCACATGCTGGAGATTTGCGAGTCGATTGCGTCCGGCAAGCCGTCGGCCGAGATCTATCCGCTTTCGATCGGCGGCAAGGAGGATCCGGTGCGGCTCGTGTTCAGCGCACCGGCCGGCCCCGGCGTGAATGCGGCCATCGTGGACATGGGCAATCGCTTCCGCATGCTCGTCAACGAAATCGACGTGGTCGAACCGCAGGAGCCGCTGCCCCGCTTGCCCGTGGCCCGGGCGCTCTGGGTGCCGCGACCCAATCTCAAGATCGGCGCTGCCGCCTGGATTCACGCGGGCGGCCCCCATCACACCGGGTTCAGCCAGGCGATCGGTACCGAGTACTTGGAGGACTTTGCCGACATTGCCGGGCTGGAACTCGTTCGCATCGACGCCGACACCAGGATCGCCGAGTTGAAGGACCGGCTCCGGTGGAACGAGATGTATTACCATCTCGCCAAGGGCTTGTAGCACTGCCGCCCTCAGACATGTCGGGCCCAGTCTCAAGCTGCGGATTCCCCGCCGGCCCGATCGGTTGGCCGGTAACTGCCAACGGTTCACTGTTTTCGGTGATTCGATTCAACGCCGAACTGATCCAAATCAAGGGCAACAGCTACCGGCTGAAGAACGCGGCCAAGTCCCCCGAAAATCCATGATCGGCCACAGGCGCCCCCCGGCTCGAAATACTCACAACCGGCCAAAGCGCCCACCGGCTGATCCGACCCCTTGACCCCTTTCAAACCCCATGGTACCTCTCATTCTCGTGCCAGCCGCGCCGCCACCTTTCCGCCGTCGGTCAGGTTGCTCGGCGGGGTTCGGATCACACGCTCGCCCGCCTCGAGCCCCGAGATGATTTCTGCCAGCCGGTCGTTCATCAGGCCGACTTCCACGGTGCGCAGCCGGGCCCGGTTTCCCGCGGCCACGAAGAGCTGCCATTGCTTGCCGGCTCCGCGGAACAGGGACGAACGGGGAACGACCAGCACGTTGTCGCGCTCGTCGGTGACGATCTTCACCCGCACGCGATAGCCCACCTGGACGCGGCGCTCTTCGGCAAGTCGTTTGAGATCCTCCGGTTCGACGGCCACAATCACCTTGACCCGCTGCTGCTCGACGCCCAGCGAACTGATCTTGGTGAATCCGGCGGGATAGACCTTGGCGACTCGTCCCTTGGCAGGAACGGCGCCGACGGCCGGGCCGTAGATTTCCACCCGATCGCCGACCTTGGCGTCGACCACGTCGACGCTGAGCAGATCGACCTCGATTTCGAGATCTTCGAGCCGGCCGATCTCCAGCAGCGGCTCGCCGGCGCCGAGGAATCGCTCGTCGGTGACATAGCGATGCAGCACGACGCCGTCGACGGGGCTGACGATGGTTCCGCGCTGCCGGCGCAGCTTGACCTGTTCGAGGACCGCCGCCGCCTCCGCCCGCTGCTTCTTGAGCACGGCGTCGGCGAGCGACTTATCCTTGACCATCTGGTTGATCATTTCCGGAAAGATCTCGACCGCCACGGTGAGCGCCTTGGTGATCCGCAGAACGAGTTCGTCCTGGGCGAGATCGAAGCCGGCGGTCACGTAGTCGAGGTAGACGCGATCGTGTTCTTCGTCGGTGATTGCACCGCTCTTGTAGGCTTGATCGAGCCGGTCGAAGCGGCGCTTGTTGTAGGCTTTCTTCTCGGTGCCGGATTCGACGCGAGTCTCGGCCGCCTTGATCGTATCGCGCATCGATCGGACGACTTCGTACGACTGGCGCATGGCAAGCTCTTCCATGTCCTTGCTCATGTTCTCGGCGATCGTAGCGTCGAGCCGCTCGACGGCTGCCTCGGCTTCGGCCACGGCAAGTTCCAGGTCTTCCGGGACCATTTTGACCAGCGGTTTGTCGGGATTGTCTTTCTCGACGCGGTCGCCTTCGCGCAGCGTGATCTCCTCAATCCGGGCGGCGTAGGGCATGGAAATCAGGTAGGTCCGCGGCAGCCGGGTCACCGCCCGCTCGTCGATGAATTGCTGAATCGGGCCGCGGTCTGCCGAAACCACGTCGACCGGCTCGCCCGGAGCCAGGGCCACGGCCGCTCCTACCCCCGCCACAACACACGCGAGCACCGCCGCAATCAGGATCCACGTCGTTGTTTTCATGACATCTACTCCTTGGCCTGCAGCGCTTCCAGCCAGTTCATGCGGTGGATTGCCAACTGAACAAACAGGTAGGCCAGCACGGTGAACAGCACCGCCAGCACGGCCGTCATCACCCAGGTGGTGGCCGAGGAAACCACGGGAAAACGCAGCAGTTCCGAATCGTAGCTCATCGACATGGCAACCGTCAGCAAGTAGCCGAGCGGCATTCCCAGCGCGGTTCCTGCGGCGGTGAGCACCAGGCTTTCGCGAAACAGCAGGCTGCCGATCTGCCAGGGACCGTAGCCCAGCACCCGCAGCGTGGCGACTTCCCGCTGCCGTTCCGCCAGGCTGACGAGCGACGAGTTGAGGATGCTGCCGAAGAAAATCACGCCGGCGAACCCCACGAGCACGAAGATGAACACGTTCATGCTGAGGATGATCGTATCTTCGATACTCTTGACCATCGACTGCCGATTGGCCACGCCGCGCACGCCGGGCAGCCGTTTGAGTTGGCGGTTGAACGCGTCTCGCTCGCCGGGATCGGTTTCCATCTGCAATTGCACGCCGGTCAGAGCGAACTCTTCGCCGACCAGGCGGCTCAAGTAGTCGATGTCGGTATAGACGGCGGTGCCCATGTAGCTGTCGGAGATCTCGACGACCGGCACCTGTTGCGGATGCCGCAGCCCCTTGGTCGGATGCATGGTGACCATGTCGCCGGCTTCAAGGTGCAGCATCTCGGCCAATTTGCCGCTCATCGCCAGCCCCACCAGGGGAACGCGGATCGGTCGCGCCTGGGTATCCCTGGGGACGGTCAGGGTGGCCCCGGCCTGCAGTCCCGTCACGGCGCCTTTATGGCGGAAGTGCCCGTTCTCGAAGGTACACGCCACGTTGAGAACCGGTTCGGCCAAGCGGACACCCGGAAGGTTCGCCGCTTCGAGCAGCGCATCGCGTCCTCGTTCGTCCGAGAAGGTCAGGTCGACGTCGCTCTTGAGCAGCCAGCGAAACTGGAAGTCGATCAGGTAGTAGGTGGCCTCGATCATCATGAACCCGCTGGCCAGAACGGCGGCGCCCATGGCGGCCGCGAAGATCCCCGCCAGGGAACGCAATCGGCTCCGCACGACGCTGCGGAACACCATCCGCCAGCCGACGCTCAGACGGTTCCAGAGGATCGTGACCCGTTCCAGCAGAATTTTGCCGCCTCGCTTGGGCGGCTTGGGACGCATGGCTTTGGCCGGCTTGAGTCGCAGAACGGCCCGCGTTCCTCGAAGACTCCCCACGACCGCGCAGGCCAGGCTGATCGACACGGCCGCCGCCATCAGGCCGGGGTAGAAGCGATTGCGCAACTCGGGGAACTCGAAGATCGTTTGATACATCATCGTCATCAGTTCGGCCAGCACGTATCCCAGCGCACAACCGGCCAGACCACCCGTCAGTCCGACGGCCAAGCCGAACTTGAGGAAGTGGGCGAAGACTTGTCCGTCGCTGTAACCCAGCGCCTTGAGCGTGCCGACCACGGTTCGCTGCTGCTCGGCCAGCCGGGTGAGCAGGACGTTCAGAACCAGGGCTGCGACCGCGAGAAAGATCATCGGCATGAACACGGCAAACGACCGCAGTCCCCCGATCTCCTGGCTGAGGTACTTGTTCGACGCCTGGTCGGCGAGCGGAATCGTGGTGAACACGCCGAAATCGCCCAGCAACTGCTCGGCTCGATCGAGAATCTCGCGGGTGGTCCAGGGCGCGTCGGGCACCAGCCGGCCGAGGACCTGGTTGGCCGCCCCGTCGAAATCGAAGACGTCTTCGGCATAGCTCTGTTTCAGAAAGAAGACGCCGAAGTGCTCGGGATCGGGCACGATGGTCCCCGGGGCGAGCATGTAGACGAATTCGCTCGAAATGGCCGTACCGACGATGTAGAGTTCCTGGCTGCGATTGTTGAGCACGAGTCGCACCCAGTCGCCGGGGGCCAGGTTGTTGGCCTCGGCGAAGGCGTCGTTGACGATCACTTCGTTCTCGCGCCGCTCGGTGAAGTAGCCGCCTCGCTGGACGACGACGTCGTTCAGCACCCGTTCGTGCCGATCCGGCATGGAAAGGACCAGCGCATTGAGCGGTTCGGACACGGCGTCGAGATCGACGGTCGAAAAGAACTGGATGCGCGGCCGGATTTCGGCGACCCCCGGCAGCTCAGCGACCGGCCGCAGGTCGGCTTCGGGCACCTTCTTGAGTTCGATCGAGAAATCGGCCATCCGGCACTGCCGGTAGTAGCGGGCCTTGGCCTCAGTAAGATTGTTGTAGGACGACCCCATCGAAACGAAACAGGCCACCCCCACCACGATGATGCAGAGAATCGCCAGCAGCAGCCAACCGTTGGCCCAGAGCTCGCGTCGCAGCTTGTGATCGAGGATCTTCACCACGTCACCTCTTCGGGCGGAAGCGGCTCGGGGTTCTCTGCCACTTCGACGACTTGTCCGCTCCGCAAGCGGATCACGCGGTCGGCCACCTGGGCGATGGCACTGTTGTGGGTAATCAAAACGACCGTTTTACCCAGCCGCGTCTTCAGATCGACGAGCAACCGCAACACGAGCTTGCCGGTGGCAACATCGAGGGCCCCGGTGGGCTCGTCGCAGAGCAGCAAGTCCGGGTTCTTGGCCAGCGCCCGGGCGATTGCGACCCGTTGCTGTTCTCCGCCCGACATCTGAGCGGGAAAGTGGTCGAGCCGCTCTTCGAGTCCCACCATTTCGAGCGCCTCGTCCACGTCGAGCGGATCGTCGCTGATCTCGGTGGAGACCATGACGTTTTCGCGAGCCGAAAGGTTGGGCACGAGGTTGTAGAACTGGAAGACAAACCCCACGGTATCGCGGCGATAGCGGGTAAGCTCAGCGGCGGTGAACGACGTCATTTCCCGATCGCGGAAGAACACGCGTCCTTCCGTGGCCGTATCGAGTCCGCCCACGATGTTCAGGATCGTCGACTTGCCCGACCCGCTCGGCCCCACCATCACCAGGAATTCGCCCTCGCGAATCTCCAGCGAGACGTCGTTGAGCGCGCGAACCGCCACCTCTCCCATCTGGAAGACCTTGTCGACCGATTCGAGGCGGAGGAGGGGCGAAGTGGTCATCACGGGAGTGGGAACGTGGTTCGAGGTGGGGAAGGGAATGTTGGAATGTTGGAATGTTGGACGAAGCGGCTGCGCCGCGTGAGGGGGAGCGGTCTGTAGTATGGCGTTTTCTGAAGGCGGTTGTCGAGGTTCTGGTTTTTCGTGTGATACGTTTGAATTTCCGGCCGATGGGGCTGGAGTT
>JAAYAY010000071.1 GCA_012719125.1 Planctomycetaceae bacterium | reverse complement strand
GACCAGGGCGAACAATACTATGAGCAACAGTATCGCGTTCGAGTCCAACGGAACCTGGCACGGCGAGCTCACGAGCTTGGCCTGAAACTCGTGCCGATCAACGGCTTAGGCGCTGATGCCAACCGAGATGGTGGCGGTGGTTAATTGGAAGAGTTGACCCTGTATCCCGATGGGAATGGTGTCGAGGGCGGGTGCCGGGGCCGACGCGGCCGTGAGTCGGGGCTGCGGCAATTCGCCGGGCGTGGGGCCGAGGTAGCCCTTGAGGCCGAAGAAGGCCGAGAGGGCGAGCAGGAAGGCGATGGCGGTGGAGTGCCCGGACGAACGAATTGAGGGGTGGCTCCGATCAGGGTAAGTCACAAAACGCCCCTATTGTCTGTCGTTATCCGTCCGATGTCCAAAGTTGCCCGCATTCCCATTTCAGGCCCTTGCCATCTCACGCGTCGGTAGTGCCACCCGTCCCATTTGCTCCCTCAATAGGTACCACTTGCTGGGTCGGCAACGCTCGACCATGCCGATGCCAACATTGTGAACCCAGGATCATTCGCAGCATGTGCCAACTTCGCAACTGCCGTTCTTGCTTCTGGAATAGACCATCCAGTGGAGTTCAAGGCCATCCAAGCTCCGTGGAGGTCTCCTTGATCCAGAAGATCGTCAAAGACAGCGGACTTGTTCCCCGGCAACGTCCATCGGGGGCGGGGAACTTCACTAGGCCAAGCCGTTGACGCCTCCCTTGTGATCTCAAAACCGCAGGTATCATGCCACCATTCACGAGAGTCTCCCACTGATCCGGTGGGAAAATCACCCGTGTATTGCCTGATGTCCTTCACGCTACTCAGGGGAAGATCGGCCGCAAACTGAGGAAGAGCAGGAAATCCTAGGGGATCGTCACCTGTCTTCAACGAAACAGCGTCAAGGGCAGGCATGTTATTGATTTCAACCACCCCTGCAAACTTCTCCAGCGGTGGCGTAATGCCATCATCAACGGCAATGGCTGCCATCGCCAAATAGCAGAAGAACTGCTCGGGTGTACGGGCGATTTCCACGACCTTGCGTCCTGAGTCAACGTACATCTCCACGAACGTTGGGGTTCGATTGGAAAACCAGTGCTTCCAGTAACCCAAGTAGTTCGGCCCCGAACCATTGCTCGCTATCGGAATCAGGGCTGGCGGAAAACCGTACCACGCGGCTGGCGTAACCCATCCGATGATCGGAATCTCAATTCGCCCGAGAGCGCAATCAATCAGTGTGTCCGGCAAGTCTAACAAACGATAGATGGCCTCGTATTCGTGCATAGCCTTGTCAATGTCCTGTAGGTGGCGTCCACGGGGTAGACCATTCGGGGATTGGTATCTGGTGCTGTGGAGCAATCGTGCCACCCCAGATATCCGACGTAGCGCTTGTTGCCCTGTGGATTTGTTCGTGAAGGATTCGGGCCGAGGTTGGCGCGAGATTTCTAGGATCAACAATCTGTGTGGGAAAGTCCGTCTTACCGAAGTTCCAATGGTGGACCTCGGCAACGTCCATACCGGCCGCCCTGGCAGAGTCGAGGAACCGGCTGTTTACGGCTCCAAACGCTTTCTCCAACATCGTTTGAGTGGGCGTCTCGCCGCGCTCCAGGGCTTCCAGATATCTGATATAGCCGTTTGACCGGGATGACGTTGCAGCCGACCGCATCGCGTCATTCCACATTCTCAATGTGGCGGCATTCTCTGCAACGCTTGCTGTGCCGAAGTCGGCCGGTCGAAGTGCTCCTGGGACTCCTTGAATCCGTTCGAACCCCTCGGCATACTCCTTGCTATACCCAACACGGCATCGATTGTTATGTGCCAACACGCCCAAGGTCGAGACATGATAAACATGCTCGCCCTCGACGGTCATATTGTACACGCGGTGCGTGCCGGGGACAGGCCGCTGGGAGACGACTTCGAGCGGGCCGGTCAGGCCGCGGAGGATTTCGCCGGGCTGGAGGTCCTCGGCCGAGAGCCACTCGCCGCGGGTTTCGCTGTAGAACTTGTGAAACGCGGTCGGGCGGACTTCTTCCTTCATGCCGTCCCCGGCGGCAAGACACAACTCCACGACGCGGGGATTCAGGTGGTTGACCGTGGTGAGGACGACGCGGCCGGGGCCCCGGTCAATGGCCGGGCAGGGTTCGTTGGCTGTGACCCGGGCCGTCATGCCCTCGGGCAGGCCCATCTCCTCCAAATCCAGCGGAATGGGGACCCGCGAGCCGACGGGGGCGCCGTCGTGGAGGGCCAGCCAGTCGGGCGGCATGAGGGATTCGACGCAGATGCGGTCGACTGTGCCGTCGGGCCAGGTGTCGGTTTCTTCGAGCGTCAGGTGCCGCCAGGTCCGCGGGTCGACGGCCGTCGGGAGCGTCTTGTCGGGGTCGGCTGCGCCCGTCAGGACCCGCTGGCCGACGCGGATCTGCTCGATGGGAACAGTGTCGAGGGCGGGCGCCGGGGCTGAGGCGGCCGTGAATCGGGGTTGCGCCAAGTCGCCGGGCGTGGAGCCGAGGTAGCCCTTGACGCCGAAGAAGGCCGAAAGGGCGAGCAGGAAGGCGATGGCGGCGGAGCGGGCGGAAGGGCGAAGTGCGGGATGGCTCCGATCAGGGTAGGTCACAAAACGCCCCTACTGTTTATCGTTATCCGTCCGATGTCCGGAGTCGGCCCCATTCCCTCACCCAAGCTCAAGCCCAACCTTCCTCACGTGGGAATCGTGAACGTTGAGTAACCTTGTCGCCAACGAAAGACACTATCCGTGTCAACCGTGCCAGACGTACAGAACAAGACAGGATGCCAGGATAATTCCACCTGCGACACGTGCTCCCGTGTCCTCTGTTCTCGTCAGCAGAACGCCAGCACACACTAAGGGAGCGATCCACAGCGTGAGGATGAGCCTTCTGTGCCCTCTCAATGGTCTGTCCCCCAGTATGCATCGTATACACTATAGGACGCGTAGCCCACGCTTGCGATGGTTGCGATACTCAGCAGACGTGTTTTTGCCTCAATCGCTGCCAAGTGAGGGACCATGGTCGTGCGCCAACCGGTCGAACCAAGCTGCACGATTGACGCAGTACGTTCTGCTGTAACGATTTCCGTGTACGTCAAGAACCGTTCACGTGCCAGCAGGCCAGGGCGGGCAATGTCATCTAATAGATGTCCCATTTCATGCACCATATGGCCTCGCGTGCCAAATCGGGAGATTCTGATGTCATTCGACGTTATGCTTGACACCGGAGAGAACGTGTATGCCACTCTGCCGGCGTGGCCGTACTCGAGGAGACGTCGTGGAAGAGCGTGAATCTGGTCGTCCGTAAAACCGGCCATCTTGGCCTTGGCTTTGAATTCGGGCCTCCTTGCTTCCCGAATCATCTTCGCCAGCAATGCTCGCTGCCCTGAGGTAAGTGAATCAACGGTACCACTTGCATGAAGTCCCGCATAGCGGACCCCTGCTCCCAATCCTCGGAAGACCGCATCCCCCGCCACATTTACGCCGAGGTTAAAGGCGAAGTTGCGTCCCACGTTGTAGTTGCCATAGTAGCCGGCGTCCCAGGCGGTGTCGAGGGTACTTTCGGCCAGCTTGCGTACTGCGTAGGTGGTACCCATGCCACCGACGGCGTAGCCGAGTCGTTTGGCCGCGGCACGGCCCATGAAACTGCCGGCGTAGCGAACCGACATCCCCATGCCAAATTCACCACCGGTCTCCCAGACGCCACCGATATTGGCCGTGGCAAGATTAAATGCGACGTTCTTGACGAAGTTCGTGCCGAACTGATAGTCGCTGCCCATCCAGTTGGCAACGCCTGCTTCGATGCCTGTTTGAACGGCTGCCACTCCGGTCGACGTAACGAAGTACGATGCACCGACAGCTGAGGTGACATAGGGAGCGGCAAAGATAGCGGTTGGAATTGCTGCCGCCAACGTGCCCAGGAACAACTCGGTATCGCTGCGTTCTGCCAACCAATCCCGGAACCAAGGAACTTCGTCGAAGAAGCCCTCGTCATCTCCGGGGGCCGACTGGTAATTTCGATAGAGATACAGGCTGCCCGCATCATACCCGTCGTCAGCCGCGGAAAGGAAGCGCTGAGTTGCCGGGTCATACCAGCGACCGCCATCGTAGTAGAGCTCGGCGTCCCGGTCGAGAGTACGACCCTGGGCGAACTCGTCGATGTGGTAGAGGCCCGGCCTGGTACTCAAGGTGGCGGTGGACAGGTCGGGATCGCCGAACACGTCGTAGGTCACATGCTCCGCATGGTGCGAACCTGTCTTGTAGACCACGTTCCGAACGCTGTCCTGCTCGTCCGTGAGCATCCAGTACGTGGTTCCGAGTTCTTCGCTGGCCAGCGCTTCGTCGACAGCCTGGGGATTCCAGAGCGTCCGCTCCGTGGGCGTGATCGTGCCGCTGACGTTCTGCAGCGCCAGTACGCGATTGCCACGATCATAGGCGAAGTGAAGTAGGGTGGGCACTGCCCACCAACTGCCAAGCGGTGGTTGGCCCTGCGTGACCGTGTGTACCAATCCCCGTGAGACGATCAAAGGGGTCGGGAGGCTTTGTTTCTGACGTGTCAACTCCGAACGATTCCGGCGGGGACAGGTGGCCCTGACTAACCGCGTGAACCAATCACCGTGGGCCACTGCTTGCTTGCCAAACAGTGCCGATGGACGACAGACAGTCTACCGCATCATACCCTGCATGCCCATTGCGGTTCCAAGTCGTCTTCCCCCGTCCCCTTCGCCCATTCAAAATAATACTGCCTCGCACGCAGACAGCCCCACGCGACGATACCCCTCAGCAGCACCATCAGCAATTCCCCTGCCCGAGAAATTCCCCTGCCAGAAAAAACCCCTTGCCAGATTCCGCCTCCGATCCCTCGTCGCCGCTGCGCCCTGCGCACTCGAGACGTCCAAGTCGGACCGACGCCCTACCCTGAGAGCGTGCTGCCCCCCCAAGAAACCGCCCCAAAGGTTCAACTTTCCTATTGAAAAATCCCGCCAGTTTGCTAACATGTACGCATGACCACATGTACATCCGACCATACAGCCGTCCGCCTCCTCACCGACCACCCCGACCGCTTCGCCCGCCAAGGCGCCGTCGTCGCCGCCTGGCGCACCTCCGGCGAGCGCCGCCTCGGACCCTACTACCGACTCGCCTGGCGCGACGGCGGCCGACAACGCTCCATCTACCTCGGCCGCCAGGGACCCGTCGTCCGCCAGGTCCGCATCCTCCTCCACCAGGCCCACGCCGCTCGCCGCCTCAAACGTCAGGCCCGCCTCCGCGCCGCCCGCTTCCGGCAAGAGGTCATCCGCCCCCTCAATCAATACCTCCAGCAGATGTTCGCCCTCTTTGGCAACGGCCTCTATCTCAAAGGCTCTGAATGAGGTGGCTCCAGTTTGACAGACACTCCAAGTGCTTGGGTTATGGGTGAGGCAACGTCTCCTGTCAGCTCAGAGTACCGGTGCCTCTTCTCTTCTGTTCCTTTAATGTGGAAGTATCACCAGCG
>JAAYAY010000070.1 GCA_012719125.1 Planctomycetaceae bacterium | reverse complement strand
CCTCCCGTCCTCGCTCCGTCATTCCCTTGTCCCCATTCCCTTGTCGATCTCTCCCCGCCCCAGCCCCCCGAGCAGTAACACCCTCATGCTCATCCGCGGCCCGCTCCAAAACGGCGTGATCGCCCTCATCTTCCTTTCCCCCATCTTCTTTTCTCCCCCTCGCAGCCAATCACCATCTCACCCTCCGTTCCCTCCGCGGGCTCCCGTTCAAATCCAAACCCCGCCTTGCACCCGCCTTCTTCGTGCCACGCTTCCCATACCTCACCCCAATCCGCGCCCCGCAAAGACCGAATCCCTCCAATACATTCCACCATCCCACGATTCCACCATTCCTCCCGTCCTCTCTCCGTCATTCCCTTGCCCCCATTCCCTTGTCGATCTCTTCCCCTCGTCTCTCCTCACCCCATTCAGCCGCACCACCACCCGCAAGAAACTCTGCAAAAAATCCCACCCACCATGGAATAAATTACTGTACATGCGTATCATATACTAGGGACTCCCTGCCCGCCCAACTCGGATTCGTCCGCCCATGAAGAAAAAAACCATAGACAAAACCGTAACTACCACCGGAGAGGGGCCCCGCTATGCTCGCCTGCCCAACGATCCGAAGGTCCTATGCAACAAACAGTTACAATCAGATGGTCGCAGGCCCTTGCGATCGACGTCGAACGGTAAAACTTCGAAGATACGAATCGCCCGCCGACCCCGACTCCCAAACCCTGAACCCCCAACCCTGATTCCTTCACCTCCCGCGTCCCGTCCAACTGAAACTCGCCGAGGAAATGACTGTCGCCTTTCGCTCCGCGAAAGTGGCGCTGCTTTCGCGGAGCGAAAGACGACAATACGACAGTTGTTGATTCGACGGTCCTCAGAACCCGCCAGTCAACGATTCGGGCAGAACCGGCGTGGCGCCGGGTTGAGAACAGACGTAGGCCGCGACGGCCGTGGCCCGGGCGGCGATTTTCGCGAGGGGCCAGCCGGCCAGCGAGCCGAGGATCATCGCGGCCGTGAACGAATCGCCGGCCCCGACCGTGTCGGCAACCGTTGTTTGCGGCGCCGGCTCTTCGTGCCGTTCGCCGCCCGCGGCGAGAATCGCTCCTTTCGAGCCGAGCGTCAGGGCCACCAGGCGAAGATCGAACTGGCGGACCAGTCGATCGATCGGATCGGCCGACCGCTCGCCGAAGCACGCCTCGGCCACGATGAGAGCTTCTTCGTCGTTCAATTTCAGAGCGTTCGCCATTTCGAGCGACTCGCGGAGGATTTCATCGTCATAGAAGTTCTGGCGAAGATTGACGTCGAACACGCGGAGGCACCCCGGTCGAGTGGCTTTCAGGAACCGACGGATGGTGTCTCGAGTCGTCTCGCTGCGCTGGGCCAGGCTGCCGAAACAGACGGCGTCGGCCCGGGCCGCCAGCGCCTTCGCTTCCGACGACCAGGGCACATGGTCCCAGGCCACGTCGCGGGTGATCTCATAGCTCGGCTGGCCGTCTGCGCTCAGGTGGACCTGAACCGTGCCCGTGGGGAATTGCCCGGAGCGTGCGACGGCCGACGTATCGACTCCGCGCTCGGCGAGCGCCGCGATTGCCCGGGCGCCGAGATCGTCGTTTCCGACGCAGCTCACCATGGCGGCGTCGGCCCCCAACGCGGCCGCGTGACAGGCCACATTGGCCGGGGCGCCGCCGAAAACGGGGCCGCTGGGAAACACGTCCCACAGCATTTCGCCCAAGCCGACCACGCGAAAACGATCTGCCATCTATTCAATCCCCAGTTTCTTCTGGATTTGTTCGAGCGGCACGCCCTTTGTCTCAGGCATGACGAACAGGACCCACACCAGTTGCAGGACCATCATGGCCGCATAGAAGGCAAACACGTGGGCGCCGGACCACTCGGCAATTGCCGGGAAGGTCCAGGTGACGGCGGCGGCCATGAACCAATGGGTGAAGCTGCCCAGGGCCTGGCCCCGTGCGCGGACGCGATTCGGGAAGACCTCGCTGATGAACACCCAGATGACGGCCCCCTGTCCGAAAGCGTGCGAGGCGATGAACACCAGCAGGCTGATCATCACGATCGAACTGCCGCCCGACGCGGCCTCGATCGCCTGGGACGCCGTGTTTTGCAGTCCGGCAATCGTGCCGGGGTCGGCCGTCGCCTGCTGGGCGGCTTCGAGGGCCTTGATGGCGCCGGCCGAGGCCTTGAATTCGGCGCCGTAGGTATAGAACGCCCAGGCCGTCACGGCGAGGCTGAGAATGTAGCCGATCGAGCCGACGATCATCAGCTTCTTGCGGCCGAAATGATCGATGACTGCCAGGGCGGCCATGGTGAACAGCAGGTTGGTCCCGCCGACCGCCACGGTTTGCAGCAGAGCCAGATTCTCGCCGGCCCCGGCCATTTTGAAGATGTTCGGCGCGTAGTACATCAGCGCGTTGATGCCCGAAAGCTGATTGAAAGCGGCAATCGCCACTGCCAGCAGGATCGGCACTCGATAGGTTCTGCAGAAGAACGGCTCCCGGACGCTGTGATGGGCCAGATCGAGCGAGGCCTCGATCTGGCGAATCTCCTCCTCGGCCGTCTCGCCGTCGACGCCCAATCGGCTCAGCACCGTGCGGGCTTCGTCCGCCCGGCTCTGCATCAGCAGCCAGCGAGGGCTTCGCGGAGTGAGGAACAGAAGGAAGAAGAACGCCGCGGCCGGCACCGCCTCCACGCCGAACATCCACCGCCACTCGGCTTCGCCCAGGTCCAGGTCGGCAATCAGGTAGTTCGAGAAGAAGGCCAACAGGATCCCGAACACGATGTTGAACTGGGTAATCGCCACCAGGCGCCCGCGGAGCCGGGTGGGCGAGATCTCGGCGATGTACATGGGCGAGACGACGGATGCTCCGCCCACGCCCAGCCCGCCCAGAAAGCGGAAGAAACAGAAGGAGTACCAATCCCAGGCCAGGGCGCTGCCGACGGCCGAGACGAAATAGAAGACGCCGATCACCATGAGAATGGCGCGCCGGCCATAGCGATCTGTCGGCCGGCCCACGGCAATCGAGCCGATGATCGTGCCGATCAGGGCGGTGGCCACCGTGAAGCCCAGCCACCAGGAATCGAGATGGTAGACCTGCTTGAGCGAATCGGTCGTGCCCGAGATGACCGCCGTGTCGAAGCCGAACAGCAGGCCGCCGAGGGCCGCGATGATCGTGCTGCCGAAGAGATACGACTTTTTGCCCATCCGATTGCCTCTGACGAAGAAGCGAGCCTGCTACCAAGTCCCGTCATCCTAGAGACTTGGGGGGCCGATGGCAACCGCCGGAGTCATGCCGCACCCCCAGAGGTTCGTCCGCGGGAAATCGGGACTTCCGGCAGTTCTGCGGACGGGACTCGGAGAGTGCCTGCTACGTTGCAGTTCCCCTGCCGAGATTTGCACCCCGCTGGCGGGTCGACTATGATCGCAGGTATCTCGGCCGGTTGGCCGGGGGACGTGACTTGTTGGGCAGGCGGACGAAAAGAATCTGCCAGTCAGGCGTACAAAGACGTCGGCCTGCCGTGAATCGTACCGAACGGGAATCCCAGACATGCCAACTCAATCTCGCCACAATCGTCGCGACTTCCTTCGCGTAACCGGCGCCGGTGCCGCCGTGCTCTCTTCCGGAGTATGGAGTCAATTGGCCGCCCAGGACTCGAAATCGCCCAACGGAAAACTCAACGTGGCCTGCATAGGCACCGCCAATCGTGCGGCGGCCAGCGTCAACGAAGTGCAGAACGAGAACGTCGTGGCGCTCTGCGACGTCGACAAGAACTACCTGGACCGGGCCGCCGAGCGGTTCCCTGGCGCGCGGCTCTATCGCGACTATCGCGAGATGTTCGAGAAGGAGGCCTCCAAGCTCGACGCCGTGACCGTGGCCACCGCCGACCACCACCACGCGCCGGCCGCGATTCGCGCCATCCGAGCCGGGCTGCACGTCTATTGTGAGAAGCCCTTGACGCACACGGTCTTCGAAGCCCGCCTGCTGGCCGACGAGGCCAAGAAACGCGGGCTGGCCACGCAGATGGGCACGCAGATCCACGCCGGCGACAATTACCGCCGCGTCGTGGAGGTCATCCAGTCGGGGGCGATCGGCGACGTGACCGAAGTCCACGTCTGGGTCGGCAAGATCTGGGGCGGCGGCAAGTTGCCCGAGAAGACCGCCGAGCCGCCGGCGCACCTGGACTGGGACCTCTGGCTGGGCCCGGCGCCCGTTCGCCCCTATGCGGAAGGCTGCTATCACCCGGCCCAGTGGCGCAAGTGGTGGGATTTCGGCACCGGCACCCTGGGCGACATGGCCTGCCACTACATGGACCTCCCCTTCTGGGCCCTGAAGCTGCGTCATCCCACCACGTGCGAGGCCGAAGGGGCCGCGGTCGATCCGCAGACCTGCCCCGAGGGGCTGATCGTTCGCTACGCCTATCCCGAGCGCGACGGTCTGCCGCCGCTCAAGCTCACCTGGTACGACGGCAACCTGATCCCGAAGGAAGTCGCCGGCGAACGCGTGCCGGGAAGCGGCGTGATGTTCATCGGCTCGGAAGGGAAGATGTTCGCCGACTACACCAAGTATCGACTCTATCCGACCGACAAGTACGCCGACTTCCAGCCGCCGGCCCAGACGATTCCGCCTTCCATCGGCCACCACGCCGAGTGGCTCAAGGCCTGCAAAGACGGCTCGCCCACGACCTGCAACTTCGACTATTCGGGCGCGCTGACCGAGGCCGTCCTGCTGGGAACGGTCGCCTACCGCACCGGCAAAAAGCTCGACTGGGACGCCGCGACGCTCAAGGCCACGAACTGCCCCGAGGCCGACAAGCTCATCAACAAGGTGTATCGAGCGGGCTGGGAAGTGGTTTGACCGACTATTCGCCTTCGATATAAGCCAACTGAATTTTGGTGTCGGGCAGCTTCTTTTTGAGCTGCTCGACGCCCTGTTCGGTCACGGCGGTGCGGGTTACCTTGAGGTCTTTGAGGGCCTTGAGCGTCTCCAGATGGACGAGCCCGGCGTCGGAAACGCCCGTCGAGCCCAGGTGAAGAAACTCTAGCTTCGTCATTCCCCGGAAGTGTTCCAGGGCCGCGTTGGTGATCCGCGTGTTGTCGACGTTGAGCCATACCAGGTCGGTCAGGCCGGCCAGGTGGGCCGCCCCTTCGTCGGAGATCGCGTCGCGCCACAAGTTGAGCTTCTTGAGCTGCTTCATGCCCGCCAGATGGGCCAGGTCGGCGTCGCCGAGCAGGCTGCACTCGCTGACGTCGAGATCTTCCAGCTTGGGCAGGTTCTTGAGTTCCGCCAGGCCGGCGCCCGAGACCTGCGACTGCGAGATGCGGAGCTTTTTGAGGTTGGGGAACTGGACGAGCACGGCCAGGGCTTCGTCATCGACGAGCGTCTTGGCCAGGTACAGCTCTTCCAGATTCTTCAGCCCGGCCAGTTGCTTCAGCCCGTCGACACTGATCCAAAGGAAGTCGAGGGCCAGGACCTTCAGATTCGTCGAGCCGGCCAGATGCGTCATTCCCTGGTCGTCGACGGACGACTTGCCGTCGGGGTCCGAGAGCCGCAGGGCCTTGAGGTTCTTCAAGGCGGCAAGCGAGGCGAGACCCGCGTTTGAGGTGGCGCAGCCGCGAAGGTCGACGTTTTCCAGTGTAGCGACCTTGGCGAGGGCGGCCATGCCGGGGTCGGTCACCGCCGTATCGTTCAGCAGCACCGAGCGGACCCGCCGCAGTCCGGCCAGCGGCTCCAGGGCCGAATCGTCGATCGGGGCGCCGCGAAAGCTGACTTCCGTCACGAAGCCGTCGCCGTCCTTTTTCAACTCGGTTGCCGTGGCCGTGAGCGCTTCGATCGCCTTGGGATCGTCGGGGTCGGCGGTGACCGTCGGCGTTTCACTGTCTTGCGGAACGGGCGCAGCGGCGGCTGCCGGCGGTGTGGCGTCGACGGCGGCGGGAGCGGGAGTTTCTGCCGGTTTGCTGCATCCTGTCAGGGCCGCGATCGCGATTGCCGCCAGCCAGAGTCCGTACCGTTCCATGAATATCCTCCGATTTCTTGTCCAAATGGCCACTGGTAGGCTGGTCTGTCGAAAAAGGGGACAGGCACCGCAACCGGTAGTATGTCCGGCGTTGCAGGGCTGCACGATGTTGCGGAGCCAGTCCCCATTTTCAACAGCCCACTGGAAGGACCCGTGCGGCGCCCGGGCCCTACTATCCCAAATCAATACATCAAGTACTTTTGTCGACGTTTGAGAAAGCTCGCCAGATCGTCCTGGTAGCTTGCTTCGATTTCTGCGGCGGACTTTCCTTGCTTCAGGGCATTGAACACGGCATCGTTGCCGAGCAGGCGAGCGTATCCGTCGATTTTCCAGTCGTCGGGGTGGAGGCGCCGGATCTGGCAGGCAACCTCGAGACCGACGCGGACCGGTTCCAAGTCGGATCGATCGGTGATTTGAATGCGCAGGCCGCTACACGCTTCCCCTTTGAACACGCTGGCGTCGGGCGTGAAGGTGATGGGTGCGAAACGGACGCCGGGCGTTTCGGCGCGGTTCAAGGCCTCGGCCAGCCGCTTGCCGTCGAGCCAGGGGGCGCCGAACAGTTCGAAGGGAGTTTCCGTGCCGCGGCCGACGGAGAGATTCGTCGTTTCCAGCAGGCCGATGCCCGGGTAGAGCAGGGCCTCGGTGAGGCTCCGCATGTTCGGCGAGGGATTGATCCAGGTCAGGCCCGTGACGTCGAACAGTTGCTCGCGCCGCCAGCCTTCCACCGGAACGATCGTCAATTTCAGGTTCATCTTCAACTCGGCGTTGAACATTCGTGCCAGTTCGCCGACGGTCATGCCGTGGCGGATGGGGAGCATGTGGTAACCGACGAAGGACTGCTTGCCGTCGTCGAGAATCGGGCCCTCGACGGCCACGCCGCCGATGGGGTTGGGCCGATCCAGGACGAAGAACTCGAGATCGTGCCTAGCCGCCTCTTCCATGGCGTTGCCCATGGTGGAGATGTAGGTGTAGAAGCGGGCCCCGATATCCTGGATGTCGAACACCAGGGCGTCGAGCCCTTCGAGCATCTCGGGCGTGGGGCGCCGGGTGGCGCCGTAGAGACTGTAGACCTTCACGTTGGTTCCGGCGTGCCGGGTATCGCCGATCCTGCTCACGTCGAGTTTGCCTTCCAGCCCGTGCTCGGGGCTGAAGATTGCGGCCAGGTCCACGTTCTCGGCGTCGTGCAGCAATTGGACGGCGCTAATCCCGTTGCGATCGATGCCCGTATGGTTGGTGATCAACCCGACGCGGCGTCCGGCGAGTTGTTTGAAACCGTCGCGGACGAGCACGTCCAGACCCGGCAGCACCTGGCCCGACGGCGCGGCGGCCCGGGCGTCGGCGCTCGGCAAAAGGAATCCTGCGAGGGTGATTATCGCCAGGACCTGTCGGCATACAAGATGCCGGCAGTCGAAAGCGCATCGAGATCTCATGATACTTTTCCTTTCGCCAAGTGCGTGAAAGCGACGGAATGTGACTTGGAGCGGTCCGGCACGGCGCCAACAGGCGGCGGAATCTCCCCTAAGACCGGAAGAACCGGACCGCGCCGACCATGGCGAAGAATAACTATCGGCAAGGCGTTCTGCAAGTGGCAGGTCCCGTCATGGGCGTTTGAACCGGCAAATCCGGAACTCCCGGGTGGCCGGATATGGGCAATTCTCCAGCCCGCCGAACTTCGCCGCGTGAGCCGGCCGGTGCGCGACCGTTCCAGCAGTTGCCGGCCGGTTTGCCCGTCCAGAAGACCTGACGTAGAGTTGTCGTGAGATACTCTCGCCTCAGAGGACTGTGCCTTCGAGAACCGCCTTTTTACAGCAGACGCACCGAGAGAACCGGACGTTCATGTCTGTCGAGTTGTCTTTGTTCACCATCGATCCATCTGCCCTGCAGGAGACGGTGAGCCGGATGTGCGCCGGCTACGACCGGCTCGAAGCCTTCCTGCGCACCCACTTCGGCGAATTGGAGAATCTGGCCGAAGAGATGCTCCGGCACGGGCAGCGAGTTGACGCCGCCAGACAGGATCAAGACTCCCAGTGGGCGGACCATGAACAGCGGCTTGATCGCCAGCGTGTTGACTTGGAGGCGACGCTGGAGCGAATCCAAACGTTGACGGACCAGTTGGGGAGTACCGCGGCCGTCAACGGGAGCGGCTCGGAACAGTCCCAGGAAGTCTTCGCTCGTATTGAAGGCGAGCGATCGTCGCTCCAGGCCGCGATCGCGGCTTCCGAGGCCCACGGCGCCGAACTGGCACGGATGGCCGCTGAACTGGCGGCCGCCAGGCAAGACCTCGCGGAAACTCGCGAGGAACTGCGTTCCCAGCGCGGGCTGCTGTCGCAAGTCGCCGCACCGGCCGAACAGGTCACCAAGCCGGAGATCCAGGAGCAGCTCGATCAACTGGAACAGGAGCGATTGTCCTGGGTCCAGGAACGAGCCGTTCTGGAGACCGAACTGGATGCGGTTCGCACTCGGGCAGCCGAGCTGGCCGATGCACTTGAGGACGATCGGCAGCGGGCAGCCAGCGAGCGAAAGGACTGGACAGCGGAACTACACCAGATGCGGGAACTGCTCCAGACGCTCAGCGATCGGCCGCCGGCACCCGTCCAAGGATCCTCCGCACCGGTCCAGGCTGCCGCGGAACCTGCCGAAGCGGACAACGCGCAAGATCCCGTCCTCGATTCAGTGATGGCCCAATTTGAAATTCTCCAGAAAGACCTGGCTCGGCGGCGCAAGGCCAAGCCGGTAGCAAAGTGACGAAACAAGGGATACTCAACACGTGAAACGCCAGGCCGCTCACAAACCATACGAAAGGTCGCTTCCCTGCCGACCGTGCCGCGGCGAGGGCCAGGCGGAATCGAGGTGCGCTCATGAGTAGGCTCAAACGGATCCTGATACCGGCCGCCGCCGTGCTTGCCGGAGTTGTCGTTGTCGGCTATGGACAATTGCGGGGCGAATCGAGTTGGCTGATTGCCGGCGGCGTCTGCCTTGTAGCAGGACTCGCCGGCGGCGCATTCCTCTCCTTTCGCCGGACCGTGCAACGCGAAGCGCCCGCAACCGGGCACAAGCCGAAGCCGATCGCGGCGCCGCGCGGCGACGACTCCGACTCGCTCGTTGCCCAAATGTTGGCTCAAGGGCGCTACGCGCTGCTTCTGCGCCCTCAAGTGGCTGCGGATCTGGAACCGCATCAATTCGAGTCGACGCTCGAGATCCTGCAGACGCACATGGCGCTGGTGCCGGACGGGACCGTCATTCTCGGCGAAGCGGAGGACCGCGATCAGCAGCAGGAGGCAGGCCGCGAAGGATGGTGGCAACGGCAGCGAGCCGTTCGCGTCGGCCCCTATTTTCTCGATCGATACCCGATCACCAATCGCCAGTACTACGAGTTTGTGGCCTCGGGCGGTTACGAGCAGATTACCTACTGGGATGCCGCCATTTGGCCCGCGGTTCTCGACTTCGTCGACCAGACCAAGCAGCCCGGGCCGCGATTCTGGACGGATGGGTATTGCGCTCCCGGTGAAGAAGACCATCCGGTGGTCGGCGTTTGCTGGTACGAAGCGTCGGCCTTCTCCCGCTGGGCCGGCAAACGGCTGCCGACGGACGCCGAATGGGTCAAGGCGGGCGCCTGGCCCGTAAAACTCTCCGAAACGCAGTCGTCGCAGCGGCGCTACCCCTGGGGCGACACCATGGAGCGGGCGAAAGCCAACCTCTGGGGATCCGGCCCCGGAACGACGGTCTCCGTGAATGATCTCGCCGACGGCGTGAGCGTCGGAGGCATCTATCAACTGATAGGAAACGTCTGGGAGTGGACGCGCAGCGACTACGTGCCGGGTTGCTTCCCTCCCGAAGAGTTCATTTCCGAATCTCCGCTGAAGAGCCTTCGCGGCGGCGCATTCGACACCTATTTCGACAGCCAGGCAACGTGCCAGTTTCAGAGCGGCGACGTGCAGATGGCCAGGCGCCGCAACATCGGATTCCGGTGTGCCCTCAGCGTATCCGACTTGATGCTCTATCGCGAGTCGTCACCCAAGAGCCAGAACGAGGAAGTGCCGGAGGAGGTGAACGCATGACTAAAGGTGTCATTGTCCCGTTGGAAACGGCTCGGCTGGTTGAATATGCCGTGCCGATCGCCTGCTACATTTGCGAAGGGCAGAACAACTTCGACGCCGAGTACTGCCGCTACTGCTCGGCGCCGATGGCACTCGCCCACCAGGCCGACAGAGCCAAGGTCCCGCCGACCATGGTGGCGGCCATGGGGGTCAGCGGCGTGGGGAAGACCGTCTACCTGGGCATGCTCATGGACATGCTCTCCCGAGCTTCCCGCGACACTCGCCTGCTGGCTCGCGGAGCGTTTTCCATCAATCTGCAACAGGCCACCGTGGGCGCCCTGGCCCGCTGTGGGTTTCCCGGCAAGACGCCCAACGAACCCGACCACTGGAACTGGGTCCATTGCCAGATCCGCAACGCCGCGTTGCGCAACCCGCTCGACCTCATCATGCCCGACATGGCCGGCGAAGCGCTGCTCGAAGAGATGGATCATCCCCACAGCTTTCGGGTGATCAGCGCGTTCCTGCAGAAATGCTCCGGATCGCTGATTCTCGTGGATGCGGTCAAGTTGATTGAAGGAGGGCAGGATCAAGAGTTCTTCACCATGAAGTTGACGAGCTACCTGGGTGAACTTGGCGGGCGGCGGGGCAACGACTGGTCGAAACGACCCGTGGCCGTCGTGTTCACCAAGGCCGATCGAAACGAAGAATGCTCGGAAGACCCCGAGGCCTTCGCCAAGGCCCACGCCACGGGATTGTGGGAACAATGCCGGGAGAGATTCCGCATCCACAAGTTCTTTGCCGCGGGCGTCGCGGGAGCATGTGCCTGGCGCGACACGTTCGACGAAGGGAGGGTCCAGGTGCCCCTGCGCGTGGAACCCCACGGAATCGTCGAACCGTTCGAATGGCTGCTCAGCCATCTGGCCAAATCGAAGCAGCGTTGATTGCCGTGTTCGTCGCGGCCCAAGGCGACCACTGAGGTATCGGGATGAATCTTGCCGAGCAAGCGGTCTTCACCTCCGCAGAAACCAGCCGAACCGCCGGCTATCAACTGGCGGCCACGAGTAACGGACTCTCAGAAGAAGATGCCCGAGCCCTTTCGACATGGGGGCCTTCTCACGGCGCGCTGGGCGAGTCGGGACCCCACGCCGCCAGCGTCAACTTTCATCCGTTGCCCAGCGGCAACTTTTGCGTGAGCCGCACCACCGCCTCGGGCAACGAATACAGCGGGCGAGGCACTCGCATTTACACCCAGTGCCTGATTGTCTCTCCGGACATGTTGAGGCAGTTCGCGAACAATCCCTTCGCGGTCGTTCGGGCCGCTTCGGGAAGCGGGCTGCTGAAACAGTACGAAAAGGTCCCCGCGGCACTCGATCCCGTCCCGCTTGTCGGACGCACGCCGGCCGTCGAAGCCAACGTCTTCTCGCGAGCTCGCCGCGATCTCACGCCCGAACAGATTGCGTGCCTGGTTCAGACGGCCCTGACCTCTGCCGCCTTGGCGATCACGGGAACGCCTTCCGGCGAGACGGCCGTCGCGGCCCTGCTCAACTGTCTACCGCCCCAGGTCCGAACCGAGTTTTCGTTCTCAACCGGGTTGAAAGTCTCCACCCGGCGCCCCTATCGATTGCTGGCCCTCGGCAGCGATCCCGAAGAACGCCACCGAACTCGCCAGATCGACGGGCTGACGTTCATGGACCTTGCCGGCAAGGCCGCGTGCCGGTTCGCGCCCACCGACGCCTGGGCACAGGCGATCTACCAGGTCGTCAAGACGGGGCGAACGTCGTTGCTGAACCGCTGGTTCGAACGTCATCCGTCTCCGGTCTCGCTGGAGCAATTGAACGCGTTGGGGCTGGAACTGCTGGACGAACTGGCGAAGTACAGCCGCCTCAAGGCGGAGTTCTCCTTTCCGCCGGCAGACAAGGAGGCGATTCCGGCCGAAGACGGCACAGGCAGCCCCCTCGCCACCGAAGAACCGGCTCCCTCATCGCCGGCCTCGAATCCGCGGTCTGCAAGGCAGTTGGCCCATGCCGCCCATTCCCAGTTCGCGGGCACTTCCACCGCAGACCAGCGGCCTTCCCGGCCGTCGGAAGTTCTGGCTTGCGATCACCCTCAAGTCGTGGCCAGCCTCGAAACCCTCGACGACCTGGTCTACGATGCCATCAAGGGCAACGGTTCGTCCCTGATACAGCTCCAGTCGGTGTGGCCTCAGATCAAGGCCGAACTGGGCGACGAACTCCTCGGTCAATCTCGCGAGCAGTACCTGCGCTACGCCCTCCAGGTCTGGGGGCAGTGCGTTGAGGACACCGGCTTTCGGCCGACCGACCGGGCCGTCAATGCCCTGGACGTGCTCTGTCTCCTGTTCGACGACGCCTGATCCGGAAAGATCGTCGCCGTTTCGGTTCTGGGAGCCAGGGCACTAGTGTGGACTCTTGTATTGCCCGGTTCGCCATTTTACGATGTCCTCTAATTGGACAGCGCCATTTCGGTGCAGTCTGAGAACCAGAACCCATTGCAGTGCAGTCGTTTAACGCCCAGCCGAAGGCGCCGGCCGCACTACGGAAGCCGGCGCCTTCGGCTGGGCGTTAAACGAGCAACCCTCAGGAAGTTGCGATTACTAGCGACTGCTCCAAGTGGCGCTGTCCAACCAAGAGGGCCTCCGCCACTCCCCTCGATCAGCAGCACGACTCACCCGAGGTATCGTACCATGACCGACCGCAGTATCCGACCTTCCGAGACCATCTCCCGCCGGACTTTCTGCCGCCGCGCCGCCTGGGCGGCTGGAACGGCTGTGGCAATCACCGGCCCGTTCGGCGCACGCGCCGACGACGGTGCCGCCGACTACATCGACGTACACGTCCATCTGGGACAGCCGTGGGCGGCTCGCGAGCCCCTGACGGCCGATATCCTGCTGCGCTGGATGGACGAGCATCGTATCTCCCATGCCGTCGTCCTCCCGCTGATCTCACCCGAAGCCTGGTACTATCCGATTACTACCGAGTGGGTCCTTAAGGAGACGAAGCCCCATCGCGATCGCCTGCTGCCGTTCTGCGACGTCGACCCCCGCACCGACTACCTCCGCGGCCAGAAAGGCATTCTCGATACGCTCAAGCGATACGTCGACGCGGGCGCCGTCGGGTTCGGAGAACACAAATGTGGAACGGCAATCGACGATCCGCTGAACCTGGAAGTCTTTCGTGCCGCCAGCGAGTTGAAACTACCGATCCTGTTCCACATGGACAACCGGCGGAATACGGACCGCCCCGGCCTGCCCGGCCTGGAAAAGGCCCTCCAGGAAGCCCCCGAATCGGCCTTCATCGGCCACGCCCAAGGTTGGTGGGCCTCGATCTCCGGCGACGTGGCTGCCGACCAGATGGGCAGCTATCCCAAGACGCCGGTTGCCCCGGGCGGCGCCATCGACCGGCTGATGGACAAGTATCCCAACCTTTACGGAGACTTCTCGGCGGGCAGTGGCGCCAACTCGTTGAGCCGCGATCCGGCCTTCGGCCGCGACTTCCTGCTCCGCCGTGCCGACCGCCTCCTGTTCGGCACCGACTACCTCACTCCCGATCAGGACATTCCGCAATTCAAGCTCTTCGAGCAGTTCGACCTGCCCGGCGACGTGCGGCGCAAGATCTTCCGGGCGAATGCGGAGAGGTTGTTAGGGCTTGCTTAGATCACTCCACCGTCACGCTCTTGGCCAGATTACGAGGCTTGTCCACGTCGCAGCCTCGCGCCACGGCGATGTGGTAGGCGAGGAATTGTAGGGGAATCACCGACACGATCGGCTGGAGGAAATCGGCCGTGGCCGGCACTTCGATGACGTCGTCGGCGAGTCTGCCGATCCTGCGGTCGCCCTCACAGACTACGGCAATCACCGGTCCGCCCCGGGCCTTGATCTCCTGGACGTTCGCCATGACCTTATCGTAGACGGCGTCGCGGGCCATGATGAACACGCTGGGCGTATTCTTGTCGACTAGGGCGATGGGGCCATGTTTCATTTCCGCGGCCGGATAGCCCTCGGCGTGAATATAGCTGATTTCCTTCAGCTTCAGGGCGCCTTCCAACGCCGCGGGGAAGTTGAATTGCCGCCCCAAATAGAGAAAGTTGTTGCAATCCGCATATTTCTCGGCAATCTCCTTCACGCGATCGTTGGTCTCCAGGGCCCCGCTCACCTTGTCGGGCAATTCCTGCAAGTGCTCGATGGCGCGAATCCCGGCGTCGTAGCCGAGGTGGTGCAAGCGGCCGAAGTACAGGGCCAACATGGCCAGCACGGTGCACTGCGACGTGAAGGCCTTGGTGGAGGCCACGCCGATCTCCGGACCGGCATGCAAGTAAACGCCGCCGTCGGCTTCCTGGGCAATCGTGCTCCCCACCACGTTGCAGATCGCCATCGTGGGGTAGCCCTTCCGCTTCATCTCCCGCAGAGCGGCCAGGGTGTCGGCCGTCTCGCCGCTCTGGGTGACGGCGAACAAGAGCGTGTTCCGTCCCAAGGGCGGATTGGAGTATCGCAACTCGCTGGCGTATTCCACCTCGACGGGGATGCGGGCCAGCGCCTCGATCTGGTATTCGCCCACCAATCCGGCATGCCAACTCGTACCGCAGGCCGTCAGCATCAGCCGGTCGGCCTGGCGAAGCTGCTGCGGACTGAGATTCAATCCGCCGAACCGGGCCGTGGCGGCGTCCGGGTCGAGGCGGCCCCGCATGGCGTTGCGGATCGCCTCGGGCTGCTCGAAGATCTCCTTGAGCATGTAGTGCGCGTAGCCGCCAAGTTCGACGTCCCCGCTCTCGATCTCCAGAACCTCCACGCTGTGGCTTACCCGACCTTGATCCCGATGAACCACCCGCAACTTGTCGGCCGTCATGAGGGCCACCTCATGGTCGGCGATGTACACAATCTTGTCGGTCTGCCCGACCAGCGGAGAGGCGTCGCTCGCCACATAGTATTCGCCGCTTCCGACGCCGATGATCAACGGGCTGCCCAGCCGGGCCGCCATCAAGACTTCGGGATAATCGCGAAACAGAATGACCAGGCCGTAGGTGCCCTGCAATTGCGCCAAGGCCTTCTGCACCACGCGGACCAGTGGCTCGTAGTCCGCGGCGACCACGTCTTCGTCCGGCCGGATCTCTCTGAGGCAACTGTCGATCAGGTGCGCGATCACCTCGGTGTCGGTCTGGGACTGGAACTCATAGCCGTCGGCGATCAGGCGATCTTTGAGGACCTGGAAGTTCTCGATCACACCGTTGTGCGCCACGGCTACCGCGCCGTCTCCACCGAAATGGGGATGCGCGTTCTCGTCGGTGGGCGCCCCATGCGTTGCCCAACGCGTATGTCCAATACCGACCCCGCCCGGTGAGGGCATATTCAGCAGCAAACGGTTGAGATTGTCGATCCTTCCGGTCGACTTCGTCGCGTGGATCCCCCGATGGGGCAAAATCGTGGCCACTCCGGCGCTGTCGTAGCCCCGGTATTCCAACCGGCGAAGTCCGGGGATCAAGAAATCGGTTGCCTCACGAGGGCCAATGTATCCGACGATTCCACACATGACTGAGCAGTTCTCCTGGCCGGCCGCAGAAAAGACCCAAACGGGCTGCCAACGAGGCAAGGGGCGGAATCTAGCAGAATCTGGTCGCGAGTACAGGCCAGCTTCGCCCCAGACAGTCAAGTCTAAACTGAACGGGCCGGTCTCATCCCCAAGAAACGGGGGCAATTCGCGAAATCCCCGCCAGGGAGCGGGAACAGAGACCCCTCAGTTCGTCACGATCGGCACAGAACGAACCGTTCGGAAGCAACAGCAGAAACCGGCAATGAGGGGTTGCCCTATTTCTTCTTCCCCTTCTTCGCGCCCGGTGCTTCACCGCGCATCTTCGCTTCCCTCGCTTCATAGCGGGCCTGGCGGTCAGCCGGTGTATCGGGAACCACTTTTCTCCCCTTGCGAAAGTCATAGCCGCAATCCACGCACAAGACGATATCCGGCTGAACGGGAATGCCGCAGCCGGGGCATTTGGTTTCGGCCTGGCCATACCCGGCGTGGTGGACCGGCATTTCATCGTCAAACAAGTCGGCGAGGGAACCGGCCGGCGCCGCCTGCTGAGGGGCCGCCTGTGCGCCGGGAATGACCAGCGGCGTCTGGCATCCCGGACATTTCACCGTTTTCCCGGCCAGATGATCGCCAGCCTGGAACTGCTTCCCGCACGCACCACATTGAACGACGATAGGCATGGTCGATGTCTCCAGTATCACGGCAAACCAATCGCAGCAGGACCGCCAACCAATACGAATGACCGCCTCGGTTGAGTCAGGATCTCCAATTATAACCCCTGCCGGCGGAAATGAAATCGCCTCAGCGGTGTGCCTATTCGTGGAACGGCGTGGCCGTCGCGGCAATCTGGCGGAGCCGGTAGCGCTGGATCTTTCCTGTAGCCGTCTTCGGCAATTCATCCACAAAGACTACGGCTCGTGGGTACTTGTGAGGGGCGGTGGTCTCCTTCACAAACTTCTGCAGTTCCTTGGCCAACTCCGGCGAAGCTTCGGAGCCGTCCTTCAGCACCACGTAGGCGCACGGCTTGATGAGGCCGTCCCGATCCGCCACGCCCACCACGCCGCTTTCCAACACGGCCGGGTGTTTCTGCAAGACGGCTTCCACGTCCGTCGGCCAGACGGCCTGCCCGCTCACTTTCATCATGTCGTCGGTGCGGCCCGCATACCAGAAGAAGCCGCTCTCGTCGACCAGGAACTTGTCGTGGGTATTGATCCACTGGCCGCAGAACGTTTCCTTCGTCTGCTCGTGCTTGTTCCAGTAGCCCGCGGCGATGCTGTCGCCCTTGATCAGGAGGGTGCCCACGGTGCGGGGGGGAACTTCCAGGCCGTTGTCGTCGACGATCTTCGCCTCGTAGCCTTCCACGATCTGGCCCGTGCTCCCCGGCCGCGCATTGCCGGGGCGGTTCGAAATGAAGATGTGCAGAATCTCCGTGGAACCGATGCCGTCCAGAATCTGGACGCCGAAACGCTCCTCCCATTTCTCGAACAGATGGCTCGGCAGCGGCTCGCCGGCGGAGATGCACATGCGGACCCGGCCCAAGCTGTCGCGGCCCGTCTTCTCGGCCAGATGCAGCATCGCGGCGTAGCTGGTCGGCACGCCGTAATACACGGTCGGCTGGTGACGATCGATTGTCTCGTAGACCTTCTCCGGCGTGGGGCGATCCGGCAACAGCACGGTCATTCCCCCGAGCCGCAAGGGAAAGTAGAGCCCGTTGCCCAGTCCGTAGGCGAAGAACAGCTTGGCCACCGAAAAGGAAACGTCGTCCTCTCGCACCCCGATCGTCCGCTTCGCGTACAGATCCGCCTCCACGATCATGTCGTGGTGCAGATGGATCGTGCCCTTGGGAAAACCGGTCGTTCCCGAACTGTAGAGCCAGAACGCCATGTCGTCCTTGCTCGTCTCGGCGGCCTCGAGTTTTGGCTCGGAGGCCTTCAAGGCAGCTCCCAGGTTCTGTTCGCCGGGGGCTGAATCATCGTCGACGAGCACGTGCTCGAGAAATCGAAGCTCGTTGCGGATCTCGTCGATCTTCGGCTTCAGAGACGAATGGACCACAAGGACCCGGGCGCGGCAGTCGTTGAGGAGATACTCGTAGTCCTTGGGCTTGAGCATGGTGTTCAATGGGACGGCCACGGCGCCGACCTTCATGCTGCCGAAGAAGGCATAGACGCACGCCGGCGAATCGGGCAGCAGGATCGCCACCCGCTCTTCCATCCGCACGCCGAGCTTCTTGAGCAGGTTCCCCATTCGGTTCACGTTCTCGTGCAATCGGCCGTAAGTCACGACCTCATCGCCGCAGAGAACGGCCGCTTTCGTCTCCCGGCCATGGTCCAGGTGGCTGTCAACGAACACCTCGGCCGCATTGAGCCGTTCAGGAAGCTCCAACGACGTCATAAGCACCCTCGTCTAGGATCATCCGGCAGGGGATTTCTTGAGAATTCCGACCTGAGTCAATAGGGGTCCAGGGTAGTTGGCGGCGAGACAAATGTCCAGCCACCGGGCATGTAATCCCCCACCTCGACGGTCCAGAACTTACGGGCAATCAGGTCCATTTCACGCCATTCTGAAACCAAAGCACCGACGGAACGGCCACGAAGAAGACCAGGCTCCACGAGGCCACCAGATGCCATCTGGTTGGCATTTGGTTCGACAGGCCGCGGTTCAGCGGTAGCGAGAACCGGTAGAGAATAGCAGAAGACAGAACGATGGACATGGCCCCGGCAATACACGGCAAGATCCCAATTCCGGGAGCGAGCTGATTCCAGTCGAACAGAAACCAGCTTGCTGCCCCCGGCATTGCCAGGAACAACAGCAGAATCCAGAACCGGGCCCAAGGTTGCAGTCGCTCCCCATCGTTAAGAACCTGCTCGATCCCCTGGAATATAAGGGCGCAAAAGAGATAGGTTCCGGCGACAAACGGGATTCCCGACCCGATGAGAAGCATGAGTTGCGGCAGGGAGCCCTGCGGCGCCTGGTCGCCACACCACAATGCGAGTATTCTGCCAATGTCTCCCGGCGGCGTGGGATGATAAGAGTTCCAGAAGATGTACGGAATACCCTCCATCAGACAGGAGAACGCCAGAACCAGCAAGCCGAGCCGGACCGCCACTCGGTTGCGGAGCCAATATGCAAGCACCAGGAAGACCAATCCTGATGATATGGTTGCCGTGACTCCGGCAGCCAGAAACAACACGTTCGCTGTCGTCGATGCGCGCGGCGGAAGCGATGCGTACGCCCAACCCATCCCGTCCCACCTCATGCCGCAACCATCGAAACTCCCTCCCAGAGCCAACGCGGCAAGACCATGCCCGAAGATCTCATGAATTGCCACAGCGAGAATCTGGCTGACGTAGAAAAGGGGGAGAAGATACAGAACGAGGCAAATTGCATTTCGGACAAGACTCTTGGTTCCATTTTTGGCCATTCTATCTATCGCCCCCTCGATTGCCCGCCGGCATCCACCGCCAGGAACTCGGAACTCCCCATCAGCCCGCCGCTGCGAAGGTTGATGAACCAGGCTCGCGCATCGGTCGGCAATGTGGCGGAGGCCACTACGCGGCCGCCGTGCGTTCGCAATGCCGCGGGTTCTTCGTTCCACGTTATGTTGCCGGTGTACGCCGTATCCTGGGTCCAGATCAGAACCGCACGATCGATCGGTTTGGCAGACGAGAACTCGACCTCAACAGTTCTCTCCGCTGGACCGGGCTGGCCAAAGCACGACGTGAACCTTGAGTCCTTACCCTGTTTCAGCCTTTGCCTCGGGCTTTTCCTTTTCGTCGGCCGGAGCTTGCTTTTCGGCGACGGGCGGCTCGGAGTCCTTCTCCGACTTCTTCCGGTCGGCTTCTGCGTCATTCGATTCTGAAGGCGGTTTCGTCGCATCGGGTTTCGACTCCGGTGCAACCACAGGCTTCTCGTCATTTGCAGGCGGCTTGGCCTCAGCGCCTTCCTTTTCCTTGTCCGTGGCGGGCTGCAGATCGGGCACCGGTTGTCCCGTGAGTTTCATCAGCCAACGAGCGCGAATCAGATTCCCTTGAAGTTGCGGGGCGGCACTGTGCATCCGGTAGAACTTGACGGCCTCGGAAGCCTTACCCATCGCTTCGGCAACGCGGGCCAGGTTGTAGGTAGCACCGTATTCCCATGCCCCAATGGGATCGATCTCGAGTACGCGGGTCATCAGGTAGTCTTCGGCGGCTCGATAATTGCCCCCCTGGGCGGCGATCAAACCAAGCCAGTAGCTGGCGTTGATCTTGATCTCGCGCCATTGCTGCCGATCCTCGGCGCTGATTGCAGCACTGTCCATGGTGAAATCCGACTGCCGCGCCTGCTGGTAGTACATCGTGGCGCTTGGATTCCCGGTGAACTGGCCCTCGAAATGGCAGCTCCGTCCCCTCCAAAGCAGCGCCAAACCCGGCGGAAAAACGAACGGTTTCAACCTGGCTTCGCGCCATTGTTCACGCGCCAGCCCCAAACGAACCTCCTGCCACAAGGTCCAGTACGGAACGGACCACATCCGGCCGTCCACGATATGCCGGCACTTCTTGAATCGCTCGATCTGGGCGGTTGCGTCGGTGGTCAGCACGAGCTTCTGATCGCCGGCCAGGCGCTTCTCGACCATCCTCATTCGTTGCGACAGGTACGAGGGGCTTGCTTCAACCAACGCCGACACGCGCTGCATGTCCTTGGCGTGGATCCCGTAGTCGCCTTGCTTGAAGATATCCAACTGCCGGAGCACCGCTTCGTCTTCGGCGGCCTCGGATAACGTGGCCGGCCTTAACGTGAACCCGCTCTCCGTCAGCTCCATGCTCCCCGGCTTGGGGACCGGCAGCCCGAGAACCGGTTCAAACAAGTAGATCTCTCCTTCAATCAGCACCCCGACGCCCCACAACCTGGAAGCACCGCCCTCCTCGTCCGTCAACTCCAGCAGCGCCGCGTCGATGTCCAACTGGCGAGCCAAAAGGACGAACAACCAGGCTCGATCGATGCCCGTTCCTTTGCCGAAGAGGAGCGTTTCCACGGGCGTCTGCAACACGCGAATGGTCGGATTCTGCCCGTTCTCGGGCGGCGACTCGCGCACGAGATCCACGTTCTTCACAACCCAGTCAAACAGCGCCATGGCCGGCTTCACCGGATCGTCCAACTCGTCGCCTTTTGCCCACGTCGCCAGGTTCCGCAGCCACACGGCCTCTTGAAACGCCCGGCTGTCGAATTCCGGAAACTCGAGAATCGAGGGATCAATTCGCTGGGCGAACACCGAGTACTCGTTGTTGAGATGGCGAAACTCTTCGACCTTGAACTGCGAAAAGGCATTGCGCAATGCCCCAATGACCTCGTCCGGTGACTTGGCAGCGTTCTGGCCGATCATTTCCTTCAATTGCTCTGCCGTGGCGACCAATTGCGATGCCCGTTGAATCACGTCGCCCAATGCCAGCCGTTCTCCCACGGCCTGCAACCGCTCGCCTGCCGAACGAAACTCGCCCGGCAAAGTCTCCACCGGTCCCGCGTCGGCTCCCTGCTGCAACTTCTCAATCCGCTCAGCCAATCCGGCCAATTCGTCCACGACGCCGCGCAATTCATTGGGCACGCTCGCTATCACCGGATCGGGCTGCCAATCGTCCAGCGGGTTCTGGATTCGCACCCATTGATCGAGCCGGTTGATCGTTTCTTGTCTTCTTTCCGGCTTGTAGAATTCGTCCATCCGCATCAGCAACGAATCGATGGCGTAACCGAACAGCTCGTTTCGCCAAAGCACGTTCTCCGACGCGGCATTCTGGCTGTCGCCCGGTTTGCCTTGCGGTTTGCAGCCGGCCGAGAAGCACGCCAGAACGCACCCGAGAACGACCGCGGCGCCGAGCAGCCAGGAAATGGTTCGTTTCATAATCGGTTCCAACTTTGCTGTCCTAGAGTCTTGGTTCCGGATTTGTGCGCACGTTCTCGTGAGGGCTGGGTTACGGGCTTGCCCCGCTTTCGGATTCCGGCACGAAACCCTGGATGGTCTGTCGGATGGCCACAAGACGTCGGACCATCGATCCGAACCGATGGAGCGGGACCATATTGGGGCCGTCGCTGGCCGCCCGATCGGGGTTTGGATGCGTCTCGAAGAACAATCCGTCCGCCCCGATTGCCGCAGCCGCGCGGGCCAAAGGCTCGACCATTTCACGCTGTCCGCCGGACGTCGATCCTTTGCCTCCCGGCTCCTGCACACTATGCGTAGCGTCGAACACCACCGGAACGCCCAACGCCTGCATCTGCGGCAGGCTGCGCATGTCGTTGACCAGATGGCCGTATCCGAAAAACGTGCCCCGTTCGCAGAGCAGCAGGTTGCGGCAACCGCCCGCCTCCAGCTTGGCCACCACGTGCTTCATGTCCCACGGCGCCAGAAACTGCCCCTTCTTGGCGTTGACGGCCCGCCCGGTCCGAGCAGCCGCCAGCAGCAGATCCGTTTGCCGAACAAGGAACGCCGGGATCTGTATCAAGTCACAAACCTCTCCCACGGGACCCGCCTGGGAGGGCTCGTGAATGTCGGTTGTCACCGGCAATCCCGTCTCGCCCTTGACGGCATCCAGCATCGCCAAGCCTGCCTTCAGGCCCGGGCCGCGATAAGACTCCACGCTCGTCCGGTTCGCCTTGTCGAACGACGCCTTAAAGACCAACTGCACCGGCAACTTGGCCAGGTCCGCTTGCAGACGCCGGGCAATCTCCAAAGCCTCCGCCTCCCCCTCGAGCACGCATGGACCGGCGATAATCAGCAACGGGCACCCGCGACCGCAACGATAGGGACCAATGGTCACTGGATTGTCAGGCACAGCCGATTCCTTCGCTCGTAGTGACTCTTCCCGCTACGGGTCGGACGGAACCACGAGCGTGAGCCGCTTGGGCAACACTTCGACCTCCACCGGGAGCACCCCCCCCGGATCGCCGTCCAGTTGGTAGGCAACCGATTCCTCAGACGAGAACCGGACCCTGGCCGCCTTCAACATCCGGCAGCCTCGCAGGCATCGGTGCCATCCTCCGAATTGAGCGGCCGCTGCAAACACTAATCCCCGCCACAGGGAGTTGCCGCCATACGTGCACAGATCCAATTCACCGTCGTCACTCTTCGCCTGAGACGCCAGCGGGATCCCCCAACCGTAGCGGGGAAGATTGCAGGCAAAAGCCCAGTGGGCCCTCAGCGGGTCGGGGGACGCACTGTCCGAATTGCCGCAGTATACCTGGATTTCCGGATATCGATAACTACGGACCGACTTCCAGATAGGTTTGAAGTAGCTTGTGTATCCGATGTGCCCGCCTCGCCGAGCACACAAATCCCGATATTCGTGGACCTGGCGAACCACGTCGGCGTCGAATCCGCAACCGATCATCACCAGGAACAGGCGTCCGTTTGCCCGGCCCGCATCCACCTGCTGAAGCCGCCCTTTGGCAATCGTTTGGCAGACCCTCTTGGGATCGCCCGACAAACGGAAGTGCTTCGCCAGTAGGTTCGCCGTACCCGCGGCCAGGAGCGAGATGGGAACCCCCGGCTCGGTCCGGTTCGTCAATTCGGCTGCCGTCCCGTCGCCACCGGCGCCAACCAGGGCTCGCAACCGTCCATGCCGATGCAACTCGTTGGCTTGGCCGGTCACCTCGGCCAGATCGGTCTTCGCCTCGACCTGAAAACCGGCGTCTCGCAGGCATTCCAGCAGTCGTTCCACTCGGCTGCTCACCGACCGGCGCCCCGCTTTGGGATTGACGGAAACCAGCACGTGATCCGCCGCATCTTGGAGCTGCTCAGACGAATTGGGCACCAATATACTCCTGTCGGGGGAGCCGAGGACCTCGTGTGTTGTCCGACAACCTCAATAGACTCAACAGATGGCAACGAGAAGACAAACGGACGATCCCAGTATACCGGTCCAGACCCACGCCAACACGTACCCCACATCCTGGTGAAGTGTGCTCCCACATATGATTCTGCCGCAGCGATCCGATGCGACTGTAGCAGAATCGAACATCCGTCCCGATATCGTCCTGCTGCTGATGCAGAATCGATTGAGTAGCTGTAACGTATTGTTACAAAGTGACTTGCGATCTATTCTCGGCGACTGGCGGATGACCCTGTAACATTTGGCACACGCATTGCATTCAGATAAAGGCACCCAAACGGTTGCGAAATTTGGGACTGGCCCGTGGGGCCTCTGGCGGAATTTGGTCGGGCGGCCACCTTGCCCTTGCCGTCCGACTCGGCCGTTGTGGAATACGGTCCGGCAGAGGCCCCCATTTTTATGCGCCGGAACCACTCTCTTCTCCCCCGCGCTGACCACGATAAGCTACAGTTTCAAGGGCACGGGCCCCATTCCGCCTCGCCGCATGGTTGCGCCGGTGGCCGAAACAGAGGTCTTTCGGTCGTCTTGGCGCGCGGATTTCCAGGTCAGAACTCGAGCAACTGGGTTTCATCCATGGCACCGGAAAAGAAGCAATCCCCAAGTCCGGGAGGTGAGATTCCTGACCCCACGCCGCCGACGAAGCCCGCCAAGTGGAACCCCGCGATTGCCAGCTATGCTCTGCCGGTCGCTCTGGGTGTCTCCATGCTCGCCAACTTGGTAGGAGTGTTCTATTTTCGCTCTTTTTCGCTAGGCGCGCGTCCTGCGGCGGCCCATGAGATTCCTCTCGGCAATTACCGGTTCATCGCCGAAGAATACGAGCCCGGCCAGGTTACGGAGGCCAACTTCGCCCTGTATGTCGAATTGGTCCGGCAAGCGGAAGAGCCGGCCCGGCGTCTCCTCGAAACTCGGCGCCAGAAGGTCCGTCAGAACGTGGAAGAACTCCTGCGGACGGCCCATGGCGGGGACTTCAACGACCCGGCCTTGAGCGAGCTCAAGAGCCAGATTCAGAAACGGGTCAACGAGACCTTGCAGATTCGAGCGGTCACCGACGTGATTGTCAACGAACTGCAAATGGAACGAGCCCAACCGCCCAACCTCACCGCTGCGGAACCCAAGAAGGCAGTTCCTTGGGTTGAGCCGGTCGCGGGCGGGGCTTCTCCTCAGTCGGGGGGGTAGGCGATCGTCTTGTGGGAACCGGCGAGAGCCGATATATTGGAGCATTCGGCGTTTCGCGACACGAGCGAGCGGGGCTGCGCCCCCGCTGACGTTGTCGTGCCGGCCAGCGTAGCTCAATCGGCAGAGCACAGCATTCGTAATGCTGGGGTTGCGGGTTCAACTCCCACCGCTGGCTCTTTTTTTTTCGGTTTCCGGTTTCCCGCACTCCCGTCTTCCAGGCACCGGCCCACGGGATCGAGCGGGTGGCATTGCCCAGCGGCGGTGAATCTCTCGAAGTGAGTTGAGGTTGCGTTCGGCCTCGCCTCTCCTACCTTGCCCGCTTGCCCAACGGGCAGTTAACGACCATACCGTAGTCTACGGCAACAGATTTGGGACCCGTTTCTCCAGTTGGAGCGAGGAGTCTTTCAGCATGGCACAAGTCTTGGATTTCGATCTGAAACAGACGGTGTTGATCAACGGCACGTTCGGACCGCGTGAGATCGCTCAGATCCTCGATGCGATTGCCGCCGACTACACGCAGTTGGGCGCTCTTCGCGAAGTCGTGCAGGAGCTCGAGGCCAAGGAGAACCCCAGCCCCGCCAGCAACGTGGTTCTCGGTGTCTGTCTCTACCTGCTCGGCAACTATCCGGCCGCGCTGGCGGCCCTGCAGCGAGGTGACGGCGGGGCTCTAGCCCATTTCTATCTGGCCAAGGCGCACTTCGGCGTGGGAGCCTACGACGCGGCCCTCCAGAGCTACGAGGCCGCCGCCAAGGCCGGTTATGATCGAGACCTCTGCGCCCTCGGGCGAGTCGAAGCACTTCGCTATGCCCGCAAGCTGGAACAGGCCTTGAAGGAACTCGATGAACTGTCGGGGGCCGTCGAACAGACCGCCGAGTACCTCTACCAGCGCGGCGCGACCGTGGCCGTTCTCGGCGGGAACCCGGCCGAGGTCGTCGCCCTTTACGAACGGGCCGTCGAGGCCGATCGCAAACATGCCGGGGCCCTTTTCGGGCTGGCCCTCGAAAACGATCGGCACGGAAACGACGAAACGGCCCTCGAACTCTACAAGCAGTCCGCCGCCCGCTTCCCCTCCCACGTCGGCGCCCTGCTCAACCTGGGGCTGGTCTACGAAGACCGCGGCCATTTCGAACGAGCCGTGCAGTGCTATCGCCGCGTCCTCGACGTCTTTCCCGATCACAAGCGGGCCCAACTCTTCCTCAAAGACGCGCAGGCCTCCGGCGACATGTTCTACGACGAGGACGCCCAGAAGAAGCGCGATCGGATCAGCCAGGTCTTGTCGTTGCCCGTCACCGATTTCGAACTCTCCGTACGCAGCCGGAATTGCCTTCAGAAGATGGGCATCATGACCCTCGGGGACCTCTGCCGTTCCACCGAACAAGAACTGCTCGCCAGCAAGAACTTCGGCGAAACGAGCCTGATCGAGATTCGCGAAATGCTTGCCTCCAAGGGCTTGCATCTGGGACAAATGGCCGCCGAACGCCACATCCCGGACGCCCTCGACACCGAGTCGCTCAGCGCCGACGAACAGGCCATCCTGCTTCGCCCCATCTCCGATCTGAGCCTTTCCGTTCGCGCAAGAAAGTGCATGGCTCGACTGGGAATCACCACCATCGGCGAACTGCTCCGCCGAACCGGCGATGAGTTGCTCGAATGCAAGAACTTCGGCGTTACCAGCCTGAACGAGGTTCGCGACAAGCTGACGACCCAGGGGCTGAAACTCCGCGGCGACTGAGCCGGGGACTCGCCTTGCTCGAGCGTCCCCAAGATCCGAACATTGGCACCATTCCGGCCCGGCGGAAACGTGAGCGATTCTCTCTTTTCCTACGAGATCCAGGCGAGCGACGCCGGTTGCCGCGCCCGGTGCGGCACCTTTTTGACCGCTCACGGCGCCGTGCAAACGCCGGCCTTCATGCCCGTCGGAACCGCGGCAACGGTCAAGGGCCTCGAAGTCGATCAACTTTCCGCCACCGGCACCCGAATCGTCCTGGCCAACACCTATCATTTGGCCCTCCGGCCGGGAGACGACGTAGTCGCGGGCCTGGGAGGCTTGCACTCCTTCATGGGCTGGAACGGCCCCATTCTGACCGACAGCGGCGGCTTTCAGCTCTTCAGCCTGGCTCAAATGACGAAGGTCGATGACGCGGGAGCCGTGTTCCGCTCGCACATCGACGGCTGGCTGCTCCATCTAAGTCCCGAAGACGCCGTGCGAATCCAGGAGAACCTGGGGAGCGACATCGCCATGGTCCTCGACCACGTGGTCGGACTCCCCAACCAGGACGACGTGATTCGCGATGCGATGGAGCGATCGATCCGCTGGGCTCGGCGGTGCCGCGACGCGGCCACCCGCCCGGATCAGGCCCAGTTCGCCATCGTCCAGGGGGGACTCGATCCGGGCATGCGGGCCGAGTGCGCCCAGCGATTGGCGGAACTGCGATTCCCAGGCTACGCCATCGGCGGCCTGAGCGTGGGCGAGACGCCCGAAGAGATGTACCAGGCGCTCGACGCCACGATCCCGTCGATGCCCGAGAACCGCCCCCGCTATCTCATGGGCGTCGGGCGCCCTCAAGATCTCCTCGAAGGCGTCCGCCGAGGCGTCGACATGTTCGACTGCGTGATGCCCACCCGCAACGGGCGGAATGCGCTCGCCTTCACCGACGGAGGAACTCTCCGCCTCCGCAACCTGAAATACCAGCGCGACGATCGGCCGCTGGAGGAGAACTGCCCCTGCGTCGCCTGCCGGCGGAGCCGCGGATACCTCCGCCATCTGTTCATGGCCAAGGAGATGCTCGGACCGATCCTCCTGTCGATCCACAACATCACCTACTACCAGCGTCTCATGGCCGACGCTCGCACGGCCATCAAGCGGAATCGCTTCGCAGAGTTCTTCGGCAAAAAGCAGGCCGGCTGGGCGGCCGGCGAGGATGAGGAAGAGGGCAACATCGGCGATCCGTAGCTCTGCTCTGTCAGACAGGAGCGACTTATGGGCTTTCTGAGTTGGTTGCTGTGGGGAAGCGGGAAGAGCGTCGGCGATCTTGCCGAGTGGCTCGGTGTGGACGTCCGCCAGCTCAAACGGCTCAAGCCGGAGTATCGCGAGTTCACGATCCCCAAGCGATCCGGCGGCGTCCGCCGCATCGCGGCGCCCTCCGATGAGTTGAAACGTATGCAGCGTCGAATCGGGCGGCGGCTGTTGCGTGGGCTTCGAGCCCACGAGGCGGCCCACGGCTTCGAGCGGAACCGATCGATTGTGACCAACGCCCGGGTCCATTGCGGGCAGGACGTGGTGGTTCGCATGGACCTGGTCGACTTCTTTCCCTCGACCTCGGCCCGCCGGGTTCACCGCTACTTCCGCCGCATCGGCTGGAACCGGCCGGCTGCCAGGCTGCTCACCCGGCTGTGTACGCATGAAGGCGGGCTTCCGCAAGGGGCCCCCACCAGCCCCCGGCTGAGCAATCTGGTCAACTACCGGCTCGATGCCCGGATTGCGGGCCTTGTGGCCGCCCTGGGCGGGCGATATACCCGCTATGCCGACGACCTGACGATCTCGTTCGCGGCCGAAGATGCAGAAGACGATTGGGTGATCCGTTCCGGCCCAGCGCTGCCGTTTGTGCTGGAAGGACATCCCGAGAAGATCCGCTACCTTCGCTCGTTCATTCGGCGCGTGGCCGGCCAGGAGGGGTATCGAGTTCACCGGCGGAAGAAGACGAGCGTCCGCCGCCGCCATCACCGCCAGATGGTGACCGGGCTGGTCGTGAACGAGGTGGTCAATCTGCCGCGTGAGACTCGCCGCCGGCTGCGTGCGATCGCCCATCGGGCGGAACAGCAGAAGCGTCCGCTTCTGGACGCCGACTACCGGCCGTTCAGTTACGGCCGCCGCCAACCGACGCTGACGCCGGCTCAACTGGAGGGTTGGGAAGCCTTGCAGGCGATGATTGTGCGGCAGAGGGTGGAGTAGGGGGCGGTCACGGCCATCGCTGGCCCGGGTAGGTGCTGGCGGCACGGTGCGGGTGAGGGGCGGGTCTGGTCGTGTTTGCGGACGTTGAGTCACCATGAGCGGGAGGGGCGCCGGTTGGAGGTTGGGCGCGACCGGGCATGAAAAAGTGTTGCGGAATGATTGCGGTCGGTGTTGTCGGTTGGTGCACTTGTCGATCGATTGCTCCATCGAACAGGGGCAGCTATCATGTTGCGGGACAGTGGTTTACGGCGTCGTCGGGCGCGCAGAATCATTTTGGCTACCATGCAAAAGGGGGGATTTGTCGCTTGGCGGTTTTTTTGCTAAGTGTTTGTGGTTATGGGAGTTGGGGAGATTGTCTTGGTGGTCGTCGGTGAGGTGGTGAGCAATTACGGTGAAAAAACCGGCCGGTGCAGGTGGTGGAAGGGGAAGAAAGATGGGGAACGCTGATCGACGCTGATCTTGTGAGGTTGGAGTTGGTCAACGGGGAGCGAGTTCTGCCAATAAATGGGTTGGCGGCCGCTTCTGGCGAGGCTGAGTGGTGTCAAATTTTCCTCGCTTTTACGTTTTCTGACACTTCTGGCTCGAAAGAGGGGGTCTGGATCCTGTGGGAAACCTCGCAATGAAAGACAGGAGAAGGGTCCGCGGTGCGAGCTGGCGGTATTCATTCGACAAGGGAATGGACGACAGGGGAATTGCCATGGGCGGGCGAGAGGTATGGGTGCAGTTTGTGGTGTGTACATTAGTATACATATTGGGCGAGGGAAGTCAATACATAAATTGAACAGGTGGGGGGATTTTTCTGACCGTCACGGATTTTGGGGAGGGTAAGTGCTCGTGACATAGTTTACGAAAAAGGCCATGATCCACCAAAGGCATTTTGTTCACAAGGAGGTGGATCATGGCCGAAGGATCGGCTTCTGG
>JAAYAY010000069.1 GCA_012719125.1 Planctomycetaceae bacterium | reverse complement strand
GTAGAAACGACGCCCAGAACGACCCTTCCCCCGGCTCGATTTCCTTGTCATGACACACTCCTTTGCTCCCCAGTATAACGGCTGGAATAAGCACTTGGAGTGTCTGTCAAACTGGAGCCACCTCATTCTGCGGATGCTGATCGAGCAACTCTGCTACACGAGAACTCTTGCTACGCTGAGTCAGTTTCACTTCTTCTGCAACTCCGGCGGCGTGTACGCGCACTTTTCGGACGACGACACTCTGAATGGGATCTTTCGGACGGCAAAAGGCGCGGATAATGCGCCCGATGTCATTCTTGGTGCGTTCGTCCACGAGTTTGCGGAGGGGCGAATGGCTATTCGACCACGCTATGTTGCTTCCGACTATATCCGACTATCGAAGATTCCAGAGGAAGATATCATTCGACTAAGTGCCGTTCTAGAGCCCGTTGCCCACGAGTATCACGAGAAGCTCATCGCGCAGCAGGATCGCTATGGAGAAGAATATGATCTCAGCAAGATCTCGACGGGGGATGGGTTGGAGAAGCCCCGAATGGAAGTGAGAACAGTCCAATACGGCGACGACGCATCACCGGAGAGTGCCACAGTGCAAATCACACTAAAACCGATCTTGAGTTTTCGGCACGCACGGTTCCCAGCGGATCTTGTCGGCAAGGATCTCCGGCAACAAGTGGTTGAAACGATCCAGAGGCAGCTCGATAGTCGCGGTCTCGGCCATTTCGTCGCTCGGCCAGGGGGGCGATCCAGCATAGATGTTACATTGGAGAAGCTCGACAAGGCGTACGCGCTTGAATGGCTAATAGACAGTCTCAATCTGCAGGGGAGTCAGCGTCAAGGAAAGAAGTTCGGCTCCAACGTCATCTACTTGGGTGACGAAGTTATCGTCGGTGGTGGGAACGATTATCCGGTTACGCGGATCCCTGGCCTCCTCGTGTTTGCGGTAAACCCAGAACGTGAACTCATTCCATTTCTCTCACAGGTATTCGTTCCGTCTCACATTCTCGAAGGGCCGGACGCGACTACCGAAGTGCTGGCCAGGTTCAACAGTTGTGCGCACAGGCTGCTGAAGCAGGGCCTTCCACGCAATCCGGATGCACATGTTGCTACGGCCCTCGAGGAGTTCAAACGCGAGATCTTTGGCATGCGGATTCGAGACAAGATATTTGACCTAACGAGCAAAGCGCACACTTCCGTAGAGGACTGGCAAACGCTGCACGCCTTTATCACCCTGATGTGCCGGGAGGACAAGGCTGCTCGGCAGTGGCTGTCGCTTCTCATCGATGAACTCGACTCCATCATGACACAGGTCGCAGAGAATTACTCCGTCTTGGTGCCACCCGCTGGTGATGAAGGTGTGGCGGATGGAGTGGAAGTCGGCGTAGAGGCCGGCGTGGTTCCGGTAGGCAAGGAAGTCGCTACGTTGACGACGGCGGTGCTCCTTGGGATCTCTTTCGGCATTCGCGATCCAGGCCCGGCGGGCGGCGGCAAGATCCTGGCGGATCATCTTGAAGGTATGGCGTTCAGGGACGGGGGGGAGAGGTTTACCCGCTCCGTCACTGCCGTGGCGGCGGTAGTACTTGGTGCCATCTTCCCGCGTGACCTCGGCACCCGTCCGGGCGGAAATCGGGAAAAGAAGTTCGTCGGGTTCCAGATCCCCACGGGCCTTGAGCCACACCTGGAGCCGCTTGACCAGGTAGGGATGGAGGATCTGCACGTCCTGCCGGCGGTGTTTGCTGAAGGCGGCCGGGACCGTGGCCGTGCAGACCTGGGAATCGAGATCCAGCGACCGGATCGTCAGGCTGCCGATCTCGGCCTTGCGGAGCCCGGTCCAAACGGCGACCTGGTAGATCATGGCCCGATCCGGGCCGGAGATGCCCTCGATCGGCGGCCCGTCTTCGGCGGCCTTGATTAGAAGTTGGACCTCCTCGGATGCTAGTGGGCGTCGATCGTGGCGGCGGTCGGCCTTGACGTTCAGCCTGGAAAGATGGGAGATGGGGTTGCGGAAGATCCGGCGTTCCTGCTCCAACCATTTCGCGAAGTGCTTGATCGACTTGAGGTAGTGGTTGTGCGTCTGGGCGCTTCGACCTTTCTCCCGCAAGCCAGCCAGATATCGGACGACGCTGGCCGCGGTGACGTCGGCCGTGGTTCGCCACCGCCCCGCCGCGATCATTTTCCGGATGTGGGTGAGCGACTCGCGCACATGACCCGCGGTCACGTCCTTTGACTTCATGTAGACTTCGAAGTCAGCCAGGTGCTCCTTGATGGGCCGTCGCATCTGGTCGTCGGCCGGGTCTTCAAGCCCCGCCTGCTGGCGTTCGACCTTCTGAACCAGGTCCTGCAGCATCGCTTGGGCCGCTCGGCGATCGGTCGCCAGGGGCACGCGTTTCTCGGTGCCGTAGGCATCGCGGTAGCGGCCCCACCATTTCCGAGATTTGGTCTTGATCTTCTCACCGGTCTTGGGATCGCGGATGATGACCGGCTTCTTGTACAGACTTGCCACTGAGTTCTCCTTTTCGATGATAGGTTTCGAGGCGTCGGACTACGAGCGACCAGTGAGCACGGCGGGCGGCGAAAGCTCAAGGCCTTATGAGGCCCGTCGGGGAAGAACTTGCCAGAATCTCCCAGTCACGGCCGAAAAGTTCTCACTCGTCGCCCCCGTTTAGCCACGTTGCTGTTCAAGCCATGTCTTCCGGTCCGGGCAGCCGGCCTCCACCCAGGCAGACAGTTCTTCCGGACGCCAGTAGACGGAACGACCGATGCGAATAGGCGGAGGTGTCAACCCGATCCGGTCCCGCGTCCGCCAGGTCCGAATTGAGCATCCACATCGCTTCGCTGCCTCGGCGGCAGTGAGCAGGAGCTGGGAATCGTTGCCCTTCGCCATCATCACTCCTCCCCGAAGCCCTGCGATTCGAACTTCTCGCGAATGTCGCGGACGATTCGATCAACCGTGTGCCAACCACAGCCGAGTTCCTTCGCGATGGCCGACTTGGAATACCCCTGGCTCAACAGATCGCACACACGGCGCTGGACGAGATCGACACCCAGCGTCAGGGCACGCTCGATGTTCTGGAAGCAGACCGCAAGCGGGAGCATGCCGAGCGGCAGGAGCAGTACGGCGCCGATCTCGGCGCCCAGCAGAAGGAACTGGATGACCTGATCGGAGAGCGTGACCAGGCAATCGCCGACGCGTCGCGGGCTGCCCAAAAGCCGCCGAGCGGTGATGGGCGTCTGGCCGAGCTACGTGAGCAGATCGAGGTTGCCCTGGGCGGCCTGAACCTCGAACCCATCTCGGCGGGCAGTTCCGTGGCCGGAACGTTTTCGGCCTTCGCTGCTGCCCGCTTTGGGGGCGATACGGTGGCCGACCGGACGGCCAAGGCGACCGAAGAGACAGCCCGCAATACCCAAAAGATCGAGGAGCGAAGCCGTATGAATCGGGGGATTCCCGTTATATGAGCTACACGGTGGAACTGGTCGGAAGTCGCGAGGGGACCCAGGGAAATAATCCTTCCCTCATCCTGCGCTATGCCGTCTTCGGCACCGATGACGATTTCCAGGTTCGTGGCCTGGTCAATGCGGCCTCACCGGCCGTCTACGATGTGCTGGTCAAGCAGCAGATCCATACGCATCAGGAAGGCGAAGGAGTCTGGTTCGGGGATGTCGAATACGGTGCGGCCAAGCTGGGCATGCCCGGCACGGCCGAATGGTCCTTCGAGATCGGTGGCTCGGCCACCCAGCACATCACCCAGAGTCTCGATACGGCCGGCAAGTATGCGGCCGACGGTACCCCGCCGGACTTCAAGGGGGCCATCGGCGTTCGCAGCGACGGCAACGGTCTGGCGGTCGACGGGATCGATATCGATCTGACCACGTTCGCCTGGAGCGAGACGCACCACCTGGCCTACACGGCCGTGACGCCCGCCTACATCAACACGTTGTATCTTCTGCGAGGCAAGGTCAACGCCTCAGCCTGGCGGATTTTTGAGCGGGGTGAAGTGCGGCTCGTTTCGGTCACCGGCAGCGCCCGGGGTGAGTGGACCGTGCCCCTCACCTTCAGTTTCGAGGCCAGCCACAACGTGACGAGCCTCAAGGTGGGCGACATCACGGGCATCGACAAGGAAGGCTGGCACTACCTCTGGACCTTTTATGAGGACGCCGAAGATGAAACCGCCCAGGCGTTAGTAAAAAACCCGAAGGCGGCCTACGTCGAGCAGGTCCACGAGTACGGCAACTTCGATGCGTTAGGACTTCCTGATCCTTGGAACTGAGCCGGTGAAGATGGATACCAAGAAGCTCCAATTAATGCCGTTTGAGCCGACGATCGAGTGGTGGCGACACTGTCTGGAGGCATGCGGTTGCGGAGAACTGGCCCGGCAGTTCGCCGATGACGCGTGCTGGGATGAGATTCTGAAAGCACACAAGAAGCACCAGGTTCCAGAGGTGGTCATCGAGGCTGCCGTAGCGGCAATCGCCCGCTGTAAGCCGGAACACAGCTTCATTGCCTTCACCCTGATGCGGATCATCGGCCCTCGCGAAGAACTGATCGACAAGATCATTGTGTCTGAAAACGCCCAGGCGGCATACGCTTTCTGCCGCCAGTTCGGCGACCATGCGAAGCTCCGTGCCGTGGTGCGCGACAAAGGCGATGAGACTGCCGCCTTCTACTACTGCCGTGACGTGGCCAACGATCCCGACATGGCCCGGGTTGTCTTGAAGGGACACAACGCGAAGTTGAAGGCCCGATTCACACGGGAGGTTCGCTGATGGCCGCCAAGACTCGTTTTGTGGATAACCTGGGTGACCACGACGGCGACAATCCGGCGAACTGGACGGCCGGACTGCCCAGGGCGGATTACGATGCCCGTATCGCCGCGGTCACCGCCTGCCATTTCTCCCAAGGTTACACGTGTCTCAGTTTGATGTCTGAGAGTAGCGCAACCACGGTCACGTTTAACGGCGGCAACTGGACCTTCACTGATGGACTGAGGCTGCAGTCCGGTACGATTTTCGTCACCGATAACATGGTTGTCGATGGCTCGCTCTATGTGGGTAACGTGCCCGGATCGGACTTGTCAAGGCTGTCCGTGCGATTCACGCAGGCAAGGAACATGGAGATCAGTGGCGCCGGGATACCGATCGATGCTGTCGTCTGGACTTCGCCGAATGCGGCCTGCTGGGCGCAGATTTCGGGTCTGAACTGCGACCTGTTCGATACGGATGGTGAGGTGCGGTTCGGTTCCGGCACAGCGGTTACCGTCCGCAACTGTCTGACAATCCGGCCCGGTGCGATCGTCAAAGCAGCCGGCACCAACCCAGTCTTCTCTATCCAGGGAGACATCCGGGCCGAGCCGGGCACCTACACGTGGCTCGCCGGCACCGGAGGCTGCCGATTCACGGGCACGGGAGATCAGACACTCCACCTGGGCAACGTGGAGGGCACCTTTGATCCAGTCATCATCGAAAAACCCGCTGGCCGGCTCTTTCTCGAAAACGATCTGGTCTGCCAGTCCCTGGAACACCGGTCCGGCATTCTGGACCCCGGTGGGAAATCGATCACCACAATCGGCGACTGCCGCATTCGACCGGGTGCCAGGTTGGCCGACTCGCTCAATGGCTCCGCCTGGTCCGTGGGCGGCAGTCTCGATTGGCAAGGCCAGGACGGAGACCAACTGGTTCTGCACGGCGATTCTCCTTGGACGCTCAGTGCAATGGGCGTAGCGACTGTCCGTTACACGGACGTTGCCTTCTGTGATGCAAGAGGCGGCAACGTGATCAACGCCCTAGATGGTACGAGCATCAACGGCGGCAACAACCTGAACTGGCTCTTCCCGCCGAGGCAGCCGTTTGCCGTGGCCGCCGGCTGTGTTCAATCACCCGGTACAGTGGCGGGAATTCCGATTGTCCCCACTGCCGTGGCAGGGGAAATGTTCGTCGCAGCGGCCGAGACAGGAGTGGTCCATGCCTAGCGCGGTTGATATTCGAGGACAAGTGTTTCGGGACGGTTCGGCCACGCTGCTGGCTCGCGTCATTGGCGGCGACGGCGCCAGTCTGATCCGGTCCGACATTACGCAGGTCCATTACACGGTCTATCTCCTCGATCACAACGATCCCAACCTCCGTGAGGCCGTTGAAGGACACGAGGAAAGGGAAGTGCCGCCCGCTGGTCTGCTGTTTGACGCCCCCCAGCTCGACAGCCTTTGGACGGTTGATGCGATTGGATACAACTTCCGCCACATGCTCGATGTGTCCGCCAATGCAGCGTTCCCCTTGGCCGGCCGGACGTACCTGGTCGTCTTCAAGCTGACCCCGACGGTTGGACCGGTGATCCTGGTTCGCTTTCGCCTGACCGCGATCTGACGGAGACAGAATCTATTGGTTCCGTGGCTGATTGCGGAACACTTCAAACCCTTGTGCCCCGGAAAACCCGGGCTCCCGCTGGTCGCCCTCGTTTCACAACCTATCCAGGACTCGATATGGACGGCGAGCTGTTTCTCCTGAAGCCAGGCCAGCGTCTTGAGGGGATCCCCCACAAGGCCTGGAATGCCTTCGTCGAGGCGGCCCGCTATGCCAAGGGGCAGCAGCGAAGCCTGGGTCGAAGCGCAGTGCGCGACGTGCCCCAGACGGGGATAGTTCGGGTCAAGAATTGCTCGGGCGAGGATCGAGACCGTTTTGACGTATTGGGGATCGACGAGGTCTTTCCCCAGCCAGCGGACAACCCGAGCCGTTTCAAGGTGGGGCCCGTTCTGCACGGCGTCACACCCGACAAGGAGAAACACTGCGGCCGGTTTGTCGTCCTCTTGGAACCGGCCAAAAGCAACAAGATCGTCTCGGCCTGCATCACGGGGATCACGGTTGCCCGGCTTCACGTCGGAGAGGACGAAGACTGGCTCCAGTCGGCCGATATTGAAGACGGTAAGGCGGAACACCTGAAGGCCCGTGTCCAGGGATCTGCCAAGATCCTCTGGCGCGAGGAGGGAACGGGCACGGTTTGGGCCGTCGTCCGGCTCTCGAACCACCAGCCCAACCATTACCTGGCCAAGATTCCCTCCGGCGGCATCCCGGCACGGCGGGGACTGCAGACCGGCACGGCCCAGTGCGACCTCTTTTCTATTGACGAGACCGGGCTCCTGGAACCCGTCCGCCGGCCGGGCGGCGATCCGGTGCGTGTCGACGTCCGCCATCACGGTACCCAACCGATCCGTGGACCGGTCAATGTCAACGAGCCGCAGTATCTGGGCGTCACCTTCGACGGTCAGGAATCGTGGCTCTTGGATCCGCCGAAGCAGACGCTCCTTTGTGTGCCGACACGGCGTATCAAGCCCAAGTCGTGGGGATCGGCCCGTGAGCTGCGATTTGTAGAGGGGCGGTGGGCTCCGATCGGAGCGGTGGTCTCGGTCTACAACGTGTGCGACTATGCTCTGCTGGCAAGCCAGCAGATCGTCGGGCATTTTCATGAAGACACCTCGGCCTACCTGTCGCTGGGCTGCCGCTGTTGCGACGGGAGCAGTTCCAGCAGTTCCAGTTCCAGCTCCAACAGCGATTCCAGCACTTCGGGCTCTTCACACAGCGCGTCATCCTCTTCGACCAGTGGCCTATCCAGCAGCGTCAGTTCGTCGATCAGCTCTGAGAGCGGCTCGAGTTCAGCCTCGGTGACCGTTTCGAGCAGCTCTTCATCTCCCAGCAGCTCGTCCACTTCAGGTTCCTCTTCGCAAAGTTCCTCCGGCAGTGGATCAAGCAGCCGTTCTCGCAGCGGCTCTGCCAGCGGTTCGCCGAGCGGTTCCTCCGGGAGCGTCTCTGTTTCGGTCGGCGGTTTGAGTAGTTCGTCGAGCCTTTCTTCCCAGTCTGATTCAAGCGGATCGAGCGGCGATTCTAGCCAGAGTGACGGAGGTGGTTCGAGCAGTTCCGAAAGCCAGTCGGCCAGCCCGAGCGGGCCGAGCAGCGATGGGCCTTCCGGCAGCGTGATCGTCCCGCCCAGCGAAAGTGGGTCTGAAAGCGAGCCACCCATTCCGTCCGATTCCGGCAGCCCATCGACTTCAGAGAGCGACAGCCGCCCGAGCACTTCGGATTCCAATCCGCCGAGCTTGCCGCCCCCCGGAAGTTCCAGTAGCGGATGCACGAGCAGTTGGATCTGGTCCTGCGGTTGGGAACTTTTGGAATCGAATTGCGACGATCCCGAGCCGCCCGAAGGAACCGGCGATTATGACGGAGCCCTGATGGAGACCGCCGCATGATCTACTGCCCCCATCTCGGCTCGAGCAACCAGTGTCGCGTCGCCTCCCAGATAGCCGAGTGTACGGTTCGCGCCTCGGCCAAGGCCTGCGCTGCCTGCCAGGAGGACGGCAATCCCCAGGCCGTCAACGTGGTGACGATCGGAATGGCGCTCGTTCAGCGGAAGCGGCTCGGCAAGTCGACCGACGAGCTGAAACGGTTGATCCGGCAGTACAAGGCCGACGCCGAGCCGCCCATCAGTTTCCGGATCGGCGACTACCGGCCCGGCCCGGGGAGTGAACTCAAGAAGATGCTCGCCT
>JAAYAY010000068.1 GCA_012719125.1 Planctomycetaceae bacterium | reverse complement strand
GTTTTTCAGAACACACGCCCCATAGCCACGATCCAAGTACTCGAGAAAGTCTCGGGAGAATGTCTCGTGGAATTCTTGCAGGTGGGCACGAGACAACCGGCTCAACTCGGTCTTCCGATACGGCTCATGGCAGGCAATTCCGTGCTTCCGCAACCATGTATCGCGGCGACGACGCCACTGGCTGGCCAAATGGGTTGGGATTGAATCCTCGGTGCGAAAGGTAACAAAGTACGTCACCCCCGGTTGGTACCAATGCGGCAGGTTGCAGCCTTCCCCCGCGACATATTCCGCCTTCGGGTCGAACAGCTCGAAGATCATCGGCCACCCCAAAGTAGCAGGCACGCTCCGCCGTGCCGTCCGCCAAAGTAGCAGCCACGCTCCGCCGTGCCGTCCGCCAAGGTAGCAGGCACGCTCCGCCGTGCCGTTCGCCAAAGTAGCAGGCACGCTCCGCCGTGCCGTCCGCCAAAGTAGCAGGCACGCTCCGCCGTGCCGTCCGCCAGGGTTTCGGAAAATGACTACTCCCTTCATGTCACTTAACGCTTGCTGGTGTCATTGTGCCGGCGAGTGTCTTTTCCGGCAAGGACGCAGGGTATGTGGAGGTAGATTCGGCAACAGAGCCGGCCTGGGCCGTTCTGGAAGCGTCAAGTCGAGCTGGCAAGCCACGTCTTCCGAAACCCTGGCGGACGGCACGACGGAGCGTGCCTGCTACTTTGAAGGCCACCGAAACTCCTCTTGACTCCAGTACAAATGTACGCATAATACGCTCACGTATACTTGTACGCGACAACCCCCGCACGGAGGAAGGAGGTGACGGATGGGTGAGAGACCTGCGCTCTCGAAGGCCGAGCTGGAAGTGGCCCGCGTGCTCTGGGAACTGGGCGAGGCCACGGTCCGCCAGGTTCACGAGACGCTCTCGGCAAGCCGGAAGATCGACTTCGCGACGGTCCAGACCTATATGCGGCGGCTTGAGTCGAAGGGCTACGCCCGGACATGGCTCGACGGGCGCACCCGCGTCTACACTCCCTCGGTCAAACCGGCTACCGTCATTCGCGAGACCGTGGACGATCTTGTCGAACGTCTGTTTGGCGGCGAAACCCTCCCGCTGATGCAGCACTTGATCGAAGACCGCGGCGTCAGCGGCGAGGACCTGGCCCAACTGCGAGCCCTGCTCGATCGGCTCGAGGAGGATGGCCATGGAAAGTAACCTCCTCGCCCTGGCCTGGGCGCAACTCTGGCAAGTCACGTTGCTGGTCGCCGCCGTGGCGATCTTCGTTCGCCTCGTCGCGAGCAACCGGCCCCACCTGGCCTACGCCTTGTGGTTGGTGGTGCTGGTCAAGTGCGTCACGCCGCCCGTCTGGAGCAGTCCCAGCGGCGTGTTCTGCTGGCTGCTGCCGGCCAAGCATGCGGCGATCGCTGAGCCGACCGTGATGCCAGAACCTGTGCGGTTGGCCACACCGCGTGAGGACCTGATCATCCCGCTGTATCCGGTCGAATCTGTGCCAACGCCTACGGCCGCGCCGGCACCAATCGTGGAGGCACCCCGACCCCGTTTCACCTGGCCCGACTGGGCCGCTGGCGGCCTGCTTGTCTGGGCCGTCGGAGCAAGCATTTCGCTGGGGCTGTCGGTCTGGCGTTGGCGAGCCTGCGTTCGGAAGGCAAGACGAGTTCCGTGCGAACCAGACCTCGAATTGGCGGAACGGGTGTCCGGCCTGGCCCGACGCTTTGGGCTGCGAAGGCGTGTCCGTGTGCTCGTCACCCAAGGCCGCCTCGGCCCGGCCGTGACCGGCGTGCTGCGGCCCACGCTGCTCATGCCGGAGGGGATGCTGGTGGACAAGACGGCGAGCGAGATTGAGCCGCTGTTGGCCCACGAGTTGATCCACATCCGCCGGGGCGACCTGTGGGCCGGGCTGTTGCAGACGGTCGTGCTGGCCTTGTGGTGGTTCCATCCGCTGGTTCGCTGGGCCGTGCGCCAATCGATGCGTGAGGCGGAACGCTGCTGCGACGAGGCGGTTCTGGCCGAGTTGGCGTGCAAACCGAGAGACTACGCCCGGAGCCTGCTGGGCGTGCTGCAATACAAGATGGAGTGGGCGCCCGCGGCGGTTTTTCCCGGTGCGGGGCGAATCGATGCAACCTCAAAACGATTGGAGAGGATCATGAGACTGGGACAAGGATGTCGCCGTCGGAGTCCGTGGTGGTGCTGGGCGGTGATGGTCGCAACCGCGGCGGTCGTGTTGCCGGGCGGGGCGTTCGTGGTGTCGGGGGAAAAGGCAAAGGGCGACAGAGCCGGCGCGCCGGGATGGACCGAGTTGGAAAGCGTGGAGGAATCGCCGACAACTGCTGTGTTGCCTTCGGCTTCGGCAGCGGCGACGGAGACGGAAGCGACGATTCGGCTGGCCATGGTCTACGACGTGGAAAACACCTTGTCCGAAATCGCAAAGACAACACACGGCACCGACGCGGCGAAGGCGAGTTTGCTGGAACTCTGTGGTTTTGACGCCGACGGCAAGTGCAAGCATGACGGTGAGTCCCACGTCGCATGGCAGGATGACAGACTCGTCGTGTTCGCGACCAGATCGGAACACGAGACCATCGTTGCCGAGTTGGAGGCAATCCGAGAGTACGGTCTGTGCTCGCTGGAGATCGAGGTGCTGTTGCTCCAAGGGCCCGCAACCCATATCCAAACGTTGCTGGAAACGAAGGATGAGGGGGCGGCGTCATTGCTCCAAGAGCAAGAAGAGCGAGAGGCTGAAGTGGGGCTGGTCATCAGTTGCGAGTCGCTCGTTGTCCATGCCGATCTGGAACAACTCATTCACCGGTCAAAGGCCATCCCCGCCCTGAAAGTCCTGGCGAGTCCGCGACTCCGGGTGACAAACGGCCAGTCTGGTTCGATCTTCGTCGGGAAGGAGGTGCCCACCAGTCCGGGGCGCGCCTCGGAGGCGGCAGCCGTCCGATTCGTTCCGGTTGGACTGGAGATGCAGTTCCAGCCGCGTCTGCGAACGCAGAACAGAGTCCTTCTGCACAGTGACGTGACTATTTCGGAAGAACTCCCGCAACGGGTACAACACTCGGAGGGTGAGGAGTCCTGGCGTGCCTCAGGGATTCGCGTCGTTTCTCAGAAAGCCAGTTCCACGGTGCTGGGGCCGCTGGGAGAGACCATCGCCATCCGAACGCAAGCTCCCGGCAAGAAGGGCAAAGGCTCGGAGGAGACGTTGGTTCTGGTCAAGGTGGCAAAACCTGACGCAGATTCGCCTCCGGCTAGCCGCGGGTCAGAATCAATCGGGGAGAAATCTGATCCGTCAGAAGACGTCCGCGAACAGCGAGACGTATACGTCGTGACCTACAACGTGGCGGATCTGGTTCTGCCGAGGCCTGACCCCGTTGGCCTTTCAGAGTCGCCCGCAACAATTGACGAACCGGCACCGGAAAGGGGGAAAGCGGCGCCGGCACCTCGCCCGAAAGGATACACGCAGCCGGTTCCCGATCTCTCCCGGACGGCACCACACTTTGGCCCACTCATCGAGCTTATCACGGCTGCCATCGCACCGGCTTCCTGGGAACAGGCAGGCGGGCAAGGGCGCATCGCTCCCTTTGAGGCCAATCTGATTCTGGTCATCAGGCAGACGAAAGACGTTCACGAGGAAATCGCCGATCTGTTGGCACAGTTTCGCCGCACGCAGAGATTGCAGGTTGTTCTTCGCACGCAAACCGTTGAAGCCGCGGACGAATTCTGCCGCAAGCACTGGAAAGGTGCGCCCTCACAGGGGGAATCCGCCGTGCTGGATTCCGCCGCGTTCGCGGAGCTTCTGGCGGATCTGCGATCGAACGATTCGACTCGCCTCACCGAAGGACCAACGGCAAGGCTGTTCAACGGGCAGCAGATCGAAATACCGATCGCGATCCTGGTCGGCACCGCCGGCGTCCCAAGGCGGCTGGTCTTGCACCCATGCGTGCCGGGTGAGAACCAGAACGTGTATCTCCAGGCGGATATCGCTCCGTCCACACTGCACAACGAGCGGAAAGAACTGAAGCGCGGCGAGGCCCTTGCCCTGGAAATCAGCGAGCCGGCCGAGGCCTCAGCAACGTCGCGAAGAACGTTCGTCCTGGTTACGTCGGAGATTGTCGTCATCCAACAGGAAGCGAAGCAACCGATTGCCGTTGTAGGGTGGAAGAGTGACCGAAACTGAGGATGCGCCCATTCAACGCATCAAATTCGGCTCCTCCATTTCTCGGGATCCGACGCTCCGTGAACAATCGCGAGAATTGCGATGAACCCGGGTTTCACGGTGAAGAAGATCAAGTACGGAAACTTCTCGATCTTCGCGAATCGCACCGGCTGCAGGTCGAACGGGAACAACTCGGGGGTCTCCACGATATCATCAAGTCGCCGATCAACATTTGCACGAAAAGCATCGGCGAGCGTCGGTGATATCTGCTCGTAGTAGTCAATCGCTTCGACAAGGTCATCCGGTATAGACCGGTGGAACCTCAGTTCATGAGCCACGTCTCTGGTCCACCTGCTGCCACACTTGCTCGCGCGAGATTCCTTGTTCTTCCCCGTCGCCATCGAAATCGCCCAGACGTGCCTTCACGACTTCACGATGCCATTGCTGAACGGGAAGCTCTTCCCGAGACTCACGGATGCTGTCCCATAGTTCTTGAACGAGTTCCAGCCGTTCCGTTGCAGGAAGACGCGAGAGTTGATCCATTGCGGGGTGCATAGGCTGCTCCAAACGAGTCGCAATCATTCGTTCGAATGAGCCCGAAGTACGACTTCGCACTTCGGGCTTCTTCATTCGTTCCTCATTTGACTTTCGTCATTCGCCATTCCGACGACGTCACGCCCGCCAGGGCCGCTTGCGTTCCTCCATCTTGGGCAGGGCCTTGATGGCGATCTTCGCATCGGTTTCGACCTGGAAGTCGAACATGCCGGCGATGACGAAGTCGGCTCCGTTCTTGAACGCATAGGGGAATGCGATCAGGGGGTTGATCGCACCGGCCGCCATGACCTTGAAGGCGACCCAGGGCTTCTCCACGGTTTCCATGAAGGCGGCCGTTTCTTCCGGATTGTTGCACCACATGCTGTCGTGGTTGGCACTGTGCTCGCTCTCGGGCTTCATCCAGTCGTACTCTTTCCGGCTTTCTTGCGGAGTGGCCGACCAGTAGCGATCGATGTGGAAAGTCTTGACGTAGAAGTCGTTGCCCACGTTGTGCTTCTCGCACTCGATGGGCATGTTGAGCGAGTGGCCGCCCACGCCGGCCGGCACGCCCTGGGCCTTGATCAGGTCGACCATCTGGGCGATCACGTCCATGCTGCCCCCCTTCATCATGTGCGAGTCGGTCACGCCGCCGTGCGAGTAGATCAGGGTGGCGCCCTTGTCCACTTCGCGCTTGATCGTCTCGTTCATGGCCGTCTTGTCTTCCATGAACGGGATGCAGGTCATCGTCTGCATGGGCGTGCTGTGACTCTTGTTGTAGTTCACGATCGGATCCCAGCACCGAGGGTCCATCTGGATCGTGTCGATGCCGCAGGCCTGGCAGAGTTCGAGCGTTTCGAAGATCTTGGCCTCGGTGTTGTACTCTTTGAAGAGTTGGGAGGCATACATCAGGTCGCGGCTGTGGGCCCAGCCGCCGATCAGGTTGCCGCCGATGAGCAAGCGGCTCATGGAAACGGCGCCGATCTTGCCCTTCGGCATGTCGGCCGGATTGATATCCGGCTTCGGCTTGCTGCCCGCCGTGCCGTCGGCGGCTGCCGCACGAAAGGTATCTTCCTCGATGCTGGCAAACGCTGCGACACCGGCCGCACCGGCAATGCCCCGAGCCAGGAAACAACGACGATCGGTCTTACGAGCCATAGGAACTACCTCCGGTATCCCTCATTAAGATTCTCGAGTTGACTGCCCGCGAGGGGCACCGCCGGTTTCAGTATCGGCCCCGGCGGTGGGAAAGTCAACGCGGACAGGGAAACGGCGAATTAAGAAAGCCAAATGACGAAAAAAGCCCAAAACCCGAAGGCCCATTGGTACTTCGGGCCTGTTCATTCCTTCGTCATTCGTCATTGATCTCTCCCAACGCCTTGAGGACCTGCTCGTCGTGCCCCTCGACCTTGACGCTCTTCCACATCTTCCGCACGACGCCCTCGGCGTCGATGATGAACGTCGACCGCTGGACGCCCATCGACGTCTTGCCGAAACGCGTCTTCTCTCGCCAGGCGCCATACTTCTCGGCCACCTTGTGCTCGGTGTCGGCCAACAGGGGGAAGTTGAGTTGGAACTTGTCGCGGAACTTGACGTGGCTTTCGACGGTGTCGGTGCTGACGCCCAGCACGGTCGCCCCGAGCCTGGCCATTTCGGCCTTCAGATCGCGGAAGGCACAGGCCTCGGTCGTGCAGCCCGGCGTGTCGTCGCGGGGGTAGAAATAGAGCACCACCGGCTTGCCCCGGAGGCTGCTGAGCTTGATCTTCTTGCCGTCGTCGGCGGGCAGGGTGAAATCGGGGGCCTTCTTGCCGGTCTCAATCCAATCAGCCATCGGTTATCTCCTCACTGTAGGTGCCGGGCGCCGCACGGCTCCTGAATTCTCGATACGTCATACCATCGTCCTGGAATTGTAGAGACTGTGGCCGTGAGGCAAGACAGGATGGCCGTTTCCGTCGCGAACCCCCGCGTGGTAGGGCGTGTCCCCTCGGTGTGGAGCCCGGCGCAGGGCGTAGGACAGGTTTGTAACCTGTCCTGGACAGGATGCAATCCTGTCCTACGAGGGAATACTGCCACCTAGGCGGGCTCCGGGGCTCGGTTTACAATGGGAAGTAGCGGAATTCTTGACCATGTCCCCCAACCAGAGGACCATCGTGACGAACACTTCTGCCGGCGCAGCGGCCGTTCTCGACGATCAGAGTAATCCAGCCCTGAAGCGTGCCTTGATCGCTGCCCAGACGGCCGACGACAACCGCGGCCGCGATATCGTCATTCTTGACATGCGGGACATGACGACCTTCTTCGACTACTTCGTCATCTGCTCGGGCACCAGTCGCCGGCAACTCCACGCCATCAGCGAGGAAATCGACCACGCCCTCGAGGAGGGTCTGGGCGACCACCGCCTCGGCATCGAGGGCTACAACGAAAGCCGCTGGATCCTGCTCGACTATGGCGACGTGGTCATCCACCTGTTCGAGCCCGAGACCCGCCAGTACTACGACCTGGAGAACCTCTGGGGCAAGGCGAAGCGAGTCCCCTTCGAGCCGGCCAGCGTCAAGACGCCCGAAGCATTGTAGGGTGGCGCCAAGTGGACCATCGCGAAGATCGCTGTTGGGCAGAAGTGGTCTGCTATTCCGTTTGACGATGACCGGCAATCACGGGAACGCGGCCCACCGTGTTTGGATACATCCGGCAACAGATGGAACGCGAGACGTCTGGAGCCATGGACGAGAATCCGTACGAGTCGCACAAGATGACTCACAGAACCTGAGTCCGCGGCAATCGCCGCGACGCCTTCTCGAAGCTGACCGTCTCCGCCTTGAGAGCTTCATACTGGGCCTGAATCAGCCGATCCACGAACCCGGGTTTCTGGGAGCCTTTGGCAGATGCCTTGAGAACGTTGAGAACGGGCGATCCGTCGACCGCCTGAACCGGCCCCTCCGTGAGCATCTGGGCCAGAATGTCGATTGCCTCCCGCTTCGGAACCTCGTAGTGGGTGTGCAACGCGAAGTAGGCCTCGCAAATCACCAAGTCCGACACGATGAGCCAGTCGCCGGAGTCCAGAGCTTCGACAAGGAACTGCGCCGCACGCTCGGCCTGGGGTTCCGGCTCCCCCGTAAGCAGACGCAGGACCACCGAAGTATCGAGCCCGAACCGCCTATTTCGAGGCACTGCTCCGGCCCTCCTCGATGCTTCGACGAATCGAATCCATGTCGTGGCGTTTGCCGGCGGCGTAGCACTTGAGCGAGCCGAGCCATCCCGGTTTTCGAGCCGACTCAACCGGCCGGATGATCCACGTGTCTTGATCGTCCACCCGTGTGCGTTCGACGCTCAGCGAGTCACCCGGCTCGACCCCCATTTCATCACACAGCGCCTTGGGCAGGGTCGCTTGCCGCTTGCTTGTGATCCTGATAATGGACATGGCACGGCCTCCTTACTGTAAGCGTATGTGAGTAAGGAGGCGTCGTCAAGCCGAAACCGTCGCGTGCATCTTGACGCATTCACAACCTGTGTTACAAACAGGAGATCCATTCCTTCACTTGCCCTCCTGTCGGTTGTAGGGTGCGTCTTGACGCACCAGTCGGTTGTGGGGTGCGTCTTGACGCACCAGTCAAATGCGTGGTTACTTGGTGCGTCAAGATGCACCCTACCCCAGCCAATTACCCAACTTGCCGTGAGCATCCTTCCCGAACTCGAAAACCGTTTCCGATCCGCCCTCGCCGCCCTCGAGGTCGATCCCGAGCCGCTCTTGGGCATGATCCGCCGCAGTCAGGACCCGAAATTCGGCGACTACCAGGCCAATTTCGCCATGCCGCTGGGCAAGCAACTCGGCAAACCGCCCCGGGACGTGGCCTGCGAGGTCGTTGCCAACCTCAACGTGGACGGTTTCTGCGAGGCGCCCGAGGTGGCCGGGCCGGGGTTCATCAACCTGCGGATCCGCAACGATTGGATCGTCGATCAGTTGACTTCAGCCTTTGCCGATGAGCGGCTGGGCGTGCCCGCGGCCGCCGAGCCCAGGACCTACGTGGTCGACTTTTCGGCCCCCAACGTGGCCAAGCCGATGCACGTGGGACACATCCGCTCGACGTCGATCGGCGACGCCCTGTCGCGAACCTTGCGGTTTGCCGGCCACAAGGTGATCACCGACAACCACATCGGTGACTGGGGCACCCAGTTCGGCATGATCATCTACGGCTATCGCCACTTCTGCGACACCGAGGCCTACCGGTCAGACTCCGTCCGCGAGTTGGCCCGGCTCTACCGGCTCGTCCGCCAGTTGATGGACTATCACGACGGCAAGGCGAAGCTCGAGTCGATGGCCCGCAAGCTCACCGAGGCCGAAGAACGGCTGGAGGAGGCCGTCTCCACGACGGAAGGCCAGAAACTCGACAAGAAAGCGAAGAAGCTGGTCAGTAAGCTTCGCAAGGACGTGGAAGAGGGCCAGGAAGAACTGGCGGCGCTGAGGGGCAAGATTGCCGAGATCAACGAGAGCCCCGTCTTGTCGAAGCTGGCCGCCGAGCACCCGAACATCAGCCAGTCCGTCCTTCAGGAGACGGCCAAACTCCACGCCAATGACGGGGAAAACCTTCGTCTCTGGCGGGAGTTCCTGCCGCCTTGCCTCGATGTGCTGGAAGAGACGTACCGGCGGCTTGGTGTATCCTTCGATCACACCCTGGGCGAAAGCTTCTACCACGACCGGCTGGCTGCCATTGTCGACGAACTGGTCGAGCAGGGCGTCGCCCGGGAGAGCGACGGGGCGATCTGCGTGTTCTTCGAAGGGCACGAGGTGCCCATGCTGATCCGCAAGAAAGACGGCGCATTTCTCTATGCCACAACCGACCTGGCCACGCTCCGCTACCGCATGCAGGAGTGGGCTCCCGACGCCGTGCTCTACGTGGTCGACTTCCGCCAGAGCATGCACTTCGAGCACCTGTTCACCGCAGCCCGGCTCATGGGCATGGCAGATACCGAACTGAAGCATATCAGCTTTGGTACCGTGCTCGGAACCGACGGCAAGCCCTTCAAGACCCGGGCCGGGGATGCCGTGGGACTGGAAAGCCTGCTCGATGAGGCGGTCGCCCGGGCGGCCAAGGTCGTCGAAGAAAACGACGAGGCCAAGCCGGGCGGTCCCGAACTCTCACCCGAGCAGCGAGCCCGGATTGCCGAGACAGTCGGCATCGCGGCCTTGAAGTACGCCGACTTGTCGCAGAACCGCGAGAGCGACTACGTGTTCAGCTACGACAAGATGCTGGCCATGAACGGCAACACGGCGACCTACATGCAATACGCCTACGCCCGGGTGCGGAGCATCTTCGCCAAGGGCGAGGTCGACGTGGAAGCCCTGCGAGCGTCCAGGCCGCGGGTCTATCTCGACACGCCGGCCGAACGCGCTTTGGCGTTGGAACTCTTGCGCTTCGGCGAAGCGATCGACTTTTGCCTGAAGGACTATCGTCCGAATCTACTGACGAGTTATCTCTTCGATCTGGCCAACTGCTACTCGACCTTCTTCGAGAACTGCCCGGTGCTCAAGGCCGAGACTTCCGAGCTTCGGCAGAGCCGCCTGGTCCTCTGCGACCTCACCGCCCGAACGATCCGGAAAGGTCTGGAACTCTTGGGCATCAACGTGGTCGAGAAAATGTAGCTTTGGAGTGCGCCGGCTCGTCGTCGCTTTCTTTTCGCACTTGCGATAGTTGGCTCTTTCTCAACCGTCATTCCCGCGCAGGCGGGAATGACAGATCGGGGGGGCGCCCGATAGGCTTGTGTGCAAACGAGTTACGGCAGGCGATGCCGATCCGTCAAGAAATTCCCGGCGTCAGCCGATAATTCCATTTGACGCCGCATAGATACATATGTATACTGTACACAAGACCACACCTCCAACCTTCCCTCTCGATCGGAAAACAACTGCCGGGAATGGAATAAATCCCATTCGCCAGGAGGAATCTGCGCGTGACCAAACCACCGTCATCCCAACTCATTGAGAACCTGCGCCGGCAGATTACGAGCTTGGAGAACGGACGGCGAACAGAAAAAGACGGGGTTGTGCCGTGTGGCTGTGCCGAGCTGGATCGGCTGTTGCCCGACGGCGGATTTCGTCGGGGGAGCTTGATTGAATGGCTGGCGGCCGAGGAAGGTTGTGGAGTTCACAGTCTGGCCTTGATCGTCGCCCGCGAAGCCTGCCGCGAGGGCGGAAGGCTCGTCGTGTTCGATCCGGCGGAGGAGTTTTATCCGCCGGCGGCAGTGCGGCTGGGGCTCGAAATCGCCAACTTGTGGGTGGTGCGGCCGGAGAATCAAGCCGACGAACTCTGGGCACTCGCGCAGGTGTTGCGCTGTCCCGGGATCGCCGCGGCCGTTGCTCAACTCGACCGGCTGGATAGTCACGATTTTCGCCGTTTGCAGCTTGCGGCCGAAAGCCACACGGCGCTGGGCCTGTTGTTGCGCCCCTGGAGCGCGAGGAAGGAGCCTTCCTGGGCCGAGGTGCGGCTGGGGGTGGAGGCGGTTCCCTCGCCCGAATCGGCCGAGGTGCGTCGGCTCAAGGTCCACTTGCTACGCAGCCGCCGAGGTGCCGGATATGGAACCGTCGAAGTTGAACTCCACGAAGAAACGCATCCTGTGCATCTGGCTGCCCGACTGGCCCGTCCTCAGGCAGACGCTCGATCGGGGCGAGCCGTTTGAACCTGGCGGCCCGCAATCCTATCGCCGTCAACCGATCGTGCTGCACGAGACGGTTCACGGCAGCCGGCGCGTGGCCGCCTGTTCGGCCAAGGCTCGCGCGCTGGGGATCACCGTCGGCATGCCGCTGAGCGAGGCCGCCGCATTGCTCGAAGTGGGTGACACCTGTCGGGTGTCACAAGTGGGTGACATCTGCCGGGTGTCATCAAGATCAACACCAATTTCAGGGTCGAAGCCCAAGACCGACAAATCCATCACGGTTGTAGGACAGGATTGCATCCTGTCCAGACAGGTTACAAACCTGTCCTACAACGCGACCGTTGATCCTGCGCCGGTTCTCAACCAGTCGCACCCGGCAGGTGCGACCCACTTGGTCTGGCCACACGATCCGCGGGCCGATCGAGAAGCACTGGAGCGGCTGGCCGTCTGGTGTCACCGTTACAGTCCCCTGGTCGGCCTGGACGACGCCGTCGAACCCGATTCGCTCCTGCTGGACGTAACCGGAGTCGCCCGTTTTTTCGACGGTGAAGAGGCGTTGGGCCGGCGCATCCTCACCCAGTTCGCTCGGCGAGGCATCTTGGTCCGCGTTGGATTGGCAGTCACCATCGGCGCCGCCTGGGCGGCTGCACGCTATGGCAAAAGCGGAAAGCAAAAAGCAGAAAGCGGAGGAATGCAGGAGCAGGATCGCCTGGAGTGCCGCTGGTTGCGGCGGCGGGCAGTCGATTCGCCGCCGGGGTCGAGGGCGAAGGACGTTTCGCCTTCGGTCGCGATTGTTCCTTCAGACCACACCGACGAATTTCTGGCGGCAATGCCGTTGGCTGCGTTACGGCTATCCGACGAAATACTCGACTTGCTGCGTCAACTGGGTTTGCAGCGGGTCGGCCAACTCGACCGGCTTCCCCGGGCGGATTTCAACGCCCGCTTCGGCCCGGAGTTGCTCCGCCGCTGGGACCAGGCCGCGGGCCGGCTCGACGAGCCGATCGTCGCCTTGCCCTTACCGCAACAATTCGAGGCTGAGCAGTTTTTTGAACATCCGGTGGGCGATCGGGCGACGCTGGAATTCGTGCTGAATCAACTCATCCAGCGCATCGCCCAGATGGCAACGATAGCTGGCCGGGGAGCGTTGCGAGTGGAGGTTCATTTCGACTGCCGAACGTCGGGAAACCTTACCCTTGAGGTCGGCCTGTTTCGCCCTTCCGCCTCCGCCGAGCATCTGTTCGGCCTGGTGCAGATGCGGCTGGAACGGCTCCGTTTGCCCGGCAAGGTCGAAACGGCAACCGTTCGATTCACGGAAACGGCCCCTTTGGAACGACATCAGGCAGAACTTTTCGATTCGGGGACGGTCTCACAGCATAGCCGGCAAACGGCCGACTTGATCGATCGCCTGGCCAGCCGTCTGGGCCGCGATCGCATTCTCGGGGTCCGCCTGCTGGCCGAGGCCCAGCCGGAACGGGCCTATCGCTACGAATCGCTGGTCGGCAAACGTCGCCCCCCACGGCGTACCCCGCCCCGCGACCTGCCGCCCCGGCCGCTCAAGCTTCTACGGAGACCGATCCGGCTGGCGGCCGTGGCGATCGTGCCCGACGGCCCGCCGCTCCATTTCACCTTGCCCAGCGGCCGGCAACGCGTGGCCCGATCCTGGGGCCCCGAACGGATCCAGACCGGCTGGTGGCGAGGCCAACCGATCCACCGCGACTATTACCGCGTTGAAACCACCACCGGCACGCGTTATTGGCTCTTCCGCCGCCGAACGGACGGGGGGTGGTTTTTGCATGGGGTGTTTCACTGAGACAGAACAATATTCCTACGCCGAAGGCGTTCAATCCCAAAGCCCGGCGTCGCGCAGCGCACGCTGGGTAGAAAAGGCGAATTCCCTCCGTACCCCGCAGGGATTCCGCAACACATACGCCGAAGGCGTTAAATCCCAAAGCCCGGCGTCGCGCAGCGCACGCTGGGATACGATAGACGCGCAACCCTATACCCCGAAGGGGTTTAACAAAACGAGGCGAATCATGTCGCAATCCCTCGTCCAGATCTACGTACACCTTGTGTTTTCCACCAAGAACCGTCAGCCCTTTCTGCGCGATATCGGCCTCCGCGAGCAAATGCATGCATACCTTGTGGGAATCTGCAAAAACCAGAGCTCGCCATCATTGATCACGGGCGGCGTGGAAGATCACGTGCACCTGCTCTGTCGGTTGTCCAAAACGTTGGATGTCGCCACGTTGATTCGAGAGTTGAAACGTGAATCTTCGAAATGGGTCAAGACAGAAGACCGGAGGCTCTCCGCGTTTCATTGGCAGGAGGGTTATGGGGCCTTCTCGGTGAGCCCATCCCATGTTGATGCTCTCAAACAATACATCACGAATCAATCTGAGCACCATAAACGAGAAACGTTTCAAGACGAGTTTCGGCGACTATGCCGAAAATACGGAATCAAAATCGATGAACGGTATGCGTGGGATTGAATTATGGAACCCCTTCGGGGTACAGAAGGAACTCGCCTTTCCTACCCAGCGTGCGCTGCGCGACGCCGGGCTTTGGGATTCAACGCCTTCGGCGTACTGTTCGCAAAGCAAACGTGAAATACGGCGTTGCCTCGCCCATTTCAATAACCGACTCTCAAAGTGGCGCAAGCCCGTAATCCAACCTTCACAAACACATGAGCGCACCATGCGCACAAATCACGAACTAAGACTTTAACCGCTTCGCGGTGATTTGAATCCTATGCCTTTTGCCGAAATCTACGCTAAATCGAATTTCTCCTTCCTCGAAGCAGCTTCGCATCCAGAAGAACTGGTTCACCAAGCCGCGGAGTTGGAATACCGGGCGATTGCCATCACCGATCGAAATTCCCTCGCCGGCGTGGTCCGGGCCCATACGGCCGCCAAGGAGACCGGAATCAAGCTGCTTGTGGGGGCGGAAATCGTTCTTGAAGATGCGGCAACCATCGTTCTCCTGCCGACTGATCGGGCCGCCTACGGCCGCCTCTGCCGGTTGATCACCGAAGGTCGGCGTCGGGCCGAGAAGGGCGAGTGCCTGCTGCGGTTCGACGACCTTGCCGGCCGTGCCGACGGCCTGCTGGCCTGCATGATTCCCGAACCGAAAATCACTTCCCGCTTTCGCCGCGACTTGAACGACTATCACAACCTGTTCGGCGGCCGCTGCTACCTGGCCGCTTCGCTCCACTACGGCCCCGACGACCGCCGCCGGCTCGCAGAGCTGTCGGACGTTGCCCGCAAGGCAGGCGTTCCCTTGGTCGCCACCGGCGCGGTTCGCTACCACGTGGCCGAGCGGCAGGCCCTTCAAGACGTTCTGACGGCCGTGCGTCATCATGCCACCGTGGCCGAGGTGACCGAGCACCTGTTTGCCAATGCCGAACGTTACCTGAAATCGCCCGAGCAGATGGAGGCCCAATTCGCCGACGCCCCCGGCGCCCTCCGTCGCACCCTTGAAATCGCCGACCGCATCGATTTCTCCCTCGACCAGCTCCGTTACGAATACCCCGAAGAACTCGCGCCCGCGGGCCAAACGCCGAACGAACACCTGCGGCACCTCACCTGGGCCGGGGCGAAGAAGCGTTACCCCGGCGGCATCCCCGACAAGGTTTGCCGCTTGCTCCGGCATGAACTCGACCTGATCGAGGAACTCCACTACGAGGCCTACTTTCTCACCGTCTGGGACCTGGTCCGCTTCGCACGCAGCCGGGGGATTCTCTGCCAGGGCCGAGGCTCGGCCGCCAACTCGGCCGTCTGCTATTGCCTGGGCGTGACGGCCGTCGATCCCGATCGGGTCGACCTGCTTTTCGAGCGGTTCGTCAGCCGCGAGCGCAACGAGGCACCCGACATCGACGTCGATTTCGAACACGAACGGCGTGAAGAGGTGCTGCAATACCTGTACGACAAGTACGGCCGCGAACGGGCCGGCATGACCGCCGAGGTGATCACCTACCGGCCCCGCTCGGCCGTGCGCGACGTGGGCAAGGCCCTGGGGCTGTCTCTCGACCGGGTCGACAACCTCGCCAAGCGGATCGAGCACTTCAGTACCGAACCGGAAATGGCCCAGCGCTGCCGCGAGGCGGGAATCGATCCCGACTCGCTGGTCGGCCGGCAGCTTGTGGAACTCGTCGATCAACTGGTCGGCTTCCCCCGGCACCTTTCCCAGCACACCGGCGGGATGGTCATGACTCAGGGCCCCCTGTGCGAGATGGTGCCGATCGAGAACGCCGCCATGCCCGACCGGACCGTCATCCAATGGAACAAAGACGATCTGGACGAACTCGGCATCCTCAAAGTCGACTGTCTGGCCCTGGGCATGCTGACGGCCATCCGCAAGTGCTTCGGCCTGATCGAGCAGCACACGGGCGAGCGGCTCACGCTGGCGACCGTGCCGCCGGAAGATCCGCAGGTTTACGCCATGATCCGCAAGGCCGACACGATGGGCGTCTTCCAGATCGAAAGCCGGGCCCAGATGAGCATGCTCCCCCGGCTCAAGCCCCGCTGCTTCTACGACCTGGTGATCGAGGTGGCCATCGTCCGCCCCGGGCCGATCCAGGGCAACATGGTCCATCCCTACCTGCGGCGGCGAAACGGCGAAGAACCCGTCTCTTTTCCCAACGATGCGGTCCGGGAAGTGCTGGAAAAGACGCTGGGCGTGCCGCTCTTCCAGGAACAGGCGATGCGTCTGGCCGTCGTGGCGGCCGGCTTCACGCCCGGCGAAGCGGATCAATTGCGCCGGGCCATGGGCGCCTGGCGCCGGCCTGGAGTGATCGATGAATTTCGCCGCAAGTTGATCGAGGGAATGCGGTCGAACGGTTTCAGCCAGGAGTATGCCGAGGCCATCTTTCAGCAGATTCGCGGATTCGGCGACTACGGCTTCCCCGAGTCCCACGCCGCCAGTTTTGCCCTGCTGGTCTACGTCTCGTGCTGGCTCAAGTATCACCACCAGGCCGCCTTCACGGCCGCGGTGCTCAACAGCCAGCCGATGGGCTTCTACGCCCCGGCCCAGTTGATTCGCAACGCTCGCGACCACGGCGTCGAGGTCCGGCCGGTCGACGTCAATCACAGCCACTGGGACTGCACGCTGGAAGTCATCCGATCCAATTCGCCCCAAAGGGACAGCGACATATCAGCCCGGGGCATCGCCCCGGGGATGGATTCAAGAGATCCTATGTGCCCTGAAGGGGCGGTAAACTCTCCTGGCATGTTCCATCTCGCACTCCGTCTCGGAATGCGACTTCTCCGCGGCATGTCGCAGACGCACGCGGAGGCGATCGAGCAAGCCCGAACCGACGGCCCCTTCGGTTCGATGGAAGAATTCACACGCCGGACGGGCTTGAGCCGGGCGGTCGCCACACGGCTTGCCAAGGCGGGGGCCTTCAAGTCGTTTGGATTGAACCGCCGCGACGCCCTTTGGCACGCTCTCGGGCAGGACAAGAAAGAGCTGCCCCTTTTCGATAACTTGCCTGCCGCGCCGGAACAAGCGACCACTCTTCCCGAGATCCAGCCGGTCGAAGAAATGCTGGCCGACTATCGCACCTTGGGAATGACGTTAGGCCGGCACCCGATCGGCTTCCTGCGACCGGCCCTGGACGAGTTGAAGATCGCCCGGGCCGACGACCTCCGCGTCTTGCCCAAGAATCGTCCCGTCGCCGTGGCGGGAGTGGTCCTCGTTCGCCAGCGCCCGGGCACCGCCAAGGGAATCACCTTCGTCACCTTGGAAGACGAAACCGGTGTAGCCAATCTGATCATCCGCCCCGACGTGTGGAAGCGATTCCGCAACGTCGCCCTACGAGCCAATATCCTGCTCGTCCGCGGCCGGCTGCAACGCGAGGGACGAGTGATCCACGTGCTGGCATCCTATCTGGAAGACCTCTCCGGCCGGCTCACGGAGTTGGCGGCGAAAAGCCGGAATTTCTGCTGAGGGAGCCGGCCTTGATCATAAGCCTGCCGAACCAATCGTAACCCGAAGCGTAAGCGAGGAGGGTAACATCTTGCCTCACTTACGCTTCGGGTTACGAAGCTGTGACAGCAGTTGGCAAGGTTACGATCAAGGCCGAGGAAGCCGTTCGTGATCCCAAAGCGGGGCAAGCCCGCAACCCAGTCTTCACAAACATGCGCGCACCATGCGCACAAGTCCAGCACAAAGACTCTAATCACTCCTGACACTTCCGGCTTGTGTCAACACCGGGTCCCACAAGGCTTCTCGGGCTATGCTGAAGCCCTCGCGACGACCAGTGTATTTGGAGTGCGTGCGACTCGTCGCCGCTCTTCGATTGCCCCCACCCCTTCCTCTCCTCTTTCTCCGTGCCCTCTGTGCCTCTGTGTTGTTCTCTTCCCGTATCTAGCTCCTTCTACCTCCGACCGTTCGCGACAACGTCCCAGCCCACGCTCAACGCTCCCGTCGTTGCTCAGGTCGACGTGACCGGCGCAGTCGGGACCGTTTCTCGCCATCAGTCTGACAACACCAATCGGATTTGCTCAGACTCGCAAACTCCATAGATCGCGGCGTCCTCGAACTCTTGCCAGATTGCCCTTTGACTCTTTGGAGGGGCCGACTCGTGTAGGTTGTAGACGGGCAGAAACGCGGGCAGATCGTTCCCAGAAATCGGTGGTATTTTGGCGAGTTCCAAGGTCGACGGGTAGTTGGGACAATTCGTCACCCGCCGGACGGTTTGGACACGGGTTACTGGCCCTGTCAAACGTTCTGCCACTTCGCCTGTGATTCGCATTCCCAAGCATTCCAAAATCGGCGTGTGACCCCGGAATGAATCTGGGCGACCCCCTTTAGTCCGACCCGATCGAGCACACTACCGCCCCCGCGGATCGATCTGGCCGATGGGGCAACAGGAGCCACAATGCCCCTCTAGATCGTCGAGGACTCAACGCATGCTAGGCGAAAGACCGTACCCGGTATAGCGTGCCTCGTTGTCCCACCGTGCTTGCGCACTGGGATCGGTCGAATGTTGCCGGCCCAGCCTGTCGGCTTCAACCGCAACAAACGATTCAGCCATCTTGCAGCCAGTGCATAGAAACGCAAGAGCTAGTACGGTGACGCAAAGGAGAGTTGCCTTCATGCTTGTCACTCAAATCCCCCACCTGCGATTGGCTTGTATGGGATATTATCGTCATGACCAAGTGCATGCAATCTCTAATTTCCACCTGCAGCTGGCATGACGGCGGGCGTTGGCTTGGCGAACCGGGCTGAGACACCCAGATTTCACTCAAGGTATCCCCCGCCGTCATTCAGGTTAACCCATTTGACCGTCTGTGTGGAATCCCATCATACCTTCCATTGCCGATGCATGGCGTTCCTCTTCGGTCTCCAACCGTAACTCCGGCCCGGCGAGTCCCAAATACCCGTCTCAAAAATCAACGTCCCAAGAACTCGTGAAAACCGGGCGCGAATGAGACACCCTCGAACGCGAATCATTCCCCCAACAGGAGGGTAGCCCGGCTCATGTTCATACCGATTGTTGGAAGCGCAGTGGCGGCCCCTTGGTGCAGTCCCGCTCCTCCTGCTGTTGCAGCGTCACAACCTGATTTTCCGGTCCTGACGTCCGAAATTGCCTTTGGCAGAATACCTTATGGCGAAGCCTACCCGAATTCTAGTCGTGACGCGGCACGAGTCAGGTATCACGCTCTTGCTGATCGCTGCCTGAGACCGCCGATGCTATCTGCTCTCACGCTCTGCTATTGTGAAGCTGGTATTCCTGCGGTTTTGAGACTCGTGTAACCTTACAGTTCCTTCGGCTGCAAATTGCCCTTTGCTCGCGTTGGCAAACCGAATCATGCCGCTACCTGCACGGCAGGGGGCGGAAACCAGGCCATCATGGAGGTCCAACAGAATGTCTTCCACACAGGCGGCCGAGTCCATCCACGAGCGTTTTCGTGAACTTCGGGACGACTGGAAATCGAAGACACGGCACTTGTCCAATACGGCGCAAATCGCGCTGGTGTTCTCCTATCAGAAAATCATAGGCATGGGGCCCGACGTTGTTCCTCTGATCTTGTCAGAACTGGAGAAGGAACCGGATCATTGGTTCTGGGCGCTGGAGGCCATTACGGACGAGAACCCGGTTTCCGAGAGCGACGCCGGTGACGTCGAGGCGTCGGCCCGTGTGTGGGTCCAGTGGGGGCGTGATAGAGGTCTGCTGGCAGAATGAATCTAACGGATCTGTTCCCCAACTTGACCGGCGAGAATCACGAAGTAACCAGCCCGAGAACGGTCAGGTACAACTGCATCGCCTGGGCAGCCTGTAACACGGAACGTTGGTGGCAGCCGGGCGTGTTCTGGCCGGTTGACTCTTCACGTGATGATCATGGAATCGGTAACGTCGTTGAAGCGTTCAGGTCCCTTGGTTACGAAGAGTGCGACGACGGCGTCCGGGAAGAAGGCTTCGAAAAGCTTGCCCTCTATGGTTCCACGATGATGTACACGCATGCGGCGCGGCAACTGCCGGACGGAAAGTGGACCAGCAAGCTTGGGCAATTGGAGGACATCACTCATACGACGACCGAAGCGATCGAAGGTGGTGACTACGGTGAAGTCGTCCAGTACATGAAGCGGCCACTGTAGGCTGGCTTTCTGGTCGCATGTCTGCTCGGAATCGAGCGGCAATTGGCAAGTTGCACATCGTGCGTTCGGTCGCACCCAGACCAAGTCGCCAAGTTGACCAAGGAGGGCGTGTCCTGTGCGACAAGTCGACCTTCGTGAACTCGCCTCGCTCCGCCACACCGACCCACCCTCCACCCGCCCCGGACGCCCCTCTCTTCCCCATCGCCGCATGCCATCGCGCCGAACAAACCCGTCGCCACTCCCTCTTTCCCCCCATCCAGCAGCGACACAACCAGCTCCACGCACCCCACGCCCGACTTGTGATCCTCCAGACCTTCCACAGCTTCGCGCCAGCCGTCATTCCCCTGCCCAGGCAATTCCCCTGCCTGCACTCCCCTCTCCGTTCCCTCTGCGACCTCATGTTCAAAACACCCCGCCCCCCCAAGAAATCTTCCCACCTGTTCAATTCAAGTATTGACTTCCCTCGCCAGATATGTATACTAATGTACATAAATTAAACTACCCCCATACCTCTCGCCCGCCCATGGCAATTCCCGTGTCCTCCATTCCCTTGCCGAATACCCCCAGCTCGCACCGCGGAACCTTCTCCTGTCTTTCATTGCGTGGTTTCCCACAGGATTCAGACCCCTCTTTCGAGCCGTAAGTGTCAGAAAACGTGAAATCGAGGAAAAGTTGACCCCACTCAGCCGCGCCAGAAGCGACCGCCAACCTATTTATTGGCAAAACTCGCTCCCCGTTGACCAACTCCAGCCTCACAAGATCAGCGTCGATTACCGTCGATCAGCGTTCCCCGGTTCTCTTCCCCGTCCACCACCTGCACCGGCCGGTTTTTTCACCGTAATTGCTCACCACCTCACCGACGACCGCCCAGACAATCGCCCCAACTCCCATAACCACAAGCACTTAGCGAAAAGACAGCCAATCGCCGACCCCCCCCTTTTGCATGGTAGTCAAAATGATTCTGCGCGCCCGACGACGCCGTAAACCATTATGCCGCAACATGATAACTGGCGCCGTTCGATGGAGCAATCGATCGACAAGTGCACCAACCGACAACACCGACCGCAACCATTTCGCCACAAGAAATACCATCTGACCCGGTCACCCCCTCTGCTGACCCGCCTCCAACCACGTTCTTTGACAACTAAACCAGCGACACCTGACGGCCCCGCCCCTTCGGCGCCGCCAGCAGCCGCAACGCCTTGCCCGAGCGATGCCCTTGCAGGGCAGGCAGGGTCGGCAGGGAAATATTCCCGGCCCGCCAACGAATACCTCTCTGACAAAGCATGAGGTACTCCCCGCGCACAGGAGAACGCCATGGACTACCAGCAGCAATCCCCAGCTTTTGAGTCGCAGTCTGTCGCCAGCAAAGAGCAGACGACGTGGGCGCTGGCCGCGCACCTTTCCGGCCTGCTCCCCTATGTCGGGATTCCCTTCGGAAACATTATCGCTCCGCTTGCCATTTGGCTCATGAACCGCGACAAGATGCCCTTCGTCGACGACCAGGCCAAAGAAGCGATCAATTTCCAACTCACGATCACGCTCTATGCGATTATCAGCGGCGTGCTGATCCTGGCCGTCGTGGGATTCGTGCTCTTGCCGGTTGTGATCGTCTTCGACGTCGTCGCCTCGATCATCGCCGCTATCAAGGCACAGCAGGGTATCGCCTACCGCTATCCGATGACCATTCGGTTCATCTGAGGCAGGACCATAGGCGGGCCGGACGGCTTAGTTGGACAGCGTCACTTCGGCACAGCCTGAGAACCTGAACCCGCTGCAGTGCAGTCGTTTAACGCCCAGCCGAAGGCGCCGGCCGCACTACGGAAGCCGGCGCCTTCGGCTGGGCGTTAAACGAGCAACCTTCACGAAGTTGCGATTACTAACGACTGCTCAAAGTGGCGCTGTCCAATTAGGACCGTCGAATCCTTGACTGTCGTGTTGTCGGCGATTTCCACAACTGTGGTTCAACCGACGCTCTTGGGCGAACGCCTGATGCCCGTCACTTTGCCCCACGACTGCTGGACGGCCTTTTCCACCGCTTCGATCGCTTCGAACAACTGCCGAGGCGTCATCCCGGTGCGAGGCCCGAACCCGGCCGGTCCGTTTTGCGACTCGTCCCACAGTTGACGCCAGGTGATCTGGTTGTTCAGATGCCAGGCCGCAACCTGGGCCACTTGATGGTCGATCTCTCCTCGCCCCATCATGGAACAGATTTCGTAGACACCCTTGATGTTGGTCACCTGATCCATCGGCCGGACTTCATAGTGGTGCTTGGGACTCGGACCGGGACGGTCGTGCTCCAGGCACACGCTGCGAAGCTGCAGGAGCGCTGCACGCTTCGGCACGAAGCAGAACGTGTGGATCTCCGATCCGTCCGCGTACGGACAGCCGATTCCCAACTTCTGCGGATCCTCGGGCGGCCAATCGTCGCCCTCGGGCGGAGGAGGCTCGTCGCCTTCCGGCGGCGGCAACTCCTCCTCATCCTCGATCATGATCGGTTCATCCGGCCCGTCGGCCAACGTCACCGGCACGACTGCGAATGCCTCGGGCATCACCACGTTGAGTGGTTGTTCCGTCGTGTTCGTGATGCGGAAGCGGCATTGATTCGCCCCTTCGGCCGTCACGCGAACTTCGATCTGTCCCGCATCGATTCCTTCGAAGAACCGCACCGTCTCGGCCTTGGGATCGAACTTCTCCACGCCCGAGATGTGCTGGTCCACCTTCAGGTTCCCGGCCATCGCCGCGGGCACCAGCCACAGCATCAACCCCACACCCGCCAACACCAAACCGCCTCTGCGAAACATCGCTGAGTCCCCCTCACAAAGAGAATTGATTGGAAACTCCACCTGACCGACAGAATACGCTCTCCGGTGGATTCTGCCAAGCGGAATGCAGTCAATTCTCGGGAAACAGATTCACCCGAAAGAGGGAGGGCGATCAATCGACGAGAAGACGGTTGCTACCAACGGAAAAAGATGGCTGTTCCAAAGCCCCCGTCTGGCCGTTCAGCTAAAGAACTCGTCGTGACGCATGACCCCCGACTCTTCCTCGACTTCCGCGTGGGTCTGCCAGCGCCAGCGCCGGGTGGCCCGTTTTTGTTCACGGCGAACAGCCGTACGTTGCTCGACCCTGATTCCAAGCAACGATTTGATTCTGTCCCAGAAGGTCGGCTCCAACTCGTATTCGACTTCGACCGCCTCGGACGGTTTCTCAGGCTCCAGATACACTTTCCGCATCGAGGTCTTGACCCCGAAATCGCCCCCGCAAAGGCTGCATGGGACCTCGTGTTTCGGTGGCTTGACGGCGTGACCACATGACTTGCACATGTGGCGGTACTCCCACGGACCGTAGCCGTAATGTCTCTCGGGCATGCCGACCGTCCCAAACGAAACCTTGCACTAGACTACCAGGCCGACGCCGACCGCCCCAACACAATCCCCTCTAAAGGACCAGAGGACCCCGCGGGGTAGATGGCGACAACGCTACATGCCCCATTATATGTAGAATATCCAGCCCTCACAACCACGCCAAGTAACATACAAGCGAAGCCGGGAAACAGACATCCACAACGGGCCTCGCGACTGACAAGAAGCCCGCCGGGACGTAGATTTGGATAATTGAGCGGCGTTTCGGAGCCTCTAACGGTTCCGACCGAAGTTCTCCGCTCACCTTTCGTATCCTTGCTGAATCCGTTTTCGATATGGCCCCTGCAATGCCAAGCAAAACGAACATGCCGGCCCGACTTCGCGGGACGCGTTGGCTCTGGTTGGCATTGTGCCTCGCGTTTGCACTGCGGTTGGGGGCGGCGTTCTATTGGGAAGCGACGTTCGCTCAAGACGGGTTCCACTTCGGCGACAGCGAGGGCTATTGGGTGCTCGCCCAGACCGTCGCTCGCGGCGAACCCTACGAGTACGGCCCCAGCGGCCCCAGGATCTTCCGGACTCCCGGCTACCCCGTCATGCTCGCACCGATCTTCCTGGTATTCGGCGACAACCCGCCGGTGATGCCGGCGAGGGTCCTGTCGGTCCTGTTCGGAACCTTCGCCGTCCTGGGCGTCTGGCTTCTGGCAAAACGGTTGTATGGAGTGCGCGCCGCGAACCTTGCAGCCTTGGCGACGGCCGTCTACCCGGGTCTGATCGCGCTCAGCGTGCCGATTCTCTCGGAGGCCCCCTTCTGCGCTCTGATACCATTTCAACTCCTGCTCTGGACGCTCGCCTCGCAGGCCGACAAGAAAGGTATCGCTCTCCTTCTTGCCTTTGGCACGGGGGTGCTCGGAGCGGCCGTCACCCTTGTCCGGCCCAGTTGGCTCCTGTTCATGCCGTTTGCGATCGTCGTGGGGCTCATTTTGAGCCGGCAGAGAGCGAGAGAGGCCCTGATTGCCGCGGGCGTGATGGCCGGGTTGATCTTTGGAATGACACCTTGGTGGATCCGCAACGCCCAGGTCACCGGGCATTTCGTTCCGACCACGCTCCAAGTGGGCGCCAGTCTTTACGACGGTTGGAATCCGATGGCGACCGGCGCGAGCGACATGTCCTACGTTCCCGAGTTCCTGGCCCAGGAGCGGCAGGCCGAGGCGGACGGCCTGGTTGACACAACGGACACTTTCGAGTATCGCTTGGATCGTAGAATGCGCGATGCTGCAATGGACTGGGCGAAGCAGCATCCCGGCGACGTCCTGCGACTGGCGGCCGTGAAGTTCGCCAGGATTTGGAACGCCTGGCCCAACGAGCCGGCCTTTTCCCGTCCGGCCGTCCGGCTGGCGGTCGCCGCCACTTACCTTCCGTTGCTGCTCTTGGGGCTGCTGGGAGCCTGTCAGGCGTTGCGCCGCGGTTGGCCGTACATCCTGTGCTTCCTTCCGGCGTTGTACCTGACCCTGCTCCACATGATATTCATCGGATCGATACGCTATCGAGAACCGGCCATGCTCGGAATCATCGTGCTTGCGGCAGGGGCCGTTGTGTCCTTCCGCCGGCACGACTCAACGAGCGGCGCCGGCGACCGCAGCGAAACGGAGGAGGCATCCAACGTCAACGACGCGTGACATACGCGTCTGGTTTTTGGGGTTAGTGACTGACTTGGGGAGGGATCGATGAACGTCCGGGATGGCGTCGGACCGTTTTGTCGCTGCACTCGCGGGCTGCCGTTGTGTTGCCTGCTGGCGGCGGCGTTGTTGCCAAGCGGCGGCGCCGCGGCGGCGGCGCCAAACGTCTTGCTGTTGGTCGCAGATGATCTTGGCTACGGCGATCTCGGTTGCTACGGCGCCCAGGGCCTCAAGACTCCCAACCTGGATCGGCTGGCCCAGGAAGGCGTGCGGTTGTCCAACTTCTACAGCGCCGCGTCGGTGTGTTCCGCCTCGCGAGCCGCCCTCTGGACCGGCTGCTATCCGTGCCGGGTCGGCCTGGCCGGGGATCTCGGAGCCGAATCGGAAGAAGGCCTCGCTCCCGAGCGGGTCACCCTGGCAGAACTGGCCAAGGCAATAGGCTACAGGACGGCCCTGTTCGGCAAATGGCATCTCGGCAGCCGTGCCGAGTTCCTGCCCGCCCGGCAAGGGTTCGATCAGTTCTACGGAATTCCCTTCTCGCACAATCTTCGCCCCCTGCACTCGCCTGAAGGACCGTCGCTGCATCCCAACCTGCCGATCTACGACGGCGATCTTCTCGTCGGTCACAACCCCGACATGGCCCACTTCACCGCGGACCTGACCGAGAGGGCCGTCGACTTCATCCGCGATAACGCCGAGCGACGGTTTTTGCTCTGTGTCGCCTATCCCATGCCGGAAGTGCCTCTGGCAGTCTCGGAGAAGTTTGCCGGAACGACCGGGCGGGGGCTGTTCGGCGACGTGGTGGCGGAGCTCGACTGGTCGGTCGGCGAAATCCTTGCCGCACTGGCCGGTGCAGGGCTCGACACGGAGACCCTGGTCGTCTTCACATCCGACAACGGCCCCGCCCTGGAATATGGCGACCAGGCCGGTTCGGCCGGCGGGCTTCGCGGCGGGAAAGGGTCGACCTTCGAAGGCGGAATGCGCGTGCCCTGCCTCGTCCGCTGGACGGGCAAGATCCCCTCGGCAATCGTCTCCGACGAACTCGTCGCCAATTTCGACCTGCTGCCCACCGTCGCCCGGCAGATCGGGGCCGACTTGCCTCCCGAAACGAACCTCGACGGCCGGGACATCTGGCCCGTGCTGACCCTTCCCACGGCCGCCACCAGCCCGCACAAGTATTTCTGTTACTACTCCGGCGGAGCGTTACACGCGATTCGCAGCGGGCGGTGGAAACTCCATTTCCCCCACGGCTACGTCGCTCTATCCGACACACCCGCCAGCGAAGGCGAACCGATACCGACCACCTGGGAACGCATCGGCCTGAGCCTGTTCGACCTCGACGAGGATCCCGGCGAGACCCGGAATCTGGCGAAAGAGAACGAGAAGGTGGTCCTCTACCTGGGCGGTCTGGCCGAGGCGGCACGCCAGGATCTGGGCGATTCCCATACTCGCCGTCAGCGCTGATAGATCGGCAGGTAGTGGTACTTGACGGAGAGGCTGAGCACCGCCAGCGAGGTGGAGTAGACTTTGCCGACGCCGCTTTCCTGGCCGCTTTCCGCCTGCCAGGAGCCGTCGTTCTGTTGCTTGTCGAGGAGGATCTCCTGCACGAGCCGCTGGGCGGTTTCCGCATGATCGCCCCCGCGCTGGTACATGCCTTGGGCGTAGTAGTACGTGCCGTAGAAGAAGAAGTGCTCCTTCCATTTGGGCGGATGTTCGAGCAGCCAGTCGGCGGCGCCCGCCACCAGGGGCGATTCGTACTCGCCGCAGACCTGCATCGCCAGCAGGCCGGCGGAGGTCATCGTGTAGGTTGGGCTGCGGCCCGTGGGTGTGTAGCAGAAGCCGCTGGCACGCTTGTCGGGCATGCCGTTGCTGTCGATCGTTGACGCATAGGAGCGCTTGAGGTACTCTACGGCGTCGCGGATAGCGGCGGACGGCACCTGAAGGCCGTCGTTCTTCGCCGAGCGCAGGGCCATCAACTGCCAGATCGTTACGGAGAGGTCGGCGTCGCGATCCTCGGGATTGTAGCGCCAGCCGCCGCGATACTGGATCGATTTCTTGACGTTCTGCGAGTTGAGGATCAGGTCAATGGCCCGTTGGCAGCGGTCGTGGATCTGGCGGTCCTGTTCGGCGTCGACTCCCATGCCGAGCATCTCGGCGAGCATGAGCGTGGTGATGCCGTGGCCGTACATGCGGGAGCCGTCGCGGCGGCCGAAGTAGCCCTTGTCGTCCTGGCGATCGTCTTGCAGCACAAAGGCCAGGGCACTGCGCATGGCATGCCCGCGTGCGTCGGAGTCGCTCGGCTGCACGCCCACGCCGGCCATCGCCATGATGGCAAGCGAGGTCATGGTCGTTTCGTGCGATTTGTCGGTGATTGCGCCGTTGGAACGCTGCTGGCTGACCAGGTAGTTGACGGCTTTGTCGACGGCGGAGTCAGTGAGGTCCTTTTGGAAGGGGGTCGTGGTTGGAGCGGACACGTCGTCGTTGAGCCCGGCGTCGTCTTGTGAGCGGGCGGCGGTTGACGAAACTGCGATGAGGAGAGCGAGCGAGGGGAGCATCAGCGAGGAGAAGGGTGGAGGGTTCTTTGTCCTCGCTTGCGCTTCGGGTCGGTATTGGGTTGAAATCGAACGGTTGAAGGTCATTTCTTGGTTCGAGCTCGTTCTGCGATGACTCGGAAATAGGTTTCGACCTGCTTGCGGTATTCGGCCGAAAAGGCGTCGGCGCCGCGGGCGACGGTGTCTTCGGCCGATTTGTCGCGGAGCTTGCCCCAGTCGTCGCCGGCCCGGGCGACAGGCTGCAAGGCGGCATCGGAGCCGCCCTGGCCGACAAGGGCCGCTCCTTGTTGCGACTCTTCGCCGCCTTCACGACCCGGCATCTGGGCGGCCATTCTCGCCTGCATGCGAGCCTGAGCCATGCGGGTCGCCTGGGCCTGTGCCGCTCCGGCCAGCGTTGACGGGGCAGGTTGCGGAGTTGCCGGCGAGCCTGGGGACGCTTGCGAATCGGCCAAGGCCTGGTCTAACTCGTCGAGCGTGCGAGCGAGCATCTGGGCACGAGCGGCCTGCTCCGGCGTGGCTGGCGGGGCGGTGGAGCCTGTTTGCGAAGCCTGCGACTCACCCGCCGGCTGATCCGCGGCCGCCGTTTGCGACGCCGCTTCGGGCGGGCTGAGCGCAGCGTCCAGGGCCTCGGCCTGACGGGAAATGGCCCGTTCAGCTTCTCCGATCGATGCGTGGGCCTCCATGGCCTGGCGGTTGCCCTGTTGAGGTCCGTTCTCCGGCTCGGCCTCCCGGGCGGCTTCGTCGAGTTCCTGTTCCGACTGAGCCACTTCGCCCTCGGCAACGTCGCCGATGTCTTGGGCTCGCTCTGCCAGACGCTCGGCAAGTTCGGGCTTGTCGAGTCGAGCTTCGTGCCGGGCCGCCCGGGCGACGTCTTCGCCGGCCTGTTCCACGTCGACGCCGATCTCCGCCTGGCGCTGCCGCGATTCGTTGAGTTCGTTCGATGGCGGAGTCAGCCGGTAGGCCCAATCGGGTCGTTGGGCAAGTTGCCGAGCCCGGTTGGCCATCTGTTCGACCTGTTCGGCGGACTCGCCGGCATACCGATTGGCCAACTCGGCGGCCGGGTTGGGGGCACTGAGCGGCTGAAGCTCTTTCTTCTCCAGTTGTTCAACCACCTTATCGGCCTCGTCGCGTCGTTGCTTGGCACGCTCGCTGGTTCGTTGGGCTCGATCGAGTTCTCGCTGCAACTGGTTGCGGCGAGCCTCGGCTTCCTGCAACGACCGCTGGGCAGACTGGCTTTGCGGATCGCGGTTGAGTGATTCCTGTTTGCGGTCAACGTCTTGCTGCGTCTTCTGCAGATCGCGTTGCCTGGCCTTGACCTGTTCTTCTGTTCTCTGCTGGTTCTGTGCAAGTTCTCGTGCCCGCCCGCGGGCGTCGCGGAGCACCTGCTCGTGGAACTGTTTCTGGTCGTCCTCGAAACTGCGCTGGTATTCGGCGCGCCGTTGTTCGTCGCCGGGAATGTTCTCGTCCTTCGTCTTGGCGGTCGACTGCTCGCCCTGGCGAAGCAGTTGAGCAGCCTGTTGGGCTTGTTCGGCCGTGCGACGGGCCGTTTCGAGGAGATCGTCCAGGGCGGCTCTTGGATCGGTGTCTCTCGCCCGGGCGACTTCGCGATCCAGTTGTTCGCGTGCCGTCCTGAGCAGGTTGCGTGCCTGCTCATCCTTCCCCCGCGACGCAAACGATTCCGCCTGGTTCACCTGCCGGCTAGCCAGAGACGACGCCGCGCGACCGATCTCGCTCAGCTCCTCCGCCAACACCCGCTTCTTTTCCTGGAAATCCTGATCGGACTGTTCTACCGACCGTTCCATGTCGGCTTCGCGCTCGGCCGAATGCTGGAGAGAGTTCCTGGCTTGAGCGAGGGCGTCCCGGCTGATCTCCGACAGGGCGTCCTGCATGACGGGGTTCCGAGCCAGTTCCGCCTCCAACTCGGCCATCAAGTCCTCGGGACTCTTGGCAGCCATTTCGGCGAGTTGCCGGGCGTCGTCGTATTGCTGATCCATCTGCCGGGCAATGCCCATGTCGCGTTCCGCCTGACGCAAGGCCTGGCGCGTCTCCGCGACGTCGGCGCCCGACTCCAGACGTTCGTAGTGCTCGGCGATTTTGTCGAGGACATCGGCCGTCCGCTCCTGCTGGTCGGCCGCTCGAGACAGATCGCGGGCCTGCTCGTCGGGCTGGGGTGCGGCGGCCGCTTGGTCCATGGCCCGGTTCATCTGGGCGGCCGGCTCCTGGAGCATCTGCGTACTGTCGTCGGCGTCGCGTGCCCGCTCGCGCCCCTCGTCCGTCAGCAGATCCTGCTGGTCGGCGTCTTCGGCGAGCGCGTCGAGCAGATCATCCAGTTGCCGGTTGATCTCGTCCTGACGCTGTTCGACGCGGTCCATCTGCTGGCTTGCCGCTTGAGGTTCTGCCACGGCCAGGCTGTCGGCGGTGGCCTCGGTCTGTTCCTCCAACTGGCGAACCTCCTCGGCGGCCTGGCGAGCCATCTGCGGCAAGGTCGGGACGTATCGGGCCAGCACAGCCCGGGCTTCGGCCATGATGGGCTCGATCTCTTTCAGCGTGGCGTCAAGGTCCACCTTCATCTCCGCCAGTTCATGGGCGGCAGACACAAGCTGGTCGCGCCGCCTGCGGCGCACACTGATCCTGGCCCCCGCCTCGTTTGCCGAAGGGCTCGAGCGCAAATGGCTGATCATCCCCACGATTTCTGCCGGGTACCCGGCCGTTTTCAGGGCGTCGGCGACCTGCTCGCAACCGTTCTGGAATGCGTCCCAGCGGCGGGGATGATCCAGCCGTGCACAGACTTGTTGCGACTGCCAGCGTTCTCGCGACAGGAGATCGGCTAACGCCTTGTCGAGTTGGACGGCGCCGTGGCCCGCCTCGAGGACGCGGTAGGCTGAGGCGACCCGGCAGAAAATCTCGGGGATCTCCGATTCTTCAACGGGTTCCGGGGTGGCCCGATTCAGCACGCCAGCCAGAGCGCGGCGGGTGAGTCCGGCGTCCGAGGCATACTGCGTGTCGGCGTCGGATCGGGCTTGCGTGACCGCCCGGCGGTTCGACAGGCGCTCGAAGCCGTCGCCTTGGAGACGCTTCGACAGGCCGGCTGCCCGCTCGATCGATACCTGCAACTGGCGGCTTCCTCGCGAATCCTCCGTCTTGGCAAGGCGGGCCGTGCTCGACTGGACGGTCGCCGCCACTTCTGCGAGGTGCTTGATCGGTTCGTGGAGTGAGCCGCTGCGTTTGTCGAGTTCACGTCTTGCGTCGACCAGGTTGCGCGGCAGGCTGCTGTCGGGCGTGGCGATCTGCTGCCGGCCGGGAAGTTCGTCGGCCAGCCGCTGGGCCGCTTCGCGCAGGGCGGGCAACTGGTCTTCCGATTCCATCCGTTCTTCCAGGCGGATGCGTCTTTCGCTGATCCAGTTGAGATGTTCGAGTATCCTCTCCTGGAGTCGCGGATAGAGCCGCGGCGAATTCGCGCGAATCAGTTGTTCGACGGCATGAAGCTGCGTGGCGACCACCGTTTCCTGACGCAGAAGCCGTTGCCAGGAAAGCTGGGCCGGCGACTGAAGAAGCTGCGACTGGTACTGCCCGACGGCATCGAGATCGGCGGCGGCTGCCGCAAGGATGTCATGCGTCAGAAACAGGCGGAAGCGCTGGTGAAGCTCGCGGACATCGTCGGCCGCCTGCTGGAAGGCAGCGGCGATCTTCTTCAGGTCGTCGCCGATTACCGCCGGTTCCTGCGGATCCCGGGGCAGATCGAGGTAGGTTGCCGGCACGCGCATGTGGTCGGACTGGATGCGAGCAAGCAGGCGAGAGGCCAGTTCGAGTTCTTCGGCGTCGACTCCGGCCGGCATGGCGGGGAGCAACTCGGTGATGCGGCCTGCCACGGGTTCGGCCTCTTCTCGCACCTTGTGTGCCAGATCGAGCAGGGCGAGCCGATCGGTTTCAGGAATCTCGCTGAGCGCGGTGTCCTCTTGCAGGCGGGCGAGGACGCTTTGGGCTGCATCGCAGTGCTGCCCGACGGCTTCCGCCATGGCGGCCAACCGATCGTACACTTCGCTCTTCCGCTGCATGACTGCATGACGATCGGGATCGAAATCGGGCGAGGAAATGACGATTTGCAGCGGGATCGACTCCCCCACGTTCCCTTTGCGATCGGTGGCGACCAGCTTGGTGGTCACCTGGTCTCCCGACTTGAGATTCAGGTCGAGCATGTCCCACTGCCAATCGACCGTTACGTGAGCATCCTCCGCGATGGAAAGGGGAACCGACTGCCAATCGCGTCCGTTCACGGAGAACTGTTGCTCCAGGCCGGCCAGCGGGAGATCGTCTTCGGCGAGGCCTGCGAGACTGAGGATGTCGTTGGGCGGGAGGAGGAGCGTGGTATCGTCGATGCCTACGAAACCGGCTCGCGGAATCAGGTCGGGCTCGGGGCGAATTTCGGATTTCGGGCTGAAAGGATTGTCGAATCCGGTTTCTTCCGCCACGAGATGGACCGTGTAGATGCCGGGATCGGTGATGGGCAATTCGGCTCGATAACGGAGCGGTTCTGCCTGCGTCAGGGCGACAACATCGAGGTCGTCGGAGCCGCTGCGTTGAAGCCGCAGTTCCGCTTGCGAGACCGGCTGATCCAGTTCGAACACCACCTCGGCCTCGCTGCCTTCCAAGGCGATCAAGTCGCCGTGGGATTCGGTGATCGCCGTCTCCGGGAGCCGGGCGTATTCGGGAGGGCGATACGTCTTGTGATAGGCCACGACGTGGGGGCGCATCCGCGAACGAATGGTGTAGCGTCGCGTGACCGCATCGCCGGCGAGGATACGGTAGTCGATGGTTTCCTCTTCCACGGCCACGTTGGCTGCAAACTGCATGGGGCCGTGAACCCGCATCGGCTGGCGGACGGCCTCGCCGGACGGCGTCCGGGTTTCGAGCGTGGCCTCATCGATATTTCCACCGGAGATTTCAACGACGATGGCCACCGTCTCGTCGCGAGGCATGGTGAGCGAGTGGGGAACCGGCTGAAGGATTGTCACCTGAACGCGGGAAACGCGGTCGAGATTGGCGCCCGGCAAGACGGCACGGGCCATCAACTGCCGGAAGGGGAATCCCGGCAAGGCCAGCAGCAGGAAGAAGACCGCCACGATTGCCAGAGAGGCCGTCAGCCAGCGGGCGACGAGCTTCCAGGGCAGCAGCGAGGTGACCTCGACCGACTCCATCTGCCGGCCGACGCGATCTTGAAGCAGTTGGCGGAAGACGGGTGAATCGTGGAGGCTGCCCGGGTCGTCGACACAGAGTTCGATGGCCGAGAGCAACTGCTCGCGAAGCCGGGGCTCAGTGGTTTCGACGAAGCGGGCCAGCTCCCGGCGGCTCGGCAGGTGAACCAGGAGACGCAGGCAGGTGAGCCAGACCACGAGCCCGGTTCCGGCGTAGCCGGCCAGACTCATTGTCCAGCGAGCCGAGCCGGGCAGGACCCAAAGCCAGTCGGCGGCAGCGATCAACGTCATAAGCAGCAGAAAGCTGACCAGGCCCGCACAGACGCCGCGAATCAGCACCAGCCGCCGCCGGCGGCGTTCGAACTCGTCGAGCTTCTGCTGCGTGATCGGGTTCAAACTGACGCTCATGGCCCGTTCCTGACAACGTATACCAACCCGAAGCGTAAGCGAGGAAGGAAGACGTATTCTCCCGCCGAGGAAGGCGTCTCGTCAACGACCATCGTCGCTGATTCGGGTCCGGAACTCAAGCGGCTCCTTAATGTCCACAGACAAATCGTGGGCCACCCCTACCGGGCGTCGTGGTGTCCAACGGCTCAATCACAGTCGCACCCGGCAGGAGCGACCCACCGGGGGGCCGGGGCGTCGATGAATGACCCGTGTATAATTGAATCCGGAGTCTTAATCTTAATCGTAATCTTGATCATAATCCCCTCCCGGCCCCCCCTACTCTTGGACGCATTGCCCCCAGCAAGAGACTGGGCCTGCCGTACCACCGAGAACTGATTAAGATTACGATTACGATTATGATTAGGACTTCGAGTGGCCGTCGGCTGTCGATGTGCCACCGGTCCGCAGGAAGCAGTCAACCGATGACGACCCTAGCCAATCCGCCCAACCCGAAGACCGACCACGTGCTGCTCGACGTGCAGGGGATGCACTGCGCCGGATGCGCCTCGCTGATTGAGGCCGCGGTCTCAAAGGTCGAAGGAGTGACCTGGGTTCGCGTCAACCTGGTCGGCGGGCGGGCGTCGATCCAGTTCGATCCCGATCGCACCACGGCCGAGCAACTCGCCCAAAAGGTCATCCAGGGTGGGTACCGGGTGGAAGTGATCCGGCCTGACGAAGACCTGGGTGCACGCGAAATCGAGAAGGAATCGCGCGAGCGTGCCGGCTGGCGCCGGCGGCTGGTCGTGGGCACCGCTCTGCTGGCGGTCGAGGTGATCCTCGCCTTCAGCGGTCTGCTTTCCGGACTCCCCCTCATCTCCGCCCAGTTCGTGCTGGCCACGGTGTTGCAGATCTACGTAGGGTGGCCCTATTTCGTCGGCGCCTTGCTGCGTGCGCGAAACCTGACGGCCAACATGGACACCCTCATCGCCCTCGGCACCGGGGCCGCCTACGTCAGCGGCGTGGTTCATTTCGCCCAATCCCTGACTGCGGGGATTGTTTCAGATCATGCCACCATGGCTTTCATGGACGCCGGAATGATCCTCACCTTCATCACCCTGGGCAAGTACCTCGAAGTGCGTGCCAAGGGCCGAGCCTCGCGGGCCATCCGCCGCCTGCTCGACCTCTCGCCCCAGGAGGCCGTCGCGATACGCAACGATCAACCGGTCACCGTCGCCGTCGAGGCCGTCATGGTCGACGAAACGATCCTCGTCCGCCCCGGCGCTCGGGTGCCGCTGGATGCCGAGGTGCTCACCGGCACGTCCAACGTCGACCAGTCGTGGCTCACGGGCGAATCGATCCCCGTCGAGAAGCAAGCGGGCGACGAGATCCTTGCCGGCACAATCAACGGGGAAGGGGCCCTCACCGCCCGCGTGCTCCGCCCGGCAGGGCAGTCGGCGCTCGCCCGAGTGATCGAGTTGGTCCGCCATGCCCAGGAGTCGAAGACCGACGTGGGTCGTCTGGCCGACCGCGTCGTCGGCTGGTTCGTCCCGGGCGTTCTGCTGATTGCCGCCGTCACCTTGCTCGCCTGGGGCCTTCTGGGCGGCGATTGGTCCACGGGTTTCACCTGCACGGTGGCCGTGCTCGTGGTGGCCTGCCCCTGTGCGCTCGGCCTGGCCACCCCCACGGCCATTCTCGTCGGCAGCGGCCGCGGTGCCGAACAGGGGATCCTGGTCAAGGAAGCCCACGCGCTGGAAACGGCCGCCAAGGTCACCACCGCCGTTTTGGACAAAACCGGCACCGTGACGGAAGGCCGGCCCCGGGTGACCGAGATTGTCCCGCTTCCGGAAGTGAACGAAGCGACCTTGCTCGCCGCGGCCGCGGCCGCCGAGCGACTGAGCGACCACCCGCTGGCCCGAGCGGTCGTCGAGGAGGCCGAGCGGCGTGGCATCGATATCCCCAAGGCCGAGGCCCTCCAGATGATCGCCGGCCAGGGAATCCAGGCCTCGATGGACAATCGCACGGTTCGTGTCGGCAATGCCCGGCTCCTCGGATCGGCGTCCGTCAGCATGGATGGTCTGGAGCAACCCATCCGCCTGATTCACAAGCGAGGACAGAGTGCCCTGGCCGTGGCGATCAACGATCGGCCCTTGGGCGTGATCGCTGTCGGCGATCGAATTGCCGAGGGGAGTGTCGAGGGCGTCGCAACCCTCCGAAAACTGGGAATCGACGTTCAACTTCTCTCCGGCGATCATCGCACGACGGCCGAGGCCGTCGCCCACGCCGTCGGAATCGAGCACGTGACCGCCGAGGTGCTCCCCGATGAGAAGCACGCGGTCGTCGAACGCCTCCGAGCAAAGCAACAGACGGTTGCCATGGTCGGCGACGGCATCAACGACGCCCCGGCCCTGGTGGCCGCCGATCTGGGGATCGCCATGGGGACCGGCGCCGACGTGGCCATCGAATCGGCCGACGTGGTGCTCGTCAAACAGGATCTGCGGGCCGTTGCCGCCACGATCCGGCTCGGCCGGGCCACCCTGCGAACCATCCGCCAGAACCTCGCCTGGGCCTTCGTCTACAACCTGCTGCTGATTCCCCTGGCCGCGGGCGCGCTGATTCTTCCCTTCGGCCTTCACCTGCCCCCCGCGGCTGCCGCGGCGGCGATGGCGATGAGCAGCGTTTCGGTCGTGACCAACAGCCTCCTGCTTCGCCGGCGGGTGTGAGGCCATCACACCAAGGGCGAAGCGCAAGCGAGGACAGAAGACGCATTCTGCCCTTGCGACACAATTGCTCGACGAGGTAGAATACAGTACAAAGTAGCAACCTCTGGAGCAAAGATGATGAAGATTGCCACAGTGAGCACAGAGGCGCGAGGACAGATCATCCATCTTCCGGACGGTATTCGGTTGGAAGGTGGCGAAGTCTTTGTCACCCAAGTGGGGCATTCGATCATCCTCGTGCCCAAGGGCTCGAATCCCTGGCAGCCGCTCCTCGACAGTCTGGATCAATTCTCGGACGACTATATGGACGACCGCAATCAGCCGGGATCGCAGAAGCGAGAGACCGTCTTCGAGTGAAGTACCTTCTGGACACGAACATCTGCATTTTCGTAATCAAGAAGAAGCCGGCGTGCGTTCTCAACCATTTTTTGGAACACGTGGCCGGCGATCTGGGCGTCTCGTCGGTCACCGTCGCCGAACTCCGCTACGGCGCGGAGAAGAGTGCTCGACCGCGGCAGAACCATCTGGCCCTGGACGTGTTCCTCGCACCACTCATCGTGGTGGACTTCGACGCGACTGCTGCGTGTCATTACGGTGAGGTGCGAGCTCAACTCGAACGCGGCGGAATCCCTATCGGCCCGCTTGACACCATGATCGCTGCCCATTCGCTCAGCCTGAACGTCACGCTGATTACCTCCAACACCTCAGAATTCGCCCGAGTGAGCGGGCTCCGGATCGAGAATTGGGCCGAGAACTAGCAGCAGCATACTGGCCACGTCCCAGCGGCTCAAACGCTAACATCGCAACGATCCACGGTGACGCACGTTTCAGTCGCGTGGACTCCTTCTCTCCCCCCTCCGTCCCCCGTGGTGGTGCGGTCCGAATCCGGGAAAGAATCGGCCGAAGGGGGGATGAAACAAGTTGTCGCCGAGTCGCCGGGCTTCTTCTTGGGCTGCTGCGGCTCCGGCTTCATCGCCCAGGAGCGAAAGCGTTTCGGCAAGACTCTCGTAAAGGCCGGACTGAACGCCTCGCCGGAACGGATCTCCCGCCCGACCGGCGTTCGCCGAGAAACGGGCAATCGCATCGTCGAGCAGTTTCCGCGATTCGACAATCAGTTCCTGGTTCGTCTCGTCAGCACCTCGCGTTCGCTTGAGTTCGGCCAGGTCCCTCAGCACGAGGATCAACGCCGCTTCGTGAAATGCCTTTTCGGGGCTGCGTGCGACCAGCAGTTCCAGACGCTCTTTGGCCCGATCGAGGCTCTCCTCGGCCCCCTTCAGATCGTCGCCCGCCTGTTGGACGTGGGCCAGGTTCCGGTACGACGTTGCCAGCAGCGCCTGATACTGGGAAGTGTTTGGAAACGCACTGGTGAGTTGCCGGCAAGACTCGATCGCCTCCTTGAGATAATCGATCGCTTCCGCCTGGGAAATCGAGGGGAGCCAGGTGCTGGCCAGAGAAAGGGTGTCGGCCAGTTCCATGCGGTACTGGGGCTCTCGCGGATAGTCGGCCACCAGTTTCGTCAGGGTTGCTTTCGCCGTCTCGAACGGTTCCGGGGTCTCGTCCGTGCGGCCGCCGAGCCGCAGGTGGATGAGCCGATGACGCTGAACCTGTGCGAGCAGAAGCCGATAGAGAGGATTCTCGGGATCCTCTCCCAATAGCTTCGAGATAATCTCGTACGCCTCGGAGAGATGGCGTTCGGTGAATTCCTGGGGATTCTCGCCTCCTTCCGGCGGGCCGAAGCGCGGCGGAGGGCCCATCCCTTCATCATCCCACGGTCTTGACAACGGACCGCCGGGGCCGGGATCAGAGCCAAAGCCGGGCTCGCGTCCGGAGAAGAAGCGGTTCCGTCCCCGGTCCCTCCCGTCCGGAAAGCGATCCCGAGGTCCGAAAGGCCGATCGCCGGGGGGGACTTTTTCATTGGGCCCGGGCGGTGAATCGAGCAACGGCCCCGAGATGGAGTCGACCGACGGACCATCCGACTGGGAAACGCCCGGCCCCGCCATGAGCTTGCGGAAGAAGGCCGACCCCGCCAGGTCGTGACTCTTGGCAAGCTCGTAGCGGACGGCACGATCCGACGACACGTTTTGCGGCAGGTCCGACAAGAACGCAATCGCCTTGAGGTGGTCGCCCGCAATCCTCTCGCTGCGTCTCTCCCCACCTTCAACCAGTTTCCCGCGATCGTTCAGGAGCCGTGCCTTGGCAACGATGTGCTCGATGTTCTCGGGGTCTCTGGTGAGGAGCCTGTCGTAGATCTCCAGTGCATTGGCGTAGGACTTGCCGGCCTCCTCGCTGCGGCCGAGACGCTGCTGAATCTGCCCGATGCGGTGATAGGCGTCTGCCGTTCTTGCCTGAAGGCGTGTATCCGGGCTGTTCTGTTGGGCAAACCGTTCATAGAAGGTTAGTAGCTCACGCAGCAGGTCGGCGTCGGCGTCGCTCAGAACGGTCTCGAAGGTCGGCGCCGTTTCGTCTTCGTATTCCAGTTCGAGCGACTGGGGAACGCCGCGATTGGCCACGTTGTCGAAGATGCTCTCAAAGGCGTCGATGGCCAGGCTCAGGTTCTCTTCGGCCAGTTCCTGCGACTTGAGTGCGTCGCCTTTGGCTTCCTCGGCCGTCGCCAATGCCGATCGGATGGCGATGTTGCCGGCAACGGCGACAACGGCCGTCGTGAGCAGCAGGGCCAGCGTTAAGGCCGTCGAGGCCGCAATCGCCGGATTCCGGCGACACCATCGCCAGAGTTGCTCCACAGCACCTACCTGCCTCGCGGCGACGGGTCTCTCGTCCAGGAACCGCTGAAAGTCGTCGGCCAACTCGCCGGCCGTCTGATAGCGATGGTCCGGATCGCTGGCACACGCCTTGAGGACGATCGTCTCCAGGTCCCTGGGAATCGCCGGGTTTTGGCTTCGCGGCCGGGGCGGCTCGCCGTGCATCTTCTGGCGGATCAGGGGACCTTCTCGCGACTGGTCGAATGCCCGGTGAAGCGTGAGAAGTTCGTGAAGGGTCAGGCCGAGGCTGTAGATGTCGCTTCGCTGATCGCTCCTGCCTTCGAACTGTTCGGGAGCCATGTAGCGGAGCGTCCCAATGACGTCGCCCGTCTTCGTCAGGTTGTCGCTCTCGGTATGCTTGGCGAGGCCGAAATCGGCAATCCAGACGTTGGCTTCCCGGTCCAGCAGCAGATTTGACGGCTTGACGTCGCGGTGCAGCACCCCGTGCCGGTGGGCGTAGTCGAGAGCCGATGCGGCCGCACTGCCCAGACGTGCAACGCTCTTCCAGTAGGGCGCACCGAGCCGAGACTTCACTCCGACAGACTTCTTGCGTCTTCCCGCCTCCGCCTCGCTCCCGTCGCTGTGCGCCGGTGAGTTGGTGGCCGTCGAATCGCCGTCCGGACGAACCGGCCTCTTCTGGCACGTGGACCCGTTCCGCAAGACGGCCGCGACCTCCAGGGCCGCTTCGGTTGTGGAAGAACCGGCGTCCGTTTCAGTCGCCTTGGCATCGTCTTTCTGGGCCTCTGGCGAGAGCCCGTCTCGCAGGGCTTCGAGCACGACGTCGAGTCCCACGCCGTCGATCATCTGCATGGCGTAGAAGGAAACCCCGTTCTCTTCACCGACGCCGTAGATCGGCACGATATTGGTGTGATGAAGGCGAGCGGCGGCTTCGGCCTCGCGGCGAAATCGTTGCACGCCTCGCGGCGAAATCGCCACGTTGCCGCCGATCACCTTGAGCGCGACGCGGCGACCGAGCGACTGTTGCTCCGCCTCGTAAACGACCCCCATTCCGCCGCGACCGATCTCGCGAACGATCCGGAAATCGCCCAGCCGCTCGATCTTCGTTGTTTCGAATGCGGCCGTTATCCCGACCTGGGAAGCGTCCTGCCCCTTGAGTTGCTCGATGTCGACAAGCATCGGAAACAGGTTGCGGATGTCGTCGGCATATTCCGCGTGCTGCCGGGCGAACTCCTCGATCGTCAAACGCTCTCCCTGGCGATAGCGCTGGACGAACTGCTCGGCCAGCATCTCGATCGGGTCGCGGGAAGATTGCTCGTTCATATTCCTGGCAGCCTGCCTAACCGGCCGTTTCCCCGAAATCGGGGAGCGCGTCGAGAATCACCTTGAGACGTCGCAGAGCACGGACGTAGCGGTTGCTGGCCGTTGTCTCCTGGATCCCCAGTACTTCGGCAACCTCCGAATTGGTCAATTCCTCAAAATGGCGCAGGGCGAGCACCTCCCGATCCATCTCGTCCATTTGCTCGATCGCGTCGCGGAGCTGCGCCGCGCGCTCCTGGCGCACCGCCGCCTGGCTGGGCGACGTGTAGGTCCCCAGCAGCTTGGCGACGAGCGAAACCGACGTGTTCTGCGACCATTGACCGCCGTGGATCGAACGCTCCCGATAGGCGTCTCGCTTCTTCGCCCCGAGGTGCCGTCGCTGAACGTCGATCAGCGTCTGCTGAACGATCAATCGCAGCCAGACGAACAGCGACAACGACTCGTTCTCGAGGAAATGTTCAACCCGCTGGACGGCCGCCATCCAGGCTTCCTGGAGCACGTCGTCCGGGTCCACGCGGCCGGCGAGGGCCCCGTCGAGGCGAAAATCGACCATTCGCCAGAAACGGTCGTGATTTCGCGAGAATTCCTCAGCGAGCACACCCTCCGCATCGGTTCCAAGTCGCCGCCGAATGGTCGGGTCGATCATGCTGTTTGCTCAACCGGTCGTTTCTTCTCGCCCGCCTTCCCGAGAACGGAAGAAGGGGCACAGTATCCACAGGTCCACTCTCCGCCCATTCGAGGGGGAGCGGTGGTAATCGGCAGCCGGAGAAGAGGAGCGCACCACTTAAACTCCCGGCGTGGGTGGCCGTCGCTTCGCTCCCACGCTGCCAATTCCTTGCCTGAAGACCGGTCCAGAGAAGAGGCACCGGTACTTCGCAGCGGAGTACCGGTGCCTCTTCTCTGCTAGCCGTTCTTCAGACACAACGCTTAATACTACAACAACTTAACGCTGTCGCAGTCTGACAACTCTGGTCAGAAGCCTGACGATCTTCGAGGCTGGCAATACAAATGGTGTCGGATAGCCGGCGACATGGATTCAATTCTCCGGCCCTTTGAGAGACAAGTCCAGGGCCTTGGGACTGACAGGCGATTTCGGTGGCCGAAGTTGCTTCTCGGAGCGAACAACGACACTCGTCCTTCATCGTTTCTCGTCGGCCAACAGCATCTCGACGGCCTCCGGCAGCCAGCCGCTGTGCCAGGAATGCTCGCGCTGGGGGCCGTCGCGGTAGGTTTGGCGAATGCCCAGTTCCTCCATCAGCCGGTGGGCGGCCTGATGGTGCTCGCGGAAGTTGCCGTAGCCGAAATGGATCAAGCGGTCGGACTCCTGGAATTGGGCGGCATCGCGCCGAAGGAGAGCGGCGACTTCATATTTAACGAAATTCTCCTCGGAACCGAAGATGGGCCCCGACCCGTATCGGCCGGGGCGGTCCATCATCAGCGGCGCATCCCATGCGGCGGCCTTGCCGAAGGTATCGGGATGACGCAGTAGCAAGGAAAAGCCCCCCCAGCCCGACTTGCTGAAGCCGAGCAGCAGTCGGCCTTCGGGTTCTGCCTGGGTCGGATAAAGTCTGTCGACGAGCGGCACAACGGTTTTGACGAAGTAGCTTTCCTGGCGAATTGCCGGGTCCGTGGGGTGGTCGGCGTACCACGGCAGTTGCGCAAACGTGGGCTCGACGCAAATCAGGCCATACTGGTTGGCCAGATCGTGCTTGCCGACTTCGACCAGGCCGTCGCCCCAGCGTGTCTCGTTGCCCGCCTCGACCGGCAGGACATAGAGAACAGGATAGTGGCGGTTCTCCTGGAGGCGATCCGGGAGTAGCACTCGGATGGACGTTTCCCCCGGCTGGTATTCCGAGCGAATCGAATGGACGAAGAAACCGTCGGCGTTCTTACCGGCTTCCGCCGTTTCCGCCGGAGACTGGGCAAACGCGAGGCCGGCTTGGCACAGGAGCACGACGGCGAGTGCCCGCAATGTTGACGCGGGGTTCTTCATGGGTTTACCGTTGCCAGTCTGCTCTTCCCCGAATCGTGCAAGTTCACTATGCATAGCCCTGGTAGAGGGGGGTGATGACCAGTTCGTTGACCACGGCACGCGGGTGGAGTTTGGCGAGGGCGACGACCATCGAGGCGATGTCCTCGGGGAGGAGCATCTTGGCGAGTTTTTCCGGCGGCGGCGGCACCGGTCGCTCGGCCAGGATGGGCGTGTTGACTTCGCCGGGGTAGACGTTGGTGATGTGGATGTTGTTGTCGCGTTCCTCCAACCCCACCGCGGTGCCCAGGGCCGTCATGGCGAACTTCGAGGCGCAGTAGGCGGGGCCGGCCAGTTCGGAGCATCGCTTGCCGGCAATCGAGGAGATGTTGACGATCAGCCCGCCGCCTTGTTCCCGCATGGCGGGGACGGCACAGTACATCGTGTTGAAGGCGCCGGTGGCGTTGATGTTCATGAGCTTGTCCCAGTCGACCGGATCGAGCACGTCGAAACGGCGTCTGGCCGTATTGACGCCGGCACTGTTGACCAGGATGTCGATTCCGCCGAGGTACTTGTCGACCCATTCGAAAAGGGCCTTGACGTCGTCGCGGTCGGCCACGTCGCAGGCTCGAATGAGGATCGCCGGTTCGCCCTGAAATTGGGCAGCGGCCTTTTTGAGCTTGTCTTCGTGGCGGCCGCTGATGGCGACTCGGCAACCTTCTTCTGCAAGGGCCAGGGCGATGCCGAGCCCGATCCCGCTGCCGCCGCCGGTGACGAGAACGCGTTTCCCGCGAATATCCATGAGGGAAGTCTCCGTGCTAATTCCTGTCAAGGACCGTTGCTTCAATTCCCTACCGTTTTAACGAGAACGGGCCGGGAATCCAAGCGGAGGTATGCCGGCGTGCAGCAATCCTGGTGGATTGCGGATTCCCTGGACGGGGGCGGACGCAGGAGAACTGCAAAGTAGCAGGCACGCTCCGCCGTGCCGTCCGCAGAACTGCCGGAAATCCCTTTTTTCCGCGAACCGCGCCCGGAGAGTGCCTGCCACTTCTCTTGCCACAAGAGGACTTTGCAGTTCTACCGGGGGCGGACGCCAACCCGTTGCCTTGTTCGCCAATCCGGAAAATAATGGGAGGCATGGCCCATGGAAATCACCAACTCGATACCAGCATCGAGATCGTTACGCCCGAGAACGTGTCGTTCCGCTACCACGTGGCGGGACCGTTCCGGCGGCTGCCGGCTTTCCTGATTGACCTGGCTCTGCAAGCGGTCCTGCTAATGATCGCCGCCATGGGCGTGCAGTTCATGTCGGTTGCCTTTGGACTTTCGGGCTTCTTCCTGGGTATGGGAGGCTTCCTGATTTTCTGGTTCGTGCTCTCGTGGTTCTACGGCGGTCTGTTCGAAACCTACTGGAACGGCCAAACGCCGGGGAAGCGATTGATGCGGATTCGCGTGATTGGGACGGACGGGCAGCCAATCAACGGCCTCCAGGCAGTGCTTCGAAATCTGCTCCGGGCGATCGATTGCCAACCCATGTACATGTTTTCGCTCAATCGCCAACTGATCATGGCTGGGTTTCTATATCAGTTCGGTCTGTTCTCGACGCTCATGAACAACCGGTTCCAGCGTCTGGGCGACCTCGCAGCCGGGACGATGGTGATCGTGGAAGAACGCCAGTGGTTTCAAGGGATCATCCAGATCGACGAGCCCGACGTGATCCGCTTGGTGCAGCAGATCCCGCCGTCGTTTCAGGCCAGTCCGTCGTTGGCCAGGGCGCTGGCCGCGTATGTTCAGCGGCGTCTGGCGTTTCCGGCAATGCGGCGCATCGAAGTGGCTCGTCACCTGGCCGAGCCGTTGGCGCGGCGATTCGGCCTGCCGGAAGGGATCAACCCGGACCATCTACTCTGTGCGGCCTACCAGCGCGCCTTCATTACCGACACCCCTGGCGACGTGGTGGAGCCGGTCAGTCCCTTTGCGAAAACCGCCAGTCTGGCGATCGATGCGGCATCTGCCGGGAGAATGCCGGTCGAAGTCGGCGAGAGCCCCTTCGCGGCACTGCCCACATCGGAAGGGTCCCGGCCATGAAGGTATCCGATCTCTTGCAGGCGCGGCGTAAGGACTGGACCGAGTTGGAGACCCTCTGCATCCAGTTCGAAAGCCGGGCGACGGCCTGCCGCGAACCGGAGCGGCTGACGCGGTTCGCCTCGCTGTATCGTTCGCTATGCGCCGACCTGGCGCTGGCCGAGGCGTACCAGCTTCCACCCGAGGTGACCCGCTACCTGCACCGGCTCGTAGGCCGAGCCCACAACCAACTCTACCGCAGCCAAGAGTTCACAATTTCGACGTGGGCGCGAACGCTGCTGTTTGACGTACCTCAGCAACTTTTTCACGACGGCTACCTTCGCTTGGCGTTCTGCATTTTCTGGGGCGCGTTCTTCCTGTCGGCCGTGTTGGCGACCAGTCAGCCGGGGTATCCGGAAGCCGTGCTCGGAGCGGAACAAATGCAGCAAATGGAGGAGATGTACGAACGCCCGCTGGGTGAACTCGATCCGGAGGCACGCGGGCTCATGCTCGGGTTCTACGTCTACAACAACGCCGGGATCGGCCTGCGATGCTTTGCGTTCGGCCTCGTGTTCGGAATCGGCGGGGTGCTGGTCACTTTCTACAACTCGGTGAGTCTGGGGGCGGTTTTCGGCTACATGTCGACGCTCAAGCAGTGGGACAACTTCGCCGAGTTCGTCACGGCTCACGCCCCGTTTGAACTGACGGCGATCGTCCTCTCGGCCGCTGCCGGCATGCGAATGGGCTTCGCCCTGATCAATACGGGGGGCCTGCGGCGGATTGACTCGCTTCAGCGCGCGGCCGTGCAGGCCACGCCGATCGCCTGCGTCGGCGTGATCCTGTTCGTGTTGGCCGCCATGATCGAGGCCTACGTCTCGCCGGCTCCAGTCTCTTACGGGTACAAGGCCGGTGTGGCCGTGCTTTCGGCGGGCTTGCTGATGTTCTATTTCGTCGGGTTGGGGATGCCGCGGGAGGCAGCACGGTGAAACTCGACGAAACACGCATCGTGATCCGCTATCGCACGAAGGCCGACGTGCTCGATCTGGCTCTCAAGGTATTCCGCGTCTACGCCGGGCCGATTGTCAAATGGTTGGCGCTGGGCGTGATCCCCATGTTCCTGCTGAACATGTGGTTACTGGCGGATTTCGCGCTTTACGATTACATCTGGGGGTTTCCTCTGGGCTACATGATGCTGACCACCCTGCTCGTGTTTCTCGAAATGCCCCTGGCGACGGCGCCGCTCACGCTGTTCCTCGGACAGGCGGTGTTCATGCCGCGGCCCGATCGGAAGGCCCTGTTTCGAGACCTGCGGGGGAGCCTTTTTCAGTTGATTTTCTACCAGGTCCTGTTCCGTTTTGTTTCTGTATTCTATCCCTATCTGAACGAGGTGATCCTGCTCGAGCGCAATCGGTTTCGCGCCAAGACGCCCGGCATGAAGACCACGGCAGCCCGGTCTCGTGAACTCCACCGGGACGAATCGGCCGATCTGATCATCAACGGGGCATTGAACTTCGTCCTCGGATTGATTCTATTCGGGACAACCTGGATGTCGCTCTCGGTGTTTCGGACCGTGTTCTTCGGCAATTGGGACCTGGTGATGGGAAATGCCGTGGATCGACCCATGTATACAACCTACTACCATCTGCTCCTGTGGGCGGTGGTGGGCTTCACAACCGTCCTGCGCTTCCTCAGCTACCTCAACCTGCGAATTCGCCGCGAGGGCTGGGACGTGGAATTGCAGGTCCGGGCCGAACGGGCTCGCCTCAGTCATCAGATCGTGTGAATCGGGCAGGGAGCGGCCGGGGATGGAAAACAAGACAAGGGTTGTCAGGCAAATAGCGGAATGCGGCGGCTGAGTCATTGATCAACAGCGCGATGTCTTTTCCTTTTCATGTCGTCGGTGCGGTGGTCCTTCGAGCGGCGGAGTCGGACGACTCGGTCGAAGCGGGACGGGATGCGCTTTCGCACTGGGGACGTTATCCGTGGTACGACTCAAAGAACGACGGCCTCCAGCCGGTGGACATCGTCGAACCTTGGGACTGGAGCTGGCTCAACTTCGGCCCTGTGAACTTCTCGTTCGATTGGCTCTACTGGCTCTTCTGGGGGCTCATCGTTCTCTTGCTGGGCTTGCTGGTGTGGTTCCTGATCCGTGCGTTCCTGAAACGCAACAAGGAGACGGAGGACCTGCTGTCGCCGCAGGGCCAGTCGCCCGAGGAGGAGCGGCGCCGGATCGAGGCGCTTCCCGAGCCGGTCCGGCAGCGGACTCGCTTGCTCGAGGCCGCTCAGCGGCATTACCAGGAGGGCAATTTCAACGAGGCCATTGTCTACCTGTTCAGTCACCAACTGGTGTACCTCGACAAGAACTTCCTCATCCGCCTTACGCGGGGCAAGACGAACCGGCAATACCTCCGCGAGTTGGGGCGGCGAGACACGATCAAGCGGATTCTGGCCGACACGATCGTGGCCTTCGAAGACGTATTCTTCGGCGGCCGATCGATCGGCCAGGAACGATTCGAGCGTTGCTGGAACCGGCTGGGTGAATTCGAGGCGTTGGCCGCCGGGGGGGCATCGCGATGAAGGGGACAGGGTTCAGGGTTCAGGGGTCAGGTGGGGTTGTCAGCGTTCAGGGTTCGGGGGTCAGGATCAGGATGCTGTGTGCCACTGCTTGCTTGCAAGCAGTGCTGGCTGTGTCCCACGCGGCGATTCGGTGGTTGGTGATCACCCTGCTTGTCTTTATGACCGGTTGCGGCGTGTCGGAATTGCAGAACGATTATGGTCGGCGGAACGGGCCGACGGTGTTTGCCAGCGTGAACGGCACGGCCGTCTTCGGGGAGATGTGCGAGGCTCGGGGGCACACGGTCTTTTCCTGGCCGGTGTTGTCACCTCGGCTTGACAAACGGGCGGACTGCATCGTCTGGTTCCCCGACGACGTCGATCCACCCAGCCGCGACGTGCAGCACTGGCTGGAACGCTGGCTGAAAGCCCAGCCGAACCGTACCCTCATCTATGTGGGACGCCACTTCGACGCCGAGGCCTGGTACTGGGAAAATGTCGGCCTCGGCAACCTGCCGATCGAGGAACAGCGAGAAATCGGCCGTCGCCGCAAGAAGGCGCGAAGCGACTTCGGGCAGTCGGTCAAGGCCCTGCCCAAATCAACCGACCACGACTGGTTCACCCTGGACGGGCAGCACCGGCACCGGAAGATCACCGCCCTGGAGGGCGATCCCGCCTGGCTCGAGGGAATCGACCCTGCCAAGGTCTCCATGGAATTGAACACGCGACTGGCGTCTCCCCCCGACGCGGAAGTGTTGCTCGCTTCGGAAGGAGACGCCATTGTCTTTCGGCGGCCCGTTCGGAAAAGCCAGTTGATCGTGGTGGCGAACGGGTCGTTTCTGCTGAATGCCCCGCTCTCGGTTCACGAACACCGGCGATTGGCGGGCAAGCTGATCGACCAGATCGGCCCGCCGCCCCAGACGATCGCCTTCCTGGAATTCGACCTCTTCGGCGAGAAGACCTCGAACAAAGATCCGTCCTTCGGTCCCTCGCTGGGATTCCAGGTCTTTCACGTCTGGCCTACCAACTGGATCATGCTGCACGTCTGCCTGCTGGGAGTGCTGCTCTGTTTCTGGCGGTATCCGATCTTCGGCCGGCCTGTCAAACGTGAATCGGAGTCTTCCTCCGATTTTGGGCTGCATATCGACGCTGTCGCCAGACTGCTGGAACGTACGGGCGATACGGCCTTCGCCCACTCGCGGCTGCAGCACTATCGGCAGGTCGCTCGGATCGACATCGCTCCGCGGACGACGGGCGCGACCTCGGCACGCGATTCCGACTCCCTGAAGGTGGAATGATGGAACGGTGGAACAGCGGAATGATGGAATGTTGGAATAATGGAATACTGGAATGGTGGCATCGTGGTATCGTGGGGCAGCGTCAGAATCCGCTGGCTTGGGCAATCCATCATTCCATCATTCCACCTGCCCCACTCCACCCCTTCCGCAATTCACCCGGTTCACTCTGAATAACGCCGACACAATCACCGTCTTCACATCAACACCTATGGTTACTCCCCATGCCTGATTCGCCTTTTGATCCGTTTGCCCCTTCCGACCTCGAATCGAAGCCGCAACTAGTGCCCGCCGAACCGATTGTCGGCGCGCCGCCTGCCACAGAACCGGTGATCGACGGCGGACCGCCCTCGCCGACGCGACTCCTTTTCGATCGCGTGACGGCCGAGATCGGCAAGCTGTTCGTCGGGCAGGATGAACTCGTGCTGGGGACGCTCGTGGCGTTGTTCTCCAACGGGCACGTGCTGATCGAAAGCGTGCCAGGCCTGGGAAAGACGCTCTTCGTGCGGACGCTCGGCCGCGTGCTCGGGTGCGAGTTCGGGCGGATCCAGTTCACCGCCGACCTGATGCCGTCGGACATTACCGGCGCGCCGATCTTCGACATGAAGACGCAAGAGTTCCGCTTCCGCCCGGGACCCGTGTTCACCCAGCTCCTGCTGGCCGACGAAATCAACCGCTCGCCCGCCAAAACCCACGCGGCCCTGCTGGAGATCATGCAGGAGTACCGGGTAACCGTCGAACGGACGAGCCACAAGATCGAGCGTCCCTTCCTGGTGATGGCCACCCAAAACCCGATCGAAGCCGAGGGAACCTACAACCTGCCCGAGGCTCAGTTGGACCGGTTCATGTTCAAGCTGCTGGTCGACTATCCGGCGGCCGAGGAAGAGGCCAAGATCCTCATGATGCACAGCACGCAGGACGACCTCGATCAGCGCCTGGCCGAGTTGGAAACGATATCGTCGCCGCAGGAGATCGTGGAGATGACGCGCCAGACCAGTAAGGTCCACATCGATCCGAAGCTGGTCGCCTACGTGAACTCGATCGTGCGTCTCACCCGCGAGTGGCCCTATTTCCACATGGGGGCTTCGCCCCGGGCGGGCCTGGCCCTGATGCAGGGGGCGCGCACCCTGGCGGCCTTCCGGGGACGCGACTACGCGGTGCCCGACGACGTGGTCGAGTTGGCCCTGCCCGCCATGCGCCATCGGGTGATCCTGACGGCCGAAGCGGAGGTGGAGGGTCGCAACGTGGATGAAGTCCTGAGCGAAATGCTTCGCAGCGTGGAGGTGCCCCGGCTTTGACTCCCCTAACGCTGGCCTTTCTGAAGATCCTGGCGCTGGTGGCGCCGCTGGCCCTGCTGGCGGCCGCGGGGCGGATATTTCCCGACCGCCTGCTCGTTCGACTGGTATTCCTGCCGGCCGTGGCGACGCTCGCCTTGCTGATCACTCCGGCCATGCTCGTCGTCGCCCTCCTCATCGATCTCGCAATTCTCATCGTCGCGGCGATCGATCTGGCCACACTGCCACGTCGCCGCGATTTCGAGGTGGCTCGCGAAATGGGCCGGGTTGCCTCGCTGGCCAAGCCACATCGCGTCCGCCTGTGGCTGGTCAACCAGTCGCAGCGAGGCCATCTGGTCGGTCTGCGCGACGACGTCGATCCCGTCCTGCAGCCCGACCCGGTCGAGTTCGATTCGATCGAACTGCCACCGAGGAGCCGGGTGGAACTGAAATACGTCCTGCGTCCGGGCCGGCGCGGAGCTTTCGAACTTGCCGAAGTCTATCTCCGGGCAAGCAGTCGCTGGAAGCTCTGGCGGAAGCTGATGCGCTACGCCGAGTCGTCGCAAGTGAACGTCTATCCCGATATGCAGCAACTCAGCCAGTACGCCGTCCTGGCCCGCACCAATCGTCTGAGCCAGCTCGGCGTTCGCCGCACCCGGCGGATAGGGCAGGACCACGACTTCGAACGGCTCCGCGACTACACGCTCGACGACAACTACAAACACATCGATTGGCGAGCCACGGCCCGACGGCGGAAGCTGACCGTCAAGGACTACCAGGCCACGCGCAGCCAGCGGGTGATCTTCCTGATCGACTGCGGGCGAATGATGACGAACACGGCGTTGGGCTTGAGTCTTCTCGACCATGCCTTCAACGCCATGCTCATGCTCAGTTGGGTGGCCCTGCGGCAGTCCGACACGGTGGGCCTCTGCTGCTTCTCCGACGAGATCCACGGGTTCGTTCCCGCCCGGGCCGGAATGACCCAGATGAACCGCTTGCTCCACGCCTGCTTCAACCGCTTTCCCCGCCGCGTGGAATCCCGCTACGACCAGGCCTTTCGCTACTTGGCGACCCACGCCCGAAAACGGTCGCTCGTCGTGCTCATCACCAACGTGATCGACGAAGTGAACGCCAACCAGGTGGAACGGTATCTGACCAACCTGGCCGGGCGCCATTTGCCCCTCGGCGTGCTCCTGCGGGATCACCGCCTGTTCGACGCCGTCGACGTGGAACTCCCCGTCGGCCACGAGCTCTGGCGTGCGGCCGCCGCGGCCGACATTCTCGCCTGGCGGCAACAGGTGCTTACCGACATGGCCGGCAAAGGGGCGATGATGCTCGACGTGTTTCCAGAAGACATGACGGCGCCGCTGATTAACCGCTACCTGGAGGTGAAGGCGAGGCACCTGCTGTGAATGGACACCGTGACGTGCAATCCTCTTCCAATGCTCTAACGAGCACAACCCCGCCATCCATCGTGTGAGGAGTTCGCCGTGGGTTTCTTCGTATGGATCATGTCGGCAGTTGTCGTGGCGGCAGCGGTGGGTTTGATGAACCTGGCTGACACGCGCCACCGCGAGTTCCGTATCTGCCTGGTCGTCTCGGCCACCATCGGACTGGCCGCAACCCGGATGGCCCTCGTGTCCGAATATCACCTGCTCTGGTACATACCGGCGGCGATTGTCGCCTCATTTCTGTTCATGAATCGTGATCTGCTCGCCTTGAAGAGGCAACTTGACCGGCTCGACGGCAATTTCAGGAGCATCGAAGAACTGAAGCAGAAAGCTGAAGCGGCAGTACAGGAACATGACAGGCGGTGGCCTGATCGTCCCATACCCCGCCCCCAAAATGGACCTGCACAAGAACCAGGCGCGGCGAACGGCGGCTTCCACCCGAATTTCCCATCGGCGGCGTCGATCATAAACGGCAACCGGTTCTTCTTGCCCGTTGAAGCGTTTGAACGGGTTCTGGAGGGACTCAACGAAGACGATGCTCAACAGGCCAGGCTCGAACTGCTGCGAGAAGGTGTTGAGGCGTATTGGAACGAGGTCAACTGGAAGGCCCATTGCCGTCCGTCGTTCTCGATACTATGCCTGATACCTGTCCTGTGGCCGTTTCTGATTGTACGTCAACTACTGTCGACCCATTCGGCACAGCCGGCAATCGCGCGCGCCGTTCACACATATCGCCGCCGATGGAGCAGACAACTGGAAGGGGTGGAGATCTCCTTCGAGGGGATCCCCGAGGAAGAAGAACCGTGATGCGGTCCAAGGCATCGACGCAGTCCCCGCAACGATCATCGTGAGATATGCCTGCGCTGCTAGCGAAACAGCACCGCAAGTACGACGAGGATCGCGCTGACCAGAAAGCTGATCGCCACAATCATGACGATCTGCAGGATCGCAATCCCAACCGCTCGGAAGACCGAGGTTGGAAGGGAGAAGTGAATGATTGTGACCGACGCGATGAACGCCACGAGAAAAGGCACGGTCGGAGTTGATATGCCTCTGAACCCCAGAAAGACCAAACCCAGCACGGTTCCGACGACGGCCTGAATAACGATCGCTAGCAGGATCTTAGCAACCGGGACATCCTTCTCTCCACACACGCTGCACGCCAGGCGAAGCAGCAGAGCCGAAATGCCAAGGCCAATTACGAAGGAGAACACTTTCTCTGCGAATTCGCCGGCATCCCTCTCACTGAAGCTCTGCCGCCTTCTCTGATTCTCGGCAAGCCTCGAATCGGGCGGCACTTCGCTTTCCGCGGAACTGTTTGACGGAGCAGCCGACCGCCAATCTTCATCCGGCGACTCCTCGTCGTCCTGCCAAGACGACGTCTCCCCATCGTCGGACTCCGGCGACTCGGACCTGGCCACCGGCTCGTTGCGATTGCCGGATTCAAGCATCACGCTGACGACCGAGGCCACCAGCATGAGCACGACGACCCCCACGCCCAGCCCCATCACCACCCAAAGCCATTTCGGAATCGAATTGTCGGTCCTGCGCCGGGCCGGTCCCATCGCGGCAGGGTAGGCGAGATTCGGTGAGTCGAACGGACTGGCAGCGCCCGGCACGGGCCCGAACGGGTCGCCTTGCGAGGGTTGGTAAGGGGCCGCCACCGGCACCAGTTCGTCCAGCGTGCCGGCCCCGCCGAGAAGCGATCCATCGGTGTGAACGATCGTTGCGGTCGGCACGGGTGACGCAGACGCAGTTGGACCGGCGACCGTCTTGGCCGTCGGAATGGCCGGGCCGTCGCCCAGAATCTCCAAACCTTCGACGACGCCGGCCTGGGCTGGTCCGGAAAGAAGTTCCAGTCCGTCCGGTAGCTTGACCGGCTTGTCCGGAAGGAGTTCCAGCCCGTCGGGCAGCTTGACCGGTTTGTCGGGGAGCAGTTCCAGACCGTCCGGCAGAGTTGCCGCGGGAGCGGGACGTTCCTTAATGGGCTTCGCTCGCCGGAGAGGCTTCGATTTCCGGGGCGTTTCTGGCTTCCCGGCGGCAGTTCCAGACGGTGCGGGTCCAGACGGTGCGGGTGGCCCAGCCGCGTTCGAATCCCCGGCTCCTTTGGACGGTTGTGAGGAGGGGGCTCCCGCCAGCCCCTTGCTGGTTGCCGATGGTGGCACCGGTCCTGCGGACGCGGGTGCAGGTCGACTTGGCTTCGCTCCCGCCGGACGGACCGACGACTGAGGTGCCTTGGACACAGGAGGGGGAGCCTGCTTCTCGGTTGGCGGGCTGGGTGCCTTGGCTGGGGAACTGGCCTGGACAGGGCTCGAATCCGGCTGAGGCTTTCCGGGCGAGCGATCGCCGGGCACCGACACATTCGGCTTCTCCGGCGGTCCTGCGGCCGGTTTGGCAACCGGACTTGGAGGCGATGGAGTCTCCGCCTCCTCCTTCAGTTCCAGTTCTTCCGGGTCAGGGCGCATCCAGCCCTCGTCGACTTCCCCATCCAGATTCCAGTCGTCTCCAGCTTCGGGAGTCAGATCCCAGTCGTCGTCTTCGGGGAGTTTGCGGTCGGGCTTAGTCTCTGGCAAGGACTTGGGCTGTTCTTCGACAGAGGGGGCAGAATCCGTATTCGAACTCTCGGGGCCGGCGGCAAGTCTCTGTCGTTCGAGCTCCTTCTGGTAACACGCGCGGTGGTAGTAGAACCCGAGAACGTCCTTGACTCGTTCTCTGGCAGTCTGGAACCGCTTGCCGCATATGCGGCACACATCTTCGGGAACGTCGCCTACCTGCTCTTGATAACAGCGCAGGTGGTAAACGGCTCCGTGCACGTCGGTGAAACGCTCCGCCTTCCCGCGGATCAGTTTGCCGCAGATCTTGCAGATGTCTGGCGGAGTTTCCCGCCCCGCCCGGTCCGTTCCCGGTCGTGGCTTCTCGCTCGGCACAGCCTTCTTGGGAGCACCGGTTGAAGGGAGCGACGGGAGTTGATTGATCGTGTCACAGCGGGGGCAACGGGTGGGCATACCGGCGTAGCGGTCCTGCGCCCGCAGCTCTTTGCCGCATCGTTTGCAGCGAACAACAACCGTCATGAGACCCACCGGAAGAGACGACTCACCCAAAGCGGGTCAAGCCCGCACCCAGTCTTCACAATAGCACGCACCAACTACCTTGCCACCACTCTCATGATACTTCGAGTCTCGGCCAGGGAAAACCAAGGGTCATCCCACTCTTAGGGGTGCCATTGTGGGTCATTTCGGAAAAACAGCTAAAGTGTACCGGTTATGACGGTCGATCCGAATTTGATGACGGGGAAGACTGTGCGCCCATCCGATTCGAGGGGGAATAAAGGGGAGAAAGCATGTTGATTCGCTGGATCCGGCCAATTCGATATCTCGTACAGGGAATTGCCGCCGCCGATACGCCGCGACAACTGGCCCTGGGGTTTGCGATCGGGATGATGATCGGATTGGCTCCCAAGGGCAATCTCACGGCAGTGGTTCTTTCGATGATTCTGCTGGGAACCCGCGTGAACCTGGCAACGGGCATGCTGGGGGCGCTGCTGTTCTCCTGGTTGAGCGGCTGGACCGATCCACTGGCCCATCGAATCGGCTGCGGATTTTTGACTCACGAGACGCTGCAACCGGCCTTGGCCTGGTTCTACGACATTCCCCTCGTTCCCTGGACGGCCCTCGACAACACGGTCGTATTCGGGAGCCTGATGCTCGGGATCTGGTTGTTCTGGCCGGTCTACCATGTCGGCAATCTCGTCTTCGAGCGGGTCCAGCCTCTGATCGCCGAATACCTGAAGCGCTACTACGTTGCGGAACTGCTGGATCGTTCCGAACTGGCGGCCAGATGGAGGAGCCAATGATTCGCTGGAAGTACGCGGTCCCACGCCTGTTGCTGGCGCTGGTGGTTCTGCTGCTGATCTATTTTGGCATGAACCCGCTGCTCCGCTGGGGCATCGAGGCATTCGGGGAACAAGCGCTCTCCCTGAGCGTCGACATTGGAGATCTCGACGCGTCGCTGAGCAAAACCTCCGTTCACATCAACGATTTTGCGATCGCCAATCCCAAGGTTCCCAATACGAACCTGGTTGACGCCGACCAGATCACGCTGTCGCTCGACACCAACGCCCTGCTACGCCGCAAGTTCGTGGTTCGCGAGGGGCATGTTCAAGGACTGCGGCTGCGCGGAGATCGCGACGAGGCGGCACAACCTGTCGACCATTGGCAATGGAATGCGGGCGGCGACCGGCTCAAACAAGAGGCCGAGCGTTGGCTGGAAACGCTGTCTGCCACGTTGGGCGAGCAACTTGAAGCGGAGATCGCCGAGTTGGAGTCGGTCAAGCTGGCCAAGGGCCTCCTGGATAGCTGGCCCGACGAATACAAGCAACTGGAGGCCCAGGTACACGCCGTCAAGGCCCGGATCGAAAACCTTCGCACGCTCTTCCATACCCGGCCCGACAACGTGGCGTCCGCCTTGCAGCACTATCAGAAGACGCTGGCCGAACTCGAGCATCTCCAGCAAGAAATGGGCGATTTGGCGGAACAGATCGACCGTTTGCCGGACCGCGTCGAATCCGACCGCTACGCGATCCTCGCTGCAACGCAGCAAGACGTCCGCATGCTCGAAGAACGATTCGCATCGATTCGCATCGATCAGGAGACGATCACCGCCTATTTCCTCGGGCCGGAGATGGGGCGCCGCGTCGTTGCCGTCACCGAATGGGTGCGATGGGTGCGAGCGCACCTCCCCGACGAAGAACCCGACTTCGCGGGCGACCGGCTCGAAGGCGTAAACATCCTGTTTGCCGGGCGGCAACCCCAACCCGACTTCCTGATCGAGTCGCTCCGGCTCGACGGCGAAACGACCATTGACGGAAAGACGTACTCTTTCGCCGCGGCGGCCGCCGGCCTGACCAACCAACCGCAGTTCTACGGCCGGCCCGCCGAGATACGTGCCCAACTGGTGGGCGACGCGACGTTCGAAGTGCATGCCCTGCTGGATCGCACCGGAGAGACGCCCTTCGACCAGATCGTCATCAACTGTCCCGACCTGGCCCTGCCCGGGGTGACCCTGGGACGCAAGGACTCGATCGCCCTGAGCATTCGGCCGGGCAACACGCAGTTGTGGATCGGCATCAACCTGTCGGGCGACCGGATCGCGGGCACGATGCTGCTGAAGCAATCGGGAGTCGAACTGACGCCCAGCGTTGCCGAGAGGCTTGGCGGACAACGTCTCGCCGACAACCTGGCCTTGGCCGCCGAGTCGCTCCGCGAGATCGAGATCCAGGTCGACCTGGCCGGTCCGCTCGATCACCCCGAGTGGGTGCTGCGGTCGAATCTCGGCAGAAGCCTCAGCGAAGGTCTGAACCGGGCGGCGACTGCCGAGCTGGAGCATCGCCGGAACCAGGCGGCGCAACTCGTTCAGGTACAGATCGATAAGGAACTCAACAAGTTCCGCAACCGCCTGGCAACCGACGAGGAAATCCTTCAGACGCGTCTCAGACTCAGCCAGTCGGAAATCGACCAGTTGGGCCAACTGATCGCCCAGCGAGTCCCCTCGGCCGACAAGATTCTGACCAAGGCAATCGGCGATCGGCTGCCGCTGAGGTTCTGAGAGCTGGAGCCGTCTGCCACTCGTGCCTGCAAGGCGTCTCGTTGTTCACGCGTCCAACGTCCAAGGCTTGCGATAGGCGAAGGTTCTCAGTGCCTTATCTGCCTCTGCGTCGTCGAGAATCCGCTCAGCCGCGGCTTCCCACCGGAGCGGACGGCCCATCGCGTTGGAAACGTAACCGAGCAGTCCCGGAGTGATCGATCGCAGGGCAATGTCTGCCGGGGCGGCGCACTCTTCTCGCGACTTGATGCCGTTGAGAAAGTTGCGCATGTGCGTGGGTGACGGACCCAGCTTGATCTTGCCCGGGTCGAAGTCCTTCTTCGCCCAGCGGGGATCAGAGGCTTCGAGTTTCCCGCGGGTCACGAAGATCCAGCCGTCTTCACCGATCCACTTGGTCCCGACCGGCGTGGCGTCGGAAATCGTGCTGGTGATGCCGCCGGCGTACTGGCAGCGGATCTGGTAATGGTGCGGGGTGTTGTAGATCTCCGTGTCGGGGAAGGTCCAATCGACCGCTTCGACCACCTGCGGCCCGCCGCGGGGCTCGCCCAGGGCCCACTGGGCAATGTCGTTGTGATGTCCGATCCAATCCATGAGCACGCCGCCGCCGAAAGCCAGGTGCCCGCGCCACCAGCGGTGGTGCCGCGCCCTCATGTAGGGCAACTTCGGGGCCGGGCCGCACCAGAATTCATAGTCGAGATGCTCCGCCGGTTCCACGATTGTCGGCTCACCCATCGGCTCGGGATAGCCCGAAGGAAGCCCCACTTCAACCGACTTGACCTTGCCGATTAGCCCGTTGAGAACCAGTTCGACGGCTTTGCGGAACTCGGCCATGGTGCGTTGTTGCGAGCCCACCTGAAACACGGCCTTGTGCCGGGCGACCTCGCGGCAGATCGCCTGCCCTTCGGCGAAGGTGTGGGCGAGAGGCTTCTCACAGTAGACGTCTTTGCCGGCGCAGATCGAGTCGATAGCGACGAGGGCGTGCCAGTGGTCGGGCGTGGCCACGATGACCGCGTCGACGTCGTCTCCTGCGACCAACTCGCGGTAGTCGCCGGTAACCCTCAGGCCGCGGAATCGTCCCGTGGGCGTCTGTTCGGCGTAGTATCCCTCGATCTTCTTCTGAGCCGGCCGGCACCCGAAGGCAGGACCCTGGCCCCACGGGCGGTCGCGGTAGTGGATGGAGTCGACGTCGCAGACGGCGACGATTTGTGCATCGTCTTCCGGCAAGACATCGTCGATGAGATTGAAGCCCCGCGAACCGAGGCCCACAACCCCCACCCGGATTCGCTCGCTGGGCGGAGCCTGCGAAGTTCTTCCCAAGGCGGATGCCGGAACGATCGATACCGCCGCGGCACCAGCGACCACGGAAAGGAAGTCGCGCCGGCGGATTCGCCGTTGTGCCGACCTGGTTGATTGGGAATGTCTTTGCATGGCATTCTCCCGAAGCGTCTCGATACAGGCCACGCGCAGAAGCACTTCGCCTGCACAACGGCACATCCTATTCGAGACGACGGGACCGTGCAACTTCTACGACAGGACGGAACCTCAATTCGCCCGCGGGTGGGCCTTTTCGTAGATCTCCCGCAGGCCGGCCGTGCTCACGTGGGTGTAGATTTGCGTGGTCACCAGGCTCTTGTGCCCAAGAAGCTCCTGGACGCTGCGGATGTCGGCGCCGCGGTCGAGGAGGTGGGTGGCAAAGCTGTGCCGCAACGAGTGGGGGCTCGTCCGGCCGTCGAGCCCGGCAACTTTCAGATGCTTTTCGAGCATCCGGGCCACGCTCCGGGTGGTGATGCGGCGTCCGAACTTGTTGACGAAGACCGGTGCATCGGCGCCCGACGGTTCCGCGGCATGGAGTTTGCGAACACCAAGCCAGTGATTCAGGGCCTCGGTCGCGTAGGACCCGATGGGCGCGAATCGCTCGCGTTTTCCCTTGCCGCGAACGCGAACGACGCCGGCGCGGAAGTCGAGGTCGCCGTCGTTCAGTCCGACCGCCTCGCTCACCCGCAGGCCGGCGGAGTACATGGTCTCCAGAATGGCGCGGTCGCGTTTTCCCGAGACCGTCTTGGCGGAGGGCGTGCTCAGCAGTCGCCCGATGTCCTCGGCCGAAAGGAAATGAGGCAGACTGCGGCCCTGCCGCGGGTTCCGCAGGGCTTTGGCCGGGTTGTTCTCCACCCAGCCCTCGCGCTGCCCGAAACGGTAGAAGCTGCGGAGGCTTGCCAGACGCCGCGCAATGCTCGACTTGGCATACTCGGCTTCATGGAGCGCGCCGACGTAACCGCGCAACTCGTAAGACGATATCTCGGAAGGGCTCGGGCAATAGCCTTCGCGAGCTTCTTCCAGATAGTCGGCCAGGGCCGTCAAGTCCTCGCGATAGCTCTTGATCGTCAGTTCAGAAGCGTTGCGCTCGGTCCGCTGGTAGTTGAGGAAGCGATCGATTTCTTGACGCATGAAGCCTGTCTTGCGTTCTCCAAACCTCTGCGGGCCACCTGCTCAGACCAGATCCTCCGGATCGGTGGGCAGCGGGACGTTGAAGCGGCGGTTGACCGACGAATGCTTCTGGCTTTCCTGGCGGATCTTCTGGCTGAGTACGGCCGCGTCGTACCAGGTGAAGCTGAGTTCCGGATTGGAGGCATAGCGTCCCAGGGTGCGCAGCGTTTCGGCGCGGCTCGAATCGTCGTAGAGAAACACGTAGCGCTCGCCGCCCTTGACCAACGCGAGTACATTGATGTCCTGACTCATTGGGGAAGTCTCCAACTTTCCGTCAAAAAATCGTCTTGAGGCGGGTCGGCCGTGTCGCTCCGAATCCCTGATACCGGCCCTGGGTCCTTCACTCACTCTCGGAATCTCGCCGAATAACCGATACAACCGTTTACCTCGAAGGCAATGGACGGCATGGCGTGCGGTTCTGATTGTGTTATCGGAATTCCGGCCATCTCCACACCACTCGCGTTTCACCTGCTCCGCCTCGGGCGGAAAGCATCTCCCAGATGTGCATGTGGCAGCAGAAGCGAATGAAATCGTCGCTGCGCTCCAGATACGTCTGCCAGCCGCCGAAGCGGGCGTCGTCGCGAAAGAAGTAATAACTCGACAAGGCTTCCGTGAATTCGGGATCGTGTCCGTTGTAGGCTTGCGTGTGTTGAAGCACCGGCTTATCCGTCGGACAACAAGATTGAGGCGTCGTGCGCGGAGGCGGAGGAATCAGACCGTTGGGATCAGGCCAATCGGGCGGAAAGCCGAACTCCGCGTCGCCTGCTGCCGCCGGAGCCGGCGCTGCTTGCTCTGCAATCGGCGCCTCGTAACTCGACTCTTCGATCCACAGCCCCGATTCGCTACTCGTCGGCGCATCGGCTGCCGGCGCACCCGGCGATGGGGCTTCGCCCGGTTCTCCGCGAGGCGGTTGAGCCGGCAACTGAGGGGCCGGAGCGGCGGCCGCGCTGAGCAGCGAGTATTCGGCTTTGGGCGTCTGCGTGGCCAACTGGGCTTTTGCCAAGGCAAACTCGGTCTCAAACACAAGCGGGCCGGGAATGTGTTCCTCGTCCGGTGTCCCCCAGGGCAGGCCGTAGCCCGGCGGGATCGGGTGGAAACACGGATTGGCGGAATACCACTCGACCTGGAGCGAACATCGCGGAGGATAGTAAGGCGAGTAGTCGGTCACCGCACCGACAACGATCGCATCCGCGCCCAGGGATTGCGCCAGGCGGCGCGCCTCGGCGGCCGCATTGTCGGGAGTAAACTGAATGTTGTTGCGCAGAATCGCCTGTTCGACGACCCCGACAGGAATCACTTGAAAACCGGGCACGAGTTGAAGCTCGTTGAAATAGGCCTCGGCAAACTGGTGGCCGTCAAGCGTCGGCTCCTCGCTGAGGTTGATGAACGGGACGATGGCAACCGTCGAAAGCTGCGGAAACGGATTATGCAGCGTGGGCTGATGAGCGATTTCCGGAAGAATACTGCAACCGCAGAGAACCGGAACGACAAGCAGAAGAACCGGGGCGATTCGCAGTCGTGATCGGACGGATCGTCCCATGCCTCCACGGTTGGAGACCGCCGCGATCGGCGTCACCGTTGGGGCTGCTGTCTCGTGTGGGACCGGTGCTGGCATGGAAGAGATTTCGGGCAGAAGGCTCCCCCCTTCTATCCCCCCGGCAGAACGGCACCTGGGGCGCACGCACGGCCGGTCTATTCGGTACGGACGGCATTATCGGCAGGGTCGACGAGAAGTCTTCAGTTAAAAGCGGGCATTTTGGAAAAAGACGTCCCCTTGAAGGATGGGGGGGAGAGATCGACAATGCCCAGAGGCTGCCTCAAGTCATTATTCGGGTGGCTGGGACCGAGCAACAGCGAGCCCCCAGTGTTGTACGCCCGGGGGCTCGCTGTCGCTCGATCCCGGCCACCCCTCGATTCTCGAGACCTGCCATGAATTCGGACTCCATATCGCGCAATCCCACCCGCCCCGTTCGCATCGGCTCGATCACCGTCGGTGCCGGGCATCCGATCGCTCTGCAGAGCATGTGCGCCACGAAGACGGCCGACGTGGATGCGACGGTCGCCCAGGCCAACGCCTTGGCCCAGGCCGGTGCGAGCGTCGTGCGGATCGCGGTCGACAGCCCCCGCGAATCGGAAGCCCTCCAGGAAATCCGCAGCCAGACAACCGCCAATCTGTCGGTCGACCTCCAGGAAAACTATCGCCTGGCCCTCGACGTGGCCCCGTGGGTCGACAAGATCCGCTACAACCCGGGCCATCTCTATCACCACGAGCGGGAACGGCCGTGGCAGGACAAGGTTCGATTCCTCGTCGACGTGGCGGGTGAACATGATTGCGCCATCCGCGTGGGCGTCAACTGCGGGTCGGTCGATCCGGAAAAACGCGAACGGTATGAACCGGCCGATTCCGTCAGTCCCATGCTGGAGAGCGCCTTGGACCATTGCGAGTTTCTGGATTCGATCGGTTTCACGCGATACTGTGTCTCGCTGAAAGACTCCGACCCGGCCAAGGTGATCGAGGTCAATGGGCGATTTGCCGCCGCACGTCCGGAGGTGCCGCTTCACCTGGGAGTTACCGAGGCCGGAATGCCGCCGCAGGGAGTGCAGAAAACGCAAGCGGCCCTGCATGTGCTGCTCACCGAGGGAATCGGCGACACCATTCGCGTGTCGTTGACGGTTCCCAACGACCGCAAATACGAGGAGATCGAGGCCGGACGCAAGATCCTCGAAGACCTGGCCGCCGGACGCGCACCGGATGCGGCCGCCTTGAACCGCGCCGGGCTGAACATCATCAGTTGTCCCAGTTGCTCCCGCGTGGAGAACGAGGCGTTCGTCGACCTGGCGGCAAGAGTCAAGCAGATGACGGCCTATGCCGCCGACAAGCCGCTGACCATTGCCGTCATGGGCTGCCGCGTCAACGGCCCGGGAGAGACCGACGACGCCGATCTGGGACTCTGGTGCGGGCCCAACTACGTGAACCTGAAACGCCGCGGCGAGCGGCTGGGGGCCTTCTCCTACGACGAAATTCTGCCGCGGCTGAAGGCGGAACTCGACGCCTTAATCGAGTTGGAAGGGCACTCGTCGACACGGTAGGTTGGCTCTCCTGAGCCGACCGTAAGAACCGCCAGAAGACTCGGCTCTGGCGAGCCAACGTAGGAAATGGCAACGAAGCCCCTCTTTGCCGCTGCAAGACAATAAACTACCGAATTGAGAGTTAGCGGCAGGGCGCAAGCCCTCCGGTTTCGCCGTACCGAACGGCTCGCGACGCTGCTCGAAATCGGTAACATATTGTTGAGCGCGGCCTCACAACTCCCGAACGACCACCACCCGCCGCTCTTGATTGAGCCTGGCGACGTATTCCTGTAAATCCGTCCAAGGCTGGAGCACGGAATCCTGATAGACGCCGCAGGCGGCGACGTAAGCCGCCTGGTGATCGGTGCCGACGGCCATCCGTTGCACGTGAACGGCCGGACCGGTCAGTTCGAGTTCGTCGGTAATGCGAACCGTCGGTGCTGCCGGGCGCAACTCGATGGTCCGAATCAGGCGGATCGGAAAACGGCGGCGGCCCGTGATCAAACGCCGTTGAAGCAGCTTGCGGACGGCGGTTCGGCACCAGCGCCCGGCTGCCCACATCCCGGTGTGCAGAACCGACTGCTTGACCGGCGTGGCGGTTTCAAATCGCGTCGTATGCAGGGGGCCCGACACGGTGATCCGCGTCGTGCCGTCCGGTTCGGCCTTCACGTCGACGACACGATCGCGGTCGTGCATCTGGGAAACGCAGACTGTGCCGTCCCGGGTCTCGACGACAAGCCCCGCGTCGGTCCAGCAGCGTCCGTTCTGGAAATGCTTCACGATTCCCCCGCGGACGGTGGAGACAATTGAGTGGCGGCGGCCGTCGCGATAGACGAACAGGCCCGCGTTGGGAAAGTGCTTCGTGATTCTCTCGGTCGGATCGACCGCTGCCGGACGGGTTGGCGTCCAATCGAGGTAGGCCTCGATGCGATTGCCCAGACAATGGGCAAACAGCCGGTCGTCGTCGAAATGGGCCAGAGTTCCGCGCTGGACGGCTTCGAGAAACCCGTCGGCAAGATCGGCTGCCTCGGTGAGCTGCCCGGCCAACATCTCGAAACCGTGCGGGTAGAAGTGGGAAGTTCCGCGGCTCCCGTATTCTCCGGCGTAGCTTGCGTCGGGATGCAGGAAGTGGCGAGAGAAAGCTGCCGCCCGGCGGATCGGCTCATCGAGCCGCGGATCGCCCGTTGCCCGACGCAACTTGGCGAGGCAATCGATGGTGACGGTCTGGTAGCCAGGATCGGCGCCGCCGTATTCGTCGAACCAGCCTTCTTCGTTCTGCCAGGCAAGCACCTGGTCAACCCGTTCGAGTGCCGCACGCCGGAAGGTCTCGTTGTCGAGAATCTCGGCGACCCGCCACAGTCCCAGGGCAGCCAGGGCGTGGTGGTTCGTCAGCCGGCCCGATTCTTCGTTCTCGATCAGCCATCGGGCACGGAGTTCGAACCAAGACCGGAGTTCCGGATCGTCGACGTCCAGCAACTGATAGGCCTTCGCGGCGGCCTGCAAAGAGAAGACGGCAGCGCCGAGGGCTCGCTCGAAGGGGTAGTAGTCGTCGCACGAGCCGTCGCGGTGGCACGAACGAGCGGAGAATCGCATTCCGGCAAGTGCCAACTCTCGAATCCGCTGGCAACCGTGCCAACGGTTGCCCGGCAGGTCGCAGGCGTAAACGAGCGCCAGGGGCAGCACGCCTTCCTGATACATCTCCGAAGGAAAGCAGGCCGTACGGTAGTGCCAGTACTGGCGGTCAAAACAGCCGTAAGTCGGACGAAACGAATTGCGGTCGACGGCGCCCAGCAACCGAGCAACGTCGTCGTACACGCCGTCGAGATATCGGGCACGCCGGCGCGGATCGCGATGAACAAACGGCGGCTTGCCGCCGGCGCAAACGGAGGCACCGGCGCGTTCCACCGGGAAATCCGTCCCCGGAACGAAGTAGTTGCGGGCGGTGGTGTGGAATGCGGACATCTTATCGGCGATGATGGGCAACGATGACTTCGGCCAGCAGACCGAGCATGCAGGTCATGAAGCCGGCTGTGAGGACGACGATATCGGACTCCTGCATGCTGCCCGTGAACGTGAAGCTGAACATGCTCATCAGCATGCCAAGCCCGATTGCCAGGGCAGAGAGCGGCAAAAAGACTTTTAGGGGCCGGAAGTAAAGGACCATGCGGAGCACGGTGCTCAGGTAGGCTGCCGTGTCGCGAATCGGGTGGAATTTGCTCTTGCCGATCCGCGTCCGGTAGGGGATCGGCACGTACTTCACCGCATAACCGTTGGTCAGGAAGGCCAGGGTCATGGTGGTCACGCAACTGAAACCGTTGGGCACGACCCACAGCCAGGGCAGCATGGCGTCGCGTTTGAAGGCTTTCAGGCCGGTATTCAGGTCGGGAATCTTCGTCCCGGTCAGGTAGCAGGCCAGTTTGCGAATAAACCACTTGGCAGGCACGCGCAGCCAGGGGAGGGTCCCCTGTTCGCTTGTGCGGGCGCCGTTCACCTGGTCATAAACGGGAAAGTACTTGAGCAGTTCGGGAATACTCTCGGCCGGATAGGTGCCGTCGGCATCGAGCATCACGACCACGTCGCCGCGCGCGTTGCGGATGCCCACCTTGCGAGCGGCGCCGGCACCCCGGTTCTCAGGGCAGCGGATCACGCGAATCGGACACTGCCAGCATTCGGCCGCGTAGCGTTCGGCCAGATCGGCCGTGGCGTCGGTCGAGGCGTCATCGACGACGAGAATCTCGTAGCGGATCGATTCCCCGGCCAGCGCAGAAACGATCTCGTCCAGGACCGGCTCGATCGCCAGTTCTTCGTTGTAGGTGGGCAAAAGCACGGTCAATTGGCACGCAGAGGCAACCTCTGCGGCCGAGGCCGTGACAACCTGGGTCTGCCAACCCTCCATGGTCGGACTCCAAAGCAAGATGGACCGTCCGTGCTCGCCAACCGTGACGAAAACCGACGATCAATGTCATTGCGGGATTGCACGTTATAGCACAATACCGCTTCCCGGCCCAACAGCATTCCCAAGTCAACGTGGGTTGGCTCTCCAGGATGCTGCGGGAAGGGGACAGTCCCCTGAGGACCGAAACCTCATCCGTCCCTCACACCCTCCAACGATCACGAACACTTCGCACAACCTCAACGCACACCACCTACATTCACACGCCATCCCGACTTAACCACCTCTCCCATTTTCGCCTTGACGATTTCCCTCGCCAGGTGATAGACTTTCTCATGCAGAATGACTCTGGATACTGAGGGAAGCCGGATGCTAGATACCCTAGGAATTGTGGACGCCTGTTTCGCATCTTCTCGTGCCCGCATCAAGGCGGCACGCAAGCTGGGCACGAAGTCGGTTCTCGAGTGGATCATCCGCCGCATGACCGACTGCGAGCAGCTTGATGGGGTGATCGTCCTGACCAACGACGATCCGGAGAACCGGATCATCCAGGAGTTGACTCCGCTGGACGTGCCCGTGTTTGCCTCGCGCCGTCCCGACGTGCTAGGGAGCCTCGCGGCCGCATTGGAGGAGTACGGCTGCCGCTCGGTGGTTCGGATGTCGGCGGAGCGCCCCTTCGTCGACCCTTCCCTGGTCGATCGGTTGGTCTGCACGGCGCGGACCGAACTCGATTGCGACTACGCGAGCTACGCTTCGCGGAACGGTCGCCCGGCCGTCCTGTCGCCGATCGGCGTGTTTGCCGAGTGGTTTCGCACGGACGCCCTTCGCCTGGCCGCCCGCAAGGCCAAGGCCCCCGAAGATCGGGACAACCCGACTCGCTACGTGTGTTCTCACCCGGAGAGGTTTCGGATTTGTTTGTTGCCGGCCCCGGCCGCGATCGATCGTGAGGACGTTCGTCTAACGGTCGACATCGAGGAGGACTGGGAGAACGCCTTGGCGATCTTTGAGGCCCTGGGACCGGAAGAGTTGGATTGGCAACGGATTGCCCATCTGCTGGATCACCAGCCGGCCATGCGCAAGCGCATGGCGGCGCTCAACCGCGTCTACGCTCCAAGTTGACGAGGATCCGGCAGGCGAGGCCGCGAAAGGATTCGACCCGCCATGCGATCGCTCGCATTCTCCATATCGCTACCCATCCCGCCCGTCACGCGTCTGAAGCAACCCATCGAAGGGCTGCTGCTGGACACCTGCAACGTCCTGTATGACGCCACGGGCTGGCGCCGCTGGCTGCTGCAGGTCCTGCGGCGTTTCGGTCTGCATAGCCACTATCGCAGCCTGTTCCACGTTTGGGAGAAAGACTACCTTCGCCCCGTCTTCCGCGGCCAATGCGACTTCTGCCATGCCCTGCGGACGTTTCTACAAGCGCTCGGCTTGAGTCCCGGGCAGATCGAGGAAGTGGCAGCCGCCTGCCAGACGCGGCGAATTCGCTGGGAAGCCGACACCCGGCTTCTTCCCGGCGTCAAGAGCACGCTTCGACGGCTTTCGTCGGCCGGAATCCCCCTGGCGATCGTGAGCAATTCGGAGTATCCAGGCCACGTGCTTCGTGAGCGCCTCGAGCGGATGGGACTCCAAGACATGCTGACGGCCGTCGTCTCGTCGCGCGACCTGGGACGCATCAAGCCGGACCCGATCTGCTACCAAACAGCGTTGAAGGCTCTCAACGTGCCTGCCGATCTGGCAGCGTTCGTCGGCGACGATCCCGACGAACTGGCCGGGGCACGCCGACTCGGCCTGCAAACGATCGCTTTCAATCCCACCTATGAACCGGACAGTGACATCACGCTGACCCGATTTGCGGATTTGCTGGAACTGGTTGACCTCCCGATTTCTCAGAATCGCGCCGGATGAAAGCATTCCTTCTCAACAACGCAGACCTCTACGTCTATACCCGTGCAAGTCTTGCCGATCCGCTGCTGTCAGGCAAGCCAACCGTGGTTCTGACCGGCGCATGGCCGCAGGAACTGTCGGGGTCCGTCGTGGAACTGGACTCAACGATCGACTGCCGCTATGTCCATCTGGATCGTGAGGCCGAGCGATTGGCAGAACTCGCCGGAGGCGAGGGAACCGCTCAAGGCAGCCATCTGCCTGCCCCGTGGGTCAACGTGTTGGGGCTACGCTACTACCTGCTCAAGCTCCTTCGGGTCGTCGAGCACTTCTCTGCGATTCAGCCCTTGAAGAAGGGCACACGCCTCTGCGTGATCGCCGACCGCGCCGACCGCGACGACGTACAGATCCTCACCGCCGTTTGTAGCCAGGCTGGAGCGTCGTGCGAAGTCCGCTGGCAAAGCGAACCGGCCGGCGCCGGCGAGTCTGCGCCCGAGCGCGAGGAGTGGTGGCGAAAGGCACTGCAGACTCTGGCAAGCTGCCTGCCTGCCACGGTCAAAGAGGACCGCGAGAAGACGCGCGTTGTCCTCTGTGGAAACCCGAGATTCCTCGATTCGCTGGGCGACACGCTGCTTCAGCGCGGCTGCTGCCTCTGGTGGTTGTACGACCGCATCGCCGTCAAGCCGTTCCTTCACTGGTACCTGAGGGGCGTCCCGCAGTTGACCTGCCAGGAAAACCGGCGAACAGTCAATCGCCGCCGACCGATCGACTTGCCCCCGCTGGAGTTTCGGGGAATCGATTTACGCGGCCCGGTGCGAGCCTGGCTCACGACGCGCTTGCAAACTCGCTGGGAGGAACAGGAGCGGTGGGAAGAGCAGATCGATCGGCACTTCTGCAGGCTTCGGCCGGATCTGCTGGTGATGGACGAGGATGCCACGCCGATGAAGCGGATCGCCCTGGCCGCAGCTCGCCGGTACGGCGGCAAGTCCTACGTGATTCAGCACGGGGCTCCCGTGGCCCGGTTCGGTTTCGCTCCTCTGGCAGCCGACGGCCTCTTCGCATGGGGCCAAGCCACCCGCGACCAACTCGCGCGGTGGGACATCCCGCCCGAACGGGTCTTTGTCACCGGCTCGCCCACGCACGACGCACTCTGTCAGGCGTTCCGCAAGACGCCCGTCCGGAACGCCATAGCCGGCCGCTCCCCGAGGATCCTGCTCCTGGCAACCGTTTCGCCCCGCGATACGCGTCCCGACCTGATCGAGATGAACATGAACAGCCGCAGCTACGGCGAGATGATCGAGGCAGCCTTCGCCGCGGCCGAGTCGATCCCCGGCGCAACGCTTGCCGTCAAGCCGCATCCTCGCAGCCGCGAAGACGCCGCCGTTCTCGCGGCCGCAGCACGGCATCCGGGGCTCCGCGTCGAAACGATCAAGGCAAAGCCTCTCCCCGAGGCGATGCGCGGTGTCGATTGCGTTCTCAGTTGCCTCTCGAGTGCGGGGATCGAGGCAACGCTGGCGGGCGTGCCGGTTATTCAGCTTGTGCCGCGCGGCGCCGGCCGAATCCTCTCGCACGACGAATGGGGTCTGCTTGGTTCGGCGTCCAGCGCCCAGGAACTGCTGCCGCTGATCCAGAATGCCTTGCAGGGACGCATTCGATCGTCAGCAGCAACGTTTGACAAGGTGTTTGCCAACACCTCGTTTTGGGAACAGGAATCGTCCAACGCGCCCGACGCAGCAACTCGTATCGCAGACATCTTGTTGAAGCAAACGAAACAAAACACTTCCGTGTCACGTACCGACATGGAGCAAGGATGCTCAGAGGCAATTGCCGGTCGGTAAGCAAGGAGACGCGTCACGTGGCAGCACGTCTGCAGACTCTCGATTCTCGTGGTCTACTCGGACCTTCCGTGCCGGTCGGCGGCTGGCGCCGCGTGGCGGTCGACTGCCTCACCGTCAGCGGGGCCACCGTGATCTGTCACGGCTTGGGGGCAATCACCAGCCTGCTTCTCAAGGTCCTTCTCGACCCGGCCCAGATGGGCGTCTGGCAGGCCCTGAAGATGCTCCTCAGCTACAGCAACTACACCAATTTGGGCATCAGCAAAGGCGCCGTTCGCGACTACACCATTGCTCTGGGCCGCGGCGAGACCACCGAGGCAAGACGCGGCCTCGATCTTGCCTTCACCTTCAACACCGTGACAAGTCTGATCTACGCCGCTCTGCTGCTCGGTGCGGCCTTCTGGATCGGGGCCGGCAACGCCAGCCCAACCGCAAGACCCTGGGCGATCGGGCTGGCCGTCATGGGCGGGCTGGCCGTCCTCTCCCGCTACGTGACGTTTCAAGTGACCATCCTTCGCGCACACAAGGCGTTCGACCTGACCGCGCGGCTGTCGGTTCTCGAAGCCGTCCTGACCGTGTCGGTCTGCGGCCTGGCAACCTGGGCCTGGGGAGTCTACGGCCTCTTCTTCGGCACGCTGGTCGTCCTGCTGGGAACCTTCCTTTACATCCAGCAGTATCGCACCGTCGACCTTCGCTGGGCATTCGATGCGTCACAGATGGGCCGCCTCATTTCCGTCGGCGGACCAATCCTCCTTGCCGGAACAATGGTCACCGTGTTCCGATCCCTCGACAAGCTGATGATCCTCGGCTACATGAGCGATCGAGAGTTCCAGCTCGGCTGCTATTCGGTGGCACTCATGGTATCGGGCCAGATCTACGGCCTGGGCAACATGCTGTCGATCGTGATGAACCCGCGCTACGGCGAGAAGTATGGGGAAACCGGCGACCGTCGCGAAGTGGCCCGGCTGGCCGCTGCGTCGAGCCAGTTGCACGCGGCCGCAATGGCCCTGCCGGCGGCCCTGTCGGTGATCCTTGCGGTACCGCTCCTGGCGAAGGTCCTCCCCGATTACCAGACCGGATTGCCGGCCCTCGTGTGGCTGGCCCCGGCCACGGTGACCTTGGTGCTTTCGCTCCCAGCAGGGCAATACCTCGTGGCCGTGGGGCGACAAATGCGGGCCCTGCTGGCCGTCCTTCCGGCGATCGCCGTTGCAGCCCTCGGCAACCACCTGGCCCTTCGCGGCGGATTTGGACTCACCGGGGTCGCCGCCGCCACAGCAGTGGCCTATGTTGCATACACTGTCCTGGTCGTGGGCATTTCCTTCTGGCAGGAACTCAATCGGAACCAGCGCGGCCGCCACCTGTTACTCACCGCACTCGTGCTGCTGCCCACCCTGGCTGTGTCGATCGTCCTCGAACGAGTTGCCCCCGGCAATCAAGTCGGACTATCGGCCATCTTGGGGAAAACGCTGATTGTCACCAGCGTGTGGGCCGTAACCATCGCCGCAAGTTGGTTCTGGGGCGGATGGGAACACCTGTGGAAGAGGCGGCGCCTGTCATGAAACGGATGTCGTTGGCCCAACTCGAACAGCGTTGCCAGAAGCCCGATCATCGGCGAGTCGGCAACTGGATGGCCCGTCGCCTGATTCGTCCGGCTGCCTTGCGGGTCACCTGGGTCGTGGCACCGTGGGGCGTGTCGGCCAACGCCGCCACGCTGGCCGCCTGGATCTGTGGGGCGGCAGCGGCGGCCGCACTGGCCACCGGAAGCATCGGGGGCTGGCTTCTCGGGGCCCTGTTGCTCCAGCTCTGGTACCTGCTCGACCATGTCGACGGACAACTCGCCCGCCTTCACGGCACCGCCTCCCTCGACGGCGTGCAACTCGACTACCTCATGCACCACACCGTCAACGTCCTCGTCCCCCTGGGAATCGGCTGGGGGCTGTTCGCGACCAGCGGGTCGGCCGCCTGGATGCTGTGCGGCGTCTGCTGGGCGACATCGCTGCTGCTCCTTTCCGTCCATCACGACACTCGCTACAAGGCGTTTCACCAACGACTCAAGCGGCTTCACGGCACGCTGCACGTCGAGGGCGGCGGCGGCGGGCGTCCCCAGGCTCAGCCTCCAATTCCGGCCAGTCCGCTCCGCTTGGCCGCCTGGGTCGCCAGAAAGTCGTCGGAAATGCACGTGATCATAAACCTGGTGACCGCGGTTGCCGTCGCCATGCTGGCATTGCACGATGCCTCGCTGGCACTGGCTCGATTCTACGTGGTGTGTGCCACTCTGTTTGCGCTGATTACGGCCTTCTGGACGATCGCGCGATCGCAGTCGCGGCAATCCGCCGAGGTTGAGTTCGCCGCCTGGTATCGCCTCCCCCCCGGCCAGAACTTGGTCTTTCGTGAAGGCTGGTGGGTCTGTGAAGATGAGCAGACAGCGATGCCGGGACAATCGGGAGTGTCTGGCGATTCTGAGACCTGTCAGCCACATTCGCCTTGACCTCGCCCCGGCAAAACCCCTATCGTGTCGTGTTCTTCAAGGACGTCACCGACGCCCCCAAGGAAGGGACCCTAGAGCCACCCCATGCTCATTCCGATACTCGTTCTCAACTACAACGGCCGCTCGCTGCTGGCCGAATGCCTGCCCACCGTGCTAAAGGCCGCCCATCATTCGCGCCACCGGTGCGAGGTCATCGTCGTCGATAACGATTCAACCGACGATTCGTTGGCCTGGCTCGCCCAGCGATACCCCGAAGTGCGGGTGATTCGCTGCGAGAACCGGGCACTCTGTTCCTTCAACGAGGTGGTGCCGTCGCTGGGTTGCGATGTGGCCGTCCTCCTGAACAACGACGTTAAGCTCGCACCGGATGCGATCGATCCGCTCGTCGATCCCCTGCTCTCAGACACGTCGGCCGGTGATCCCCGCTGCTTCCTGACAGCACCCTTATGTTGGCAGATGGATGGTCGGACTTGCGAAGGCTTGAAGACATCCGTTCGTTGGCGATGGGGGCTCGTCCAGGCCACCGGACGCTTCCCCGGCCATGAAAGCGTGATCTACCGGGCCGATTTGACGGCCTCGGCCGGCGCCGCCATGGCCGTCAATTGCCGCGTCTTCGAGGAGCTTGGAGGTTTCGACCCAATCTTCCTGCCGGGGCGGATCGAAGACCTCGACTTCTGCTATCGAGGATTTCAGGCGGGCTTTCACGCCCGATACGTTCCCCGATCGGTCGTCTTCCATCGCGGCATGGCGTCGTTCGGCCCGGCCTTCGGGCATTCGGGAAACGATCATCTGGCACTGCGAAACACCCTGCTGTTTCAATGGAAGAACCTGCGGCATCCGCTCCACCGCCTGCGGTACTGGTTGAGCGTTCCCCTGCGAATCGGCTTCGACTTGATCCGCCTTCCGCTGGTCGGAAAGCGGCGCCGCCTGGCCTATCTGCGGGCATTGCTTGCCGCTCTCGCTGTATGGCGAGAACGGGGCGGCAAACGACCCGCCCACTCCGACACGGCGCGAGAACTCGAGTTCTTCCGGCGATTTCACCCGGCCACCTTGCTGGAAAGCGCCGCCACGCAGGACCTTGTCTTCGGCGGATTCCGGCGAAGTGGAACACCCGGCAGCAGCCGCGTTCATGGCGATCGGAAGGCTGCCCCTCAGCCTGTGGAGGTTTCACGGTGAGTTCCACCTCGGCTTCACCATCAGATCTTGCCCGCGGCGGCCCTGCAGCATACCCGGTTTCGCGATGGTACGTCATTCCAATCACGCGGCGGATTGCCTCGCGCCTGACCCATACGCCCGTGAGACCGACCCACATCACGCTCCTCGGCCTGCTTCCGGGGCTTTCGGCGGCCGGTCTGCTGTTTGCCGATCCGGGGGCCGGAGGCGTGGCAGCGGCACTCGTTCTTGCCGCCTGGTTCGCCGATCGAACGGACGGGCTCCTGGCACGCAGCCAGCATTCCGCCTCCCCCTTCGGTGCGTGGCTCGACGCCAACATCGACGAATTGCACGACGTCGTCTGGCACGCGGGGGCAGCTTATGCGGCAGCGGCGCTCAGCGCCAGCCAGCTTCCGTGGTTCCTCCTGATCGGGTTCCTGGCCGGAAAGTACCTGTTCATGACGGGCCTGGCGGAAGAGAGAACGTTGAACGGTTCCGGAGAGCCGCAGCCGGCCGTGCCGGCCGCCGCCGGCAGCTGCGGCTGGATTCGAGCGGCGTATCATCTGCCCGGCAATAGCGACATTCGGCTCCACCTTTTGATTGCCGGCCTGGCGACCGGCTGGATGACTGCCGAGCTTGCCCTCGTTGCGGCCTACTACAACTTCCGCTGGATCGCCCGATTCGGCCTGACGGCACGTCGTCTGGAGGGCTGCCGATGACCGAATCCGCGACCGTCACCGTGGCCATGATTACGAGGAACGAGGCCTCGAACCTGCGGGAGTTGCTCCCCCGGCTCGGTTGGGCCGACCAGATCGTGATCGTCGACGGCGGTTCGACGGACGATACGGTCGACGTGGCCCGAGCCCACCGTTGCCAGGTCGTCGTCCACCCGTTCGACACCTTCGCCCGCCAGCGCAATCGAGCCCTCGATCTGGCGCAGGGAACATGGGTACTTTCGCTGGATGCCGACGAGCGCCCCACGGCTCGCTTGGTGAACGAGATGCGCCGGGCGGCGGCCCAGAATCGGCACGTTGCCTGCCGGATCCGGATCCGCAGCGAAATCCTGGGACGTCCCGTGCGGCGCGGCGGCACCCAGGACGATCGCCCGATACGTTTCTTTCGCCGCGATTCGGGGCGTTGGACGGGCGACGTGCATGAAGTGCTCGATGTGAACGGCCGCGTAAGCGAGCTGGCCGGCTGGCTGGAACACCGCACGCTCACCACGCACGCAGTGTTCCTGGAGAAAATTGATCGCTACACGGCCCTGGAAGCCGCCTCGCGCGTGCGAGCCGGGCGGCGGCCTCGACTGCTCGATCCGTGCGTCGCACCGGCACGGGAGGTCTTTCGACGCCTCGTCTACAAACTCGGACTGCTAGACGGACCCGCCGGCTGGCAGTTCGCCCTCCTCAGCGGATACAGCGAGTGGGTCCTTGCTCGCCGCCATCGATGGCTGTGGTCGACCCGAACTCGTGACGCGGCCCCACAAATCATCTTTCCTCCACCCTGAGCATTCTCAATCAATAGGGATATCGAAAGAACTAAGGACGGGTACTCCACGGACGGATCATGTTTCCCAGCAACCTCCCCCTATTGCCGCTCATTCTCGACGACGTCCCCTGGGGACTGCGCCAGATGCTCGTGCAGGAGGGCATCCCGGCGGTCAGCCGCGATCGTCGAGGGGTGCACGGGCGGTTTCTGCTCTTCGATTCTCGCAACGGGCCCTGCCGACGTCCGCTGCCAAGCCAGACTGCCATCGACGTCAATCGGTTGCGAACCGGTTTCGACAGCGATCCCTTTGTCGAGTGGAACGATTCTCAAACCTCGCGATTCCAGTGGCGAGTCCGCGGGTTGACTCCCACGGAAGAAGTCTGCCGGGTCGATAAGCGCAAACTGCGGCGGCTCCTGATGGCTCGACTCCGCCGCATGGTGGAACGTCGCGGAGGCGTTTGGCTGGGAATCTCTCCCTACCCGTTCCCGTACCGCAGCGCGTTCAATCTCCGCATCGACTACGATCAATACGACGCGAGTGATTTCGACCGCCTGCACAAGGCGCTCGAGGAACGCCAGGACGCCGTCAGCCACTTTGTCAACGGAGCCGCCTACGAGTCGCAGGGAGAAGCCCTCGCTCGGCTGTTCGGGCTCGACGTCGGCAGCCACGGATACCGGCATCACACCTACCAGACCTTCGAAGAAAACCTGCGGAACGTGGCACGCGGGATCCAGGTGCTGGAAGAGGCTCGCCTTGTGCCCGTCGGATTCAGCGCTCCCCACGGGCGGTTCAACAAGACCCTTCTTGCTGCACTCGAACAGCTCGAGGTCAGCCACAGTTCCGAGTTCGCGGCCGCCTACGACGAGCTCCCGTTCCTGCCGGTGGGCTCGGGCGTGCTGCAAATCCCCGTACACCCCGTCTGTCTCGGGATCTTCCTCGAGGCGGCCCGTGCCGGCGACCGGCACGACGACAAAGCGGCGGCTGCCGCCACCGCCGCTCACTTCCGCTCGGTCATCCGAGCGAAGTACGCCGCACGAGAACCGATTTTCCTCTACGGCCATCCGACCGGCCGGCTCGGCCGCTACCCCCAAGTGCTGGAAAGCATCTTCGGCGAAATCGACGGCCGCAGCGACGTATGGCGGGTAACCATGAGCAAATGGGCGGCGTGGTGGCACGCTCGCAGCCGCCTGCGGATTACCGTCACCCGGGAGGGCGACTACCTCGTCGTCGACGCCGGGCACGACCGGCCCGAATTCCGCCTCGGTATCGAGTACCACCGCAAGAACAAGGTGGCAAGACTCCCGCTCGATCGAAACACCTTGCGGATCCTGCCGGAGAGCATCCCCTACGAGAGCACCGCCGAACAGTCGCCGTTCCAACCGGTGCGTGTGGATCAGACGCACGGACTGCGGGGTCGCGTGAGGCGTTGGATTGACTGGGAACGAGAGACTCCTATCGACGAGATCGCGCCGACCAACTGGCGCAACCTGGCAAAACGCACACTCAGAACACTTTGGCCCTAAAGCGGGGAAAGCCCGCAACCCAACCCTCGCAAACACGCGCGCACCATGCGCACAAGTCCAGCACAAAGACACTAAAAGGGGAAGACACGGTGACGTGGCCCAATGATCTGCCCAAGGCCTTCGAACTCTTCCCGCTCACACCGGCGCCGGAAAACGACGCCTTTCTCGCCGGCAAGTTGACGGCTCTGGATGCGCCCGGCGGCGGAGAGACGCAGATGTTCGGCACGGCGGCCGGCCTGCGCGAACTGGGCGTGTCGGCGCGGCTGTGGCGCCCCTGGGAAGAGTCGCTCGGCCAGGCCAAATGCCTCCATCTGTTCGGAAGCCTCCCGGAACATCTGCCCCTGGTTGAGGCCGCTCGCCGGGCCGATCTGCCGGTCCTCCTCTCGACGATCACCTGGTTCGATTGGCGCAGCTACTGGCGAGAGCCCGGCAGCGTGCTCCGCCGCGTCAAGGCGGTCGCCGGCTTCGCGGCCCGGGCGGCCTGTCCGCGGCTCCCCTCGTGGCGGCGGCGTCTCTACCACGCGGTCGACATGCTGCTCCCCAACTCAAACGCCGAAGCCGCCCAACTCGCCCGCTACTTCGAGATCCCGCCGCAGAAGCTCCACATCGTGCCCAATGCGGCCGATCCCCGGTTCGCCGCTGCCGATCCCACCCCGTTTCTGAAGCTCCTCGATCGTCAGCTTTCGGCGAGCGCACCGTTGGAGGTGAGTGCCCAGATCGCCGAAGGCCGTTTCGTCCTCTACGTAGGCCGGATCGAACCGCGCAAGAATCAACTCGGCCTGCTCAAGGCGATGCGGGGATCGGGAGTGCCGCTAGTGTTTCTGGGCGACGTCGTGCCCGGCTGTGACGGCTATTGGAAGGCCTGCTGCAAGGCGGCCGATCCGTCGGCGATCTTCCTGCCCCGCCTCGACCACGACGACCCGTTACTCCGCTCGGCCTACGCGGCCTGCGGTTGCCTGGCCCTGACCGGTTGGTTCGAGACGCCCGGACTGGCGGCCCTGGAAGCTGCCATGACCGGCACGCCGCTCGTGCTTCCTCGCGGCGGATCGGCCCGCGAGTACTTCGGCGACGAAGCCCGCTACGTCGCCCCCGACAATTTGCCGGGCATTCGCCGCGCGGTTCTCGATGCCCTCGAAACGCCGCGAAGCGATACAGTCGCGAAGCGGATTCAGGACACCTTCACCTGGAAAGCGGCGGCCGCCGCCACCCTCGAAGCCTACCGGAGGGTCTGGTGAACGTGGCGCACGATTCGGCTCAACACCGCCCGCTCCGAACGAACCGCTGGCGCCGGCGCACCCTTGGCGGCTATCGCTACGTCCGCCTGCGCTGGCGACTCCTGTTTGGTTGCATCGACGCCGTCGGAGGCCTGATCTTCGCCCTGGCCCGGTGGCTCGTTCACCCCTTACGTCGACACCGCAGCGAAGCCGAACCTCGGCGGATTCTGCTCGTTCAACTCGATCATCTGGGCGACGCGATCCTCACCACGGGCATGTTCGGGCCGCTCAAGCAGCGATTTCCACAGGCGCAGATCGACGTGCTGGCGGCCCCCTGGAATTGCGACGTCTTCGCCTCGGTTGCCGAAGTCGATCGGGTCGACGTCTGCCGTCACGTTCGCTTCGCCCCGGGCCGGAGCCTGGCCTGGATCCCGGCAACGGTCATCTGGGGATTGCGCCTGCGAAAGCGACGCTACGACCTGGCCATCGACGTGCGCGGCGAGTTTCCCCACAACCTGCTCGTCTGGCTCTCGGGCGCCCGGCGGAGACTGGGCTGGGCCAGCGGCGGCGGAGGCTTCCTGCTGACCGACAAGCCGGAGTTCGTCGTCAATCGGTCGGAGACACAGTCGCGGGCTGCACTGCTGGCCTGCCTGGGCATCTCCCGTGCGGAACCGCTTCGGCCCCTGTTTCGGCCCAGCGACGCCGCCATCGAGACCGCGACGCACGCCTGGAACGAGATCGAATCGGCAAGTGAAAGGACGCGGATTGTGCTGCACGTCGGTGCAGGCACTCCGGCCAAACGTTGGCCCGCCGAGCACTGGCGCCGGCTTGTCGAGCATCTCGCGGCAGAAAGCGAGTATGCCGTCGCCCTGGTCGGCACGTCGGCCGATACGCCCACTGCCCGCGCGATCCTCGGAGCCTCGACGTCGCCGGACGCGGTCGACTGGACGGGCCGCTTCGGCATCGACGAGCTGGCGGCCGTCGTGAAGCAGGCCGACCTGCTCGTGGGCGCCGATTCCGGGCCGGCCCATCTGGCGGCCGCCGTCGGTACGCCCGTCGTAGTGCTGTTCAGCGGCACGAACTCGCCGGGACAATGGCAGCCGTGCGGCCTGCGAGTCTGCACGCTGCGCAGCGAGACGCCGTGCTCACCCTGTCATCGAAAGACCTGCCCGATCGGCGAACATCCCTGCATGCGCCGTATTCAGCCGGCCGACGTGATTCGCAGCTTGACGGGACTACTTCCAGAACGACTGGACGCGGCAACCACCGGCACGTCTTCAACGAATACGAAAGGATCTGTTTCGTGATCGCACCCATACGAGAAGTCGATCCACCGCCCGGCAAGCGGTCGCGAACGCACGGTGACGTACGCCGGCTCATTGCCTCGCTGTTCCTGGAAGATGCCGGCCAACCGCGGCGTCCGGTCCCGGCGATCGCCCGCTGGAAGGCTTGGTTGCTCATTGCCTGGGCCACCGTCGCCACGCTTGTCTACTTCGCCGCCATGTTGGACGTCATCTGACATCTTCCCCCCTGTACGTACGCGCTTTCTCATGCTCGCTCAGCTTCAGTCGTTTGCCGTCGTTATCCTGATCACGCTTGCCGCCTTCGGACTCGGCCTATTCCTGCTGCGCGGGCTGCGTCTGGAGGTCAGAGACCGCCTGGCCGAATTCGTCTTCGGCACCACGCTCGGATTGATCACAGGCGGCACCGGGCTGGCAGTCCTGGGGCTCGTCGGTTTGCTGTACCCGCCGCTCGTCGGCGTGCTCACATTGGCGGGGGCCTTCTGGACCGTTGGGACGCTTCTTTCCAGCCAGCGGTCCTTGTCAGGGCAAATCGATCACGAATTCGTTCCGGACGACGACGATCAACCGGCCGACGTCGCCCCGCCCAACCGGCTGCTAGGATTCGCCGCCTGTGTTGCGATAACAGCCGCCTTGGGCTCGCTCGTAGGGGCCGCGGCGCCGACGACGGCCGGTGACGCGTTGTGCTATCATCTGGAACTTCCCAAAGCGTTTCTCACCGACCATCGGTTGACTTTCTATCCCTATAGCGAAAACTCGACCTTCCCGCTGCTGGTCGAAATGTGGTTCCTCTGGGCAATAGCTCTCGACGGACCGGTGGCGGCGGGCCTCCTTCACTGGCTGGCCGGCGTCCTCTTCGCCGGGGCAACCGTCGTTCTCGCCGCACCGATCGTGGGACGACGCTGGGCCTGGATCGCCGGATGCATCGCCCTGGTCGTGCCAGGCGTCACCAATCAGATGACGGCCCCTATGAACGACCTGGGACTCGCCCTGACGACCACCGTGGCCCTGGCCGCCTGGTGGCGGGCCGTGATGCTCGAAGACGGGCGCCGCTGGCTGATCGTCGCGGGAATCGCCGCCGGCGGCGCACTGGCCACAAAATATCTCGCCCTGCTCTTCGCCCTGGCCATGGCGGCCGGCTGCGTCTGGGTTGCGTTCCGCATGAAGCCCAAGCGGCGACTCGTCCTGGAGAGTGCGGCCGTGATCGCCGTCGTGGCCGTGAGCACGGCGGGACTGTGGTACGTGCGGGCTGCCTGGCATCGGGGCAATCCGGTCTATCCGTTCCTGACCGAGGTGTTCGCGCCGGACAAACCGATGGTTGCCGACGCTCACGAGACCCTTCCGGAAAGCAAATCGCGTTTAGGGCGTACGCTCTGGGGCCCCGTCACGGCCGCCTGGCAGGTGACGATGGACCCCGACCGCCTGGGTGGCCGGGGCCACCAGCCGGGCGTTCTGTTCCTGGCCCTGCTGCCTGGCTTGCTCCTGGTCCGCCGTCTACGCGGGCTCGGAACACTCCTGGTCATCGGGGCCGCCTATTGGCTGGTCTGGTACCTGTTGCGGCAAAACGTTCGCTTCCTGTTCCCCGTCCTTCCGATCGGAGCGGTGGCCGTCGCCTGGGTGATGGCCGAGATGGGCCGCTTCCCCGCTCGGGCACGCTGGGCCGGAACGGCACTCGTATGCCTGATTCTGGCGGCCTATGCAGCCGTGGCGGCAACCCGCTGCCGCGAACAACTGGCCGTCGCCACGGGCTGGCAATCGCGGGACGCCTATCTCCTGGAGGCCGAACCCACCTGGCAGGCGGCCGCCGCCTCGAACGCCTCGTTCGGCACCTGTGGCCACCTCCTCAGCCTCGACTATCGGGCCTACTACTTCGATTGCCCCGTCACCCGCGAAAAGGTCTTCCGGCGTCACACGGGCTACCATCTGGCCGTCACGCGGCCGGAACAACTGGCCCCGTTGCTCACGCAGGCCGGCTTCACCCATCTCCTCCTGGCCGAGAATCTGAACCCGGCGGGCGCCCAGTTCGACCCCACCCTCCCGCAACTCGTTGCCGACAGCCGCGCCGCGCGAGGCAAAGCGGCCTTCCCCGTCCTCTGGGAGTACCAGTTCGACGACATCGACGGCGGCCGGCGAAAGTACCAACTAGTGTTGGTCCATTAGGAGTTGTCAGGGTTCAGGGTTCAGGAAGTTGGAGTCCAGGCTTCAGCCTGCGCGGAAGTTGGAGTCCACGCTCCACCCTGCGCGGGTACGGCTTTTCTCTCGCCCCGAAGGGGCGCACCATATCAACCAAGGGCAACGCCCTGGGTGCGGATTGCCCGAGGTTCTCGGCGATTCTACATCTCAAGATTTCTGAAAGGCAAAGCGTCACATTGGGGTTTCGCTGCAAGACAGACCTCCGTACAATCTGTCGCCTTACCGTACCGGAAGAGGGTGAGCGTCATGCCCGCTGGTGGCCCCTTAACATCACCTCGTGTCTATGCGACAATCATCGCCGCACTCACGGTACTCGTACTCTCGGGTTGTGCCCAGCCGCTTGGCGTCAGAGTGATCGACTCAAGTAGCGGTACGCCGATCGCAGGAGCTCGCGTCACACGACTCAAGGTTTGCTGTCCACTGCTTTGGGTCGTCGGACCTATCCTTCCCGTTGAGCAATGCCAGACTGACGAACGCGGTCTCGCTCATCTCAAAGATCGTGAGGGTTCCATCCGGGTCGAAGCCGCCGGATTCACGTCCGCTCACAGCGACATAGGTGATCAAGCGGCGGAAGAGGTTGCAGTTTCACTGGAGCGGGCAGATAATGACGCCCAATTGCTTCGTGCACCTATGAACTAGGGGCAAGAACGCGTTCTCGTTCTGCGCCCCATTGGTGATGGCCACAGACTCCCCATACACGTGTCATTCGCCTGGGGCTATGCATCGTCGACTTCCGAGATTTCACCTGCGCACACTCTTCATAGTCACCGCACTCGTAGCTGTGTCCCTGGCGAGCCTCAAGGGATGGTATCGCCGGTACTACGAGTACCGGATGACGTCGTTGTCGACGTGGGTCGAACTCGGAGACTCCTCACAGCCCGTCCCGGCCGACGGTCGTTACCGCTTCACCGTGAAACCGAATCAAGAGAACCCCCTGCGACTTGGTTTCCGCGTTACGGTAGAGAACCTCTTTCGAACAATGGGTCATGGTAATACAATTCACCTGAAGCTACGAGATTACATCGACAAGGGTTATGATTTCGTCATCAACGAGAACGTTCTCGTGCCGCAGACGATAACATTCGACACGGGTGACACGGTCCGCTTCTATTGGATGACAGAGCCTATCGTCCACAATCGAACGGCCATCCACAGTGCCGCACTTCACTTCCGACACGGAAGATTGCTGGAAACAAAAACCGAGACACTTGAGGTCGAGTTCAGCGTTGATCAGACTACGGATGTTCATGTGGACCAGGGATGAAGCGTTCTGGTTCTGTTCTTCCTGCCGCGAAATGGTGTCCCATTGTGGTCCGAAACCCGACTGGAGTGAGCTGTGATAACTGCTCCTCACAGCTCCCTTCGCCTGGGAGAATCTCCGAATAGCAGACCCAATGCCGCACCAGACATTGGCCCGACTTTCCGCCCAATGCGGTTGCCATCGGCGCAAACGGCGGAGGAGATCTGTTGGTCTTCATTCCGCAATCGGATGCTCCTGCCCTGTTGGGCCACGAGGTGTACTGGTGGGATCACGAAACTGGAGACCTGAGCAAGGTAGCGGATGACTTCGGCGACCTTTGACGCTCAACTGTGTCGCAGAACCACCGAGAGCCGAACACTTCCTGACGCGCAAACAGTGCCGCGCAGCGATACCCTTAACAACCCATCACGGTCAGCAATTCGCTTGCGCGAATAATTCCCTTGCCCACATCTACCCAGATCCGTGTTTCACCCGGGCTGCATCTGCGTCCGGAGGCCGCCCCGCCACCCCTCGCCAGAGAGATTTTTGCAACGCCCCCCTGCGGATGGAGCCCCACTTGCGCGCACACCATCAGGTGTAAACACAAGAGACAGCAATACTTCCCCTCACCCACCCCGCCCGACCCTTTTCGCAACACCCCAAACACGGCGCAAAACCCCGTTGCGCCGACGCCGCCCGCCATCCGCCTCCAACCGCTCCTCTCGCTCGTCCGGGGGTGTTCAAAAAACCTCTTGACTTTTCCTTTCCACTTGATAACATCGTATCTGTGTACGCATGTATAGAACTGAGCCAATCGCCGCCCTCTCGAATTCACGCAACCATCACCCCCCAAGTTAGCCAAAAGTACTCAAAAAAACGCGCAAACAACGCAAACAATGCAAAGAACGCAAACAATGCAACGAGCGCATCAGCCACCGTATTGACCACGCCCAAGAGAACGCCCCCGCCAACCCAGATATTGGCAGAACCGCCCACGCGTTGACCAACCAAGCCCTTAACTGCACTTCACACCCTACGCGAATTCCGGAGGAACCGCACTTCTGTAGGGTAACCTGACGGGCTGTCTCTCTTTCTCGTTCCTTTTGAACCGATCGGCCTCGCCGAGCGACCTACCCGCAGATGAACCAGAACGAACGGCTTAACGACGAATTGCTGGTGATCCGGGCTCAGGAAGGGGTCCTCGCGGCCCTCTCGGAACTGGTCGACCGCTGGCAGGACCGCCTCTGGCGGCTGGCCTGGCGACTGACCGACGACGAGCAGGCCGCCTGGGACGTGCTCCAGGAAGCCTGGATCGTCATCAGCCGCCGCATCGGACGGCTCGACGACCCGGCCGCCTTCCCGGCCTGGGCCTACCGCATCACCAGCAACAAATCGCGCGATTGGATTCGCCGCCGCCGGCGCATGCGCCGCGCCGACGAGGCCTACGGCCAGCGCCGGCCGGAAGCGGAAAACGGCGGGAACCACGCCGACCGGCAATACGCCGATCTGCGCCAGGCCCTGGCCGATCTGCCGGGCCGCGATCGGGCGATCCTGTCGTTTCGCTACGAAGACGGTTTCAGCACCGCCGAAATCGCCGACATCCTGGGCATCCCCTGCGGAACGGTCAAATCAAGACTTCACCATGCCCGGCAGCGATTGCGCCGGTTTCTCGAGGAGGATGGCGATGAGTGAACACGACGATACGCTGAGAAAGACGCTGGAAGAGGTGGCCCGCCTGCGGTCGGAACGGGAGGAGTCGCTGCGCGACCTGGCCGCCGGCGAATACTCCGGCCGATTGCGGTCGGCCGAGCGAATCTACTGGGTCTACGCCCTGGTGTGCATCGCCGCGGGCGTGGCCGCAATCAACTTCTTCGTCCGCAGCTACGACATGAAGACGCTCCTCGGCTGCGCCGTGGTCATGCTCGTGGTCTACGAGACGACCGTGCTGATGAAACTGTGGTTTCACATGGCCGGAATGAAGATGCAAGTGCTCAAGGAAACGAAACTGCTGCGACTGGAGATGGCCCGGCTCGAGTCGGCCGTCGGTGTCGAACAGCCTTCCCAGCCGCCGGTCAAGTACGAGCCGATGCACGGGCTGCTTCCGCTGGAACGCAAATTCTGGCTCGCGGCGTGCGTCGGCCTGGCCATGCTGATCTCTTCGCTGACTTCCTACGCATGGTTCGGCAGCGGAAGCATCGCTGGGAAAACAGTGGTGACCCTGGCGGCGGACGGCAGCGGGGAAAAACGGCAGGAGATCATGCACGGCTACAGCGGCTACTTCCGGCCGGGCGGCTTCCCCCTCTATGCGCCCAAGGATTGGAACGTTCGGATCCTCGATCCGAAGGGCCACGAAATGCCGCTGGAAACGACAGTCACGGGCGAGCAGGCTCGTCACAACGTAACGTTCACCAACGACGTCTTCGAAGACGGCCGGCTCCATTACACCGAGGTCTACAAAATCCCGGCGGCCGCCACACTGAAGGACGGAATCTGGATCTACAACGACGGCCTGCGCCACAAGGGAGGCAACCGGGAGTACAGCCTGACGATCGTGTTGCCGCCGGGGGCGGAACTCGTATCGACGGAACCGAAAGCGGCGGTTGAAACGGCCGACGGCCGCACGCAAGTCCGCTTCCAGGGCACGACCATCGACGACGTGCAGCACCTGTTCGCGGTTCGCTACAAGTTGCCGCCGGAGGCCGAACAGGAGTAGCGTGTCCCCGAGGTATTCGTCACGGCGGAGTCGGTTGCGCGTCAGGTTCGATCGCGTCGTCAAACGGAGACGCCGGCTCCAATTGAGTCCCGGGACCGGGTTCTTTCCGAAAGGGATTTCCCGAGGCGCTCCGGATGAAGCGATATCCCATGGCCCGAAGGACGAAGAGCGTGGCAAGCAGGATCGGAATTGCACATGCGGTCACTAGGGTGACGGAAATATACATGGGGGACGAGCCGGCGCCTGACTGTATGTAGTGGTACAACAGCATGGCCCCAAGTGCCCAGCCGAAAAGGGCCGTCGCCATTCGCGGCAACACCTTACCCGGCGTCAGCGTCGCCCAGACGGCCACCAGCGGTATGCTCAGATAGAACGTCGCACCAACCACAAACATGACGATGCCAATCAGAACAAGATCAAAACGGATTGCGACGGGCCACGTCTTCGCAAGATCCAGAAGTCCCCGCAGCCCGAACACGAGCGCCAAGCAAATCGCGGCAACCAGAATGGTGCGGATCGAGAATTGTAGGCGTTGCGGTGGCGGCATGCTCTCCGGAGAGAACCGCATCAATTGCAGCCCCCTCGTCGAAGCAAACGAGAGGGGAAAGGCCAGGATCGTGAGAAGGATGAATACTCCAGCCACATTAAAGATCACCCCGCGAATCGCAACAAGGAGAACAGACGGGGGCACGTGGAGGGCAAAAACGCCCACCACGACAAAGGCACTCCCAAGTGTCCGGCGGATCATTCCCTCCCGGCCAACGAGGGTCATCCAGATAATCAACAGCGCCACCTGGGCCATGACCAGGGACGCGTCAACCGTGTAGAGGACAACAGCCCCCGGAATCGCCGAACGCATCCCAATCACGATACCCAACAGCAGGGCATGAGCCAGAACCACCCAGCGAACCGGCGATCGCAGGAATCGTTGGATGAAGCTTGCCGGAAGGTTGCCTCGGTAGTCGTTCATCAGGCGATCGCCCTCCCAGCCGTTCGGCACTTGTCCTTGCGGCTTCTCCGGAATCCTCGCGTACATCTGGATTCACCGCCCAGCGACGAACATGCGTGACCGACAACAAACATCCTCATGTCTCTGCAAAAGAGAACGGGGCGCGCCAAACGACGCGCCCCATTTTGCCCTAAGAGGAAATGGCATGCAAGCACACGACGGGTCCAACCGACGAGACAGACCCTATTCCGACTTGCGGTTCCCCTGCCCCGGCGAAGGAACCAGCGGCTGCCAGTCCTCGGCGCCGTCGGGATACCGGCCGTACGACACGTCGTCGGTCTGCTTCTCGAAACGCACCTGGTCGACGAGGCGTTCCACCCCGTCCTCCAACGCGGTCAGGATGAGTTCCTCACCCTTCTTCGACAGCTTGAAACCGGCGTGGAGCCCGGCCGCCGTACCTCTCCCGTCGTCGGCCCAAACCAGCAGGCGGCCCTTGGGTGGAATCGCAGTTCCGGCAGGGAAGGGCCACTTGCGCACATCCTGCCCGGAATCGCTCAGCCACATGCCCGACAGATCCACCTCGCGATCGCTCGGATTAAATAGTTCGATCCAGTCGTCGTCGCCGGCGCCGGCACCAGGCAGTGGCTTGCTTCTGGCGGCAAGGAACTCGTTAATGACCACGGGCGACTTCGACGCCTCAGCGGGAATAGCCGACTTCGGCGTCGAGACCTCCTTTGGCACGGAGACTTCCTTCTTCGGTTCAGGAAGCACAGAGGCAACCTCGCGGGGCAAAGCAGCGATTTCCACGTGCTTCAGCAGGAACTCTCGCCGCTTCTCGGCAAAACCTCGCAAACCCGACCCTCGACCGTCCTCGCCGGGTGAATCGGCAGTCGCCTTGAGAAACGCATCCAGGGTCGACAGTTTCTTCGTGTCGGCCTCCACTTCCTTCTCGATCAAACTGCGGAAGCCGGCCACCACGGGCCCCAGATTCCTCCAGTCGAGCGACTGCTCCGCAAGGATGCGAACGCATTGCAGATACTCCTCTCGGAAACGCGGCACCTGCAGCAGCTTGCTGCGAAGCGGCTTGCCGGGATCGTCCAGGGCAACCAGCGGATCGAGTTCGCTGCCGCCGTGCCCAAGACCCGGACCGCCGCCGGGAGGTGCGAAATCGGGAGGGAAGCTCCTGCCGTCCGGAGGACCAAAATTCCCCGGAAACCCGCCGAACATATCCGGACCTCCCGGAGGCCCAAAATCACCCGGGAACCCGCCAGGCATACCCGGTCCGCCCGGCGGCCCGAAATCGCCCATGAAGCCGCGATTACCGTCAGGGCCGCCCGGGGGGCCGAAGCCACCTGGACCACCAGGACCACGCGGTCCGCCGGGGCCACCGGGGCCGCCCATGCCGTGAAAGGCCTCGTTCATATCGTGCGGCGCGACGTAAAACTTGCCGCCTGCCCCGTGGAACAGGTGGTAGTCGCTGGCACGGGTCCAATAGCCGTCGCTGTTAGCCAGAACCACGTCGAGGGCCAGGAACCAAAGCGTGCTGTCGATGTCGAGGATCGGCGTGATCGCCTGTTCCAACTGGTCCGTGGGGGTCTCGTTGAGTACGCGGCACAGGTGGATCAGGTCCCGCCACGATTCGTCCTTGTCCTTCGTCTTGATCTCGAACCTGCGGCGGTAGTCTTCGATGTTCTCGCCGAGATAGCGTAAGCCGCCGTCGGCGCCGGGACTGCCGATCACTTTCCATCGAGCACCCTCGTCGGACGAGTAGTTCTCGGCCAGAAACTCCTTGTTGTACTGCTGCACGTTGCTGTAGATGCCCCAGCTCTCGCCGTTGATGACGACCTTGACCAGATTCGCCTTCGGGGCAGCCGTGTACTGGCGACCGATGTGCGAGTACAAAACGGTGCTCAGCAGTGAGGAATCGCCGGCGCAGTTGAGCAGGTTGAGCGTCTTGTAGCCGTACAACCGCTGCTCGGGATCGACGTAGTCGAGCGACAGATTGAGCGAACGTTTGTAGCCGGCGGGCGCCATCATGTAGGACGACATCCCGCGGAAATGGACGCCCACGTTCGGATAGGCCTTCCCGTCGACCGTCAAGGTCGCCGGCACGTCGACGTCGGAACCTTTGAAGGCAGCCAATTCGTCTTCCCAGTCCTCGTTTTCGAATTCGAGAAACAAGGTTCGCAGCACCGTCGGGTCGTAGAGCGAAGCGTCGGGGTAGGATTTCACGTCGGAAGGCAACACTTGCGGGCCGGGCTGGGCCGGTTCCCGGTTGCCGTGACCGCCGGGTCCGCCGCCCCGAGGGCCGAAGCTTCGACCGCCGAATCCGGAGGCGACTGCTTCGCGGGCCGCCTTGCGCTCCTCCAGATTGAGGATTCCGTCGCCGTCCTGGTCGAATTCGGCCACGAGTTGCCGCTCGCCCCCCATCGGCCCGCCGGGACCACCCGGTCCGCCGCCACGGCCTCCGAAACCACCCGGTCCGCCGCCCGGACCTCGGAATCCGTCAAATTCACGGGGACCACGAGATTCAGACTGATCCGGCTGCTCGCGGTCCGGGCCACTCGTCCGCCACCATGGCGGTTGCTGCGTTGAAGGGCCGTCGGCTTGTCCGGCAGGCGGCTGGGACCAGAGCATGGGGGCGGTGAACAGCGTGGCTCCCAGCGCCGCCACGCCGATCAGACCTACAATGAATCTTCGCATCGATGTACTCCTCGTGCGGCATGAACGCCACGTTCAGTAAACTATCTCTCTAGGCAGCGGAAGGGATCAGGTTCAGCAACCGGCAACCGTGAACGTACTTCGAACACCGGCCGACTCGCAGGGCGAGCGGATAGAGCATGGCCCGCAACTCCCTCTCCCGTCCGACGGGAGTCTTCCCCTCGACGACGACCAGGTCGTGGAGCCGGTGCGGAAACGACTTGTTGATGTACCTCTTGCCGGTCTGGTCGTAGAACGTCAGGTCGTAGTCCAGCGTGATTCGCAGGCTCCCGTCCGGCGACGCAAAGTGTTCCCGCTTATACTCCACAATCGCCACCGGCTCGCTCGCGGCCAGCACCCGGCCGACGTGCTGCTTCGGCAGGGCTTCGATCAGACCGTTCATGATCTGCCGATAGGACATCTCGGCCAACGGCCGCGCGGCCCGCAACTGCAGCCGGTGCTTGCCGGTGATTCGGTTCTCCCGCCACTTGATCTCGAAGAAGAAGTCGGCGCCGGGATTCAACGAATCGTACCAGCGGAGGCGGAGTTTCTGCCGCTTTCCCACGCCGGCCAGATTGGCCTGGCAGGCCGACAGACGCACGTCGTCAAAGTAGATGCTTCGGACGGTCGAGATTCGGTCGTTGTGAATGAGCCGGCGGCAATTGGCGTCGAGAACGTCTCGCAGTCTCCCCAGGTCGGCTCCGGGCAGCGTGAACTTCACTTCCCGCCGCACCGCAAGGTCGCTGCGGGTCGATTGCGAACCGACAATCTCGAATACCGGTGTGCAGGCTTCGCTTGTGTCCATAGAACCGTCATTCCCGCGCAGGCGGGAATCCAGTGTCGTTGATTCAAAACACCGAGTTCATGTTGACGTAGGAGAACTCGCAGTCGGGCAGCCGCTCGCGAAGCTGAGCCATCAGAGCCACCGTTTCGCGGCCTTCGGCCCGGTTCAAGACGAGCCGTACCTGCCCGCGGCCGTTCTCGATATCGCACCGCTGCAAGGTGTACTGCCCGGCCAGTTCCTCAACCACTGTCAAAGCGCCGCAGTCGTTGCCGAAGTGGCGCTCCGTGTCGCCCGTGATCGTCAGCAGCAGATGGTGTTGCCGCCGGCCGCGACCGGCCAGGTGCATGCCGACGATGAACACCGTGGCCGCCAGCACCAGCACGACGGCCAGCAGGGGCAACCCGGCTCCCAGGGCGAGCCCCACTCCGATACAGAGGAACAAGTAGACGAGTTCTTCCGGCTCCTTGATCGCCGCACGAAACCGAACGATCGACAGGGCGCCGACCAGCCCGAGAGACAAGGCGAGCGACGACTTCACCACGCAAATGACCCCGATGGTGACCAGGGTCAGCAGCGGAAAGACCCGGGTGATCGAGTCGCTGTCCGAGGCCGACGAGCCGTAGTATCGATAAAGGAGCCGGATGTAGAGCGCCAAGAACCCGCCCAGCAAAAGATAAGCCGCCAGGGTGATGGCCGAGATGTTCTGGGCGATCGACACCGACTCTTGGAGCTGTCTCCAGGATTCTTGGATTTGATCTTGCATGGTCGTTCCCAGAGCGGGACAGGCCCGCAACCCAACCTTCACAAACATGCACGCACCATGCGCACAAGTCCCGAACAAAGACTCAAAACTTGGTTCCCAGGGTGAGAACGAAAGCCGGAACGTGGAATCCACCGTCTCGGTGAGAGATTGGTTAGAATCCGGCCTTCGCAGACCCTGCCGAAGGCCCGCCTTATCGCCAGAACCTGTTATTCCGAAAAGCGTTACGAAGCCGAGGACCTGCGTCGCGGTCGTCCGCCTGCCCCACACTTCACCTGATCCCGAAAGCTGGCCTCAACCGCTTACGTGATACCCTCGGTTGCCGCCGATTCTTCGCACTTCGCGCCATCCCTTTCGCAGCCGCGACAGCCCAATCGCCGGCCCCTCGTGTTGGCCGATTCGCTCCCCGGCTCGCCCTTCCCGCTCGATCTGGAACGACCTCGCGCCCGATAACCAAGCCTGAGGTAGCTGGATATTCACATGCCGAAGTCGCGGGGAGCCGTCATGATACGAATGATCGCTGTCACCCTCCTGGCAGCGCTCGCCTCGACCGAAGCTTCCAGAACCGCGTTGTGCGACGACAATTTCGATTGGGGCGGATGGTTCTCGTCGGGTGTCCACGCAAACGCCTGGGGCACCACCGACAACGGTCCCCTCGGAACCAAACGCATCGGCAACGCCTACACGGTGAACCAACTCTGGGGCTTTGCCGAGAAAACCCTCGATACCAGCGGCGGCTGGGATTTCGGCGGCCGAGTCGACTACATGTTCGGCAGCGACGCATCCTCCATGCAAGCCTTCGGCGACGGCAGTTGGGACGCCGACTGGAATTCCTCCGACGACTACGGCTCCGCCATGCCCCAACTCTTTGGCGAGGTCGGATATGGCGATTTCAAGGTCAAGGCCGGGCGATTCCTGACGTCCATCGGTTGGGAGTGCGTGGACGACCCGCCTGGCTTCTTCTCGTCGAATTCCTACTCCTACTTCTATGCCGAACCCGCCACCCACACCGGAGTTCTGGGAACCTGGGAGACCAGCGACGCTCTCACCTTCCATGCCGGTTGGACCAACGGCTGGGACGCCGGATTCACCGACAACGGCGGCGCATCCACGTTTCTCGGCGGTGTGACCTGGGCCGGCCTCGAGGATCTCACCGTCACTTACTTCTGCTCCGCCGGGTCGCTTCCGCGCGATGAAGGCGATCTCTACATGCACAGCCTGGTCTTCGAGCTGGCCCTGACGGAACGCCTCGCCTGGATCCTGCACAACGATTTCGCCATCCAGTCCGGCCTTTCCGCGGGAGACGACGCACTCTGGACCGGAATCGTCCAGTACCTGCAGTACGACCTCACCGACACCCTCGCTGCCGGGATCCGCTTCGAGTGGTTCCAGGACCGCGACGCCGCCCGGGTCGCCCCCGGAGAGCTCTCGGGCAACTTCTACGAACTGACCGCCGGGCTGAATTGGCGTCCCACGTCACGGCTCATCATCCGGCCGGAACTCCGCTACGACTGGTTCTCGGGAACCTACGTGCCGGGCTGCCTGCCCTTCAACGACGGAACGGACGACCAGCAGTTCTCGGGCGGATTCGACGTGATCGTCACGTTCTGAGCGACTCTATTCGCCGTCGCTCAACCAGCGAAGTGCGGCCAGCCGATAGACGATCACCAGCACGAAAGACCCGCCGACGGAGGCAAAGAATCCCAGCGGACTGATGGGATTGAACGTCGGGCGCTTCAACGCCCAACTGAGAGCAAACAGGCCGATCGCCGTCCCCACGATGCCGATCACCACGGTTCCTACCGCCCCCCGCGGCTCCTGCCCCGGGATCAAGGCCCGGGCCAGAAGCCCGGCAAGCGTACCGAACCCCACCCAGATCAACGTGACGTTGATCCATTGTTGGGCAACGCTGGACAGTTCGAAATCAGGCACGGCGTGGAACCTCGGATCTTGCTGCTTCCGCATTCATGTCGTGTTCGTGCCTTCGAAGACCCAAAACTGGTCTCCGCTCTCCGGCTGCGCACAACAACCCCATCGGTTGCCGGCGGCATGGATAGGTCCCCGAAGCCAACCGCCTTCGGACCGATTCGCTGCCCCAGCCACCGACGGGGAGTCTGATCGCCTGATGACCCGTTCCGCCCGGGGAGGCTACAATTGCCGCGTTCCGGCCTCTTCCTGGGCCTTCTTCAGGGCCGTTGCCTCGCGTTGGAGCTTGAACTCGGGGCCCGGCGGGAAGTACTGGACGTCGTCGGTCGTGTACCAGGGACTCGGCAGTGTTTGTCCGCCCAAATCCACCTGACAACCGGTCGTTGCAGCGGCGGCGGCAGCGATCACCAGACCGACCAGAAAGGCTCGCAGCGGACGCAATCGCGTGGTGGTGCCGCTCATTGGCCATCTCCTCAGCATTAGCATTCGGGAAAATCGTTCAAAGCGTTCGGGCGGCAACCCTCCGCGCCGCGCACAGGCCCCGCTAACCGACACAATCGTTACGATCCCTATCGTCCGAACAACCGCGTCAACTTGAGACACAACCCGAGATTCACCCGACCACGGCGGGCCCATTCGCCCACGCGTGGCCAACACTCCCCCTATCGGAAGTCGTAAGTTCTTTCAATGATGAACGTTACATCCATCTCCGTCATGCAGGCCGAACTTGCCTGGCCGGAGAGAAAAGAGCCGCCAACCGTCCGCCCCATAATGCCTGTCCAGCCAACGTCGCGCAGTTCGCCACCGGCACAGCCTTGAGAAACTGGCAGAAATGAGCCCGGCTTGGGCCCCAACAAGGAGCCAATCGGTAGAAAAGTAATATCATTGTAGGAAGGCCCAAAACTGGAGACGCAATCTCATCTTCCGCCGAGAATTCGGGCCGTCCGCGCTGAAACACGCAGGAGCACCAAGCATGCAGATCCCGAGAACCTACCTGCTGAGGACCGGCATAGGAATGCCGGTGAAAGCTGCCTCCGACCCGCGACGCCTTCCGCCGTCGGCAATCGGGTTTGCCGGCGGGGTCATTCTGCTGCTCCTGGCTGCCTCCTCGACCGGCCAGGGGATTGGGTCGGACGAAATCCCTTCCACACGCTACAGGCTCGCTTTCAACGATTTCCACGAGGGAGAATTCAAGGACGCTCTCGATACGCTCATCAATGAAAGGCGAGGGGCCATCAAGAAGCCGGGGGCGCTCTGGCTGGATTCGATCTGTTACCACGCAATGATCGGCGAGTGCTACTACCAGATGGGACAACTGGAGCAGGCGCTCGACAACTTCACGACAGCCATCCAGCTCTACATCCAGTACAACGACTGGTTCCTCCTCGTCCAGTTTCAAGATCCCCGTCTCGGCAATTGGCAGCCCTGCCCCTGGGGCACCAGTGCCCGCGGTGCCAAGCTGGGCGACTTTCAGGAAACCATGGGCATTCGCCAGGGAGAGGTCAACATCAACCAGCAGATCCAACGAGGAGGAATCGTTCAGCAAGCCGTCATCTTGCGCATCCGCACTGCCGAAATCGTCCGCTGCACTTGTCTCGCCATCCGCCGGCGTACGGAACTGCTCGGCCCCCTTTGCCCTGAGGACCCGGTCACCAGGGACCTGGTCGACGTGCTTTCCCGGCGTCCCGGACCGCCCAACCATTGGTCGCAGAGCTGGATTGAGGCAGAACTTGGATTGGCCCTGGTCGCCGCAGGGAAACTGACCGAAGCCATCCCGGTCTTGGATCACGCCATCGTTGCAGCAGGTCAATACGACCATCCCCTGACCCCGACGGTTCTGGTCGAACTGGGGCGTCTGGCGCTGGCCCGGGGCGAATACAAAAATGCCCTCAACTATCTCAGCGAGGCCAGCATCTCGGCCTACTTCTACGACCTCAACGTGATCGAGGAATCGCTTTACCTCGCAACCGTTGCCCACCTCGCATCCAACGGCCAGGGCCTCTACCCGTCGCTTCCGGCCGCCACGGCGTGGGCCAAGGTCAAAGGCCTCCGGCACGCCCAGGCGTCCCTGCTTCTCGATGCAGCCGAATGCCGTCTGGCCGGCCGCGAGTCGCGCGAAGCAACCAAGGCACTGGCGGACGCAAAAGCCCTGACCGTCCGCACCACCATGGGCCACGGGATGATCGGCGGTCGACACAGCTTCCTGACGGCGACGCTGCACTTCCAGGAGAACCGGCTCAACGAAGGCTACCAGGCACTGACGCAAAGCATGACCTTCATGCGGGGCGCCTCGCGATGGCTGTTCCAGTTGGGCCGGCTCGATCATCACGGCGCGACCGGAAACATCTCCATCAACAGCCCTCTCAGTCCGCGAGCAGCCGTCGGAATGTATGAAATCCTGTTGCGCGATCCAAGCGGACTCGATTGGGCCCTGCAACCGATGGAGGCGCTCGCCTATCTCAAGACGCCTCACCCCCAGTCGTACGAAAACTGGTTTTTGCTGGCCAGAGATCGCAAGGAAAACGATCGGGCCTTGGAGATCGCCGACCTCTCGCGCCGGCATCGCTTCCACAGCTCGCTTCCCTTCGGAGGACGCCTCCTCTCGCTGCGAACCATCCTCGAAGCTCCTGATCGGGAGTTGACGCGAGAACTGCAACTGGAACGCCAGAATCTCCGAACCGAATACGCCGCCTACGAAGCCTTGTCGCAGAAGGCCCGGCAGATTCGGCAACAGCTCGCAGCCGTTCCGCTCATCGCACCGGATCAGGAAACGCTGCTCAACCAACGCAAGTTGTTCGAGCAGTGGCAGCAGGTGAGCGATCAACAGGAATCGCTCCTGCGCGAAATGGCCGTGCGGCGAGATGCGGCCAGCCTCGTCTTTCCGCCCGTCCGCCCGCTCAAACAGATCCGCGAGAACCTGCCTGAGGGCCACGCGGTCCTGGCATTCTACAAGGCGAAAGGCGAGATCTACGGATTCCTGCTGAACCGCGACGCCTACGGCTTCTGGCGCCTTCCCCCGCCGGCCAGGCTCACCAAGGGCATCGTCGCCGTCTTGCGCGACATGGGGCAATACGACGGCAATCGCGAATTCACCGTGGAAGAACTGTCCGACCAGAAATGGAAGGAATCCGCAAAGCTGCTTCTCCAAGTTCTGTTGGAGGGGTCGACCGCCGACTTCACCACCGAGTTTCCGGAACTCGTAATCGTGCCCGACGACCTCCTCTGGTACGTCCCCTTCGAGACCCTGCAGGTGGACGTCAACGGCCAACTCCGCCCACTCATCGATCGTTTCCGCATCCGCTACGCCCCCACGGTCTCCCTGGCAATCCAACTGGAACCTTCGCCGGAACAGTCCGCCGGCACTCAAACGCACGTGGCCCTCGGACGCCTCTTCGTCCGCGACGACGATTCCGTCGCCCGGGCGGCTTTCGATCGCATTGCCCATGCCGTTCCCCGAACCGTTCAGTTCCCGTCGTCTCCGCTGCCCGCGCCTGCTTCTCTGCTCGCACCGCTGGTAACCGACTTGATCGTGCTCGACGACATCCGGCCCCCCGCCGGCGATCCCTATGCCTGGGCGCCGCTGCAAGCCGAACGCGGCCGCCCGGGAAATGCCCTGGCCGATTGGTTCCCCCTGCCGTTCGGCGGCCCTTCCGTGATCATGCTCCCAGGTTTTCACACGTCGGCCGAGGACGCCCTCAAGTCCGCTTCCTCCACTGCCCCCGGTCAAGAGATGTTCCTCAGCGTATGCGCCCTCATGGCCAACAGTGCCCGCACCATCCTGCTCAGTCGTTGGCGGTCCGGGGGCCAGGCGTCCATCGACTTCGTCCGGGAATTCACCCAGGAACTCCCCCACACCGCGCCGGCCGACGCCTACCAGCGAGCGGTCCGGATCGTCGCAGGTTCTCGGTTGGAAGTCGATCGTGAACCGCGGGTGCGCAATGTACAAGGCGTCGCGCCCAATGCAAACCATCCGCTCTTCTGGGGCGCCTTTATGTTGTTCAACTCGGGCGTCCCCAATCCATCCCCGGGAGTCCCGCAGGCCGCCCTCCCCGACGCCGAATTGCTCCGCTAAGTGGCCTTGCGTGATTCGCGCCTCCGCGAAAATGACGCAACAGCCGCCAACCTTGCCGCCCTATGCTATGGCATTTGCGGCTCGAAACCGCAATAATTGATCGTAACATCGCTGGCAGAAGAATCGGCCGTCCTGCCCGCAACGGCGGCCGCTGAGAACAAAGCAAGGGAGGCTCTCCATGATCGCGACCATCCGTGGTGTCTGTCTGACTCTGGCCTTCGCTGGAATCGTCTGTGGAACGGCTCAAGCCCAGAATCCCGGCCTGGAGGACCTCGACCGGGCCACGGAGTTGAAACTGACCGCCCAATCCCTCTCCGATCTGGCCGAAGTCATCCGCCGCTGCGAGGCCGCCCTCGAAAAAGGGCTGGACGACGACCACCGGCCTTTCGCCGAGCAGCTTCTGGGCGCCACCCGCATTCGACGGGGTCTCCTGGTGGGCGAGCAGGTGTTCAAGCAGGTCCCCCCGTCTCCCATGTGGCCCCAGTTTCGCCAAGCCGCCCTTCGCGACCTGGAATTGGCACTCAAATTGCTCCCGAATCAACTGGACGCCCTCCAGATGGTGGCCCGCCTGAATATGCTCCCTGAAGGCGATCCGAAGCGTGCCGGAGAGGCCCTCGACGAGGCTATCCGTTTGAGCGAATCGGACCCGCCGGCCCTGGCTGACTGCCTGATTCTCAAGGTATCCCTGGAGGAAGACAATCAGAAGAAAATCGAGTTGCTCGACCAGGCGGTCAAAGCCTATCCCAACTCGGCAGACGCCTATCGCCTGCGAGGTTCCATCTACGCCGACACGGAACAGAGTGAGAAGGCCATCGCCGATCTGCGGAAATCGGCGGAGTTGAAGCCCGACCATCCTCTGACCCTGCTGGCGCTGGGTATGGCCCTGTTCGACGAGGCAACCGGCGAAGGGGAAGGAGAGGGAGAGAAGAAGCCGAGCAAGGTCAAGCCGGAGGAGGACGAGAAGAAGCGAGAGAAGCTTCTCAACGAAGCCCTCAAGAATTTCGAAAAGCTCGCCGAGATTGCCCCCAACTCCGCCCAGCCCCTGCTCCACATAGGGCAGATCTTCGCCATCCGATCCCAGTTCGACGAAGCCATCAAGGTGCTGGACAAGGCCTTCGAGTTGGACCCGAACAACCTGTCGGTCTTGCTCATGCGCGGCAGCGTGCACCAGGAACTCGGCAACTTCGACCTGGCCCTCGCCGACGTCCAGCGCGCCCTCCAACATCCGAGCATCACCCCCGAGACACGTTCCCGCGTCAAGAAGTTCCAGGCCCTGCTGCTTGCCGGCTCGGATCACGTGGACGACGCCATCAACGTTCTCAAGGAACTCCAGAAGGATTCTCCCGAAGACGAGGCCGTCATCCTTCAGCTCGGCACCTTCTACAGCAGCGATGAAGACTACGAGAAGGCCGTTGAGATGTATAGCCAGGTTCTGGAAAAGGACCCGGGGAACAAGGTCGCTCTCCGGCTCCGCGGCGACGCCTACCTCTCTCTCGGCAAACACGCCGAAGCGATCGCCGATCTCGAAAAAGCGGCCCATTTGATGCCCGACGACTCGGGTACTCTCAACAATCTGGCCTGGGTTCTCTGTACCTCGCCGACCGACAAGCTGCGCGATCCCAAACGGGCGATCGAGTTGGCCAAGAAAGCTTGCGAATTGACCGAGTACAAGGCCGCCCATATTCTCAGCACCCTGGCCGCCGCCTATGCCGATTCGGGCGACATGAAATCGGCCATGGAGTGGTCGCAGAAAGCCGTCGAGCTGGCCGAGGCCGACAAGGAAGGAGATGCCGAAACGCTCGAACAGCTCAAGAAGGAACTGGAGAGCTACCAGGCCGGCAAACCCTGGCGCGAGCAAATGTTGCCTTCACCAAAAAAGGAGAAGAAGGAAGCGCCCTCGACGCCCAAGACGGAAGAGCCGCCCCAGGAACCCAAGCCGGAAGAGAAACCGGCCCCGGCGCCCAAGTCCGAAAAGAGCTCGCCGGAGTAAGCCATGACCGTGCGAGACCTCGTTGAGCGGAACCGCAGCTACCGGCGATTCGATGAAAGCCGGCCCATCGACCGGGAGACCCTGGTCGAGTTCGTCGACCTGGCTCGCCACACGCCCTCGGCGGCAAACCGCCAGCCGCTCAAGTACATGATCGCGTGGCGGCCCGCCGACAATCAGCGAGTCTTTCCCCATCTCCGCTGGGCTGCGGCCCTGACCGACTGGCCCGGACCGGCCGAAGGCCAGCGCCCTACCGGATACGTGCTGCTCCTCGGCGACACCACCATCTCGAAACAAGTGCGATGGGATGACGCGATTGCCGCCCAGACCATCCTGCTGGCCGCAACCGAACGCGGCCTGGGCGGCTGCATCATCGGTTCCATCGACCGCGACGCGCTTCGCGCAGCCTTGCAGATCCCCCAACACCTCGAGATCCTGCTCGTCGTCGCCCTGGGCACCCCGGCAGAAACCGTCATCCTCCACGACGGCACCTGTCCGGACGAACGCCCCTACTGGCGCGACGAAGCCGGCGTTCATCACGTGCCCAAACGGGAACTCGCGGAAGTGCTGCTGGAACTACCTGAGTAGTCCTGCTCACTTCCCGCAGTAGTCGATCGCCCGGGCAATCTCGCTCTTCAGGTCCGGACGCCGCACGATCCGATCGACGAAACCGTGTTCGAGAAGAAACTCGCTCGTCTGGAACCCTTTGGGCAGTTCGATGTGGATGGTGGCCTTGATCGTCCGCGGGCCGGCAAAGCCGATCAGCGCTTTCGGCTCGGCGAACACCAGGTCGCCGAGTGAAGCAAAGCTCGCAGCAACGCCTCCCATGGTCGGATTCGTCAGCACCGAAATGAACAATCCGCCCGCCTGGTCGTAGCGAGCCAGGGCGGCCGACACCTTCGCCATCTGCATCAGCGACAACACGCCTTCGTGCATGCGGGCGCCGCCGCCCGAACCCGAAATGATGATCAGCGGCAGGTGCTGCTCGGTCGCCCGCTCGATCAAACGAGTCAGTTTCTCGCCCACCACCGAGCCCATGCTCCCCATAATGAACGACGAATCGGTGACCCCAAAGGCGACGCGGCGCGCGCGAATCATTCCGGTTCCCACCACCGCCGCGTCCTTCAAACCGGTCCGGGCTTGTTCCGCCTTGAGACGCTGGCTGTAGGCCTTCTTGTCGAAGAACTCCAACGGGTCGGTCGGCTCGAGATCCGCGTCCCACTCTTCAAACGTGCCCTCGTCGAGAACCTGCCCGATCCGTTCTCTGGCAGAAACATACCAGTGATAATCGCACTCCGGACAGACGCCTTGCCGGCGTTCGGCTTCCTTGCGAAAGATCGTCGCCTGGCATCCCGGACAACGCTGCCAGAGCCCTTCCGGCACGCCCCGCTTGGGACGGCGAATCATGTTCTTCAAACTGCCTGTATCGGAAATGCCGGCTTCTCGTTGGGCGTCGGCTGCCATACTCCACTCCTGTTGAGCCCTGCATCGGTTGCGGAACGAGGGCGATGTTTGAAGCCAATGGGATACTGCAACAACGGGATCGGTTCCCGATCGTCGTACCGGACCTCTACGATGACGCTTCCGCCGGCGCAAGCGACAGGATCTCCCAACCTCCGTGTTCTTGCGTCGCCTGCCAAAGATCGCCCAATTCCTTCTGGGTGAAATAGCGGCGCACCAGGCTGGCCAACGGCTCGGGGACCACCAGCCCCACGACACCCTCCTTGTGACGCTTCAGAATCTTCGCCATGGCCGAACGCACCCGATCGTCGGCCGCCTCCAGCGTCTCCCCCTGGGGCGGACAGACGCATTCCGGCGCATCCTGCCACTGCCGGTAGACCTTCGGCTGCCTCAGCCGGATCTCGTCGATGGCCATTCCCTGCCACAAACCATGGTCGAGATTGTGCAGGCGGTCTAACTTGCGGAACTTCACGTCGAGCGCCGCACTCAGGGCCGCGCCCGTCTGAACAGCGGGCTCGCCCTCTGAAGCGTAGATGGCATCCAACTCCAGAGAGCCCAACTCCTCAATGAGGCGCCGGACTTCGGCGTTCCCGTCTGCATTCAACGGCACGTCAAGCGTGCCCTGAATCAGCTTCTGTTCGTGGTAATCGGTTGACCCCGGACGGATCAATACGATCTGTAACATGATTGATATTCTCTATCGAGGATCGCACAGGTCGGAGACGCGCACGTCGGCGCCCGACTGGGCCAGATCGCGCAATTGCTGCATCCGCTCGCCGTAGTCGGCGTGCCCCAGCAAGGCGGTGCCGGTAACGAAGTAATTGGCGCCCGCCTGCGCACAACTCTGAATTGTCTGCGGATTCACGCCGCCGTCGACCGAAATCAGCAACCGCTCGCCTGCCAACTCGCGGAGACGCCGCATCTTCTCCAACACCGCCACCTGAAACTCCTGGCCGCCGAACCCGGGCATCACGCTCATCGTCAGCACGAGATCGCACGCGTCCAGATGCGGTTCGACCGTTTCCAACGGAGTCGGAGGATTGAGCGAGAGCCCCGTCCCCGCCCCCAACGAGCGGATCTCCTCCAGCAAGGGACCAGCATCGTCGACTGCCTCAATGTGGATCGTCAGCAGATCGGCCCCGGCGTCGCGAAACGCCTTCAGATACCGTGCGGGTTCGGCAATCATCAGGTGAACGTCCAGCGGCAACTCGGTCGACCGCCGAATCGCCTCGACCACGGGCAATCCGAAACTCAGATTGGGGACGAAGTGTCCGTCCATGATGTCCAGGTGAAGAACCTGCGCCCCGGCACGTTCCAGACGCGCGATCTCACCCCCCAGGTCGGAAAAATCCGCAGCCAACAACGACGGCGCAATAACGGGAACGGAATCGAGCAGCCGAGATGCCACGCCGGATGCGTCCATACGCTAAGCCTGATGTCCAGATAGTGGATGTTCCGAAAGCAAGAAACCGGCTGGCAGCAAACGCAACCACGTAATAGGGCCCAGATACCTTCGCCTTCGGCTCCAGTCGATTACGTGCCGTTTATTCTATCAACGCTCTCCTGGCACGTCTGCGCAGATCAGCGAGTCATGCCCTAAGTTCAAACCCCGCAAATTCTTGCGATTGAAACTCACCCCCCCAGCCACCCCCCCAGAGATGGATTGGCTCGTGGCCTCGCACACTGCCTCAGACTCGGCGTACCATCTCTCTTCGGACTCCAGCCATGCCGGCTGCCATCAAAACATGGCGGTTGCTGAACCTCATTCACTGTCTGGAAGGTCCTCCAGACTCTCCAATCCGAAAAGTTCCAGGAACCTCTGCGACGTCCGGTAGACAAGCTGTCGCCCTTCGGCCCCGCGTTCGACTTCGAGCAACTGCCGGCGCACCAGTTGCGTGAGCAGGTGGCCGCTGGGGGTCCCTCTCAGTTGGGACACTTGCTCCGACGTGAGCGGCTGCCGGTAGGCAACGATCGCCAGAGCGTCGATGGCCGCTTGCGACAACCGAGCTTCTCGCACCTTGCTGTAGAACTTGTTCCGGACCGGGAAGAAGGCCGGACGCAAACTCATCCGGTAGCCCTCCCTCTCCTCCACAATCTCGTAAGGGCAACCGTTGGATCGATACCGGACGTTCAGTTGGGCCACCGCCTCGTCAACATCGCTGGGAGTGACGCCGCGCATCAACTCGGCGGCTTTCGCCACCCCCAGCGGCCGGTTGTCGACGCTCCCCACAAACAGCAAGGTCTCAACCACAGAAGCAGGTGTCACCGCCACGCCCCCCTCAACAGCCTCGTCTTCCGGATCCTGGCCTTCACGGATCGGGATCGTGCTGCGCGGCTCCGACGATTGCGGCCCCCCTCCCTCCTCCTCTGGCGGGGAAAACGAATCCTCTTCCGCCGTCAAACGGGCAGTACCACCCATCGCCTCGGCATAGGCTTGAGTCAACTCGTCGAGCGAGATGCCCTGGCGTTCACGAAATTCGGGGGAAGACGGTTCGGCCATGCCCAGCACTATAGATCCCACGGCACGCACGCCACAAGGGCGATTGGAACCGACTTGCCTCGCTACTTCACCTGGGCCTCAGAAATCGCCTTGAGAGCCGCGCCGGCAGCCTCACGCACGTGAAGCTCGTCGTCTTCGAGAAGCCGGCGGAGCGGCACCTCGGCCTTGGCGGCGGGAGCCCCAATATGACCGAGGGCACGAGCCGCCGCGACCCGGTCGTCCGGATCGCGCTCGGCCAGCGCCGCGATCAACCGCTCAACGGCAGGGCTCGCCTTGGGCCCCATTTCGGCAAGCACTTCGGCCGCATGCTGGAAGTAGGTCAGGTCGTCCAGCGACCTGACAAGCGTTGGAAGCGCCTCGCCAGGGTCACCCGTCAGCAGCCATAAGGCGCGTGCGGTATGGGTCGGCAAGTGAAATCCCGGATCGGCAAGGGCCTTCCGCAGAACCGGCACACTCTCTTTGGCGTAAGGCTTCAGTTTGCCCAAAGCGATCACCGCCTCCTCCCGCACCGGGGCAGTGAACTCCTCCTCGACGACCCGGATCAGCCGGGCAGCCGCCTCGGGTCCAATATCTGGACCGATATTGCCGAGAGCGGCCGCCGCATTTCGCCGGACCGAGACGGTTCCATGGCTGAGCCGATCGAGCAGGTCACCGCTGGCCACGGCCGAGGCCGGCCCGATCGCCCCGAGCGCCCGGCACGCCCAGTACTGGGAGTGGAAGTCCTCGTCGTGCAACAACTTGACCAGCAAAGGAACTGCATCCGCGGCCGCGGGACCAATCCCCCGAATCGCTCCGGCGGCCGCGCGGCGTTTGGCCCCGTCCCCGCTCTCAAGCATCGTGATTAGTTGCGGCATCGCCTTGGCCGCCGACTGGCCCATGGCTTCCAAGGCGATGGCCGCTCCTAGATAAACCTGCTGCGAATCACTCTTAAGCGCATCGATGAGCGGTGCAACTGCCGGCTCTCCGAAAGCGGCAACCGCGAAAGCGTAGACGGCAAACAGAGGAATTGCCTCGTATCGCGGCTCAAACCTCTCAACATAGCCTTCGTCGGGGAAGTGCGCAATCAGCGTACGTACCACCGTGTCCGCCTCGGCCCCAATCTTCCCCACCGCTTCGGCCGCTGAGGCACGGACTCCCGGATCGTCCGCGTCGAGCTGTTGGAGCAAGGCCGAAACCGCCTGGGTCGCGTCCTTTCCCCGATCGGCGAGAGCATCGATCGCCTCGATCCGTTGCTCTGGCTTCGAGGCACTCAACGCGCCGATGAGATCGTCGATGGTTCTCGCTGCCCCGGCCTCATCCGCCGGCTGCTCTGGGAGAACAGGCACCGCAAGACCAAGAAACAGCCCGAGTGCCAGAATCGTTGAACGCGTCATGAGAACCTCTCGGACTGGCCGATTCAATACGTTGCCTGATCGAGGATTTCTTTGCCGTTGCTTGTCATGAGGGCGGCAAACACGTCGATGGCGATTGTTTCATTCAAGAGACGCACGCCCCCGTCGCCAAACGCCACCGTGACGACGCCCGGGTGGAAGCCGAAGGCCTCGTCGTTATTCGTGCAGTTCATGCCACACGGCCCCGGAGCCGTCAGACCGTCATTAGTAAACCCGTGAAGCGTCATCGCGTTCCGGTCGTCGGCCCATCCGGCCCCGAGAACTCGTCCCCCCGTCACGTCCGGGCTGCCGCCGCCGGGGGTGTTCTCTGTCGGCGCTACGCCAAACCGAGTGTGAAACGTCGGCCGCCCCGCACACTCGACCAGCACGAGCGTGTTACTCAGGCCGTCCTCGACGTTAACGTCTCGAATCGGCCCACCGGTCGAAAGCATGCCCCGCCGATCAGCCGTAGCCGCCACGTAACCGAGTTCGGCAAGCACCGGAGCCACTCGCGAGGGTGGGCAGTAGTCGGCGACCGCGGCCGTGCGATCTCCGTCGATCCGGTCCACGCGACCTTGCTCGGGCGTCGACGGGCAGACCAGCAGACTCAGCTTGGTATTGACCGGTTCCTGGTTGACTGGGTCGTCCCAATCCTTGTTCCAGTCGTACTGCTTCGCAAGCGGCTCCTGCTCGATGAAAGGCAGGATGAAGGGAACCCAGCCATGGCGGTAGGGATGCTCGGCGGCCGACGGGGGAAACACAGACTGCACGGTGTGGTATTCCTGAACAGCCAGTCCCAACTGTTTCAGATTGTTCTGGCACTGCGTCCGCCGGCTCGTCTCCCGTACTGCCTGGACGGCCGGAAGCAACATGGCTGCCAGAATACCGATAATGGCGATAATGACCAACAACTCGATCAGGGTGAACCCCTTTCGCATGCCGCGGTCGGACGTGCCCATGGTTTGGTTCCTTCGCATTCTCGCGCCCAACTTCATCCCTCGTGAATCGGGCAACTTCCCTGATTCTAGCCGCTTACCCAAAAAAGTTAAACGATCTGGTCCGCATTGACACGCCCGATGCCGATTCCTACGATCCAATCCCGAGTCAAAGGCGTATTCCACGGAAGAGACCCTCGCGGGCGGGGTAAATGCTCAACGCCGGCAATCGAGAAGAGCTGCCAGGACAATTCCCAAGCAGGGCAAGCCCGCACCCCAACCTTCACAAAGACATGCGCAAACCATGCGCACAAGTCCCGAACCAAGACTCTAGGGTGCATGGTGGCCAATCCTGCCGCAACGAGGAGTTGGGCTTGAAACGGCTCTTGACCATCTTGGCCATTCTGGTCGCGTTGCTCCTGTTGCTGGCAACGATCCTTCTCCTCGTTCTGTGGCGGGCTTCGCAAGCCGTACCCGACTTCTACGCCAACGCCCTGAACCGGGATCCGGCCGAGCAACGGGCTGCCAGCGACGCGATGATCCAGAAAGCGACACTGCTCGTCAGCGACGTGCAGAAACCAGATAGATGGGAAACGCTGTTCACCGAGGAGGAACTCAACGCCTGGCTCGCCGTCGACTTGAAGGAGAACCATCCGGGCGTGCTGCCGCCGGAAATCACCGAACCACGAATTGTCGTCGACCCGGGCGGCCTGCGACTGGCCTGCCGAACCCGGCGAACGCCCGTCGAGACGGTCCTGTCCGTCGCCTGCGACGTCTATCTCGCCGAACCCGGCGTTCTTGCAATCCGCGTCCGCCAGGTTCGGGCCGGCGCCGTGCCCCTTCCCCTCACCGGCATCCTCGACCAGATTCGCGACCTCGGCCAACGCCAGGGATTCGTCATTCAATGGCAACAAGTGGAAGGGGATCCGGTGGCGCTCGTCCGCATCAATCCGGTCGTCAAAGGCAACAGGCCCGTCGTGATCGATACGCTCGAAATCGCCGAAGGGGAGATCTACGTAAGCGGGACAACCGAGGAACCGGACAACTGACCCGGACTACTGATGGGTGGCACGCTCAGAGCGTGCCACCCAACACACACAGTGCCTCCGCAGGCCTGTTTAAGCTCGTTTGCACTGCGGATCCACAACACGAGTCCCCCCTTATTGTCACTCGGCAGATAGTTGCCATCGGAAGCTGCCCAGCCCCTCGCCGCAGGCCGCGATCGAGACGCGGCCCATGATCTTCCGGCCCTCTACGTCGACGACGACTCGATCGACGCTCTTCTCGACCCACTCGAACGACCCTTCGTCCCACCTGGTAACGGTTCCCCGGCCGCCCGAAACGGGCCCTTCGTACTGGAGATACTCACGCCGGTGATCGGCCAGCAAGCGCGCCGGCAACACGTGTTCCCGGGCCGGGGGCATAGGCAACGACCACGCGGCAAGCGACTCGCCCTGATCGATCATGAAGTCCCAGTGCAGGTGCTCGGGATGATCGTGCTGGAGGACGACAAAACGCGGCATGATGTGCGGGGAGGCAGGCGGACGAAAAAAATCTACCAGTTAGGCGCACAAATGGGGCTGGGCGGTCGATGAGAGTGCGAAACTCCTGGCAGCAGGACACGTCGCCGGTGATGGTCCATTGTTTCGCACTCTCATCGACCGTTCAGCTCCATTTTGCCATGCCTGTGCGTGAAATGATATCCGCAACCGTAGGATAGGAAAAAGGCGTGGACATGCGGAGCGGCCCGCCTATTGCCATGCCAAGTGCGATTCTGCTCCACACGTCCACGCCTTCTTCCTATCCTAGAGCGTCTAACTGGTAGATTTTTTTCGTCCGCCTGCCTGAAACGTCGGCTCGGCTACCGATCAGTACTTGTAATTCACCTTGATGACGCCCGTCTGCGACACGGCAACCGGCTGATTGGCGCTCCTGGCGTCCGCTCGCACCGTGTGCTCTCCGACCTCGTCGGCCCTCACCTCGATCGTGTAAGTGAGCTGCCCGCGAGCACGAAGCACGGGAACCGCATCACAATACACCACGTTGTTGCGCACTCTTACACGGGAGTCTCCTCGCGAACCCCATTGCTGAGGCGTCAGGCCGGCCGGGAATGCAATCGCCAACTCCACGTTCTGATCGTCCACGGATGCTTGATTCGAGACAATGACTTGGTAGCTGAAGGTACTGCCCTGGCTGACCGGTTGTTGGGTCGTGTAGAGGCTCACTTGGAGCCCGGCCGCTGATTCGGCCGGTGGGGTCAGCGGGGCCTCAGCCGGCGGGGCAACGGCGCGGACGAGAATGCAGACCTGCCGTGTCTGCGTCTGCCCTTCCGCGTCCGACACGGTGGCGGTAAAACACGCGGAAGACGAGGCCCGCTCGCATCGGCACAACACCGCCACTCGCCCCGACATCCCTGGGTCGACTGCAAACGAACGCCACGTAAACGTGCTCCCGTCCCGCGTGTACCCTTTGGACGCCTGGAGAGGTGCAAAGAGGGGATCGAGCTGCATCGAAAGTGTCAGCCCTTCCAAGGGCAAGCCGTCGGGGCTCGACACGTCCAACATCAGAACGACAGAGTCCCCTTCCGTCGCTTCGTCGACCCGCAACTGCTGCACCTCGTCGCCGGCAAACGATGCATTGATCTCCAGTCGCGGAAGGCTGGGTGTCGACGGTGGCGCCGCGGGCGCCGGCACCGGCGACTCCGGTTCGTTCCACCCGGGACCGCTTGGAGTGGGTTGAACCGGGCTGGGTGCTGCCGCCTCGCGCACTTCAATGCACGCACGTCCGTCGGCCCTCAAACCGCCCGCACCGGTGACCTGCACCGTGTGGCATTGCTGCCCGGGCTCGATCGTACGAAACGTGATGGTGACTTCCTGAGACTGCATCGGCCCCAGATCGCCCAGTGACTTGAAGATCTTTCGCTCGGCGATGTTGTGTTCCAGACCGGCGTCGCGACTGTCGGTAAGGATCAGAGCCGTCGCCGCAGCACGGCTGGGATTGGTCACCACAATCCGGTGGGTCACAGAGTCTCCGACCGTCGCCTCCGTGGGTCCCTGGACCTCGACGGTCAGTTCGGCGGCGTCGACCGCCAGATTGGCGCATCCGCTCGCCGACAATCCGCTGGCGGCAACCGCCTCCGCACAAACTTCATAACGCCCCGCTCGTTCCGCCCGCAGGTCCAACGCAATCGAACGCACCTCGCCGGATGCAAGGCGACCGATGGTCCACCGTGGAGCACTGCCCACCCCTTCGAACGTCGGGCTCGCGCTCAGGCAACTGAGCCCCGGCGGCACGCGAAGGGTGAGCGAAATCCCCTCGGCAGCCATGTCGCCCGGATTGCTGACTTCCACCCGAAAACCCAGGTTCGCCCCGACGCTGCCGGCCGCCGAACCCGTCACGCGTACCGCCAGGGCGGGAGCCGACCAGGTCTGGGCCAGGCAAGTCCGGCCGATGACGATCCGCTGGTCGGGGCACCCGAGCCCCGCCGGACGAATCACCTGGATCGAGATCTTGCTCGTGCCCGCCTGGGCCTGACGCTGAAACAGTTCCACGGCGGCCTTCCCCTGCTCATCCGTCGAAATCTCCACCACCTGCGATCCGTCAGGGGCAAAACCGGCAGGCGGCCCGTCCACAATCTCGTAACGCACGATCCAACCGCGCCGGGGGGCACAGTCCGATTGGCGAGTCACCGTCGTTGTCAGCAGTTGCCTCCCCCCCGATTCCGCAATCGCCACTGACGGAAAGCTCCACTGGGCGTCGATCCAGTGCACTTGGCACGACTCGGTTCTGGCCTCCCATGGCGACACTCCCGGACAATAGACCGTCACATTGGAGGTGCCCTCAGAGGCCGAGGTCAGAGTCACCCAGGCCTGGCCCTTGAGCACGTCCATGTCGTCGCTCTTGTCCGGCGTACCGCGAGTCAGATGCAACAACCGCCTGGACGTTGTATTGACCGCATAGGTATTGTCGACTTTCTTCGCCCGGGTGAAATCGCCGACAAACGGGTCGGTCCACGAGCCCTTGTCCAGATCGACAAACTGCCCCACGCCGCCCGGGTCGATCATCCACTCGACACGTTCATTGGTTCGCAAATACTCGTCCGGACCGCGCACCCCGGCCAGCAGAATCACCTCGCTGCCGACCGGCGCCACCGTCGCACGAGGGCACACGATCAGTTCCGTCCGGTTGCTCGGTTTGTCCGTCGCCGGAAGGTCGCGAAAGCCGGCCTGAGGGTCGTTCTCCGGGCAGATGAACAGACGTTCGCCCGACGGGTCGATCTGCGGCAACCGGAAATTGGCGCAGCCCGGCAGCCCGGCCGCGCATAGCGCCAGCGTCGCAAGGAGCAGACCGGATTGGGCTGTCAGCCGACGCATGCTGTCCTCGAGTTCCACGACCAGCCTCAAACCGTTTGCGTAATCTGCCGAAGCAGATCCGCGCACGTCCGAAGGCTCAATCGTCATTCGCCGGAAGCCCTGCCGTGCCATGAAGACGCAACGCTTCCGCATTGGGCGCAGTGGCCCACCATGAGAAGGCTAGCATGCATTTTGGCAACATGGGGATCTTTTGCCACCTGGTCCGTCGCCAAAACGCCACATTCGCCGGCTGCCGCCAGGAACCCGTGGCAAAACCGGTGCAACCCTCCCCCCAATCCGAACCACTCGTGCCCCTGAGGGCCTTGGATGAGTCTCCTGCTCCTTGCAGTCTCGTGCCCTGCCAGGGTCAATATCCGCGTTTCCCGAAAATGCCCGTGGCGTACCAAATCCCGTTGGAGCCGCGTCGAATGTCGTATGCGAAAACCGGGTGGGCAGACCTGACCGACCTCCAATGGCCGCTCGATTGCCGCCAGCAGCTTACGCAGTCAAGGGCCGCTTCCAGCAGATTCTGCCCGGGCCAGCTCTCGGCGCAAACCTCCGTCGCCAGCAGCCCCCCCCCAAGACGTCCGGTAATCCGGTGAAAACGACTCTCCCAGGCGTGGTGCCCCTGAAGCCGGATCCTCGCCTGGTGAACCGAATGGCTCTCCGCTTCAGAGAGAAGATAGGGATCGAGCCGGCCCGAAGTGCTCTGGGGAGACTCCGGATGGGTCCGCACGGCGTAAATCAGCGTCCGTTGCGTCAGCTTGCCTGGCGGAAGAGTAAGGATCACATGCATTTGCATCGGATCGTATGCATTCCCCTTCAGAAAAGGGAAAGTACTGACCACTTGACCGAAGTAGGGGGCTTTCGGATCCGAATAGTCGACGATGGCAACCCCTGGAAGCCCCACCATTTCGGCAAAGGACGGGTGCTTCAGCAATACGGTCTTGGTCCCCTCCAGGTTCACCTCGGCATCCACCGACAGCTTCAAGCAAACGTAGGAATCAAGATGCTCCCGAACCTCGGCCTTCAACAAGGTCTCCGTCTCGAATTGGGCGCAACCGCCGGTCCCGTCAGCCCTTTCGAAGTAGACCAGAAGCATCCGCTCCTCGCCTTCGGCTCTGGCGGTCGCCTCGGCATAGTCCGTCATCCACTCAATCGGGCTCGCCACTCCCACCTCCGGATCCGGGCGAGCACCCAAGAAGGCGAGGGCCCTGTCTACCGCCTCTCCGCCGTCCCGAAACGGCAGCGTCCGAACGACCCGGCCTCTTTGCGAAACTGACTCGGTGGCGAAGTCGAACACAATCAGCCCGGCTCCCCCTTGCAGTTCCAAAAACGCCGGGTGCTCCAGCAACCGAATCTTCTTGCCGCCGGACGTAATCTCGGCATCGATCGGGAGGCGGACACAACGGCACTCGCTCAGATACTTTCGCGCCTCCTCCGCCCCGGCCAGTTCTTCATCGAAACGGTGGCACGAGGGATTGTCTCCGTCGCAGAAATAGACCACCATCTGGACATCGTCTCGCTCCGCCGCAGCCATCGTCGCGGCATAGTCGGTCTGCCAACTCAGCTCAAGAGCAGCATTGAACTCGCCGGCCCCCGATGGCACGGCAACACCGCACCAGGCAACACCTGTCACGAGAAGGACTCGCGCAGCCAACCCAAAGCGGGGCAAGCCCGCAATCCAACCTTCACAAACATGCGCGCACCATGCGCAGAAGTCCCGAACAGAGACTCTAAACATACGGATCTCCACAGAAGGAGGCGTATGCCCACCGATTGCGCGTGGGCAAGGGCCGTCCGTGGTAGGTGAGGCTGAAGGTTCCGACTTCAGACCAACGGCGTGAGGGAGAGGAACATGCCTGCGCCTAATGGCTCACCAAACAAGCCTGCTCTTCTCCCCTGACCACTCGCATCTCGCCATGGCACCACGACAGAACTTGCTTTGGGCAAGATGCGGCAGTTTTCCCGATTATGCCGGCTAGACTCCATGCGGTAAACCAGTAAGATGCGAAGATTCTGGCAAATATTGGAATTGCGGTTTTCCAGGCGATCGGTGAAAATGGCATGGACAGCCGTATAATGTAGGCACACCGGTCCCCCGGCAATCGCGGGAGCATGCCAGACGCAGGACTCGGCACCCCCCTCAAGAATGCCACCCCCCTAAGTAACGAAGGAACCAGTCATGTTGGCAAACGGAAGGCATGTGGCGGTGATCCTCTTCATCGGTCTCGTACCATTCACCATTGCCCACGCAGCCGACGATCTGGCAGCTCAGGCACAGGCCGCCAAGGGTACCTATCGGCCGCTTGACCAGGCCGACCTAGACGCTGCCCGAGCGGATCTTGACGCCGCGGTGGCCGCCCTCGAAACCCGGTTTGCCAAGGCCGGGGATACCGCTGACGGGTGGAAGGCCTATCTCGACTGGGCCGGCCTGAAAGCCTCGCTGGCTGACGCCAAGGGTCCCGATCTGGCCAAGCTGGAGCAAGCTTTCTCGCGATTGTCGGCCGGACATGAAGGGCTGGGACTGCTCTGTTTTGCCGATCTTCGCGACGCCATCCGCGGCTACGTCGGAGTGGCCCGAGCGGTGGGCGATTCGGGCGTCAAGGGCCAATACGAGAAGGTCGTCGACGCCTTAGCCGCCAGCCTCGCGTCGCACGCCAAGGCCCCGGGCGGCGAGGACGCCGCCATGATCTCGGCCTACCTGCGATGGCTGAGCGACGCCCGCCAGGCCCCCGACCTCATTCAGTCGATCCGCTCCGGCTTCCTGAATCAGAACTTCCACGCCCATATCTCCGAGGCCGTCTTCAACGCCGCCATGGGACGAGACGTCGACGAAACGGAGCCCGTCCGTGACGTGATTCTCGGAACGAACATCTACGGGACCGGCCGCACCACCGGGAACGTCACCGTCAAACTCGTTCCGTCGCAGGACTCGGCCACCATCATGACCATCTTGCAGGGCACGAACCTCTCCAACACGACTGGATACAACGGCCCCGTCGTCATCTACGCCGACGGAACCACGAACATCACCACCAGCAAACAGATTGTGATCGACGGCCGGCAGCTTCGCACGTGCCCCGCCCAGGCCGACGCCACGACATGTTCACACATTCGTTCGATCTGCGCCCGGCACGGCGGCCGAATCGTCGAGAACATCGCCTGGAAACGTGCCGGGAGACAGAAGTGCCAGGCCGACGCAATCGCTGCCCAGCACGCCGAATGCCGGGTCCGGGCTCGCATCGACGCAGAGGTGGACGACCTCATCGGGACGGCCAACGACGATCTTCAGGAAAAGGTCCGCGGCCCCCTCGCCGAACGGGGACTCTATCCCGCCAAGTTGAACTTCAGCACCGACGAAGACTTCCTCAACGTGTCGATTCTCCAGGCCGGTGCCTTCGACCTCGCGGCCGCCACCGCGCCACCGCAAGCTGTGGCCGACGCCGATTTGCGAGTGCAGATCCACGAATCGATGATCAACAACTTCACCTCCGGGGCCCTCGCAGGCATGCTGCTCAGGGAAGAACGGGTCCAGGAAGCCGTGAAGAACCTGCTCGGCAAACTGCCCAAGGAATTGGAGTCGGAAAAGGACTCGCTCCCCTGGGGAATCTCCTTCCAGCAGGCCCGACCTGTCTGGGTCGCCTTCGCCGACAATCAATTCACACTGTCGATCCGTGGACGCAGCTTCTATGAGGGCGACCAGCGTCATCCGGGCATGGACGTGACGGTGACCTACCGGATCGTGGGGGAAGGCGACGCCGTCAAGGCCGTCCGCCAGGGCGACGTCCAGATCTTTCCACCGGGTTTCGACCCCAAGGGAGACAAGCAGCTTACCACCCAGGAAACAGCAATCCGCCGAATTCTCCAACGCCGTCTCGGCAAACTGTTTGAGGAAGAAGTCGTGCCCGAGGGGCTCGTCCTGCCGAAGGACTGGCGCCGCGCGGGCGTGATGAAGCTCGTCCAATGGGAAGCTCGTGACGGCTGGCTCGTCCTCGCCTGGAAACGCACCGGCCAACCGGCCCCGCCCCTGGAAGACGAGACTACCAAAGTGGTCAGCGCCCAGTAGCCGTTATTCCTGCAATCCAGCCCGTCATTGCCGCGCAGGCGGGAATCCAGTCCGGTGTATCCAAGCAAGACGCAAGCCGCGAATTGCAGACGGCCCGAGGCTTGCCTTTATGCTTCGATTGCCCAAGAATGGCGTTGGCCGAGAATTCCACGCCATCCCTAGACGGTGAAGTATGACCCCCAGCGTGATGATTCAGTTCGACTGCCTTCCCCTGCGTTCACTTGGGCGCCTCGACATCCCGCTGGACGCTTCGCCGGCCTTCCAGGCCAAGGCCGAACGGATCAAGGCGGCCTTGGCAAAGCATGGCGAGCACAACAGCTTCTACCTGCATAGCGCTTCGTGCCGTTTCCATCTCACCAACGACGACAGCGTCGGCATGCTCGAATTCCAGTTCGAGGGCACCGTCCTGACCGACCCCGAAGACCAGTGTACCGAGAGTTGCGATCTTCAGGTTGAACTTCGCCGCGAGACCTGCGATTGGCTCACCGAACCTGTGGTCCAATGGTTCCGCGAAACGGTCGATCGCGCGGTGCTCATCGAATTCGACCGCTACATTGCCGCCGGCGATCTTCAGAAGACGATCCAGCGCGCCGCGCGACTCCAGGCCGAAAGCGATTCCCATTCCGGCTTCGTCGGCATGGGCCTCTAGCCGCGCCAACCCGACGCGTAAGCGAGGACGGAACACGTCCCATCCCGGACAGTGTCCCCCCTCCAGCTCTGTTGCGAAGTCTCCGCTCTAAAAAGAGAGCAAGCCGTACTTCTTCGCTTCCGCATCGTTCGAGATCATCTTCCTGCAGAACTCGACATAGTCGACGCGATCTGAGATGAACTCGGCATGGCCGTCCGCGAACACGGCGTTGACCCCTCCCGGATGATGGCTGGAAGGACGAGCCCTGTAGCGACCAGAACTCACGGCATTGATCTCAACTTCGGTAGGCACTCCAGTCCAACTCGGCGTACTAGACCACCAGACGATCCCAACATCCGTCTGGCGAACGGTCGAACTGCCCGTCCAACTCGTCGCGTTGAGATTCTCGGAAAGCATGATCGTCTGCTGAGCCCCGTCGCTGATCTGATCCAGACTGATCGTTACCGGTGGACTGCCACTGATATTAGAGTCGTTGCAGAAGAAGAGGCCCCAATGATTCTTCTTGTAAGGGTCGAAATTGGAAACGCCCATGGCGCTCGTGACGGTCTGGATATGATTGCGATACGTTTGGACGTCGGCGGACCCATCCTCCAGGTTGTAGTCGCTGATTCCGCAGTTCACCACATAACTCAACGCCCCGGCCACATTCCGTTTGTCCAGGTCGCTGGGACAAACGGTTTCGCTGAGAGCGACGACCGGGCGGTCCGGCTTGTTCACTCTCCACTCCTTCCACAAATCCGCACGACCGATGTTCTCAAAGAGCAGGACAACCCAACTCAGGTTGTTATTGCTGGCGACCGAGTTCCCTCCTAGCGAGCCGCCTCCAAATTGGTTGACATATCCGGGCAAATGTCCTTTGTTGCCTTCGTACTGCAGAATCGCCTTGCTGAGCTGATCCATCCGGTTCAAGCAGCTCGCACGGCGAGCGCTTTCTCGCGCGCTGATCACAGCGGGCACGACCAGGGCGACGAGCATGCCGATAATAACGATCACCACCAGCAGCTCGACGAGGGTGAAGGCTGTTCGATTGTTCCGGGCCATGGGCCACACACCTCCTAGGGTCACGATGCCAAGTCACAATTGCCCTCAACCCCCATTGTTCCACAAACTCGCAAAAAACGCCAGCCGAAGGCCGGGATAGTGCTTCCTGAGGGTTGCTTGTTTAACCCGCTGCCGCAGGCGAGGATTGTCAGGCAATCAGCGCCCGGCTATCATGTCCACCCACCAGCCTTGCCAAGGGCAGCCGACCATGCGCCCAAGCCTCGCCTGCGGCAGCGGGTTAAACGATTGATTTGCATAGACTTAGCGGTTGCCGCCAGGTTCTTAGCGGATCACCCCGGCAACCTCTGTCTGACCCAACCAGCCTACCGCACTACCACAAAGCGGGGGGGCACGCGGTCCACCGGGCCAATTTGTAACGGAATTTGGACCGATAACGCTGGAACTTCGCCGTGGTTTTTGCGACAATGTTATGTGAGAGGGCAAGGCGATTACATCGTTTCGATCCCGTTCTGGGATCCAAGGGAGTCTTTCTATGAAACGCCACAGACGAAGAGGGTTCACGCTCGTCGAACTTCTCGTGGTCATCACCATCATCAGCATGTTGATGGCCCTCCTGCTGCCTGCCGTGCAAGCAGCCCGCGAAAACGGCCGCCGTGCCACCTGTATGAACAACCAGAAGCAGCTCGCAACTGCCATGCTCGGCTACGAGTCGAGTAACGGAGAGTTCCCGGGCTTCGTGGAGTACCTCGGACCGACAGGGGCCCCCGTAACTCCTGGAACGCCTACCGAATTTGATCCGGCCAGGAATCCGCAGCATGACGTCACCTGGGAGGTCGTTCTGTTCCCCTATCTGGAACTCAACGATCTGTGGACGAAATGGCGAACGAAGGTGGCAACCAACGAGAATGACCTTACCAACAACGGTGAGCGTCCTGCCGTGTTCATCAGGTTTCTCGGTTGCCCGAGCGATGTGACAATCGATATGGGACAGGGCTCGACGTCCAACTCCTATGTCGTGAATTGCGGCCAAATCGACTCCAGTATTCCTAATCCAAACCCAGATTCCCGTTATAACGGAAAGCCAGACATCGCTGCCCACGGCGTGTTTTTTGACCATTCGTCGGAGATTTGGAGAGCGAAATTCTCGACTCCGTCGGTCGACTCGCGGGAAACAATGTCTCTCGACAGGCTGACCCAACTGGACGGCAGCACCAACACCCTCATGCTTTCCGAGAACGTTCAAGCGACCGACTGGATTCCTCGCGACTACCTGAACACAGATCCGGCCCTGCAGAAGAATCGCCGAACGCCCATCAAGGAATTCGATTGCGGTTTCATCTGGTCGCCAACGGAAGCGGTGCCCGAGGGCGGTGACCCCACGTCTACTACTCCGGTTACCCATTTCGCCATCAATGAGGACCTCGGCTTCAAGGGTTACGACGTGTATCACGCCCGTCTGTCCTCACGGCATCCGGGCGTCGTCATCGCGTCTTTCTGCGACGGGCACACTCAGGTCCTTCGTGAGAACATCGATTACAGCGTGTACCAACACCTGATGACGCCGGACGGCAAGAATGCGGTTCCGCCGCTGACGGGCGTCCTCGATACGGCCAGCTTCTGACCGTTTCCGCACGTTTGACGAGCTTGTGATCGCCTACGATCCAAGAGCCCATCCCAGGGAATGGGAAGGGCTCTTGGCTTTTCTTGCGCCGGTGAAAACGAGGTCCCACAACACAACCTGGCCCAAATCGTTCATGGGTGGCACGCTCAGAGCGTAGCGATGGGCGTGGCTAGTCGGCCCACCACGCCCATCGCTACGCTCTGAGCGTGCCACCCAATACACAGTGCCTCCGAGCGGTCCCTGTTTCTGACTTGTTTGCCTGCAACAAACTGCGAGCGATCGACAGAGGTTTGTGATTATTCCGGGCTAGGACGACTTTTCCGGCGGCCCCGTTCGCTCGTCGTCCCATCCCAAAACAACCCGACGACCGAGTGTCCACAGGCCCATTCCCACGCCCAGCCCCAGCAGGTTCTCTCCGTAGTCCACCAACTCGACGCTGCGACCCTCAATCAAACCTTGAAGCGACTCGGTCGCGAGCGCGTAGGCCGCCAGCAGAACGGCCAGCTTCGATGCCCGCCACGGCAACCGGCTTGCCATACACAGGACGGCCAGAATGAGAAATGCGCTGAAGTGAACGCCGCGATCGGGCGGAGTAATCTCCGCCCCCACTCCCCAGAACCAGGCCATTGGATCGGTAACGAGCAGCGAAATCGTCAGCACGGTCGCATAGAGAACAAGAATAATGCGGGTCGACCAGATGACCACCTGCATCGCCCGTCGCCAAGGTCTGTCAGGGGCCACTATTTCAGACTCTCGGCAAACTGGTCGAGGGAATCGCACTTCAAAGCAGCCGCGGTCAATCGCGCCAGACGCTCCAAATCAAAAATGCCGCGGACAAAATGCGAAACGGGCTCTGGAACTCGTTCGAATCTGGTTGTGAGAATCTCGAGGATCGTCTCCTGTCGACTGAGAACCCGTCCCTCTTCGCGTCCTTCCAGCCGTCCCTCTTCTTTCCACCTTTCAATCAGCGTACTCATTGCATCAACTCCTACCCTTCCGAGGGGTTGGATGGCTTCCGCAAGCCTCGCATCCGTCATTCGACCAGCGCTTTGTAGGACATAAGTCATTATAGCCGCCAGGGTGTCCTTCGTCTCGGGTCGATCCAGAATCGTCGCAAGGCGAATCGCGGCGTCGCGTAGAGCCGCATCAATCTCTTCACCGAAGACAGATCGCATGACTCCCAGCACGGCGCAAAGCCGGACCTCGCTCTCAGGCAGTTCGTCTGGGCCAATCGACATCAGGTCCACCAGCAAACACCGAAACTGCGGCACAAATGCGTCAACTCCCGGCATCGAGACCACAAGATCCCTGAAGTCAACCGGAGCCCGAAACCGCGTCCGACCGTGATGCAACACCAACGGGACGATCGGAGGCAACCGAAAGCCGGATCGATACTTCGCGGCCTCCAACTCCCTCTGCCAAATCCTCACCATGTACCGCAGCAGTTGAAAAACGGTGAACTCATCTGACGCGCTCTTGTGTTCAACCAAGATGTAGATGTACGCACGAGACTTCTCGTCGCCCTGCAGACCCTTCCGCAGTGGTACAGCATAGTTCAGATCACTGTAAGAGCGACGAAGGTCCTCATCGACAAACGACCCCTCTTCCAACGAGACTCGCTCCAAGTCAATCTGCTCCAGAATCTCCGCAGGAAGATAGTGATGGAAGAAGGCTCGTGCCAGCTCAAGATCCTGAAAACATCTGGCAACGAATTCGTCGTGATTGCCTTGGCTTCCGCCAGTATTTGCCATGTCTTTCGCCCCAGCGGGTGGTGCATTCCAGGGTCATTCTACGCCCCAGAATGCAGGACAGCAACCACCCAGGGCTCCCTCCCGCAAGAAGAGTCGTCTCGATCTGGCAGAGCCAATCCCCTTACGGCAACCCCGACAGCGACTCGAACGCGTAGGAAGTGCTGAACGGCATCACCCCGTAAATTCCGCGGGTGAACACGAGTTCGATGAAATCCGTCGCCTCCAGAATCGGCCCCTTGGGCACAATGACCACGTCGGAATCGGAAAGCCAGATCTCCCCTTCCGGGCAAGGCGTCTTGCCCCGAAGCGCGGCTCGCAGGTCGACCTTTGTCGCCACCAGCCTCCAGTTGTCGTCGCGGCGAAAGATGACCACCTGGTCCAAGTAGGCCCCGTTGTTCCAACTGCCCGCCATGGCAATGGCCTGGAGAATGGTCGTCGGCCCCGTCAATTCAAACCTGCCCGGCGCCGCCACCTCGCCGAGCACGTAGACGTAGCGAGGCGCCCAGGAGACGATCACCGGAATGACCTCGACGCCGGGAATCAACTCGGCGTAGCGTTCCCCCAGTTCCTGCTGGAGTTCCGCCAGGGTAAGCCCTTGCACGTAGATCCAGCCGATGCCGGGAAGCGAGATGGAGCCCTCGGGAGTGACTCGCGCGATCTGGCTCTGCCCACCCAAGCCCATACGCCGGTCAACTGCCGCACGAAGATCTTCCAGCTTGGTGTCGACCTTGACCGGCGTGACCGTGATCGTCGGTGCGTTGTAGTACTTCTTGTACGCATCCTCGACGTATTCGCCCAACTGGGCCACGGTCAGTCCGTTCGCCTTCACCTGCCCCAGCAGCCGCAGCGTGATCATCCCGTCCGGCTGGACGATCAGGCTGCGGTCCAGAGTCGGATCGGTCATCGACTCGATGAGGATTTCATCCCCCACGTTGATCCGATACGGCTCCGGACGTTCCTCGCGGGTCAAACGGTACACCAGATCCAGCTCGTCTCCCACCCGCAGGCGATACTCGGAAACGTGCGGGCTTCGATCCCGGGCAATGTACTCGCCCTGGGCGTAGGCCCGCCAGTTGGCGGTTCGAACCGACTCCCATCGGCAACAGTCGCAGTTGCCACAGACGGGGGCCTCGGCGGAATTGGCAGATTCCGACCAGGTGAAAGCGGCGGCAAGAAGCAGGGCCGCCAGACGCAACGCCGCAATCCCGTGACGGCTCAAACGCCCGCCGAACTTCGCATCTATCAGAAAAATGAGCGTTGCCCACACTGGTCTCGACACTCCGGATTCTGGTTGTCTCAGGTGCTCCGTCTCTTTCCCGTTTCACCCGCCTGCCTCAGGATCGACGAATCAACAACGGTTGTATCGTTGCCTTTCGCTCCGCGAAAGCGGCGCCACTTTCGCGGAGCGAAAGGCAACAGTCGTTTCCGCGTCGGTTCTCACCTCGCTCGTTCCGCCGTCCTTGCGGCCGACGCCGTTCGCACGTTCCCTCCCATGTTCGTCAGTTCGGCCGGCGAGACCCAGCGGACCGCTCCTTGGCTCCCGCCCATCGGCGTAACCTGCCCGGTCGAATGGCCGCGCAGAGCCAGCGTCTGTCGTGCGGCTCGATAAGCTTCGTCCATCGCACCCAACCGCTCGCAGGTCAGCGCCAGGTTCCGCCATGCTTCGGCCGTCGGATACGCGGCCACACTGTGCTCAAAGGCCGCTCGAGCGTCGCTGTGGCGGCCGCTCCTGGCAAGCAGCACGCCCAACTCGTTCGACGCCATGTGATTGCCGGGCGAGACAATCAGCGCCGCCTGTAAGAGCACCATCGCCTTGGGACGAGCCGCCACGATTCCGTCGCCCCGTTGCTGATCGCCGATCGCCATGTAGAGCTTGCCCAAACCGCACAGGGCCATCGATCCGGCAACCTCCTTCCCAACGGCCGTCGCCAACTGTTCCTGGGCGTACGTGTGATACCGCTGGATCGCCGCCAACGGGGTCACTTGCTCTCCGTCCTCCGCTTGAAGAACCGGCGTTCGATGGGCCCCGGCAATCATCGCCAGATCGAGTTCCGCTTCCAGGTGGCCGTCCTTCGGCAGGAAATCCTCGGCCTCGTCCAGAGCCCGCACTCCCGCCGCCAGTGCCTGACTGTAGCGGTTCGTATTCCGTTCCGTGTCCAGCCCCTGGGCTAGGATGCGAAGCGCTCGTGTAAATTCCAGCCGGGCGGAGAAATGGGCCTTCTTGCCCGCCAGTTCGAAACCGCGCCGAGTGTGCTTGTCCGCCTCCTCGGCAATCAACTCAAGACTCCGGCAGCGCTCGTACTCGCGCGGGTCGAACCGTTCTACGTCCTTCCCGTCAGCTTCCACTGCCGACAGCCTGTCCGGCCTCTCCCCGTCGCGATCGACCGGCGGCAAGGGCTGTGGAAGATCTTCCGCCGCATCTTCCTGTGCCCTTTCATCCAGCAGTCCGCTCCAGTCCTCAGCACAACCTTCCGGCTCCACCGTGACCTCCGACCCGTACTGGCTGCTCGGCTCAACCGCGAGCGGCCGGAACAGCCTCTCAAACATCTCGATCGCCGCCGGCTTGCCGGGATCAAGCAGCCTTGGCTCAACCGGCGGCATCGACGCAGACACCGGCTCTACCGATTCGGCGGCGGTTTCCTCGTGGCCGGGTTCGACGAGAGGCAGCGGCACGACGACGTCCACAACGTCTACAGCCACGGTTCCGGATCCCCCACTGGCGACTCCCCTTCCGCACAGCCCCGGCACGGGAGTGAGCCCGGGCTCGACAGGCGGCAATGACCGCACTATGTTCGGTGCCCGCAAGATCGGCACAAGCACATCGATCTGACGATCCTCCACCGGCGGTAGCGCAATCGGCGCTTGCCGTCTCGCCCGATCCGGGCCTCCAATTCGCGTGATTGCAGTCGCCTCCGTCAATGCTTGCGCACCCCGCACGCCGGACTGCGGCACAGCGTTTTCGATGACCGGGGCCCCAAACATCGAATCGACCAGAACCAAACCGGCCGATTCCGCCGTTGCCAGTCCCGGCAATTGCCCCTGTCGCATCCGATCGGAGCCGTATCGCGGCAGTGGAGCGACAAGCTGGGGCCGGGGAACAGCACCGGCCATGTTCAAGAGAGGAATGGGACGCAGGGGAACCGCCCCTCTCAGGTCCGTCGGTAGCCATCCGGTGTTGACCTGTGGACTGTAATGGTCTGCAGAAGTCAACACCGGAATGGCGTCCGACGACGCCAAACGCCGCGGCAAATCCGCCTCCTCGCCCATCGGAAGCAGGTGGTCCGACGCCATGGCCGACGCTGCCGGATCGCCTTCCATGCGAGGCAGCAGATGTGGCGACAGATCACCCGAAACGGCTGCCCGCCTGTGCTTGGCAACGGGAGGTGTTCCGAAACTGGCCAGCAGAGCCACAAGGAGGCACACTCCAAGACAGCTTGCCGGTATCACAAGCCACCAGGGCATGTAGTCGAGAACACGTTTCATGAATCTTCCGTGACTTCTCCGTCACCTGCGCCGAAGCGCACGATCTGTACGATTTCCTTTGTTGTGAGCGATCGTCTGTCTGTTCGTTCGGCGATGAGCAAAACCGTTTGCACCGCGTCGAGTCGCCCGTCTCCCGGCGATATAGCCCGCACAAGTCTTGTCCGTTGCCCCAGACAATCGGAAGTCGCCGGATACTCGCCACCAGCCCTCCCACGCTCCCACCTCCTGCCATCGCTACAGTCTCCACCCCCCGCAGAAAACTCGCTTGCCCCCTGCCGCAGACGAGGCTTCTCGTTCACCCCGCTGCCGCAGGCGAGGCTTCTCGTTTAACCCGCTGCCGCAGGCGAGACATGTTCGTCACGTCCCACCCCTACGTCATTCCCTCGCGGCCCCCCTTCGTCATTCCCGCGCAACCCCTTCGTCATTCCCGCGCAGGAGGGAATCCAGAAGATCGTGCTCCTGAACAATCGGACTCTGCCCCCCCGTAGCAGGCACGGCCCCCTGACAAGCCCAACACCTCACCCGCTTTCTGCCCTGTCCCTTCCCCCACTGCTCCTTTAGAATGAACGATTAGCGAGAATCGGGTTTCGCCCTTGTTTTCCCGAGGTTTCTTGCCACTATCAGAAATCGGTTTGACACCCGATGAGACACCCGGTAGAATCCTGGGTGAAAGATTGTCGCCCGCCGGATTGAGGCCGACGGGCGACTGAGACACCTAACCCTTTTGACCGATGAGGTGCCCCGATGAATTCTACCGCGAAGTCTCGCCCGCAGAAGCCCCGACCCGACTTTCCGCTCTTCCCCCACGCTACGGGCCGCTGGGCAAAGAAGGTCCGCCAGAAGCTTGTCTACTTCGGCAAGGTGGCCGACGATCCCAAGGGCGAAGCCGCCCTCAGGCTCTGGCTCGACCAGAAGGATGACCTGCTGGCCGGTCGCACACCACGGCGCGCCGATGGGCAGTTGACCATCAAACTGGGCTGCGACCAATTCCTCCATGCGAAGAAACAGGCACGCGACCGAGGGGAGCTATCACCGCGGACCTGGGCCTCTTATTTCGGCACGTGCCAGAAAATCGCCGATACCTTGGGCCGATCGACGCCAGTAAGTGCGATTGGGCCGGACGACTTCGGCCGACTTCGCCAACGGCTGGCTACCGGAGAGAACGGCAAATCCGTGGCCGGCGTCACGTTGGCAACGGACATCCGGCGGGTCAAGACGTTCTTTTCATGGCTCTACAAGAGCCTGCTGATTGACAAGCCCGTTCAGTACGGCCTCAGTTTTGAGGCACCCGGCCGACGAATCATCGAACGTGAAAAACACGCCCACGGCGAGCGTTGTTTCTCCGCGGACGAGATCCATTGGCTCTTGGATCATGCCAGCCACACCTACCGGGCTGCCATCATGTTGGGCATTAACGCAGCCTATGGCCCCGCCGACATCGCCCGCGTGGAATTCAAACACCTCGACCTGGAGAACGGCTGGGCTACGCTCTACCGCCAGAAGACCGGCGAGCGTCGGAGGTGCAAGCTGTGGCCGGAAACGATTGCAGCCATCGAGAAGGCAATCGCCGTCCGCCGCCCACCCGTCGACCAGAAACACCGATCCCGCGTGTTTCTGACATCGGCCGGGACAGCCTGGCTGCGAAGCGATGGCAGAAATATCTTTCCGCACGCATTCCGTGAAGCGGTTCTGGGCAAGGCCGACTTCTACCGGCCCGGGCACGCGTTCTATTCGCTCCGCAGGTCGTTCAGGACGATTTCCGACGAAACCGGGGATTGGCCGGCAATCGACCTGGTTATGGGCCACAGGGACAACTCGATGGGTGCCATTTACCGCCAGAAGATTAGCGATGAGCGGCTGGAGCGGGTTTCGGATTACGTGCGAAACTGGCTCTATGCTGGGCGGGAAGGGGGTGCCGAATGAACGACCCGAAACTCGTCAAGGCTGTTGAGGCCCTGACCGACCTGCACATGGCCCTTGCACAAGGCCCCCCGGTCCCCGTGAAGGATATTCGTCGAATTGCGACGGAAGCCCTCGACGTCCTGCCCACCGAAGAATCCTGTCCGCGATGGGCAATCCTCGACAGATGCGACAAAGCCCGGGCGGCGATCACCGCCCTAATCAACGAATGCCGACGAATCGAGACAATCGAGGGTACGGAAGCGTGGTTCGAGCCTGGAGGGTTTGTGCCCTGGACTGACTTGGACCAAGGCGACATCAAAGCGGCCCGAAATGCCATTCTCGACGAAGTGAGGCCGCGACAACCGGAGTGGATGACGCAGCTCCACGAATCCGGGGACAGCGGGGACACTTTTGGGGACAGTCAGAAAAAAACCAAAAAACCCGTTAGACGGACCAAAGTTGAACACTGCGATTGCGAACGAATCTACCAGGAAGCAAAGCAAAAGGGTTTCC
>JAAYAY010000067.1 GCA_012719125.1 Planctomycetaceae bacterium | reverse complement strand
TTGTCGAAGCCTTCCATGACATCCTCCTTTGCGTCCAAGCTGAGGGCTCAAATTTGACCTCCGTGGTCTCGCAAAGTATGACGCCTGCCACGACTTACGTAAATCTCAGTTGTGGACAGCAGTGGGGCTTGAACCTCAAAGCCAAACTGACCATGAGAAAAGCCTTCGGCTTTCGCACGTTCGGGGGAATCGAAACCGCGTTGTATCATCAACTTGGGCATCTTCCTGAACCCGAGTTCACCCACGAATTCTGCTGACGAGGCAGAAAAGAAAGACGCTGCAGTACTAGGCAACCCGCTGCTCCTATGGCGAGTGCGAGGGACAAGCTGCGTCAAATCCGATGCATGGGACGACACGTGTCGTATGGTCATTGCGAGGTTCCGAGAACGCCCCATGAGAGGATTAGCCGCAGCGCACGAAACGATTATTGGGTCGCAGATTTCTTGCGCCGGATTGAGGCACGGCCAACACGCCCGTTCACGCCCGAGGGGTTGGCGTTAAGTATGGGGAAACCAGCAAATGAACTAGTTCATCCTCATTGACAATACGTGCATCGGCGCGGTCGAAAAGTGTCTGTCCGTCATTGAGGTACTTGACCAGGAACAGGCTGAACGTGTCGTCCGTGTCGGCAAACGCGGTGCTCAACTCTTGTCTGCCATCGGCACGAAAAACCAGTCGCACTTCCCCACCCGCGTCCTCGATGGTAGTCTCGACCGATTGGGCCGAGGCCGCGTCGCCAGAGAACAGGGTTCGCTCGTAAAACTTGTTGTTTTGCTTGGAACGGCTCACCGCAGCGACCTGGGGAACCAAAGGGCTGACCAGGACTTCGCGGATCTCGATGGGTTCCCGAAAAACCCTGGCGGAAGCCTCATAATGAGCCTGATCAAAAATCTCGTCCGGACGGGGTTCGCCCGTCATTGGGTCGTCCGGTCTAACGTCGAATTGTGCGGCTGCCAAAGGCGGCATTGCCGAATGCCTGATCAAGCTCGATATGGTACGCTATGTCTGCCCGACACCGACCCAAGGACCAAGATGGAGGCAACGGCAGATGACGAAGCGACGAAGCACACCGGTTACGGAGCAATCCCTGTCTGGCAATGGAATGGGATTCGCCTTTGCTCTGGGGTTCACTCCAGTACATGGCGCCCAAATTGCCCAAATTCCTCGCGACCAATGGGCGGAAGAACTCGAGCGGATGCATGCGGAGGAAGAGGAATGGTGGGGCGGCTCACTCGTTTCTGCTCATTTGGCAGTCGAGCTGCCTTTCTGGTTAATGATCCCGGATGGCAAGATATCGCTTGCCTACGGCAAGACGACAGTGGTCGCCACGATAAATGGCAAATTCCTGGAGTTGTCCGACGGGCCAATGAGCCTCACATCGAAGAATAATGCTGTTGTCATTGGGCCGGGAGATGATGTCTGGAATCGCGAGCCAACCGAAGCTGTTGTTCCTAGTCGGATGCCGGTCTATCGTCCCATGAAGACAGTCCTGGTGTTCGAAACCGAAGTTGTTGCGGATTGCTTTGAAGCGTGGAGAAACAAAGCGAATGTGGCTCCCGGCGACCACACCGGGATCAGGCGCGTAAACCGTGTCATGCAATACCTCAAATCGCTGGCTACTGCACACATCCCGTTCGTCAATCGGCTGATTACATCCTATCGTTCGGCGTCCCTCGATCCCTATGCGTTCGAGGTTAGCGAGTGGGATGTCCCGGCGTGGTTTGCGGAGCATGAAGGCACCCTAGTTCGGATTGGCCTAATTCCCTATTGGGATGAGGACACGTATCCAACTGTCAATCGCCAAGGGCGTCAAGTGCCCTTTTTCGCGACCTCGTTGGACGAAGTACAATTGCGTGCAGGAACCGATGTTACTCCCGGTGAACTCGAACTCTTGGATGCGTACAGCTTGATGTATCGCGGCAGATTTGGGGACGCGGTGCGTTCGGCGGTCACGGCTATCGAGGTGGCAGTTGAGGCCCAACTCACAAAGTTGCTACGTCAGCGGGGACGTACAGAGGAGCAGATCAAGGAACGACTAAGCGAGACAATGAACAGTTTCTTCGAAAGGCTTCAAGAATACGAGCATTTGAGCCAGAAACGGCTTCCCGGTCCTATTCTCAGCGAGGTGCCCTACATCAATGGTGTTCGTCTGCGATCTGAACTCGACTGGGTGCGAAATCTAAGGCACAAGGTCGTCCACGAGGGGATTCGAATTGATGTAACTCAAAGAGGTGCGACACTCCGAGCCGTCGAGACAATGTCATGGCTGTTTGATTGGCTATCCTGGGACAATTCACTCCCTTTCGAAGATAATGAGAATTACTCCTTCTTCAGCATGCTTCGCGGCATGCCATTCTATCCCAGCGAGTACACCGAATCGGGTGTGAGGGTCGTACCACATGAATTCCTACACGATGACAAGCCACCTGCAACCGCTGATCAGATGATATTTGGGCAGTACCTGACTACCACGGAGAGGGGCGCAAGCGACGTTGACTTGATGGCTCGAATGACCTTCGAGTTCCTTCGTGTCGCTTGCGACGAGGGACCACCAGAGCCCACGCAGGAGCCCAGATTGCGGGAACGATACGTAATCACAGACGGTCATCGAAAGGCAATCGTCTTCTGCCTGGAGTTTGATAACTTGATTGACGCCGCTGCTGTTGGTGCGATCGTCGCACGCGTCCTCGAAGTCCGGCGGGAAAACTCGGGGTTTCGGCATGCGTTAGTCATCCTCCATCACCAGCGTCATCAGGAAAAGGGACACCGAGTCGTTGACGAATCAATATCGGACGATCTTCAGAGAATTCTCGACGCTCTTCAGGTAACGGCCATCACGGCTCTGGACTTGCAACTCCTGATAAGAGGGGGCCTCGAATTCGGCTGGCCAGTCGATTCCGTCAAGGACGCTTTGTTTACTCCTGGTCGACAGGGCCAGAATCCCCCAATCCACGATTTCGTGGGAAATTGTAGGAAGTACTATCCCAAGCACTCCGTAGTCAGTGTCGAGCTTCATGACGGGAAGACAGTACGTTGTGGGGAATTGATGACGTTTCGACTGCCGGACAGATACCACGAAGAGGAGATTGTGTCGATGCAGATACATGGCGAAGCAGTTATGACGGCACAGGGACCCTGCAGAGTCGGAATCGTGACGAAGCTTCCCCAAAAGGATGCCAAGCCTGGACTGAAAGTGTTCGCGCGGACGCGAAGCAAACCAACTGGCCGAGATGATGGCCAAGAGTGAAACTGCAGTAAGTGGTCCCTTCGCCGCATCCGATGGCGGCGCTTATCGACGACGCTGGGGGCGGGTAGTGGCCTTGCCCGTTGACGGAAGAGATTCGCGAGTTATTGACGCTAGACTGATGATCTTGGCGGTTTGCGGATGCCGGTGTCTGGTCAGGCCGACCCTCGTACCGATGAGTCTGGTGAGGAAGCCCAGTTACCAAGATGTTTCGGAGGAACGACCGTTCGTGGCTGGTAGGGCCCGAATTCTTGGAGACGGGAGGGGCGTTGAAGTCTCGAATTCGGTGAACGGCTACCCCGCCGCCTGGGCAGCCCTGCCTCTTGCGATCCCGCCCCGAAGGAAGCAATATAGGACCCCG
>JAAYAY010000066.1 GCA_012719125.1 Planctomycetaceae bacterium | reverse complement strand
GTAGAAACGACGCCCAGAACGACCCTTCCCCCGGCTCGATTTCCTTGTCATGACACACTCCTTTGCTCCCCAGTATAACGGCTGGAATAAGCACTTGGAGTGTCTGTCAAACTGGAGCCACCTCACTTCGCCCTGTTTCCCTCGGAAGTGACCGATTGGGATATTGCGGACGTGTCGTCCTACGGAAAAGACCTGATCGGCCCGCTGCGCGAGGCGGCCCGGCGGCGCGGCCTCAAGTTTGGGCTCTACTACTCGCAAGCCCAGGACTGGATCCACAAGGGCGGCGCCAAGGCGCGGATGCAAGACGGCGAAGGCTGGGACGAGGCCCACAAAGGCAGTTTCGATGAATACCTGACGGCGATCGCGGTTCCGCAGGTCCGTGAGATCCTCACCCGCTACCAGCCCGACATCCTCTGGTGGGACACGCCGGTTCTGATGACCACCGAACGGGCCGACCTGCTCCGCCCGCTGATCCAACTGCGACCCGGCCTGATCACGAACAACCGTCTCGGCGGCGGGTACGCCGGCGATACGGACACGCCCGAGCAGCATATCCCAGCCACCGGCATCAAGGGCCGCGACTGGGAAACCTGCATGACCTTGAATAACACCTGGGGCTACAAGAGCTACGATGACAACTGGAAGCCCACCAAGACACTCGTCCGCAACCTGATCGACATTGCCTCCAAGGGGGGCAATTACCTGCTCAATATTGGTCCCAAACCCGACGGCACCATCCCCCAGGAATCGATCGATCGTCTCAAGGAGGTCGGCAAGTGGATGAAGGTCAACGGCCAGGCCATCTACGGCACGACCGCCTGCCCGACGCGGCTCCCGGCCTGGGGCCGCATCACCACTAAGGCTGCCGACGAGGTCAGCACCCTTTACCTTCACGTGTTCGATTGGCCGGAAGACGGCAAGCTGCCGGTGGCGGTTTCCAACGAGCCAGTCGCGTGCAATCTCCTGGCCGATGCCGATCGCAGCTTCGAGGTGACTCAGTACCAGGATACCGGGCTGACCGTCAGCCTATCCGGCAAGACGATCGACGACCTGGCCACAGTTGTTGTTCTCGAAGTGAAGGGTCAGCCCGAAGCGATTGCCTACTTCGTAACCCAGTCCGACGACGGTCGGGTCGTCCTCGAGGCTTCGGATGCCGAGCTGACCGGGGCGCTCAAGGTGGAGTCCAAGTACGGCGATCCGAACATCGGCTACTGGATCAACAAGGCCGACACGGCCCAGTGGAACTTCAAGTTGACTGCGCCCGGCAAGTTCAACGTCGTTGCGGAACTGGCCACCAACGGTCAGAGCCGTTTCAGCATTGCCGCCGGTGACAGCAAGATTGCCTGCGAGGCGCCCAACACGGGTGGCTACGACCAGTTTCGCAAATTGGATCTGGGGACGCTCGAATTGGGGAAGGCCGGCACGCACAGACTGGTTGTGACCCCTGACGCGAGCGGGTGGTCACCGCTCAATGTCCGGCGGGTCATCCTTGAGCCAAGTCATTGAGATAGAAAGGGGATCTGCCAATACGGGTTATGCATGAACTCTACGCGTGACCCGTCCGTCATTCCCGCCTTCGCGGGAATGACGGGGTGATTTGCGCAAGGTTGTTGCAGCGCCTCGGTGCAAACGTGTTTGTGAAGCAGATGCTCGTAGTCGTGAATTGTCCGGACTAACGCACGGCCGCCACCGTAGCAGCCTCCGTCTCACTGACCACGCGGAAGCCAACGTTGTAGACCTTCTGATAGGACGGATAGGCCAGGCGGAAGCCGGCCGTGCAGCGGTTCGGACAATCACGCCATGAGCCGCCGCGCACGACCTTTCGACCGCCCGGCTCGGTGCCGGCATCGTCGGACGGATAGGGACGGTAGGTCGTGCGGGTCCACTCGGCCACGTTGCCGTGCATGTCGTGCAGACCCCAGGCATTCGGAAGGAAACTTCCCGGTTCGACGGAGAGCAAGGCTCCGTCGCTAAACCGCGAGTCTCTCGGAATCCAGTCGTCGTAACGCGTCGGGTTCTTGAGCGGAGTGTCGACCGTGTAGGGGTCGCTGGCGAACAGCCGCATGGTGGCGTCGGCCATGTTGGCGTGCTTGGAGAAATCGGTGTCGAGCGTGCCGAAATTCAACGAAGTATCGGTTCCGGCCCGGCAGGCATATTCCCACTGGGCTTCGCTCGGCAGCGAGATGGCCGTTCCGGTCTTCTCCGACAGCCAGCGGCAGAAGGCGGCCGCGTGGTCCTGCGACACTCGCACAACCGGCTGTTCCGGCCGGTTCATGGGATAGCCGTGGATGCCGAACTGGTAGGCATTCTTCGATTCAACGCGGCTATCGTGATCGGGATCGAACTGGGCGAACTGGGCGTTGGTGATCTCGAACCGTCCCATCCAGAATGGGCGATCGATGGAAACGAGCTGCCGAGGTCGTTCGTCGGGGGCCCCGTTGCGGCTCCCCATGACGAAACTCCCGGCCGGAATCAGCACCATTTCCAGATCGAGCCCCTCGGCCAGGTGAACGGTCTTCGTCGTCGCCGGTCCGGCGGCCGCCTGGCGGCGCTGTGCCTCGGCGACATCGAAGGGCCAGCCCTCGCACGCCGACTCCGTCGCCGGCTGGACATCGTCTTGAGGCGGAATGATCGGTTCGACGGGTGCCGCGGCGACCTCGGGGACGGCCTCGGGGTCGTCGTCGTAGCCGCCATAAAGTTTCAGAAGTTCGCGTCGCCGTTCTCTCTGAACGCCCGGTTGCGCCAACTCTTCACCCCAGGTGCCGTGGTACGGGCAATTCAAATCGATCCAGGTGACGAGGCGATCCCATGCTTCGTCGTCGAGTTGCACACCGTAATGGCCCTTCTTGAGCAGTTGAACGAGTTGCGTCGTGTCGGCGTGAAACTCCATCGGTTCGAGGAGGTGATAGTCGCTCTCGATCCCCGGACGGCGGACGTAGCGCGAGAGCTCGTAATACCCGACCGAAAACTTGCCGCCGCGGCGCCCGCCGTTCCCCGGCGTGACTTGAGCCCAATCGGCGATCTTCACGTCGCCGCGGAGGTTCGGTTCGGCCCCGCCTTCGCCGGCCGGACGCCCGTTGTGGCAGCCGACGCAGTATCGATCGACCACGGGCTGAACCTCGCGGGGGTAGCTGAATCCGCGGAGCGGGCCGTACCAGGGTTGGATTTTGTCGGGCGGCGCATTGAGGGACGCCGTGAATTGCAGGGGCGGGGCCGTGTTCTGCGGCTCGTGACAGCCGGCGCACTGGACGACTTCGCCGGGCATGGCGGTCATCCAACTCCGCATGAGTTGAAGCGCCTTGCCTTCCGCATCGAGCGGCTGCATGGAGATCGGCATATTGGCCGGCACGGTGAACTTGGCGGAGCCGTCCGGATGAACGGGCACGGTGCCTAGCACTCGTTTGATGTCCCAGGGACCGTCCATGCCGACCACGCCGAGCAAGCCGCCCATGTCCTGGTAGGCGAAATGGTAGGTGAACAGGCGAAGCTGCTTCACGGTGCCCCGCGGCACGCCCTTCAGGCCGTCGCCCACGTAGATGTCGGGCAGGTAGACGGTCGCTTCCTTCTTGGCCAGATCGACTTTATCGGCGATCGGCTGGGGACGCGGCGCGGCACGCAACGGAATCGGCTCGAACAGGGCGCAGCCCGGCTCCTCCTTCAGGAGCACGAAGTTGTCGAACGTGTCGACCAGGTAGATCCCCCAGGCCGCCTGGGGCGACGGTTTGCAGGAGACCAGAAAGTGTTTGTCGCTCAGGGGATAGGGATGCAGGAACTTGGGCCAACTGTCGAGCGTCAATCCGTCGCGGATCCGCATCTCGACCTTCTTGCCGTACCCGGGGATTCGCTGCACCGCGCCGGCATCTTCCCGGCGCCCCGCGGCCGGATCGAAAATCACGAGCTCACCCATCCGCGGGTTGTCGTGGTGGCCGCCGATCACCGAAACGACCTTCGTCGGATGGTTCGGGATGGAGCGCGTGTAGAAGAACGAGTTGGGCCAATAGGAATTGCTGCCGTAGAACTCCATCTGCCCGGTCCCGTCGGGGTTCATGTGGAACAGCAATCGCGTGTTCGAGTGCGGTGTGTCGGCATACTCCCAGCGGGAATAGAGCACCCGGCCGCTGTTCATCACGGTGGGGCACCAATCGTGCTCCTGGTCGAAACAGAGTTGGCGGATGTTGCGGCCATCGGCGTCCATCAAGTAGAGTACCGCCACATGGGAGCTGCCGTAGACGCAGGGCACGCCGATGAAACAGGCCGTCGAGGTGAAGATGATCCGTCCGTCGGGCAGGTAGCAGGCGTCGTAGCTGTCGACGTCGGGTTGCTCGCCGGTCAACTGCCGCAGGTTTTTCCCGTCGGTGCCGATCTCGAAGACCTGCCAGCGGCCGTTGTCGCCGACCATCGAAAACAGCATCCGCCCGGCGTCGAAACTCAGATCGACGTCGCCCACGAAGCTATCCCGCGGCGGTGCGAACAGCGTCGTCACTTCCCCGTCGCGCCGGACCGGCGACAGCACGGCGATTTCGTCGTCGAAGCCCGTCTTCGGCAGGCACGAGTTGCTTTGCCAGTTGCGGGGCAGACCCAAGGCGGGCGACTTGTTCCCCCGCTTGACGAGCAGCAGCCGGTCGAAGTCGAGCAAGGGATTGGCCAAGATCGCTTCGTCTCGCAACGCAACGAGTTCTTCCGCGATCCGCCTCTGGCGGTCGGCGGCCGCCTGGTTGCCGGCTTTGGCGGCAGTTTGAGACTCTTCGAGGATTGCGGTCAGACGCTGCAGTCGAGCCAGGTATTCGGTCGCGGCCGGATATTGGGCTCCGAACGTGGTTGCCAGGTCCTCGATCGCCAGCCGCAGCTTGTCGGGGGCGACGGCGGCCACGTCGTAGCCGATTCCCGGCACGACCGGCGGCGGGCTGTCGAGGGTGCGGGCGTTGGGACGTTGGAGCTTCCAGCCGTCCGGAAACGGACGCGAACCCTCCAGCCGAAGAGCCATCACATGTGGGAAGGCGCCGGGACGTTCCATTCGCAACGTGTGCTTGCCGGGCGTGATGTAGACCCGGAAGCTGTCTTCCCACTGGGCACTCGTGGTGTTCCAGCTTCCTGTGGTTGCCTTGCAGCACTGCCCGAGATGTTGCTCGTCGAGATGGAACTCCACCGGACGAGCGTCGTTGGCCGCATAGCGGAGACGGATCCGATACGTGCCGTCGACCGGGAACTCCAGGTCGTATTCGATCAGGACGGGGCTCTGGCCGCCGAAGGCGACCATCGGTCCGCCGTCGGCGTATTGGTTGGGATCGGCGAAGGTCTTGGCGTTACCGCGGTCGTAGGCATAAGCGGGAATCTCGATGACTCCGGGTGAACAGTCTTCGGCGGCCTCCTGAGCCAGGCAAATTCCCGCGAAGATCGGGAGGATCAATAAACACGTCCACGCGATACGCCGGATCGCAATCATCGCCGGTGCTCCCTGGCCACAGTCAGGTTACGCAACTCCGTCTGGAGCAACAGTATACACGTCAGAGTGGGGTGAAGAACAGGATCTTCCCCGAAAAAGGGCCGGCGAAGAGTTGTGTTTGCTTGACGGCGTGTTGAGCGGGCCCTGGAACAAGTTGGAGTCCAGGCTTCAGCCTGCCACAAAGACCACTGCGCTCAGCCTTGAAATTCGCAGGCTAAAGCCTGTACTCCAGCAAGGGAGATCCTCCATGAAACGTGTGTTTGCCCTGCTTGCCGGCGTTGCCTTCGTCTCGCTACTTGCATCCCCACTCAACGGCGCCGATACAGAGAGGCCCGCCAAGGTCCGCATCCTCCTCACTACCGGAGGGCACGCGTTTGAAGTGGAGCCGTTCTATGCCATGTTCGACGCCATGAAGGGCATTGAGTATACCAAGGCGGAAATGCCTAAGGAGGCCGGCGTGCTCAAGCCGGGGCTCGAGAAGGAGTGCGACTGTATCGTTATGTACGACATGTGCAAACCGGGCATCACGCCCGAGCAGCAGGAGGCGTTCGTCAAGCTTGTGAAGGACAGCGGCATCGGCGTCGTTTCCATGCACCACAATCTCGGTGCGCATTGGGATTGGGACGAATTCCGCAAGATCATCGGCGGGCGGTTCATCCTCAAGGATACCGAACTCGACGGCAAGGCCTACGGCAACCCTTCTTACCGCCGAGTGCTGGAGCAGGGCATCCGCTGGGCGGCGGAGAAGTGATGAGTCACGGGGAGCACGTCCCGGAGCTTGCGACGAGCATCTTCAGACGACTCGCCGCTCCTGAGGCTCCGGGACGTGCAACCGTAACGATCGAGATCAGTGTTTGCCGAACTCCATCGGCACGCCTTTGCGTTGGGCCATGATGTAGGCCTCCAGGGCCCGCATCGTCGGGCTGTCGGGTTGGAGCTTCTCGGCCCGAACGGGATTCTCCATGCACCAGTTGATCATGTCGCGCAGCAGCACGACGCGCCCGAGCTGAACCTGAAACTTGGGATAGGTCTCCGGATGCGTATTGGACGCGTGGGGATGACACATGTCGCAGGACACGGAGGACGCGCTTCCCAACTCGGCAGCGCTGTGGAAGATCCGCGAGCCTTCGGCCACGGCTTTTTCGGTTTCGCGGGCCCAGGTGAGGATATCGAGTTCGCTGTAGTTGCCGTAGGAGTGGTTCTTGCCCTGGTCGCCCTTGAGCAGGTGGGAGTTGTCTGCCGGAGCGGGGAGATTGTGCTTCTCCTTCTGTTCGGCCACCCAGTTGGCCTCGGGGTGGTCGCGGGTCCATTGGTCCATCAGGGCGTCGGCGAGGGCCTTGCCGGTGAGTCCTTTGGGAACGGTCGCGGTGTTTTCGCCGTCGCAGGAACCGACCGTTTCGACGGCGCCGCCTGGGGCTGCGGCCGTTTCAGCGGCTGGCGGGGCGGCGGCGCCCGGTTCCGACACATCGGCTACCACCGTCGTTGCGGCGGGCGCCGACGAGGAGACGGAGGACGCTGTCTGAGACGGTGCGTTCTGCTGGGCACAGGCTGCGACGAACCCGACCAGCGACAGAAGAGCCAGGCAAGTGACAACGCCGTAGGTTCGGCGGTCAATCAACGACTTGTTCATGGTTCGACTCCTTGCTTGTGCTTAGTACGAGGGCCGGTTGGGCTTGGGGGGGACGTCTTCTTTGCCCCAACTCGCCAAGAAGGTCCGGCTTACCGTGATCGGGTTCCGGTTCCAGAGGCTGTAGACCTTGTCGACCAACCCGTCGGGATGCACAAGCACCTCGCCGTCGCCGCACCCGTCGTTGGGATTGAACGGATCGGGGCGGCTCATTTCGATGGTCAACTCGGGCATGCCTTCCGGGGCGTAGGGCCAGGGCCAGGCCGTGGAGAGCACCCCGTGGAAGTGGATGTTGCCGATCCGATTCGTCAGCAACTGGTGCGTGTGGCCGTGAATCACGACCACGTTCTTGAACCTTTGGAGAATCGCCTGGACTTCCTCGGCGTCGTCGGTCCAGAAGTTCCACGGCTTGTAGAGCTTGTAGAGAGGCGAATGGGAGAAGACGATCAGCCGTGTGTCGTCGGGATACTTGGCCAGGTCCTCTTGGAGCCATTTGCGTTGGGCCTCGCCGACGGTGAACGGACTTTGCAGCCCGTTGTCGAGGCCGGCGACGGTCATCATCCGTTCCATGGGCGACATGCCGCGGGCGGTCCAGAAATCGGCTTCGACGACGCTGTTGAGCACGACGAAGTGAACGCCCTTATGGTCGAAGGAGTAGGTCGGCTCGCCGAACAACTCCTGCCACTTCTGGCCCATGTCGAGATACCAGTCGTGCTCGCCCACCATGATCCTGAGCGGGGCTTTCAGATTCTTGAGAATCTGGGCCCCGAGTTCGAGTTCCTTGACCTGTCCGAGTTGGGCGAGGTCGCCGCCGTAGAACACGAAGTCCGGTTGGGGGTCGAGATGGTTGACGTCGTCGACGGCACGAAGCAGGCCTCGGACGAAACGGTCGTGAACCTCCTTCTCGTAGAGATGGGAGTCGGAGATGTAAGCGAAGCGGAACGGCGGCGCGTCGGCCGCTTTTTCGGCTCCCTGGGCAACGGCCACCGGGGTGAACGAGTGAGGGGTCGCCAAACCGGCGGACGCTCCGAGGGTCGCGGCCGACACTTTCAGAAAGGAGCGCCGATCGAGATTCCGCAGTCCGCGGAAGAACTCGTCGCGTTGCTCCATGTACTTGGTTTCAACGCTCTTGTGTGTAGCCATCTTGCATCGCTCCTTTTACTGGTCGGTGCTCTTGGTGCCCATGACGCGGTCTTCGAAGGGCAGCGTCTTCCGCGTGGCTAATGCCTCGTCGCGCTCCGGACGCTCCTTGGCAGCCAGAGCCTTTTGCCGATCAAACTGCTGCTGGTTCTCGTCGGCAAACGCGACGTCGGTGAGGGTGAACATGAAAGCGACCAGTTGGTCGATCTCCTCTTCGGTGAGGGCCAGCGGTTCGATTCCGCCGTCGAGGAACGGATTCGCCTCGCCACCCGCATTGTAGTGATCGACAACGTCCCATAGGGTCGCCAGCGAACCATCGTGCATGTAGGGCGCCGTGATGCCGATGTTCAGGATCAGCGGGGTGCGGAACGCCCCAAAATCGGCCCGGTTGCGCGTCACCATGAACCGGCCCAGTTCGCTCAGGTCCGTTCCCACCGCCAGTTCGTCGAGCTTCTGTTCGGACGAATCCTCCTTGAGAATCGTAAGGGCCTCGGCCGCAAGCTCTTCAAAGTTCTGGTGGCGAGCCGAGACGCCGATGTTGTGGAAGCGATTGTCGCTCCCCAGGGGATTCGACGGACTCATGGGATGGCAGGCAACGCAGCGGGCCTTGCCGTTGAACAGATCCCAGCCGGCCTGAGCCTCGGCCGAGATGGCCGCCGTGTCGCCGGCCAAGAATCGCCGGAAAGGCGAATCTACGAACACCAGGGTCCGTTCGAAAGCCCCAATCGCCCGGCCCAGGTCCTGAAAGTTCATCTCCCGCCCGTAGGCCTTCTTGAACATCTCCTGGTATTCGGCGTCTCCGCGGATGGCCTTCATGGCGGTCTCTTCGTCGGGCATGCCCATTTCGACCGGATTAAGAATCGGCTGCATGGCCTGGTGATCGAGCGTCGGCGATCGGCCGTCCCAGAACATGGTTTGCAGCAGCACGGCGTTCAGCACGGTGGGCGCATTCCGCTTTCCGAACTGGCCGCCGATCCCTTCCGACGTGGGCAATTGATCGGTGAAGCCGCGGGTCACGTCGTGGCAGGTTGCGCAGGAGACCGTGCCGTCGTCTGAGAGCCGCTTGTCGAAATACAGCTTGCGTCCCAAAGCGACCCGATCGGGGGTCATGGCGTTATCTTGGGGGACAAAGGCGTTCCAGATCACGGGATCGAAACCGGCGGGGGGCTTGGTCACGTCGGCGTCCGGCATCAACTTGGAGAACGCTGCCTGTTGGTATTCGGGCGTGGCCGCCCCGAGATCGTCGCGCGGCACGTCCCCTCCGGGCTCGTCGGCCCCGCGGACAGCGGGCAAGACCACTGCCGATAGAAAGAACACAGCCACTGCCAGGCAGGGACCGATACGAACACACCTCATTCGGCACATGACATCACCTCCCGAAATGGGTTACTGGAACCGAAACCTCTTCGTCGTCAGGCAACTTCTGCAAATTTCGACCTTGGAGCGCCGCAAACCGGGCATTTGTCCGGCGCGTCGCCTACCACGGTGTTTCCACAAATCTCGCAAACATGAATGGGCTGCGAAGGCAGGTCGTTTCCTGCCTCCAGGGCTTCTAGCGCCTCGCCGTAGAGGTTGTAGTGAACCTCTTCGACGGCATTCGCGTTGCGGAACGAAACCAGGGCCGCCTTGTTCCCCTCGACTTCCGCTTGCTTGATGAACTCGGGATACATCTCCTTGAACTCGTGCCCCTCGCCGGCAATTGCCGTCTGCAGATTCTGTTGGGTGTCCTTGATCCCTCCCATCACCCGCAGATGGGCATGGGCGTGAATCGTCTCGGCCGCGGCCGCCGCTCGAAAGAGCTTGGCGATCTGCGGATGCCCTTCCGCCTCCGCCTTGGCGGCAAAGGCCAAATACATGCGGTTCGCCTGGCTTTCACCGGCAAATGCTGCTTGAAGGTTGTCTTGGGTCGACATCGAATGACTCCTCCTGGGCTGGGGTTCTGACGCAGTTGCCGAGAGGTACGACTCGGCTTCTTGGAGCCGTCCGGCCCCGGTAAAACGAATGCCGGCCAGATCGGCCATCTCGCGTTTCCATGTGGCAATGTCGCGGACGTCGAACTGGTTCAGATGCGTGTGCGCACAAGCGCGGGCCATCATCTTCATCAGATCGACCGACGCCGACAAAAACCGGGCCAGTCGAGCCGCGGACTCGTCGACATTCAGGCGGGCGCGGAGGTGTTCTTGCTGGGTAGCAATCCCGGAGGGGCAGTTGTTGCTGTCGCAGATTCGCGCCGCAACGCACCCGATCGCCTGAATGGCCGCGTTGGCGACGGCGATCCCGTCGGCACCGAGACTGAGAGCTTTGACGAAATCCGCCGGGGTACGCAACCCGCCCGTGATGATCAGCGTGACGTCGGATCGTCCCCGCCCATCCAGGTAACGCCGCGCCCTTGCCAAGGCCGGGATGGTCGGCACGGAGATGTGGTCGCGGAAGATCAGCGGGGCGGCGCCCGTCGCACCGCCGCGGCCGTCGAGGATGATGTAGTCGACGCCGACCTGTAAGGCAAACTCGATGTCTTCCTCGACATGCTGCGCCGACATCTTCATGCCGACCGGAATACCTCCGGTCAGCTCACGGATTCGGTCGGCGAACCTGCGGAAGTCATCGGGCGTGGTGAGGTCCGGAAAGGAGGGTGGTGAAATCGCGGGTTGACCTACCGGGATCCTGCGAACCTGGGCGATCTTCGACGTCACCTTGTTGCCGGGGAGATGCCCGCCGGTTCCCGTCTTGGCGGCTTGCCCGGCCTTGAAATGAAACGCCTGGACCTTGCGGATCACCTCCTCGGAAAAGCCAAACTTGGCGGACCCGAGTTCGAAAAGGTAACACGAGTTGGCTGCCTGCTCTTCAGGCAACATGCCGCCCTCGCCCGAACAGATTCCGGTACCCGCCCGTTGGGCTCCCTTGGCCAGGGCCGTCTTGGCTTCCTCCGACAATGCCCCGAAGCTCATGTCAGAAACGAGGATCGGAATCTTCAGTCGAAGAGGCCTGGCCGCCTTGGGTCCAATGACCAGGTCGGCGCCGACGTCAACACTCTCCGACAAGGGTTTGGCAGCCAGTTGGGCCGGCAGAATCTGGATGTCGTCCCAGTGCGGAAGTGTTGAGCGGGGAACCCCCATGGCCGCAACAGGTCCGTGATGGCCCGTCTTCGCCAAGCCATCCCGAGCCAGGGCATGAATGAACTCGAGAGTGGGTTCGATGGGCGTATTCCTGGCAACCGGCAACTCGCCGCGTTGGGCACCGGAACTGTGCTGGGCGGCGGCTTCTCCGTCGGTTTCTCCATCCGCGTCAGCGCCGCCGTCCACCGCTTCGAACGTAGACTTCTCGGCTCCGCACTGCGGACAAACCCAGTCTTCCGGCAATGCAGACCAAGCAGCGCCCTCTTCAGCTTCATCGTAGGTGAATCCGCACACAGGGCATACATACTGTGCCATTCTCGTCACCCTTTCGCTCCAGACCTCGAATCGCGTGACATGCCCGGCCTCTCAAGCCAGCAATCTATGGTATGTGGCACTATGTGTCAACCAAATCCTAGAGACCCCTGTCATTATCAGTATGTTGATGGGTTCAGTGAACTAACAAACCGAAACTGTCGTGGGAGACTACGTCTTGCTCTGCTTCCGACAATCGGGACATATACCCATGAGCTGGACCGAGAAATCGGACACATCAAAGCCGTGTGGCTTGTTCGTGGGCAACGCGAGGTTGTCCCAATCGGAACTGTCCAAGTCGACAATCTTGTTGCAGCGGACACAAACCAGATGGTGGTGACGATGGGTCTTGGCGTCGAATCGCGCGGAAGCGCCCGGGTGATGAACTCGCCGGATCAACTCCAACTCGACCAACGTCTCGAGCACCCGATAGACCGTCCTTCGTGAGATTTGCGGGCTTCGATCGCGGACGGTGTCGTAGATTTCGTCGGCAGTCGGATGGTCGTGACGTTCGAGCAACACCTCCAACACGGTCCGCCGCTGGGTCGTCACAGGCAAGCCGCGCTGCCGGCACACTTCCTGGAGTCTTCTCAGTTTCTCAACAGCGTAGGGAGTCATTAGCTGGCAACCCGGCAAACCCATGGCGGCGAAGATTCACCGAGACCCGCCGCTCGCAAGTCTCATTTCACCTTTTAGAATATCCGGGAGCATTTGGGAAGCACCGCGACTGGGGGAACCACCCGTTACGGCAAGACAGTTAACCACCCTATGAAAGGGCAACACCAGCCAATTCCAGCGAGAAGCAAAGAGTTGACGGCGGGTGGCTGGGAGACGGGGAAGGAGACCCGAAAGTAGCAGAGGACCCCGGAGAGAAACGGGACAAGGAACCATCTCTGCTTCTGAGAGGCGAACATAAGTACTTCATTCGCCGCCACTTAGAGAAGTGGGCGCACCAAGACTCGAACTTGGGACCTCAGCCTTATCAGGGATACTGGGGTCTTCACACTTGTACCGTCAAAAAACCTCGGAAAATCAAGCACGAAACAAGCTTAGCGTTTTCTGAACTCGATTGCAATAGTCTGCAATTCAACAACCCCCCCAAACCGGTTAAACAAGGCGAAACCCTTAGCGGCAAAAGACCTTGCGTCAAACGTTCGCAGGCCGCCAAAACTGTCGTTTTGAAGAAAACCTGTCGTAACCTGTCGTTGGGGTCTACTCATCAACCTCCGAAGAGCCCCGCTTCCCAGAATCGCTTCTCCCGCGTCGCCCTTCCTCCATGACCCCGAAGTCGCGTTCCCCGTCGATCGCCCAGCAGGCGAAGCCTCTGAGGCCCCAGCGTCCAGGTCCGGACCGTCACGGCCGCGGGCAGCCACGAATGAGCCGGCTGGCTTTTCGACAAGCGGGGCTGTCGATATTCCCGCCGCGGATCCGCCGCCGCGTGATTCGCCGGCACCGGCACCGGCAGCCGGGCCCGTCACTCGTCCAGGTCGGGCGCCGGCCTGGTCGCGCCGATCAGCCGCAGATAACACGCGACGCAGGGGGAAGCGACGATCATGGCTCCGCACCGAGGGCAACGGGTCGGGGGGATGGCCTGGAACTTGAGGAGACGTTTTGTGACCGGGCCGGGTTTCTTTCGCCGCTTGGCCTCGTTCGCGCTGGCGACAAGATCGGCTACGGCTTCGCGCGACATGCCCAGCCTGACCGCGATTGTGCGGTAGGTCCAGTTCTTCC
>JAAYAY010000065.1 GCA_012719125.1 Planctomycetaceae bacterium | reverse complement strand
CTGCTTCCTCCGTGAAACTGGGTGCTTCTTGCGAAAATCACCAGTTTGGGGGAAGCAGGCGTTTTCTCCAAACCCAATTCTCCGCCACTCAGCCCAAAATTCTGTTACCCGAGTTTGAACCAGGCCGGAACTTCGGGCTAACGGCCCCCAGTTCATTTCCAAGGACTTCAAGCAGTTCATCAAGCTCTGTGGCATGACCCACGTGCGGACCAGCCCGTATTACCCCCAAAGCAAGGATCATGCTTCATCTTGCACCTCTTTGGTACGATCAGCGACAAGCGGACTGAAGGGTGTGCGTTCCGAGAGTTTGCGGCCTTGTTGTTTGATCGGTCCATCGTGTTCGACCGGATCAAACAGATATTGCTGCTTGGCATTGTAGGCGTGGCCGGGGAGCAGGCCAAGACGACGCCAGTCGTGGATGGTAGTTTTGCAGACACCGAGTTCGGCCGCCATTTCCGCCGCCGTCCGGAGTCCGGCTTCCCGCAGTCGTTGATAGCGGCTCTTGAGGCGATAGCCTCGCCGGACGTTTCCGACCAGGCGGTGGTTGAAACGCTGGCCTTTGCCGGAGCGCAAGCCGCGATCGTTGAGTTGCATGGCGATCTCGTCCTCCGTGTATTCGTCCAGCAAGCGGTCGATTTCCGCAACGATCTCAGGAGCGGTTTGCCACGATTCACAGCCGTTCTTTGGCAAGGGCACAGTGACTGATTGCGTTACGCCTCCCTTGAAGCGAACGTGCATCGCGATCACGTCAGTTCTCAATAGCGTCACGTCTTCCACCAGCAGCCGCACCATGCGCTTGCGATCGCGGTCGCTCGTGCGTGGGTCTCGCCACAAGCGAGGGAAGTCGGTTGCCAGGGAGAGAATCTCGGCCCGCGTTTTCTCGTTCAGCATGGCCCGGTCCGCTTGGGATTGTCGCTGACACTGCTCCTGGACTTCCTGGAGCGCTCTGAGCTTGTCGTTCCAGTCCGCTTCCAGCGAGTCAGCCACCAGCCGGTTGTTCGGGTCCACCTGCATGTAACGATGTCGTGCGAGATCGGCTTCATAGCGGGCCCGTTCGACTTGCTGGCGTCGGAGGCGTTCCGCTTCGTCGAGCCGGCTCTGCAACTCCTGCTGCACGGTGAGGGCCACTTCCAGGGTCACCGGCGTCACCATCTCCAGCAGCAGTTCGCCGATGTGTTGGTCAACGCCACGGCCGGGAATCGTCTGGCATCGCCTCTCGGCGTGTTCGATGCCTTCGCGCTGGCAGACGTACTCGGGAACCAGACCGTCGCGGCGCTGATGGTAACGGACCGTCATCCGTTCGCCGCAGCGACCACACATCACCAGGCCCTGCAATAACGCCGGACCTTCGCCCGCAGGGCTGTTGCGGCGATCGGCGCCTTGCTTCTGAGCCGCCTGCCGAAGGCATTGTTGGTGATCTTGATACTGCTGCCAGGTGATGTAACCTACATGCGCATCGACCAGCACCGTATCCCACTGGTCGGGCGGCAGCCGGCGGAAGTCGACGTGACCGTCCCCTTTCTTGCGTTGACGCGATCGGCCGAAGACGAAAGCGCCCGCATAGCGCGGGTTGTGCAGGATCTGCAACGCACGGCTGTGAACCAGCGGCCCCCAGACGAGCCGACCTTTGTCCAGGCCGCGACGCAGACGCCGCGGAAACAGCAACGACTCGCGGCGAAAGAACTTCACCGTGGCGATGGCCGAGCCCGTCCGCTCGTAGGTCTCGAAGAATGTGTGCAACGCCTGCTGGACCTGCACGTCGGGATCGAGAACCACGCGGTCTTGCGGATCGTAAGCCAGTCCCACGGGGAGCGGGATCTTCAACTCGCCGCGGCGGGCCTTGTTGCGAATGCCGCCCTGAAGCCGAGCGTGCAGCACGTGCAACTCTGCTTCGCTCATCGTTCCCTTGGCCGTCAGTCGCCCGGCGTCGTCGTGGAAGTAGACTCGCTCTTCGCCCCAGTTAAGCCGGTAGGTCACCAGCGCGAATTCACGCCCAAACCAGGGGTGAAACGGATGAGTCACCCGAAAACGTTGTTGCTCAACGTTCAAATCGGGTGCAATTGACGGTACAGGCCAACGGCAAAATCGAGCGCTACCACCGGACCATCAAGTCCGATTGCATTCGCCCGGGCACGCCGTTGAGCCTGGAGGACGCGCGCCGACTCGTGGAAGAGTTCGTCCGGCAATACAACGAGTCACGCCTCCACAGCGCGATCGGGTATGTCACCCCGCTCGACAAGCTGCTGGGCCGCGAACTGGCGATCTTCGCCGCTCGGGACCGGAAGCTCGAAGAGGCTCGCCGCAAGCGTCAGGAAAACCGTGCCCGGCGGCGGGCCGGCAACTCGTGGTATACTACAGATGCCTGGACGGAGGATAGGACTACGGTGGGAACCGAACCGAGCGCCGTTCCAGGACCAGAAGCGAGGCCGGGCGGCCTAACGCCGCCCTGCTTCCCTTCCCCAAACCTCTCGCTTCTGGCCCAAAGCGATAAATCCCAGGGGGCTTGGGGGACAGCGTCCCCCACCTAGAAAACACTGCCTTTAGACCAACTTCAACTCGCTAACTCCAGCACGCCAAAACTCAACGTCAGGCTGAACCAATACAGTACAGTCACGTTACGGACGCCGGACTGGAGCATCTCAAAGGATTGACTAACCTTGAATCGTTGGATTTCAAAAACACGCAAGTCACTCCCGAAGGCGTCAAGAAGCTCCAAGAGGCACTACCCAACTGCCACATCGAGTATTGAACTTTCCTGTTCACCATGACTGACGAACCTCCCAAACGCCGCTGGTTTCAGTTCAGATTGCGAACACTGCTCATCGCCGTCCTGGTGCTGAGTCTGCCGCTGTCATGGTTTTCGGTGAGGATGGAGAAGGCGAGACGGCAGAGAGAGGCGGTAAAGAAGATCGTGAAGCTGGGGGGGCACACATACTACAAGTGGGAATTGACATCCGGTGGAACGCAGCCGCCTCCGACGTGGTGGCGTAGCCTCCTGGGAGATGATTACTTTGACAAAGTGGCAGATGCCGGGATCCGTACCCGGATCGGTGACGCCGTGTTTGAGCAGCTCAAGGATTTACCTGACCTTGAATCTCTGGATCTCGACGGCACCCAGATCACCGATGCTGGGTTGGAGCATCTAAAACAGCTACCCAACCTCAACTGGCTTTCCCTCGGCGGCACTCAAGTCACCGACACCGGAATGGCGAACCTGAAGGTTCTACCGAAGCTCAGAATTGTGAACCTTTACGGGACCAGGATCACCAATTCTGGTCTGGTTCATCTGAAGGGGCTGACCAATCTCAATTACCTGAACGTCGGGTACACCCAAATCACGGACGCTGGCCTGGGGCGTCTGAAGGGATTGACCAATCTTGAACATTTGTATTTTGAGGGCACTCAGATTACCGACGCCGGATTAGAGCACCTAAGAATTCTGCCCTGCCTCTCCGACCTGGCGATAAACGGCACGAGGGTCACCGCAGCAGGGTTGGGACATCTCAAAGAGTTGCCTGATCTGCAGAGCCTGTCGGTCGATTGTTCCCAAGTCACCGCTGCCGGGCTAAAGCACCTCAAAGGTTTGGCGAACCTGAAAACCTTGCGTGTCATAGACAGTCAGATACCTGACGCCACCGTTGTTGAGTTAAGGAGCGCATTGCCGAATGTCGACGTATTCGATTTACCACTATCTCCTTAATAGGTAACTGCGTTCTCTCTTCTATTCGGCGACAATTACATTTCCGTCAATAGTCTCAAGGGGAAATTCAATTGTCGCTATACAGCCTGACGATCTGGTCGTTTCCCTCTGTGTCAACATGAGTGAGACAACAGCCTCCCGATTTATTAGAGTAGAGGGCGAAGGAGGCGAAAGCTGAATGAACGAGCGACGATTTCCTGGAACTGAACGTGAAATTCCGAGCCCGGAAGT
>JAAYAY010000064.1 GCA_012719125.1 Planctomycetaceae bacterium | reverse complement strand
CTACGCAGCAAACTCTGGGACGACATGATCAACGCCATGGAAACAGGCTCGCGGAACCGCCGCGTCGGCAAGAAGCTCAAGGAGATTATTCAAATGTAGCAGTGCTAGCATTTTCACTATGAGGACCTAACAGTTAAAAGCTCTAGGATAGGCTTGATGCTTCAAACAGTCTTCTACATTCCCAACCAGATTGGCGGAATACCGCTGTTCGGCTTCGGGCTGCTCCTGGCCTTGTGTGCGATCGCTTGTGTGGTCACCGTGGGCCTGCTCGCCTGGCGCCAAGGGTTAAACGCCGACACGCTCGGATACCTGCCGCTGTTCGCGGTGCTCGGGGCGATCATCTGGTTCGTGCTGCCCCACGTTTGCGAACCCGAAGGGCTCCCGATCCGCGGATACGGCACGATGCTGCTCGTCGCCGTACTGGCGGCAATCGGGCTCACGGTCTGGCGCGGCCGCAAGTTGGGTCTCGATCCGGACATGCTCATCATGCTCTCGTTCTGGATGATCCTCCCCGGTATCATCGGCGCTCGGATCTTCTATATCATCGAATACCGAGAAGACTTCGACACCCTGGCGAGCCTGCTCAACTTCACCAAGGGCGGCCTGGTCGTCTACGGTTCGGTGATCGGCGGGGTTGCCGGCTTGCTGGTTTTTGTGATCCGTCACCGATTGCCTCTCCTGGCCACGCTGGATCTGATGGCGCCGAGTTTCATGCTCGGCCTGGCGATCGGGCGTGTCGGCTGTTTCCTGAACGGCTGCTGCTTCGGCGGCGTCTGCGATCTGCCCTGGGCGGTCGAATTTCCGGTGGGAAGTCCCGCGCACGTCCACCAGATCAGGCACGGGCAGGCTTACCTCCACGGCATTCGGCTCGGCGGGTTGACGCCCGATGCGCCCGAGATTGCGGCCGTCGAACCGGGTTCGCCGGCCGAACGGCAAGGATTACGCAAGGGGCAGCACATTGCGGCCGTCAATGGTGAGTCCGTGCACGACTATGCCGGAGCGGAACAGATGCTGCTCCGCCTGCGACACCCGGGGAGCGAAATCGCAGTGAAGACAACCGACGGCCGGACCTACCGGTGGGAAACCGGTTCTCACGTTCACCAGCCGATTCATCCGACGCAGATCTACAGCTTCGTCAACGCCCTGGTCGTCTGCCTGCTCCTGCTGGCCTACGCGCCCTTTCGCACTCGCGACGGGCAGGTGTTTGCCCTGTTCCTCACCGTCTATCCGATCACGCGTTTTCTGATCGAGATCATCCGCAATGACGAGCCGTCGATCTTCGGGACGGGCCTGACCATCGCCCAGAATGTCAGCCTGGTGCTCCTGGGGATCGCCGTGGTCTTGTGGATCGTCGTCTATCTGCGGCCGGCAAGTACGGCGTTTCCGAAATACAAACCCGCGGTCGACGGCGCACAGGGCGCGTCTTGACACGTCAACGCAAGGCCGAAGACGGTCCTTGGTGTGTCGAGGCACACCCTACGGGCCTGCCGGCAGCTCGGGCAGGAGCCCTTCAACGGACAGGCCGCCCAGCGGTTTCAGAATCTCCTCCCGCTTCGCTTGCGCCCATTGGCGGGCCGTCTCCCAGACGTCGCCGGCCGTGCACGGGTCTCGCTTCAGGTTCTTGCGGACCCAGTCGCGGCACTTGGCAGATAACTCCTTTGCCTGCGACTTGTAGGGCTCGACCGCCTGACCGCCGGGAATGGCACTGGTGGAGTCGGGGATGGCATCGAGGTTGCCGTCAGCAAGGGCTTTCAGCATCTGAACGCTGTCGGCCGTCTGGCTGAGCATCGCCAACGGCAAGTGGTGCTGACGTTGGAGTTCGTCGATATACTCGGCCATTTTCCGGGCCGCCTCGTCGATGCACTTGCTCTTGTCGTCCGCCGAAAGCAGTTCTTCGCTCAGCGGCTCCGGTTTGGGTGGCGGTGCCGGAGCGACAGGTTTCTCTGCCACCACTTCCGGCGCCGGCCGCTTCGCCGCATGAATTGCCCACCAGACAACACCCACAATCGCGAGCGAGAGCACAACTCCGCCGGCGATCACATACAGCCGCCGGGATCTCGATCTTCTCGGGGCAGCCACGTCGGAGAGATCGTCCGTGGGCACGCCATCCACCACGGGTGGCGGCGACGGAGGACGTGCGGCCACCGGGACGTCGCCGGCAGCGTCGGTGAGATTCAGCAGAACGGCGGCCGGACAACCGCAATGGGGACACTGAGTCGCCCGCCGCGAGACGGTATTGCCGCAGTCGGGACATATCACCAGCCGCGCCGATTCCTGTTCGTCCGACTTCGGGGCGGCGTCGGCCGATAGATCCTTCCGCTCGGAGGCCGGCAGTTCGGGATAGACGTCGTCGGCCCATTTCCAGGCTTTCCAATCGCCGCGGCGGATCTGGCAGAAGCTCAGCCGTCCCTGGGTGGCCAGGTTGTCGAGTTGTTCCTTGCTTACCGGCCCCATCTGCTGGCGGTTCTCGGTAAGAATGTACCACGATGCCGCTGAAGCTTGCTGCGGTGTCGGCTGGCTCGAAGGGGCCGCTGAGCTTTCGGCCTCCAGCACGCGAACCACGCCCTGGCAGCCCGGGCACTTGACGGACTTGCCTGCCAGCTTGTCTGGGGCGCGGAACTTCTTCCCGCAATGAGGGCATTGAGTCACGATCGGCATGCTACTGCTTCTCGCCAGTCGAGGACGGATTTCCGCCACCCCTGTAAGCCTACTGTCGGGCAGCGGGCTGTGTCAATTATGCCCCGACAGGCTTTGATGAGGGTTCCTCAACCAGTATGCGAGGATGATATGCAACGGCCTTCCATGCAAGTATGGATGGCTCCTCCCTGGCGACCGGTGATGGAGAAAAGAGACCCGTACGCGAACGAGGATGAGAGGCGACAACAAAACACAGGGGCGTGCCATGGCACGCCCCCGGGAAGAAACGACAGGATTATCGGCGATGCTCAGAACTCGGTCCAGCGGCCCGGTACCGGCACCGGGAACTGCCCGTTCTCGTCGGCTTTGACGGGGGCGGGGCTCTCGGCCGACAAGTCGTCCAGGTAGTCGCAGAACTGGAAGTCCGACTGCATCATCTGATCCCAGGTTACCTCCTGCCCGATATGGCAAGCGGCCCGGCCCATGAGCGTGGTGAGGTCGGAATAGACGGCCCGCTTGCATTCGTTGTGCGGTTTGTCGTTGCGGATGCTGTCGATGAAGTCGTTCCACTCATACTGCCACGGGCTGACGGCGTCCGGGGTGGGCGTCCACGAGACGTGATCCTCTCCGATCCGCTGGTCCTTGAACATCCGCACGGTCGCGGCATGCACGTCGCCCGAGAACTGAGCGGCGCACTTCGTGCCGTGAATGTAGGTGGCGAAGTCGGAGCGGCATTGCTTTTCGCGGCGGAATCCGCAGAAGGCCTTGGTGCCGTCGGCAAACGTGAACTCGATCGAATAGACGTCGATGTTCTGTCCGCAGTCGGTGCTGTCGGGCGCCCGCCCGCCCATGCCGATGGCCGAGACGGGCCAGGCGTCCTTGATCCAGCAGCATTCGTCGATCTGGTGGATCAGGTAGTCGACGTAGTGTCCCGAACCAATCCAGTACAGATGAATTCGTCCGAACTTCAACTGGCTCATCAGGTCGTTCGACTTCTCACCTTGCGGGCCGAGCCAGCCCACGCCGCCCAGCCGGTTTGCACGGATCAGGGGGATCTCGCCCATGACACCCTCGCGGATCTTGTCGATCAGGGCCTTGCGAGCCGGCGAATGGCGGCACTGGAGGCCGGCGGCGATCTTGACGTTGTTCTTTTCCGCCGCTTCGCCCGCGCGGAGCAAACGCTTCAATCCGCCCGGATCGGGAGAGAACGGTTTCTCCATGAAGACGTTGATCCCCTTCTTGACGGCGTACTCCACGTGGACCGGCCGAATATAAGCCCGGGTGGTGCAGAGGGCGATGTCGCCCGGCTTGAGCAGATCGATGGCCTTGCGATAGGCGTCGAAGCCGAGGAACTTGCGGTCGTCGGAAACGTCGACCTTGTCGGGGAAGATCTCGCCGATCCCCTTGAGCGACGCGTTCATTCGCCCTTCTTCGAGATCGGCCATCGCATAGAGTCTGATGGGTCCGGCATCGGGAACCGAGAGCGCGTCGCGGACGGCGCCGGAACCCCGGCCGCCGCAGCCGATGAGTGCCAGGCGAATGGTATTGTCCTCGGCCGCATGGGCCGTTCTCGCAATGCTGCCCAGGGCCGCCGCTCCCGCAGCAATGGCACTGCCCTGCTGGAGGAACTGCCGGCGAGTGGGATTCTGCTTGTCGTTGGATTGCGTCATCGGGGGGGCTCCGGATGAAGTGAGGGGTCTAGGCGACCGGAAGGTGGGTTACGCACGAGATTCTACCAAGCCCCAAATGCGAGGTGCAAGCGTTGCCCCGGCACCGCAGGGGAACTGCAAAGTAGCAGGCACGCTCCGCCGTGCCGTCCGCAGAACTGCCGGAAATCCCGGTTTCCGGCCAGCGGCGCTCGCATAGTGCGTGCAACTTTTCTTGCCACAAGAGGACGTTACAGTTCTCCAGCCGGCGCCGCAGGCCTCGGCGAGAAGCTTCCGGCCTACTACGGTCCAGGAAACGAGCCCCGCGACCTCCACGGCGTTCTTCAAACGCACTATGGAGTTGAAGCATCACCGCCGTTGGTTCCGGAAGATCTGCCCGGACCATGAGCATGGCGATCCACCGCCGGCACCCAATTCGGGGAATTCCCATCGTCGCTCTAGAGCAAGGAAAGCTGCCGCCACACACCGGGCATGGACCACCCCAGCTCAGCATCCGCCCCCCCGTCCCCCTTGCAAAGGATCGTCCACGTGTTATGCTTGGGCAGTTGGAGTGAGGTCGTTGCAGCACGACGGAGATGGTTCTATCGTCGTAACCCATTGATTTCCAACAAGATACATGGGCGATTAGCTCAGTTGGTTAGAGCACTAGCTCGACAAGCTAGGGGTCACAGGTTCGAGTCCCGTATCGCCCACTTTTTATAACTTCCGCTGGGGCCTAAATTTAGGTCCACTCTTCCTCGCGAAGATGCAGCTCAAACCGTCGCTTGTTTCGTGGTACAGTACCACGAAACGGGGAGCTGCATCTCATGCCGCGTCAGAAAAACGCAAGTCCCTCGTATCTTCTTCACCAGCGTTCCGGCCAAGCGAGGGTCCGTCTGACTGAGAAAGATGGACGCTGCCGTGAGCATTATCTGGGGCCATACGGGTCACCCGAAAGCTGGGAGAAGTATCACCGTCTCGTCGCCGAACATCTCCAAGAATCTGGCAACGATGTTTCTGATGCTGCCAAGGTCGACGAAGATCTCAGCATTGCAGAACTGGTTGTCGAGTATGACGAATTCTCCCGGGAGTATTACGTCAAGGACGGAGAGATTACCAACGACCGGTTCCGAGCCGTGGTCAGCCCGCTGGTGAGCCTTTACGGCAGTACTCCTGCCCGTGAGTTCGGCCCGAACAAGCTGCGGACAGTTCGTGAGCACATCATCGCTCGCGGACACGCTGGTCAAGCTGAGTACGACGAGAGGGGTAAGCTGCTGGAACCCGGCGAGCCGCTGTCACGAAAGTATGTTAACGCCCTGATTCAAGACTTGGCCCGGATGTTCAAATGGGGAGTCTCCCGAGAATTGTTGCCGGCTTCCGTGTACGACTCTCTGAGGGCTGTTGAAGGTATCCGAAAAGGAAAGGACAACCGGTTGCGGGAGGCTGCTCCCGTCAAGCCTGTGCCCGAGGAGCATTTCGATGCCGTGGTCGCTGCCGCGTGCCCCCAGATCGCGACGATGCTCCAAGTCCAACGCCTCGCGGGGATGAGACCGGATGAATTAACAATCATGCGTCCACGCGATATCGAGCGTACGAGAGACGTATGGATTTACCGGCCGGAGAGCCACAAGCTCGACTGGCAGGGGATTGACAAAGAGATCCTGCTTGGCCCACAAGCCCAAACACTTCTCGGGCCATGGCTCGAAGGACGTGACGAAGACGCCTACCTTTTCTCGCCGAAAGAGGTCGCTGAGGCTAGCTACCTTGCGAGACGGACGCGTGAAAAGAAGAAACCACGAAAGAGCCGCCGAAAGCGTCCTCCTCGCGAACACTACAGCGATGACTCGTACCGCCGAGCAGTCCAGAGGGTCTGCAAAGCAATCGGGATTCCCTCTTGGTCACCGGGTCGCCTTCGCCACAATGCCGGCACACAGGTGCGGGAGGCCTTCGGCGTCGAGGCCGCTCAGCTTGTACTCGGCCACAGAAAGCTCTCGACCACCGAAATCTACGCAGAAAAGAGTCGCGAGAAGTACGAGGAAATCATCCGAGAAGTCGGGTAGAATAGGAATCGCTCGTCGGGGGCCGGTTGCCGTATCCGGCATCACCTGGGTTTCGGCCCAGTGCGGCCTCCGGCGGGTTTGTTGCTTTACCGGAGCAATCCGCGACGCCGGAGAATCTCTTTTGCCTCATCGACTTTTTCTTCAGCAGATTTTTGTTTTTTCGACTTGGAGGCGGCCGGTCCGTCGTTGAGTTTGTCAAAGAATCGGTTCAATGCCTCCATGCTGGTGAAGTTCCTACCACCAATGCGGATCTTTTCCAGGAGGACGTGTTCGCCGCTGTCGCTGCGGAGCCCTTTGAGTGCCCAGCGAGCAACTGTGTACTGCGAAGTACTTCCGCCCTCTCGGACGGAGGGAAGTCGCCGAGCCGCCTGAGCAAACGACAGGTACTCCTCTTCAAGGAGATTGTATTCAGACGTGCGTGTCATTTCTGTCATTTCAGGCCTCGCTAGGCAGCGTACCCGCTTGCATTCGTGTATTAACGGGCACCGTTGACTTGCATATTTCTGTCGTTTCGGGAAGCGTGTATGATGAGGCAGGAGCCGCCCACCGGCGACCGGGAGATGAGATAGGCCTGCGGATCACGCACAGCGTGTTGGTTAATCGTAGACTTGCTCATGGAATCTCGGTCGCCGGTGGGCGGTTCTTTTCTCCTTGATTCATGTCGCCATCGCTTTTATGGCTCGTTGGGAAAGGTTCCCACTTCTGCTTGCGAGCGGGGCCTTGGTGTTTGTCCGGGCAAAGCCCCTCGCAGGATTCGGCCAACAAACATCAGGCTACACCACCTCGTCGGTTTTTCTCCACGCGACTATCTTGAGCGTTGTTGCGGCGTGGCAGTTGCCTCCTCTTTTTTGGACGCGAAGCCACAAACTTTGACAGAGGTGGCCAAACCTGCAATTGCGAATGTGGCCTGCTTCTCACGCCAGAGAATCCGCCCATCTCCTTTCATGGCAAGTATTTGCGTCCAATGAACGCGCTTTGCTTAAATAGTGGTCATATGTACATTATCCGAGTGCGTCCTAAGCTCCGTCGGTCATTTTTTCCGAGGCCAGTTCCATCGATTCCGGGTCCAAAGATATGGTAGCTGTGAATTCTTTGAGCCGCGCAATTCCGACGAGGCTGTGCTCGCCTGGTACCGTACTCCGCCACTACAGTTCGTGCAGAACAGGGCAACTGAATACTGCGATCTCTTTGGGCTAAGCTAGCGTCGAGATGATTGCGGTCGACGTCTCGTTTACCAATCACAGTCGGGCACTGACTGTAGCACTATTTCGGCATAATAGGTCTGAGACGAGTCGTGGGGTGGACAGAGTTCGCCAGCGCAAGCGAAGAAGAGTAGGACTACGCTATTGAATAGGGTGAGTCTGGCCCGAGAGAATGCGGCTGGAAATTCTTCTGCCCGTGCCCGTCTGGGAGGGCAGAAGAATTCCTGTTGCGTTGGGATTCCTAGGAGTTCTTGAATGTCTTTCGGTGTGTTGGAGTCCGACTCTTTCGTAAAATGGAATCCCGTAGCCCCTAGCCGACATTATCACGTTCCGGTTCGCTAAGCAAACAGTGTTTTGTCGCCGTGCTGCGGCCAGGAGTGCATTCACTTAAGTAGCTGGAATCTCACGAGTCACTAGGCACTGATGGTGCTGCAGCCGCCAGGGCCTTCTGGTGATGAATCCAGGAATGGGCATCGGCGGCGGCCTTCATAACGTGCGGCAGGTCACGGTCGTCAAACGACATCGATTCGCCCCAATTGTCCCCGTCGCGATAGACTTTTACGAGAGTCGTTCGCCAAAAATATCCGGCGTGGGTATTTTCTGCCCATATCGCACACGAGACATTGCCATATCGAAATGAGTGAACTGGTCTATTGTTGTTCTGCATAATCCCTCCATTAGATAAGGTTGGTCGACAGAGGGTTATGGAAGGTCTCTGTAACAGCGTGACCTATTTTCCGCGAATCTTGAAGTATTCGTCCAACGCTGCTTCCACCAAATGACTCAGGGAAGTTCGGGCATCCCATGACCAATCGCGGTAGCAATCGATCAAATCGGGGCGGATTCTGAACGTTACCTTCTGTCGGTCGCCGCCTCGGAATGCGAATTCTGGCGGGCGTCCGACTCGGGCTTTGGTTGCCGGTCGATGTGTCGGACACTTCGTCGGCTGAGAAGGCTGCGGCGTGTGGTCTTTCAGCGGCTTCGCGGCCTCATGGGACTCGGTTCCGGTCGGATCCGTCAGTAGTCTCCGAAGTACGCCATTTACTCCTTGCACCGTCACCAGATGCTCTCCTCTAGTTGGTCGACCACGTTCGCGTAGTCATCGAGGGCGTTGGACTTGCGAAGATGGAGCATCCTGCCCGCCGTCGTTGCGTAGAGAATCCGGGCATCCGATCGAATCGTGCCAAGAACGCCGTGCAGTTGGGCAACCTCTTCGTTCACTTGTCGAGTGATTCCGCGGCGTCTGTGACAATTCGTGAGCAGGATTCCAAGAACAACCAGGCCGGGATTCACGTTCTTGCATATCACCTGGACGGTCGTCTCCAGAAAAGCCAACGCACGGATCTCGAATCCGCCGGGCTGGACGGTAACGAGAAGGCCTCCGGCTGCCGCAAGACAATTCATCGCAAGTACCCCCAAAGACGGTGGAGAATCGACAAGGACAACGGCGTCTTCCGGTAGTTTCGTCTTCTCCAGGCACGTTCGGAGGAAGAATTCCCTGCCCGGCGTTGTGAGCAGTTGGGCTTCACATGTCGCAAGGGCGACGGTCCCGGGCGTCATGGAGAGGTTGTTGTCCAACATGTCGATCGGCAGTTGTTCACCGTCGATCAGGGAACATGCAAACCGGTCCTCTCGGTCCGAGATTCCAAAGGCCTGACTGAGGCTCGCCTGTGGGTCGGCGTCGATGAGATGGACCCGATAGCCTCGCCGACTTAGCAAGAGGCCTACCGCGGCTGTGGAAGTCGTTTTGGCTGTGCCTCCCTTCTGGTTTGCGATTGCGATGACTTTCATGTCGCGATCTCTAACACTTTCCAGCCAGTCTGTCACCAGTCTTTCTGGCCTTTCGGAAATGCCAGCCTTGCTGGCATAACTTAATGGCTTGCCATGCTGGCAGTGGGCGTGGTAGCGATCAGGAAGATGCGGGTCCCCGAGTAACGTGAATTGAGGCAGGAAATCACGTGAAACGAGGCAGGGCATTTCGTGATCTGAGGCAGGAATGGATGGGTTCGGAACGTGAAGCGAGGCAGCTTCCCATGGGCCAAGCCGTTGAAACGATTCAAGAATCCTCGGGAACAACTCTTTGAATACAACTATTGCTAAATGAACAACAGGGATGCTTCTAAGAACGGGTCGGATGTGCTTTCGAGCGACGCTCCCGATCTGTCGAACCGGAGAACCGCCTTGAGCATCTCAGATCCCGTGATGAAGATGGGACGTGACGAAATGAATCTGGCGGATTTCCCGCTTGCCATGCTTGCGACCAGGCCTCCCAAAGGAGTGAAGTCACTCGTCTTCGAAGACGAAGTGGTCGAGAAGCACGGACGCAGCCGGGTCAAGCGACGGCTCACGGTGTTGGCGTGCTCCGAGTATGGGCTACCAACCGCGTCCGACGACGAAGTAATTCTTGGGCTCATTCAGTTGACCTATGCCGCAGGCTTCACGGACCGCAAGCTGTCATTCACGCCTGCTGAATTGTTCCGTGTGCTCGGCTGGCGAAGCGAGGGAAGAAGCTATTCTCGGCTCGAAGACTCGCTCAGGCGGTGGGTCGGCGTGACGCTGTACTACGAAAACGCCTGGCGAGACAATCGACTGAAGACGTGGATGGACGAGCATTTCCATCTACTCGACAATGTCGTCATCCCTCGTCGTCACAGGCGACAGGCCACGAAGGCGTGCAACGGGCGATGCTTGGCATGGACGGCCACCTGGAATGAAACCGTCTTCAAGAGCTTCCAGGATGGATACATCCGGAAGCTGGACATGGGTGTGTTGCGTCGATTGAGGACATCGGCGGCAAGGCGAATGTTCCGATTCTTGGACAAGCGGTTCTACAATACGAAGCGGCTGAGCTTCGATGTTCGTACGTTCGCTTGCGAACGCGTCGGCTTCAGTCGAAATTACGACAACTCACAGCTCAAGCGGAAGCTCCTTGAAGGCATCCGAGAATTGGAGCGGGTTGGATTCTTGAAGTCGCTGCCGAAAGAAAAGCGTTATCGACAAGTCCGGCGAGGAAGATGGGAGGTTCTCTTCATCGGGAATGCGAAGCACACGAACGTGAATCAATCGGTGAGTACGCCACTCGAATTCGTGTTGACAGAACGCGGTGTTAAACGTCCCGAAGCTGCTAAGCTCATGCGAGAAGGATCGCATGAGACTATTCGACGGTGCGTCCGCGAGTACGACGAATTGCTCAAGAGCGGACGGGGGGCCAACCTCGGCAATCCGCCCGGTCTTTTGGTTAAGAACATTCGAGAGCGTCTGGCGGCAAATAAAGCCGGCCGTCGAGAGAAGGACTCGACACGTACCGGTCGTGATTGCACACGGTCGAGGCGTACGCCCACAGCATTCGAACCCGCAGAGAGCGAAGCAGCGGAGAGCCACACACAGCTCGAAGCAATTCGCGGTCACCTGGCTAAGCTATCGCTGGAAGAAAGGGAATCTCTGGAGGCGGACGCGATGAAGGCAGCAGATCCCGTTCGGCAAGCAGGGTACCGACGTGCGGAGTCAGCGGGGAACTCCCGGCTCCTTGCCGAGTACCGTAACGCCATCATTGAATCGCATGTACTACGATTGCTTGTCGGCGGGGCGGGCTGAAGCAGTCCCCCGCGGTTGGTCCGGGCATCCGGTCCGCGGAATTATCTTGCGTTGTCACTTTGACGACACAGATGTTATGGCGGGGGAGTTGGGCGGCCGGGTTGACGCCTACGGAGCGGCTTTTGGCTGCGCAAAACTTCAGCGGTCGGGGCGACCGCTGTACTTCTTGATGACTCGAAAACTTCAGCGGTGGGGGCGACCTCTTGCGCCAAGCAGTGGGCGGTGAATACCCCTGGTGTCGTCAAAACGTTGGCGCGACCCCCTCTCTGGAAAATCGAGCTACGCCATCAGTCTTGGCTACTCATGTGTGGGCGACGAATGGCACTAGCTTTAGTCGGAAACCGTTCAGGGCACGGGGTTTGGCAACGTCATGGCAGCAGTGCCATCAGTCAGCGCAGGACGGCCCAGTTTATCGGGTCGCCTGCGTATCTTTCCAGGGCGACCGATTGAGCCGAGTCACCGAACGCGCCCTTGCTCTGCCTTCGTATAGATAATGATGGCTGGCGGTGGCCGGCCAAGGCAAACTCTGGCAAGGCAGCTACTTCGACCGGGGGCATGGAAGCACACCTGGGCGTTTGTCCGGGCATGGAACCCGTCTGTACCGCACTCTGATCAGGCGGCTGGAATCGCTGTCGATTTGAAGGTGGTTCCATGTCAAGCCTGGATACGGTGCGCGCTCGCTTTGCGCGCAATGAGGGGCTCCCATTTCTCGACATCTTGACCGAGGCCAGGATCCGAGAAGTTCTCAACGAATATGGTGTCCAGTATCGGGACCGAGTGTATAGCCCGGTCACCACGATCTGGGGTTTCCTGAGTCAGGTACTCAGCGAAGACCGCAGTTGCCGTGATACCGTGTCGCGGATCATCGCGCATCGTGCGGCCAATGGCATGGCCACCTGCTCACCAAGTACTGCCAGCTACTGCAACGCGCGGAGTCGTATTCACACGAGTGTTCTCTCCACGTTGGCAAAGCGGACTGCTGAAGAGTTACAGACGAGCATTGGCGACCAGTGGGAGTGGAATGGTCGATCCGTGTTCATCGTTGATGGCTCTTATGTCTCCATGCCGGACACCGCAGAGAATCAAGCTGTGTACCCACAGCCACCCAATCAGAAGCCGGGGATCGGTTTTCCGCTTGCCAGAATCACGGTTGTGTTATCACTGGCGACAGGCGCGTGTCACGAATTGGCCATCGCGCCGTACAAAGGCAAGGGCACGGGCGAAAAGACCCTCTTCCGACAGATGTACGACACCTTCAACGCGGGGGACGTAGTGCTCGCCGATGCTCTGTTCGACGATTACTTCGTCGCGTGCGACTTGTGCAATCGAGGCATCGATCTTGTCGCTCGCGCCAAGCAGGATCGTGTGGGAACGAGGATCGCAGAGAGCCGATCCGATGGTGATCTCGTTGTATGGCAGCGTCCCAACAAGCCACCTCGAATGACGAGAGAGGAATACCGGAACTATCCGAAACATCTCGTGATGCGGGAGGTGCCGGTTGACGCACGCGATAAGAACAACCGTGTCACGCAGTTCACGGTCATCACCACGATTCTCGCTAGGTCGATCGGTGGCAAGCAAATCGGCGATTTGTATGAGCGTCGTTGGGAAGGGGAAGTCGATATCCGTTCCATCAAGGCCACGATGCAGATGGACGTCCTCCGCTGCAAAACGCCCGACATGGTCCACAAGGAGATCTGGACTCACCTGCTGGCGTACAACTTACTCCGTACCGTCATGGCCGTTGCTGCCAACGAGAACGACATCGAACCTCGCAAGGTGAGTTTCAAAGGTGCCAAACAAGCATTGACGGCCTTCGCTCCGAAGATCGAAGCTGCCCGGCCCGAAGATCGTGGGCCACTGATTGATGCGATGCTGGCAACCATTGCTTACCACCGCGTAGGCGACCGCCCCGGACGCTGGGAACCGCGGGCGCGCAAACGGCGGTCGAGAAAGGCCAACAGGCTCATGCAACCTCGGCACATTGCCAAGCTGTCGCAAAACCGATCAAGATGGTTCTAGCGCGCAAATTGCAGGACCACCAATTCCAAATCGCAATTTTTTGCTTCTGCCGAGCCGGTACTGTCACGATGGCCGACAGAGAGATCGCTTCTCGGGCTGCCCTCGAACAAGGAGAGGTTCGCGCACGCCCACCGGCAGTGCCTCACGCGATGGAAGCCGCTCCGCTGCCGATGCTCGCCACCCGGCGGTGGTGGAAATCGATACGCACGAGCTAAAGCTAGTGCCATTCGTGTGGGCGACCTGTGCGCCCAACATGTGACTTCGTAGCGACGCCGAACTGCCCCCTTTGTCGGGGGGCGTGATTTGTTTTGGTTTGGGACTGGTCGCTGGAGCACAACGGCTCGGCGACGATCATTTGGGCGTAGGCGGCCGATCCTGAATCACTGATCCGACCAGTCTGCGTGTTCTGCGGTAGATAGCCTTCAAATTGGAATACGGCTCCTCGAAAGAATGCTGGCGGGTTCCATGATGAGATTGCTAGTTCAACCTAAGTGACAGTCGCCATCGTGGTGACTCATAAAGCAACTCTGCCACGAGGAGCTCAAGATGACTCGACTTCAACACTCCGACGCTGTCGGACCCTTGCAGGAGGTTTTCCGTCCCGTACTGACTGCCCTCGGGAGGGTAGTGAACCAGGTTTCCCTGAACCGCACGGACGATGGTGAGCTCTATGAATTGCAGGTTCTCCTCGAAACGCTGCCCCTGTCGACCGACCAGTTCGGGCTGGCCTGCGTTCGTCTCCAGAATGCCCAGCGGTACCTGGCCTCCCAGGAGCAAGGCGCTGCGCGTTGGGAACTGAACACGCTCCGGCAGCAGTTGTGCGTGCATTTGGGAGCGGAAGGTGTTCCGCGACCTCGCCGGCCTGTGTCCGGCAACCGGTGATTGTCCAGCTCAAGTCGTTGCCGTAAGATGCTCCGGTGTCAAGCAGATTGAGGTGCCGGGGCGATCTGGGCCACGACTTGGGCTGGCATTTGGCCATGGTGACCGCCGAGAGGTTCTCCAAAACGAGTCAGGGCACTGGGGCACATTCCCATGCAGGACAAAGACCTTGCTCGACTGGCGCAGCGGCCGGACCTGACCAATCTGGATCTTCAGAGTTCGGAGATCACCGACGCCGGGCTTGCCCATCTGGCCAACCTCAATTCCCTGAAACGCCTTCACCTCGGGCACACACAGGTGACGGCCGCCGGGCTCCGCCACTTGGTTGGGCTAGACAATCTCACAGACCTCGATTTGACGGGCTCGCAGGTTGTGCTCGAGGACGCCGTCGAGCATCTGAAGAAGATGCCCAGTTTGCGTTGGCTCGACCTACGAATGTTGCGAGGGCGGTCCATCCCCACACACTTTGACGCCATCGACGAATTGAAAGCTGCACTTCCCAACGTCAGTTTTCACCATCTTGGTCTGCGGCCCTACCTGTTGCCAGCCCGGCGTACCGAACGTGCGTCAGGAACATCCGCTGCTGCTGGCTCTCGCGAAACCGATTCAAACGCAGCCCCTCCAGAGTATGTCCTCGCTGACCTGTTCGAAGATCAAATGCCCGTCGTTGAAGAATACGGGCAGTATTACGGAGAGAAGTCCGGATTGTCCTATCTTCTGTGCGGCATCCGCCGGTGCGGTGTGGTTGACAAGGTCCCAGGTCATTTTTTTGTGGCAACCGAGTTCCTGCACCTCTTTCGAATCCCGCTGTTGCCGACGGACACGTACTTGTATCGGAAGGACAGCGATTGGGACCTGGGTTTCTCGATTCCGCTGAGCTTCAAGTCGGTGTTGTACGGCTGGGTTCGTGGACTGCTGGGCCTGACGGTCGCCATCGCGTTGCTCGTTGTCTTTGAGGCAGCCGTTTTCTCCTCGGAGATACCGGGTTTTCTTCTCCGTGTTATCATTGGTCTGGTGGTGCTTCTGACCTGCGGAGGGCTGTATGCTGTCACCAAGATCGCGGCAAGACCAACGCTCCAGCGGGCGGAGAAACTTGCCCGAAAATTGCGGATGCCAATCGAGCGGTTCCGCCAGGTGCAGCAGATTGTCAAAGCGGGACGTTGGTCAGGCGACTCACCAGCCTCGGAATTGGTGCACTGTGCCCAATGCGGCCGCGAGATTGCCGCCACAACGCGAGTCTGCCCGCGATGTGAAACGCGGCAGTTCTGAATGGCGAGCCGTTTGGAAAGGAGTCATCATGATCGGTGCCATTGTCGGGGATATCATCGGATCGGTTCGCGAGGGAGCCGGAACCAAGACCAAGGACTTCCCGCTCTTTGTCGAAGAAAGCTGCTTTACAGACGACACAGTGCTGACGGTTGCCGTGGCCGACAAGCTCCTCCACGGCGGCGACTACGTCGACCTGTTTCACGAGTACTTCCACGCCTATCCGCACGCCGGATACGGGGGCAGCTTTATTCGCTGGGCCGGCTATCGGCGCCGGGAGCCCTATAACAGTTGGGGTAACGGCTCGGCCATGCGGGTCAGCCCGGTGGGGGTTGCCTGCGACACGCTGGAAAGCGTGTTGGAAGAGGCGAAACGAAGCGACGAGGTGACGCACAATCATCCGGAGGGGATCCGCGGTGCTCTGACGGTTGCGGCCGCCGTGCTCCTCGCCAGAACAGGCCACGGCAAGGATGAAATCCGGGAGTTCGTCGAACGGCAATTCGGATACAACCTGAGCGGGTGGTTGGACGGTATCCGCAAAACGTACACGTTCGACGTGTCATCCCAGGGTTCCGTCCCGCAGTCGATCATCGCGTTTTTGGAGTCGACGGACTACGAAGATGCTGTTCGCGACGCCATTTCACTCGGCGGGGATGACGACATCATGGCCTGTATCGCCGGCGGGATCACAGAGGTGTTCTACGGGGGTATGCCGCAGGATATTCAGCAGAAGGCGTTAGAGCTTCTGGATGATCGACTGCGATGCACGATCACCGAGTTCTACGATCGCTTCGGCAAAGCGTCTCGCAATGGCAGTCTATCGTGAAGTGGTGCCCCGATAAACTGCTCGGTTTCATCGCGTCGGTGGGCGTCGAATAACGCTGAACTGCGCCCCATTTCTCGGCACAAGGTATCTTTCCGCAGAATTGACCTGTTCCCACCAGAAATCTTCGTCTTCGCTGGCCTCTCGTCCCGAGTCAAGGTCGCACGAAAATGTCCCGCTGATCTTCAAGTCGGCCCCTTGGGAATGGACGTCGCCGTTTTCATCGTAGGTCACCCATGAAACGACCATCGTATGCCCGTTCTCTTTGATCATCAGCTTGGCATAGCGCCCTTGACTTGTCTTCGCCGCAAGCACGGTGCCCGGCAAGAGCTGGTTGGCGTCGCTGATGCTCCCATTGACCCTGTCAGCAGACAGTTCTGCCTTCTTGACATCTGAGAACTCCAGCGACTCGAATTGGGCGAGCGCATCCTGAACCTGAGATTCCGAGAGTGCGAGTTTTGGATACTTGTTGATCGAAGGCTGAGATCGCGCAGCGGGGGTGCTTACCGGTTCGCGCGATGCGAGGGTCTTTTCAAGGGCTGCAACCGCTTCCTCATCGCCGGGCCCGAGCAGCTCAGCGAGCCGAGACTCCAGGCGTGCGCCTCGGAGATCCTTGGCGACGATCTTCAGATCTGCATCCAACAAGTAGGTCTTTGGAATTCCGTGGACCCGGTAAAGGCGGGCAACGTCATTCTCCCAACGTTTCCTGTCGAACACATGTGGATAGTCCAGGAGGTTCTCGGCGGCGGCTTGTACTGCCGCTTCTCGGTCACTATCAAGATTGATGCCTAGCACCACGAGGCCGTGATCTTTGTATCGGGCGTGTACTCTTCGAAGATAGGGATACTCTCCGCGACATGGCCCGCACCACGAGGCCCAGAAGTCGAGCAACACGTACTGCGAAACCTTCGCTCTTTGGGCGAGATCGATCGGCTCGTCATCCAGTCCGGTTGCCGCGAAGCCAGGTGCGGGGTACCCGGGATCGAGGTATCGCCGCATCTCGACCGTGGCGTCGGATGGCTGGAGCTGCAATTCGGTCCCGTCAGGCGAAAGTGAGGCGACCGCCCAGACCCTGCCGTGAATGTTGAAAGGTTCGCCGAGTTGGTGATATTCGGCCGAGTCCGGCGTCCCGACGAGCTTTCCATCCTGGTCCAGATCGATGATCAACGTGCCGTTCTCCAGATCGTTGAAGCGACCGTCACCGTTTTCATCAAGCACCATGATCTTGTAAGGCTCATCGCCAGAGACGAGTT
>JAAYAY010000063.1 GCA_012719125.1 Planctomycetaceae bacterium | reverse complement strand
GGAAGAACTGGACCTACCGCACAATCGCGGTCAGGCTGGGCATGTCGCGCGAAGCCGTAGCCGATCTTGTCGCCAGCGCGAACGAGGCCAAGCGGCGAAAGAAACCCGGCCCGGTCACAAAACGTCTGCTCAAGTTCCAGGCCATCCCCCCGACCCGCTGCCCTCGTTGCGGCGCCATGATCGTTGCTTCCCCGTGCGTCGCGTGCTATTTGCGGCTGATCGGCGCCACCAGGCCGTCGCCCAACCTGGACGAGTGACGGGCCCGGCCGCGGCTGCCGGTGCCGTCGAATCACGCGGCGGCGGATCCGCGGCTGGAATATCGACAGCCCCGCTTGTCGAAAAGCCAGCCGGCTCATTCGTGGCTGCCCGCGGCGGTGACGGTCCGGGTCTCGATGCTGGGGCCTCAGAGGCTTCGGCTGCTGGGCGATCGACGTGGCACGCGACTTCGGGGTCATGGAGGAAGGGCGACGCGGGAGAAGCGATTCTGGAGGCGGCCGGCGAATTGAGGGAACCGCGACTACCCTTTCCTACACATTCCTACACATTCTCGGCCCGAGCGAACGGGCGACGCGGTAGCCACTATAGCACGCAAGTAGATGTTTTTACTTCATCTACACTTTCCTACACATTTTCGGGGCGAGTACAGCGAAAACACGCGAAAACCTTTAATTTCTTGAGAAGACTTGCGAAACAGGCAGGAAACGCTAAGCTGTTAAGAATGCTGGCTTTCAGAGATATCGGCGTGGGGTTTTCACGTTGTTTTGCAAGCTGGATGTCGTCAGTTCGAGTCTGATCGGCTCCACCTGATTATTGTCCATCAAGAGACAGACCCCCGTTTTTCTCGGGAAAAACGGGGGTCTGTCCTTTCTTGGGGGAGGCGTGTCCAGGGCTGTCGTGCGCCGACTGCACCGGAATTTGCACCGCTTGCCGGATAGCCTCTTCAGTTACCTGAAGACAATGTCGTCGGGCGACCTGAACCGTGTTGCCAATCCAGGCAGCGGCAATGTGCTCAGGGAACTGCTCGACCAGTTCCGTTTCCCGGGATGCCCGCATGTTGTGGAACAAACGGGGCCACTTCTCCAGCCCGGCCCGGGTGACGATCCTCTCGAACTGCGTTCGCAGATTGCAGCTATTCCAGCCGACTTTGCCATCGCCGCTTGGCGGTAGTCTCCGCCGATCACGTATACCGCGCCCTCTTCGGCAGCGTCCCACGCCTCTTCTAGGCAGGGTTTGAGTTCTGGGAAGAGTGGGATGACTCGGGAGCCTCGGCCAGCGTGGTGCTCCGTTTTCGGGCTGCCCACTCGGACGCGTTCCTTTTCCCAATCCACACCACACCACCGCAAGGATAAGACTTCGCTGGGGCACCGGAGGCCGCCGTACCGGCACAAGGCGATGATTGTCCGCCATGTTGTATCCGGTGCCGCTTCCAGCAACTCCGCCGTCATAGTCCGCGTGATAAAGCGTTGGCGCTCGGAGGCGTCACCAGCCGCGTGCTTCACATCCTCAAAGGGGTTGATCTCGACCAGTCCGCGACGTTTCATGAGCTTAAAGAACTGGCGGGCGAAAGATCGTGGTATCTCGGAGCGAACGCGAGGCTGGGGTCGGGGATTCGGGGCGGTGTGTTGGTTCCCTTCCCCCCTGCTATTGGTGGTATGGGAGGTTGTGGTAGATTCAGGTATCAGGGGACAGGGGGCGGGGGGGCTGATCCCTGACTCCTGTCCTCTGCCCTTGGGGCTCTACCGCGGCGGCCTGCCGCGCATCTTCATGGTCTCTCTCAGCACCTCGTCGCTCATCGTCTCGGTCAGCTTGTCGCTGCCGTTTCCGTTTCCATGCCCGTTTCCATGCCCGTTTCCATTTCCGTTGCCGTTGCCATTTCCGTTCTTCTTGGTTTTGCCGAGGGCTTCAGCAAGGGCGGCGGAGGACATCTGACTGGTGACGGTGATTTCGGGGAGGGGGACGTAGCGTGGGTGGTGTTCGACGTCGCGGCGGAGGCCGAAGAGACGAGTCCACTTGAGGCCGCCCAATTTGAAGAGGCGGCTGGCGGTGCAGGCGACGGTGCGGAGGTCGAGCCAGAGGCTGCCGGTTTCGACGTATTCGAGGTCGAGGGCCAATTTGCGGCAGACGCTGTCGATGTCGGTATCAGGTGGCAGGTTGATTTGGGCCAGGCCGGTGACGCCGGGGGGGACGAGGAGGCGGCACTGGTAGCGGGGGATGATCTCGGAGAGGACGGAGACGAACTCGGGGCGTTCGGGGCGGGGCCCGACCAGCGACATCTCGCCCCAGAGGACGTTGAAGAGCTGAGGGAGTTCGTCGAGGTGGAACCTGCGAAGGAACCAGCCGACGGGCGTGGTGCGGGGATCGTCGTCGCGAGCCCAGATGGCGCCGCACAGATGCTCGGCGTCGACACGCATGCTCCGCAGCTTGAGCATGGTGAAGACCTTACCGTTCTTTCCGACTCGTTTCTGGCAGAAGATGCCCGGGCCTTTGGAGGTGAGCCGGATGAGGATCACCAGCAGGAGTATGATCGGCAGGCCGGGCACGAGGAGGACGGCCGCGACGGCGCGGTCGAAGAAGCCCTTTCTGCGGAACCAGGAAGTGGGCTCCGGAGAGGGGGGCAGCTCGGGTGCGTGGCGCCTGGTCTGCCTTTTGAGTCGAGTTTTGTCGGATAGTCTTGCCCCGTTTACGACAGTCATCGCAAGTTCCCCTTATGGTCGGTCCGTCAGGTGTGCGTTCTTGGGTTCTGGCCTGTTTTCCAGGGCGGGGTCGTGCGGCCGCTGCCCGGGTTGGGTCGATTGGCCGTGTGGTGACACGGCGGAGTTGCTAGATGTCCGTTTCGTAAGTTCCTGGCCAGTTAGGCCGCGATTCGGGTGTAAGGGCGCGGCGGGTACAGAAGTCGTTCGTAGGTCTTGGGGCGTGGGCTGAAACCGGCCCGGCCTCGTTTTTGT
>JAAYAY010000062.1 GCA_012719125.1 Planctomycetaceae bacterium | reverse complement strand
GTCCCCGACGGTTTTGGGATAGGCTCTTAGCCGGGAACTTCACGAATCACCGTGTTGCCGCCGCCTTGGAGCGTGAGGCTGAGTGGGGGATTCGTACTCCAGGCGCCGCAAGTGAAATCCGGAATGTCGATCGGCGACGAGCGGTTCATCACCGACCAAAGGGTCAGCGGCGTGATCGAACTCCAGAGCGCGGCATCGTAAACGTCGACGTCCATCGGTCGGCCGTTCCGCAGATTGTCGACGAGCCGCCAATCGACGGTGAAATCCATGCCGCCATGACCGCCGAATCGCTTTGCGGTTTTCTCGATCAAGCGGACCAACTCCGGCGTGTATTGGTCCTCGAAAGCCTTCATTTCCGCTGCGCCCGCGAGACGCTCGCCGTCCGGATAGATGCGCGGTGGAAGCGGGTATTTCTGCGCAAATCCCTTGCTCCCAGAGAGTTGGAAGATGCGCGAATAGGGTCGCGGGTTCACGGCGTCGAACTCGACCAGCAGCGTCTTGCCTTTCACGGTGCGGATCATCGTCGTGTTGACGTTTCCTGCGTGCCGCTTGTTCTTGAACTGCTGGTGATAGACGCTTCCCGAGGCGGCGAGATCGTTGGCGGTTTTCGCGCGGATGAAGTCGTCGGTCTCCATCGACGTCAGGTAATCGAGACGGTCGCCCCTTCCGATCTTTAGCGCCTGGCAGATCGGCGCGGTTCCGTGCGTCGGAATCCGGTTCCCCGGCGCCATTGCCAGAACCGAGCCGTACCACGGGGCCGACTCCTTGCTGTGCGGCGGTTTCGGTTCTTCGAAAAGGGGACGTTCGGGGTTGATATACGCCCCTTCCGCGTGGATGATCTCGCCAAAGACCCCCTGATGCGCCATGTTGATCGCCATCGACTCGAAAAAATCGTAAACACAGTTTTCCAGCAGGACACAATGCCTTCTCGTCCGTTCCGAGGCGTCGACCAGCCGCCAGCAGTCGTCGACGCGCTGCGCCGCCGAGACCTCAACCGCCGCGTGCTTGCCCGACGCCAGCGCGTGAACCGCCATCTCGGCATGATAGAACGTCGGGGTGAGCACATAAATCAAATCGAGGTCGTCGCGCTCGCACATCCCTTTCCAGGCCTCGTTCGAGCCGGTGTAGACCGCCGGTTCGGGACAGCCTTTCGACTTGAGGAAGTCCTTCGCCCGCTGAATCGGATAGTCGTATACGTCGCAAATCGCGAGGATCTCGACCGCATTCATCCGGCCGAGCCGCTGGATCGACGCGTAGCCGCGATTGCCGAGTCCGATGTAACCCACTCGCAAATGGGGAATCGCCGGTGCCGAGTACCCGCACATATTGAAGACCTGTTTACGGTCCCTGTATTGCGAGGTCGTCGCCTCCATCGTTTCGTAGAAATCTTCCGGCGATCGGTATCCTGGCGGCAGGAAGCCCAGGAAGGGCAAAACGCTCGAACGGGCGAGAAACTGCCTTCGCGACGATTTCATGAGACTGCCTGCCTTCCTGTTGTCACTTGATACTCGCCCGGGACGGGAATTCGATAGAGCCCGCTGGCGTCCGGCGACGCGACCGGCATGTCGAACGACGGGTTGTCGACGTTTGGTTCGATCTTGAACCGGCTCTCGAACAGTTCTTTGTACGATTCCCTCTTGCCTGTAAAACTCGCGATCATGCCGAGGACGCCGACCATCGTCGAATTTGCCATGCGGAATCCGTCGTTGATCGGTTTGCCGTTCAGAATGGAGTTGACCAGGGCGTAGTGTTCCTGCACGTACATCGAACGGATCCGGTCCTTCGGATCGGGACGCCAGCGCACGTTCCCCCGCGTGTCGGTCATGAAAGGGATTCCGGTGGCGTTGAAGATCATGCGTCCCTTGGTCCCGTGAAAGACGTCGATATTGCTGGTCAAGCAGTTCGGGGCGGTCCGGGTCGCACCGTAGATGCGTTTGCCGTCGGCGTAATCGTAGATCACCGATGCATGGTCGAACAAGTCGCCGAGGGCCGGGCTGAAAACGCTGGATCGGCCGCCGAGCGCGTAGCAGGTCTCCGGCAACTCATCTCCCAACGCCCAGAGGACGGAGTCGAGATTGTGCAGGAGCGACTGCTGGATTTCGTCGCCGTTGAGCCACGTGAAATGCTCCCAGTTGCGAATCTGATACTCCGCTTCCGACCATTCCGGCTTCTTCGGAATGAGATTGTACGGCGTTCGCAGGTAGTCGGACTGGGCGGCCAGGATTTCGCCGATTTCGCCGTTGCGGATCCGTTGGATCGCCTGAACGCGGAGCAGGTCGTAGCGGTAGCAGAGGCCGGAGACGTTGGCGAGCTTCTTCTCCTCGGCGATCTTTGCCGCTTGGATCGTGACGTGAACGCCGTCAGCGTCGATGCCGTTCGGCTTTTCCGTGAAAGCGTGTTTCCCGGCCTGAACCGCAGCCAGATTGTAGGGCGGATGAAATCGGGAAGGCAGCGCGATGTGGACGATATCGCTTTCGGCGATCACTCCCTTGTAACTGTCGAAGCCGGTGAAGATCCGGTCGTCCGGGACGTCGATCCGCCCCTTGCCGACGTCGGACGCGGCGATCGCGGCACGCGTCGCGACGGCCTTTTCTCGGAAGAGATCGCCGAGCGCGACGACTCGGACGTTCGGCATGGCGGTCAGAGAATCTCGCAGCGAGCCGGCTCCACGCCCGCCACAGCCCACCAGCCCGATTTTCAAAACGTCGGACCCCGCTGCGTGAACGCGTTGCGATGCGGTCAAAACCGCCCCGCCGGCCGCGGCGCCGAGTTGAAGGAAACCGCGGCGCGAGAGTTCCTTGAGTGTCATGATTTGCCTCCGGACTTGATTTCTTCATCCCAAAGAGACTCGATCAGCTCAAGCGTTCGGTTAACCAGCACTCGCCCGCCCTCCGGGCCGATCAGGGTGCTTTGTGGGATGGCGCCATACGCCCCTCCCTGAACCGAACGTTGCGTGGGAAGGTAGCCGCCTCCGCCGGGGCTGGCCAGCTCCACCACGAACGTCTGGACCGCCTTGCTTCGCGCTTTGATTTGGGAGCCATAATCCAGGTACAGTTCGAATGGATTGGTGGCAATCGCCATGTCGCCAATCCGGACCACATGGACCTTGACAGGAAGGGTGGACACGGTCTTCTGCAGTTCATAACGTTCCAAGGTGCGCCATGCCCTGGCCAGCAGCCAGTGCGTTCCTGTTATCGAGACAAACCAGCGCGGCTTGCTCTTCAGCTCCGGGTGCTCCTCGAACTGCTTGTACATCTTCTTGTATTCAGCGAGCAACCGATCGAACGTTTCCTGGACCGATTCGGCTGTCTTGTTATGAAACGTCGTACGCCGCGTCGTCAGGTCCTTTTCCGTGATGACTCGCCGGTTCAGTTCGACCTGTTCGACGCGATGCTTCAACACCGGACTAAGCTTAATATTCGCTTTCATGAACGGCAGTATGGATGTCACCCCGTCGGAAATCCGGATGCCGATCTGCTGCATCTGGGTGCGTCCGGTGAGCTTCTCCATCCGTTTTTCAGCGCGTTCGTCTACCATGACCTTCGGCGACTGGTCTCCGGCGGCGGAGACCTGTGGCAAGACAAAAAGCTGCTCGCCCAAACGTCGGCGAAGCTCCTTGCGTGTCTCATGCCAGAAGTCGGCTGAGATCTGACTTCCATAGGCGACTTGAGATGGCATGGCAAGGTTGATGACAACCCCCGTGAGATTTCCTTTCACATCCCAGGTGTAGAGCAAGCCAAGTGAATGGTCCTCGTAACCTTCCACATGACTGAAATCCGGGGTGTTTACGTTGCCATACATCTCCGATGTGCCGTTATCATAGGCTATTAGGCGATTTCGTCCCCCTATGGCGTACGACAGGCCGAAGCTGATCCCGCCCGGTTTCCTCCCCTTCCAAGCCTGGCCGATGGCATTCGCGATCCGCTCTGCTGCAAACTCGACGTACTCTTCTGCCGACATGACGCCCAGGTCGATCCCCCATTTCGCCCAGGCAACCGGGACATTGATCCCGTGCTGCGAGTGGATTTCTGCCAGGTCCGGCGCAGTGCCCTGGTCAGGAGCGGTGTGGGTATGCGTGGCGTTAAGGATAATCTTGTCGGCGGCAACTTCGGGTGTTTCTTGTCTAACCAGATCTTGGACCCGGCCGTAAAGAATGTCGGTTACTCCCACCAGATCCAGCGAGACCATGATCACCATTTCCGATGTGCCGTTGTTTCCGGTTGACTCCAGGGCCAGGGCGGTTGCATAGACATGGTCTGCGACACCCTCGGAGACCCGCGCTGCCGACCCCCCGGTGATAACTACGGGCCTGTCGGGCGTGATATCGGCAGAGGCCCACCCGAGTTTGAGGGCGCCGGTATCTCCTTCGTTTTCAGCAGCGGCGCAGGAGGCAGGCGACCATGTGCCCGCCGCCAGCAGACCAAGAATCAAACACGCGCAAGCGACTGGGAAACTTCTCATGATTCTATTTCGCTCCTTGTTGTTCATGAACTCCGAAAAACGTCATTGGGTCAACGGCGGGGCGTCCTGGTCCACCTTGAGCAACATCAGCCGGTCGACGCGCACTTCATTGGGGCTTTGGGAGCCTTCCACATACGAAGGACCTTGAAGCTTCACCGAGACGTATACGTCGAATAGCTGCTTGAAATTCTTCGGCTCGAAGGCCTTCGCCAGGCTGAAATTGAGCGTCCACGACCAATGGGTCCAAAGGCGGGTCCTGTCGGAATAAATACGCGTCCTGCCGGCATAGTACCAGTGGTATTTCTCATCTTGGGGCACGTCCGACTTCTCGAGTCGTGCGTCGGCGATGAATTTCCTGAATTTCCATTCGTAGATTCCGAAGGTGAATGGCCGGGCATGGTAGTCGTCTTTGCCGTTGCTGTCGCGAGCCTTCGCCTTGCCGCCGAAAGCGTCGGGATCCGTCACCAGGGCGCCGCCGTCGAGGTCCTGGACGCCGATCTCTATTTTGTCCTTGCCGTCGAAACAGACGACATCCAGCGGTTTTGCCTTGTGGGCCCCTTTCTTTTCCGGAAACTCCATCGTATCGCAAAAGAACTCGAGCGCGGCTCCCCGGGCGTCCGTCCATGAGTTCGGGAAGTACTTTTTGCCGAAAATATCCGCGTTTTCGGTCACTCGTTGTCGGAGAGCCGTCTTGTCGAGGTTGAGGGGATTGCCGTGACTGTTCCACAGCAACAGGTAGGCGTGGTCGACGACGAGGCGTTCCTGGCGGACATTTTCGAGGATGGGTTGATTTTCCGCCGCGGCGCGTTCCGCCTGATCGAGGAGCGAGTAGAGGGTCTTGAAGTACTCGACATCCATAAAGGTGCGCTTTGCCGGCGGCAACGAGGTGAGCGGCCCGTCGGTTTCGGCCATGCGTTTTTCCGTATACGCTTTGAATTCCTTCATCGGCGCTGCGGCTGGGCCGTAGAACAGCGACATGAACTCTTCGACCAGCTTTTCGTCGTCGAGATCGGGATCGTTCATCATTTTAGCGCCCAGGTAGTAGCGCAGGTCGAAGAGCGTGAGAGGGACGGTCGTTCCCAGCTCCATTTCGACAAACACATGCTTGGCTCCGATATCCCGGTATTTCCGCACGAGGCCGGGGATCGCCGCAGTGTCGTGGATCGGCGTCTGGAAGCCGCAACGGTACGTCTTCCAGTAGTCCCAGATCGCAAGATGGCGCGAGCAGTTGTGCCACTGCTCCAACGCCTCCTCGTAGGCGCGGTTGTTCGGATGTGAAAGGGGGAACATGACATCCCGTTTGACCTTGCCGGATTCGGTAAACTCGTGGTCCATGTAGGCAAGGCGAACGATCACGTTTCCCTTCGGCTTGAGGCCGCTTCGCGGAGGACTGGTGGAATCCTGGTAGGCGAACATCATGATGTAAATGTCGGGGTACGCTTCCTGAACTTCGTCCCAGAGTTGGTTCATGAACTGGATGACGAGTCCGGAAACGTCATGTTCCTGGACGAATGCCTGGCATTGCGGACAAAAACACTCCACGTGGCAATCGTTCATGTCCACGACGTAGAACTGCGGGTATGGCGCCCCGGAAACGTCGCAACGGGCGCGATCGTTTTTCACGTGGTCCTTCAGTTTTTGGGCGATCCGTTTCAGTGCCTCCGGTTGCGAGAAGCAAATCGACCCGGAGTGGGGCGAGTTCACGATCTGCCGGCTGCCGTTCCTGTTCATCCAGGAGATCTCGCGTGGGAAATCGTGGGAATATTTGTGCAACGTATGCACCCCGCCCGGCGCACCATAGCTTTCGTTAAAGCCGTGCTGCGGTGAATTGCCGCCGCTGTTCTGCCGGAGTTTACGCCGGTAGTCGGCGGGGATCTCGGCGTGTCCGGGATAGATGTCGCGGTAGATGAAGGGCGGGGCGTGCCGGAGGTCGGTTCCACCCGGGACCGACACGGCCGCCATCTCCGGGACCCGCTCGAAGTTGACGCTCAGGTAGCGCACGCCCGCGAATCGCTCCAGGAATTCGTAGGTTCCGAAAAGGACTCCGCGGGGCCGGCCGCCGGCGATGATCAGGTCTTTTCCAATGGTTTTGAGGTGGCACTCTTCTTTCCCATAGCCTTTCATGCCGTGAGCGGCGGCAAACCTGGTCTGGCCGACATAGATCGCCGGTCCTGCGTTCTGCTCCGTCTCGGGAACGATCCTCAAAGTCCTTCCCGTGATCTTCTTCAGGTACTCTTGGAGCTGTGCGGCGGCGTGCTCTTCGGCCTTCGTCTGATCCTCGGCGATCACAATGCGATAGGTGTCGCCCACAGTCAGGTCTTGGGCTCCAAGAGCCCCCGCGGTGGTCAGCAAGGGAGCCATGGCGGCCAAAACCAAGAACGGTTTCATGTTGACACCCGCCTCTACTCGAAGGGTCACGGGGCGTGATTACCAGGAATACACGTGGACGGCGTACGAGGCGAACTCATCCTCCCATACACCGGCCTGCGCCGCAAGCCGGCGGTCTTCGAACAGCACTTGCACCTGGCTGGCTGCGACGCCGGCGTCGACCCGCGCTCGCACGGCCCCACGGGAGGAATTGGCGGCCAGCAGGTAGCGCCGGCCGTGATGCTCTTTCAGCAGCGTGCTTACGGCCGGATAGCCGAGGCCGTCGGTCGGCGGGCCGCTGAGGATCTGGATCTGTTGCTTCTGCGGCGGATCGGGCTGGACCAGCACGTCGTGGAGATCGGCCAGTTGGCGCGAGAGCCGCTTCAGTGCGGCCCACACTTGCGGATCGTGGGTCACGCCGTGGTTCTTGCCGGTTCCGCCGTAGGTGTAATAGGTCATCCCCTTGGCTCCGTGGATGATGGCCAGGTAGGTCATCACGCGGGTCTCGGCCTCCGTTGGATACCGCTCCCACCCCCAGCCTTCGAAATCCTGGATGATCGCCCAAATCGGCGCCTTCCGCCCGGAGCGGCGCAGGTCGTCGCCGATCAACTTCATGTCGCGAGTCACGTTGGCGACCTCGCAATCTTGGTCGGACCGGATGGGATAGAGCTCCGGCAAGAAGGCATCGGTGGAGTCCACGTAGTCGGTGTACCGCGACGGCCGCGGGCCGCCGGCGAACACAGCATCGGCCTGGACCGTGATGTGGAACGGGTCAACGTCGCGGATCGCCCGATGCACGCGCCGCAGTTCGTCGGCGCTGATGTGGCTCGCCGTATCGTCGGCCAGATACCAGGCGAGCAGGGCCGGCTGGCGGCACTCTTCGATCACGGTACGGACCGCGCTAAGCGGGTCGCGACTGTTGGCCCCGCCACGCGGGGCAATGATCACTCGCAGCCCGTGGTGCTCGGCCGCCGCGTAAAACTCCTGCAAGTCGGCGTCGCGCTGCGCGTGGTAGGTGTGGATCGTATTGAAGCCCGCCTCGCGCAGCTCGGTGAAACAACGGTTGAAATCGTTGCCGTTGTGTTCCCGCTTCCACACGGAATACAGCCCGATGGGAAACAGCGGCTGGCCGTCGACGAGGATCACGCCGTCGTCGCGCACGGAGGTGACGCCCGACGCCGGCGGCGGCTGCACCGAGATCCACCACAACTGCTCGCACGCATTGCCGGCGAAGTCGTGGGCCTTGACGAGCACGCGGTGCAGATTGGGCCGAGTTCCCGATTCAGGGTGCGGGCCGTCGAACCGCGGATCGGCGAAAGCCACTTCATCGCCGGCGACAATGTCGGGGTAGTCCCAGCCGAACCGCATGACGGCAGAATGGGCGCCGGGCGGGGCGGTCAGGGTGAGGTGCGTCTGCCGCCACTGAGGACAGGGGCCGCCCAGGTCCAGCCGCACGGGATCGCCGAGCGGGTGGCCCTGGCCATCGAGCCAGCGGACCGAGCCGCTCGGACCTTCCCCACTCCCTGCACGGCGCAGGTCCATGGTGTGGCGCGACCAGATCGCAATCTGGTACGTCGCGCCTGCTTGCACGGAGACGGCCGGCGACGCCAGCGTGAAGGACGTATCCGTTTTTTCGCCCTGCCGGCGGACCTCGATCGACGTGCCGCCGCCCGGCGCGCGCGGCGGCCCGCGGCGAATGCTCAGCGCCGAGTTATAGTTCGTAATCGACCAGTCTTCGATCGCCGTCAGGCCGAAGGCAGGCTGGAGCGGCTCGCGCGGCTCGTATTGAAAGGCGGTTCCGACGCGGTGGAGCTGCGCGGTGATCGGCGTGCCGTCCAAAAACGCTTCCACCGAATGGCGATCCACGCCCACGCCATCGGGGCCATCGGACAGCGAGAACACCAAGGGCTGGCAGGCATCGTCCGTACGCCGCGGCGAGTAGTCCAGCAGTTGTGGGGGCGAAGTGTCGGCCCCCGGCCAGGCGCGGTCCTCGACCCACCGCAGTTCGTCGCCCAGCCGCACCTGCCGGACGACGGGCGTGACGGCGGGGCGGCTCGTGCCGAGCGTCAGCCGGTACTGGAACCAGTGGTGCCCCGTATGGATCGCCGGCAACTGGGTGCCGCTGGAAGTGAACTGGGATTTCGGCGTGCCATCGGGCCCGGCGAAGGGCGTCCAGTCGCGCGGCCCGCCGTCGCGGTCCACCGCCGAGCGAACCTGCAGTCCAACGCTCGTGCCTTCCGGCGTGTCGGCCTGCCAACAGACCCGACCTTGCTCGCACGGCTCCGTCATTCGCTGCGGCCGCGAGATCATCTCGCCTTCAGCCGCGTATTGCGGCGGATCGGTCTGCGCGACCCAGGCCACGCTCCGCAGCCGGAACTGCCGCGAACCGAACAGGTTCGGCGAATCGAAGCCGATTTGAACGACAGCCGTCGCTGCGCCGCGAGGGGCCCGCGACTCGACGGTCACGTCGTACCAGGAGTCGCTGGGGGCGGCGAAACGGAAGGGGGTTGCCTCCAAGACGCGGCCGTCGCGATCCAACCAGCGGATCTGGTTCTGGCACGACTCCTTGTGGCCCTGGGCCGTCGACAAGTCGAGCGTATGTGCGGCGGCGATTGTCAGCCGGCACAGCGTTGCCTCGGCAACCGGAATGGGGGGCGACGTGAGTTCCAGGGCCGTGTCGATCTCCTTGTCGTCGCGGTGTACGAACAGGCTCCGGCCCCAAGCCGCATCGTCGGCGACCTCGATCTGCAGGGCCTGCTGGTAGTTCTTGATCTGCCAGTTCCCCAGATCGCGATCGAATCGCCACTCGACGACCGGTTGCCAGCAGCGGGCCAATTGCACCGCGTCGTTGCGGCCAGGCGCGCAAGCGATGTCGCGGCTCGTGCAGAATCGCGCTGCTCGATCCGCAGCCGTCGCGAACAGACTCGCTGCTGGCACACCCAGCCCGATCGCGATCAGTGCCGCCACATGCGGCAGCATCCGACGGTACTTGTTCACCTAAAGACCTCGCTTTCTCACGATGCTCATAAGAACCGCCAACAAAACCGCTCGGCGCGGGTCCACGCCGTCTTCATCGCTGCTGTCGCTCTTTCGCGTTTTTCTGGTCGAGGTTACGGTGGCTTTTGACATAGGCTCCGATCGTGCCGACCGTGTCGACCCACAACTCCGGCTTGGCCTGCAAGTACTCACCCAGGGCGGCGATGTTGCCTGTGGACAGGCCTTCGCCGCCGGGATGCTGGGGTACCTCGTGGGCGACGAGGATGAGCCAGTAGCCCGTGGCGAGCGCCTGATCTGCGTAGCTCTTCAGTTGGGCGAGGCCGTCGTGGTCCACGCCGAGGGCCTGGACCATGGCCAGGTCGCAGAACGCGGGATCGTTGAAGTATTCGCCTCGGTAGCCCCGACCGACGAGGAAGTGCCGCGCCACGACGGGCACGTAACTGGCCCGATTCTCGCCGCGGCCCACGAAATCGAGGCCGCAGGGATAGGCGTAGCTGACTGGCGTGACGCCCAGCATCTGACGCAGGCTCCGGTTGGCTTCGAGCAACTCGGCGTCGATCTTTTCCAGGGTGTAGTTCTCCAGCGCCCGTTCGCCGGGCCCGATCCAGGGAAAATTCCCGCTGCACGGGTGGTGGACCGAGTGGTTGCCGATTTCGTGACCCTCGGCGGCGACCGCGCGCCACAGATCCTGCTTCTTCTCGACGTTGGTGAGACTGACGAAGTACGTTACGCGGATCCCGTACTTTTTGAACAGGGCGGCGCTGTGATGGTCGACTTGGCTCTCGCGTGCGTCGTCGAAAGAGATGGACAACGCGCCTCGCACGCCTTTGGGCCAGGAGAAACTGGCGGCCGGAGGAGGCTGGGCCTTCGAGCTTGCGGGATTGTCCACCTCACACGTATCGCAGCCCGCGGGACGGTGCCGCGGATCGGCCGCGGATGGACCAACTCGCTCCGCCTCTGGGCCGCTGGCGTCATCGCCGGCCAGGACTGGACTCGCGAGCAACAGCAACAACGCGCAAACCGACGAAATGGATTTCACGGGCAAAGCCTCCTGGAGCCAAACGGTGATTGGGCGAGGCGACGTCCATTCTGGAATTCACGACGTGAGCCCGCCAGAACTGAGTCTTGTGGCCCCGCCTCCCCTCCCCTTTCCTTCCCAAGATCGCGATGTAGTATGCCGAATAATGTGGATGGACCCTTCCGCCCTCTCGATAACTCGTTTCTGGCTGTACCGAGATAATCAATCGAGCTTGCCGGCGATGAACTGCTGGTAGCGTTCGGCCACACGGCCGGTCGTGGCGTCGCCGGAGTGGACGAGGATGCCCACGTGCTGCTTGAGTGACTCGCCCTTCTTGAGCACAAAGGGCGCGCCGCTCTGGGCGTCGGGCCGGCGGGGACCGAAGGTGCCGTAGTCGCGCACCAGCCACAGGGGCGGCGATGCGGGATCGGCCACCGGGAAGACCGCCAGACCCTCCGTAACGCCGTCCACGCAATTCGAGCAGTCCACCCACAGGGCACGCTTCTCATGGGTCCCCTGCTCGTTGATGCCGCCGGCCGAGTTGGTGATCGTGCCGCCGGCCGCGACGCCGAACTTCGCGTGCATGCGCACGTAGGGCCAGGCGTAATGGTTCCACTCGCTGACGATCCGCATGTCGCCGTAGGCGGCCTGGACTTCGAACTGCAAGTCGAGCAAGTACTCGCCGCGCCCCAAGGGCACGACGCGCAGCCGGCGCTGTTCGTCCAGGACGCGCAGTTGGCCGTAATCGGCCAGCCAGGTGGCCAGGGTCCGGATGGTCGCCTTGCCGCCTGCCACGTCCTCACCCAGGAACTTCACGTGGCGGATGCAATCGCGGAAGCCCTTGGCGGTGCGTCTGGAATCCTCGTTGAGCCCGATGGCATAAAAGGAGATGGGCTCGTGGTTGGGCGGCTGCACGATGTCGTTGATCCAGATCGAACGATGGTGCGAGTGGCGATCATCGGGGTACTGGACCGTCAAGAGTTTGCCGGACGGGCTGCGGACCGGGTAGTAGTGCGGGAAGTCGAGGTCGGCGGCGTATTGGTAGGCCACGGCCTCGCGGCCGTCGATCAGAACCTGCAACTGCCCCTGACGATCGTCACGCTTCAGTTCGATCGACGGAGCGGGCGCGGTCGTCTGGGCGACGCTCACGGCGCCGTGCAAGAATAACAGGCTGGCAGACGCGCCAGCAATCCAAAGCGTTCTCATTCAAGTGTCTCCTCAGTTGTGTGGTTGGCGTTCACCGTCTAGCGAACCTGCGCCTCAGACCGACGACGACCCCTGCCGCCTTGTGCGGCAAGTGAATCAGTTTCGGCAGCTAAGGTAAAATTCTCGCTCCTGCCGGACGAGCCGGCAAGGGGCGGGAATCACTTCACGCTGGCCCGGAGCTCCGCCGCCCGACCCGGTCTCTGACGCGTGACCTCGGCCCCGTGGTCAACGGCAATCTGGTCGATCGTACCATCCGGCAAGGTGATTTGCACCCGTACCGGCCCGTGGTCGGCACTGAGATCCTTGATCGCCACGGCCGGTTGCTGCTGGTCCGGATAGGGGTGAATCACGTACACGATCCGCGCCGGCAGTTGGGCTTCCAACGCGAAAACGGCGGTGGGCACTTCCCGCTTACCGTGCTCGGGCCGTTGCCCGAGCGGCGTCCGCCGTGGGCCTGCTCGTCGCTCACTCCCAGCCCCGCCCAGTCCCCCATGCCCTGTTCGAAGTCGACAAGCACGATCGTCTTCTGTGGGCCCGCCAGGCGGATGTCATCGAAGTACACGACCGTCTCGAAGCTCTTTAAGACCAAGCCGCCCGCCGCGGGCTCGGCCGCCGGCAACGCCCCAGCAGCGAACAAGGGAAATGCGGGCAGAAACGACGCGAGCGATGATTGGAGACGCATGGACGGGCTCACGGGGATGGGGGAGACGAATCAGGGCGGGCACGTTTTCGTGGCAGGTCGGGGCTGCTATGCTGAGAGCGAGTAGCGGCTCCGCGCACCATAACGCCGCCCCGCGGCTGGAGCAAGTGTGCGATCGCCACCAACGTGCACTGGCATGTGCTGTGTACGATCCACGCTTGTCAGGCGGGCAAGGACGTGTACGTGGAGAAGCCGCTGTGCCATTTTTCGGGCGAGGGCCCGTTCGCCATCGCTGCCGCC
>JAAYAY010000061.1 GCA_012719125.1 Planctomycetaceae bacterium | reverse complement strand
CTCCGAAGAAGAAGCCGAAAAAGATGAACAAGAAAAAGCGAAATCATGTATCAACGGCTCGCGTGCTCGAACAATCCCGACAAAAACGTGCATGTGCGGTGTGAACACCCACCTATAAATGGCTGGGGTTCGGGGTTCAGGGTTCAGGGGCGGCGGGGGATTCGGGTCTTTGAAGTTTTGCCGTTCGTCGTCGATCGCAAGGGTCTGCGAACATCTGACTGTACATGTTTGCTGGATAGGAACTTCGGATCGTTCGCCAGTCGCGCAGGGCGAGGGCCCTCTCCGGTGGTAGGTGTGGTTTTGTCTATGGTTTTTTCCTTCATCGGCGGAGGAATCTGAGTTGGTCAACGGGGAGGCGTTTTTGCCAGTATCGGGTGCACTGGGGAACTGTGTGCGGGTGTTTAGACCTAGTTCGCCAATAGTCGGCCTGTTATCTCGGATTTTCCGGGGTGGGCGGTGAGGAGGCGGACGGATGGATGGTCGGATGTACATATGTGCATTCGTACATGATAGCAAACTGGCGGGATTTTTCAATAGGAAAGTTGAACCTTTGGGGAGGTTTCTTAGTGCCTTTGTGCTGGACTTGTGCGTTCGTGAAGGTTGGGTTGCGGGCTTGCCCGGCCTTGGTGAGACAGTGAGGGAAAGGCTGAGGGGACGGCAAAGACAGACTACCGGCCGGAAACGGCGAAGGAATTGCCTCCGAGCGTGTTTTCATCGCGCTTTGACTCCCTGGTCCTTCCCTGATAGACTCGGTCCATCGGCCGTGCCGACTTCGATGGACAGGCCGCCCGTGCCCCGGGCCGCACTGCCCGCCGGCTGTCAGAGGGAAGAAGATGAAAACGACATTCGTAAGCGTTCTCCTGGCGCTGACTCTATTCGCCGGCACGCTCTCCGCGGCGGAATTTCGGCCGGCCGGCGTGTGGACCGATGCGGAGTGTTTTTCGGACCCGCCGGGCAGGTATGCGGCGGAGAGGATGATCGACGGCGATCGCGGCACCTATGCCTGCCTGCTCGACGACACCCGTACGGGCAGCAGCACGGCCGTTTGGCCGCACAAGGCGGCGCCCCCCGTCACGGCCACGTTCGTGCTGGATCTGGGAGCGGAACGGACGATTTCCGGGATGCGTTTTGTGGCCCGCAACGCCTGGGTCTATGTGTTGGCGAAGAACGTGACCATCTCCGCCTGCGCCGATCCGCAGGGCAAGGAACAGATCAGACCCCTTGCCGACAAGCAGGAGTTGCCCGCAACCTCCAATTCCAACTCCGCCTTCGCAGACTGGCCCCCGGTGACCACTCGCTACCTGAAGGTGCGCGTCAACGACTCGTACCAGAAGCGCTACCCCGGACCGTGGATGCTCGAAGCGCAGCTTCCCTGGAGCCGCAAGGTGGGGCTGGCAACGGCGGGCGACGGCCGGAACCTGAACATCCAGATCGCAGAGATCACCTGCTATGACGCCCGGCCGGACGACTATCCGGTCAAGAACCCGCCGGACGTGGCATTTCCGCGTCACCGCCTCGAGCGCGACTGGCTCTATCAGGATGCCGGACTCGACATCGCCCGCGTGTTCACCTCGAGTAGTGACGCCGAGAAGGAGCGTTCCATGGTCGAGAAGGTCCTGGGCCAGGTCCCCGAGGCCTCCGGCCTGGATCCACTCCGGCAGCGGCTCGTTCAGCTTGCCGAGGAGAAGGTGCCCGCGAGCGATCCTCGCTGGCGCTGCCTGTATCTCGACGCCTGTGCCGCCCGCCGCAGAGCACGTCTCCAGCCGGTCCGTGCCAGGGCCACCCAGTTCGTCTATGCCAAGCACCATGTGTTCGGCTGCATGCAGGGGCTGGCCGGCAAATACGACATTCCGGACGAGCAGATCCGCGACTACACCCCCGGTTTTAAGACGGGGGGGCAGCTCTGCCTGGGAACCCTGCTCGAGGACGGCAGCGTCGAGCACGAAGTGCTACTCGAAAAGCCCGAGGGGACTATCTGCTACCCGAACCTCTCCTGGGACGCTCGGACGCTTGTCTTTTCCATGCGCGACAACTTCGAGACCGACTCCTACTACCTCTACACGATGGACATGGCGACGCGCCGGGTGAAACAGATCACCTTCCCCATCGTGAACGACGGCAAGCCCATGCCCGTAGCCGACTGCGAGCCGACGTTCCTGCCGGACGGTCGCATCGTCTTCACGTCGACGCGGGACGTACACATCAGCGACTGCTGGTACCGCGCCGGCGGGAACATCTACTGTTGCGACGCCGACGGCCGTAACATCCGCCGCCTGACTTTCGATCAGCTCATGACGAACAACCCCCAGGTGCTGGAAGACGGCCGTATCGTCTTCACCCGCTGGGAGTACAACGACCGCAGCGCGCTGTTCAACCATCCGCTGATCGTGATGAACCCCGACGGCACGGCGCAGATGGAGTATTACGGGAACAACAGCATGTTTCCGGCCTCGATCATCCACGCCCGCGGCATCCCCGGGTCGCCGAAAGCGATTGCCTTGATCGCCGGGCACCACTCGATCTACAAGGGCAAACTCGGCTTGATCGACCGCTCCAAAGGCATTCAGGCGGGCTGCGGCATCGAACTGGTCAACACCCGGCTCGACGGGCGTCCGGGGCGCGAGCCGGCCGACTCCATCGCGCCCGAACCGCCCGATCCCGCCAGGCCCTACCTCGACCTGAAGATCGACATTTTCGGACAATTCGGGCCGCAGTACGCGCATCCCTATGCGTTCGACGAGGAGAACTACCTCTGTTCCTTCTGCCCGGAAGGGTACCTGCCGCCGTTCGGCCCGTTCAATCCTCCGCTGGGCGTCTACTACATGCGGCCCGACGGCACGCGCGAACTGCTGGCGTTTGACGACTGGCAGAGCACGGGGCAGGCCGTTCCCGTCATGTCCCGCGCGGCGCCCCCCGCCCGTGCGTCGCTGGTCAACCCGGCCGACAACAACGGGATCTACACGATGCAGGACGTCTACCAAGGGCCGGGGCTTGCCGGCGTTCCCCGCGGTACGGCCAAGAAACTCCGCGTGGTTGCCCTGGAGTACCGCGTCGCCCGGATGGGCTACGGGCAGAACGGGGGCGAGTGCGAGACCGGTCTCTGCCAGACGCCGATCTCGCTGAACAGCGGCAGTTGGGACGTCAAGCACGTGCTCGGCGAGGTCGACATCGAGGCCGACGGCAGTTGCAGTTTTGCGGTCCCAGCCCACGCGCCGGTCTACTTCCAGGTGCTCGACGCCAAGGGCTACACCATCCAGTCGATGCGAAGCTGGTCGACGCTCCAGAACGGCGAGCGTCTCTCCTGCATCGGCTGCCATGAGAACAAGACGGATGCGGGGGCGCAGGCGGCACCCCAGATCACGACGCTGGCTCTTTCCAAGCCGGTCCAGAAGCTGCAGCCCTTTGCGGGCAAGGAGCATCCGCTCGTCGGGCGGCTCGCCTCCCAATCCTGGCTCGACAGCGTGGAGAACTACCTCGGCGTCAACGCCCCGCGGTCGCTCGACGCCGACGCGCCGGTGGACGGCTTCAGTTACGTCCAGGAAATCCAGCCCATCTTCGACCGGCACTGCGTGAGCTGCCATAACGGCTCAAGAATCGAAGAGACCAAGATCAGCCTGACCGGTGAGGCGGCCCGACCGGAGAGCGTCCATCTGATCGGTGCAGGGCAGGTGGACCCCAAACGGGCCTACACCCAGTCCTATGTCGCCGTCACCACTTCGGGCGATCCCGACAAGAATCCCTGGATGCAGTGGCTGAAGCCCCGCAGCCGTGCCGTGATGCTCCCGCCGTACCACACGGGGGCGAGCAAGAGCCGGATCATGGACTACCTGGAACCGGCCCATTACGACGTGCAGGTCGGCGAAAACGAAAAGCGCACCTTCGCCTGTTGGCTCGATCTGCTCGTTCCCTTCTGCGGTTCCTACACGCAGCACAACACGTGGACGGACGCGGAAAAGGCCGAGTACGGCTATTTCCAGGAAAAGCGCCGTGTCTATGCCGCCGCCGAACTGGAATCGCTCCGCCGGTCCCTGAGCTATTGAACCGACGAGCGGAAGACCTCCGAGATCGGCTTGTCGCCCGCCGTGTTCTTCGTGGTTCCGTAGTGGCCGGTGCGCGGATTGGTGCTCATGAATTTCCTGGTCGTTGCGGGCAGGGCTACCGGAGAGCATAAGCAAGATTCTCTCTCATCTCGCCCGCGGTCTGATATCGGGCCGACGGATCGGTCAGCAGGGCCCGGTCAAATACGTCGGCCACGGCGTCGGGTATGTCGGGGCGATACTCTCGAATTGGCTTGGCATGGCTATTGAGAATCACATCAATCGGATCGCGATTCTCGGGAAACTCGCGAGGACAGCATCTTGTCAGGACGGCGTAGAACGTTGCCGCAAAGCTCCAGACATCGCTGACGGGACGAGCGTACTTGAATTGGGTGAGTTGCTCGCGAGGCATGAAGCGAAATGTGCCGGCCACGCCGCCGGTGGCGGTCATCCCCGACAAACCGGCCTGGGCGAACGACTTGGCTAACCCGAAGTCGGCGATCTTCGCCTGAGGCTCGTCGTCACCGGTCAAGAGGATGTTCTGGGGCTTCAGGTCGCGATGGACGAGCCCTTTCCGATGAGCGAATTCGAGTCCGGCGAGGCTGTCCATCATGAGCGGGAGGACAATCTGCAACGGGGCGCCTCGATCGTATCGACGGGCGAGATTCGACAGGGATCCGCCTGGGCACAACTCCATCACCGAGTAGAAAGCGCTGCCGACGGAACCGTGCCCGATAATCTTGACCAGGCCCGGATGCTCCAACCGGCAGGCGATCTCGACCTCGCGGAGGAACATCTTTCGAGCGTGCTCTTCCACGGCGATCTTGGCCAGCATGATCTTGACGGCAACCGGGTGGCGATCGTAATCGCGAACTGCCCGGTAGACGATCCCCATGCCGCCCCGTCCCAATTCCTCTCCCAAAGTGTAGCCGTCCAGTGCCGGTTTGTCGGCTGTCGGAGACTTGCCAGCAGCCGACCGCAACAGGTCGCGAAATCCGTTCGTGTCATCCATGAGCCGGTTGCGACACTGCTGGCAGACGTATTCGCCTCGGCGTCCGCTGCCGATCTCCGCGGAAGTATCTTTGCCGCACTGACTGCATACAACGGCTTTCTGTCGGACGGCAGGGGGCGACTCGATGGGGGTCGTCCGGCATGTATGGCAGAGGTACGTCTCAGTAGCCTGATACGCGGCCCCAAGTTCCTCCTCGGGCACTTCCATCCCGCAGTGATTGCATGTCGGCGGCGTCTCAACGCTCACGAGCAAGCGTGTGCGTCCAACGGTGATCACATCGCCGTGCTTCAGATCCACCTCCGGATACGGTCGCAGGGCGGCCTGGGCGGGCGTCTCGTGCTTCTCCCGGCCGCCGTATTTGACGCCGTTGACGATCGTCCCGTTGCGGCTCCCCGTATCGCGCACGCGGGCATCAGGGGGATTGGCCTCGAGGATGAAATGGTGCCGCGAGACCCGAGGATCGTCAGTGATCCGCGCGTGGCAGTTTGAGCGGCGGCCGAAGAGGAACGTATCGTGCTGATCGAACTCAAACTTGTGGCCTTCCAGCGGGCCGGAAGTGATGGCGAGGATGACTTTGGGAGGCATGACGGTCGACTCGTCAGGGGAACGAAGATGTCGAAATCACTCTGTATTGAATCTCACTCTTACACAAGCCACAGGAGGCTTCGATATCTCGGCAATTACCTCGGAAGAGCATATGCTCGGTTCGCACCTAATCGCCTCGGTTCAGTGCAACACGAAATCCTAAATGAATCTGGCGATCCTCAGGCGGGTCCCCGCCTCGCATTGCCGAGCGATAGAACCGCGGATTTGAACGACCGAACCCTCCGCCACGACACACACGGTTGGCGCCATCCGCAGGCCCCGCTGCATCGTCCAATGGGCAAACACGATAGTAGTCATCGGTATAATAGTCCATACACCATTCCCATACGTTTCCGTGCATGTCGCAAACCCCCCACGGATTTGGGAGTGTTGTGCCAACTGGATGCGTTTCCTGATGGCTGTTGTCTCCATACCACACGTAGCGCGAATTCAGTATGTTGCCGCAAACGAATCGCGTAGTTGTTCCCGCACGGCACGCGTACTCCCATTCCGCTTCCGTAGGAAGTCGATACCGTGAATCAGACTCCAATGCCGACAGCTTCATGCAGAAGGTAGCTGCATCGTGCCAGGAAACCGAGTCCACTGGCCGCATATCTCCCTTGAAATGCGAGGGATTCTCGCCGACGAGACTTGTGTATTCATGTTGGGTTACTTCACAGACTCCAAGATAAAACGGCTTCGTGATACGTGCCAAGTGCTGTGGAGTTTCGTCGCTGTTTCTGATCGGGTCTTGTTCCCCACTGCCCATCATGAACTCACCGGGCGGGATCAAACGGAATTTCATGCCGATTGAATTGGTGTACTCGACGGGTAGACCGAGGTGGTCCGCCCAGAGTTGTTGATATTCTTGCGCCTGCTGGGCATTAAATGGCGCGACAGCCAATGGCGGTGACAACTCACGGCCCGGATTTCCAGTATCCTGCTGCTTTTCGGTGAACGCTGCGCGGTCGCGTGACGCTGTAGCGGGACCGGAACGGCTCGTGATCGAGACCGTCACAGCGATCGCAAGAAGACAAGCGGATGCGATGAGGCCGCCGATGACCCGTCTGGTGGTTCGCGGGTTGCCCTTGCCCCGCCTGACAGCACGTCGAATCTGTGGGTGGAATCCGGAGCCTAATCCCGTTTCGTTGAGTTTTCGGAGCAGCGTCGCAGAAGATGTCACGAGTCGATCCCAGGGTGCACCATGAACGAGCAGCTCGTTCGACGCCTCAATCAGCGAATCAATCGCTTCGATCAACTCCCGCGCTGTCTGAAACCGTTCTGCCGGTTCCTTTTGCGATCCCCGAATCAAGACGCGACAAACGTCGTCGGGCAGATTGGCCACGTGCTCCCGCGGGTCGGGCAGCGGCACTTGAACGTGCTGGTAGCGAAGGGTAAGTGACTCGGGCGCTTCAAACGGCGTTTGGCCGGTCAGCAGGTAGTAGTAGGTCAAGACAAGTGAGTACAGGTCGCTGCGGTGGTCGACGCCCTGGTTGATCCATTGCTCCGGCGCCATGAAGGCCGGCGTGCCCAGTGCGGCGCCCTCCTGAGTGATCTGCTGGTTGGAGGCCAACGCCTTGGCCAGACCGAAATCGGCTACTCGTGTGACTCCCGTTGAGTCTCGCAGGAGATTGGCCGGCTTGATGTCGCGGTGGATGATTCCGAGCTTGTGCGCTGCCTGCAACCCCGCGGCGGCATCGCGGATCACTCGCGTGGCTTCACGCCAGGGGAGCGGGCCTTCCTGTCGTACCACCTTGTCGAGCGAAGCCCCGTCCACATACTGCATGACAATATAGACGAGGTCCTTCTCCTGATCGATCTTGTAGACGGTAACGGCGTTCCCGTGGTCGAGTTGGCCGGCGGAACGGGCTTCCGTAAGAAACCGCTTGACCCGCTGCCGGTCGCGGGCGAATTCTCTTGGCAAGAACTTGATCGCAACATTACGCTCCAGCCGGACGTCATGGGCCTTCCAGACTTCACCCATGGCGCCGCGCCCCAGCCGTTCCTGAAGAACGAATTGACCGACCTTTTCCGGCAATCCGGCAACGCTCGCCGATCCGGGCGGGGCTGCCGAAAATTGGCCGCCTTCACTCAAGTCGCCAGGAATCGGTGTCGCGCCGGGCGAATCTGCCGGACGGGCTGCCGGCTGCGATCCTGGATCCCCCGGCGGGGTAACCGTCTGGTCCCCGCCGATGGTGAAGGTTTGCTCGCAATGCGGGCAGACCGCCAGCCCCCCGAGGCTATCGGCTTCAGCCCGGTATGTCTTGCCGCAATTAGGGCACTGGATTCTGAGTTGGTTCATGGAAGGGACTGGTGCCCGCAGAACTCGCCTGCACTTCGCAGGCCGGTATCACGGACGTTGTGATATTCACTCGCACGGGTTATGGATCAGGCAGCCGCCAGAGGCGAACGGTCCTGTCGGAACTGGCCGACGCGGCGTAACGTCCGTCGGGGGAGAAGACGACTTTGTGGATATGATTGTCATGCCCTCGAAATTCGGCGATCTGCGAGCCTTTCTCGAGGTCCCAGAGACGTATCGCCTTCTCGGTCGCTTTGCCAAAGCCTCCGTTGCTGATGGGCGCTCCACTCGATGAGAGGGCTCTCTTTGAGTCGGGGGAGAAACTGAGGCTGTAGATCCAATCAGTGTGCCCTTTCAACTGGGCGGCTTCCTGTCCGGAATCAACATTCCAACGGCGAATGACGCCGTCCATGCCGCCCGAGAGCACCAGCTTGCCGTTGGGAGCGATCGCGCAAGTCCGAACTCCGGGGTGTTGTCCCATTTCCTGGAGGACCGAGCCAGTGCCACAGTCCCAAATTCGGATCCGCTCGTCGTCTCCGGCCCCGACGAGGGTTAAACCATCGGCAGAGAACCCAAATGAATATCGTTTCATCTTCTTCTGAAAAGGAATCGTTCGGAGTTGTTGACCCGTATTCGAGTCGCAGACAAGAAGGCCGACACCGTTTGCATCAGCGCAGTACAGAAGCCGTCCGTGGTCAGCGAAGGCAGACCGAGCCACAAAAGGAAGGTCGATACGCCTTGTCTCTCCGCCTTGCTTCGGGGAAAACACAAACACAGCAGGAAGAGTGCCAAATGCCATCGCTCGGCTGCCGTCCGGAGAGAACGCCGTGTTGTAGAGTCTTCCTTCTTTGCAGACCTGAAAAGAATGTACTTCCTTGCCTGTGGTGATATCCCACAACCTTGCAGTGCCATCGTAACCGACGGACAGGAGTTGGGTTCCGTCAGGAGAGAATACAACGTCGACCGCACGTCCCTCGTGCCCCACGAACCGTCGCACTTCGCCGACAGATTCCTGCCCAATGGCGTTCGAGTCTTCGAGCGACGGTGGGGATACGGTTAGTGTTGGTTCCGGGCAGGCAACGCCACTAGCCTCGTATTCCTTCAACGTCGGGCGTCGCACAATCAAATCATCGAACGACACATCTGGGCCAACAAAGTAGCCCTGAAACCCGAGAATAGTGGGATCACTGCCGCGAAGATGAGCAAAGCTACCTGAGCAAACGACGTTTCCGTCGACCCGAAGAACCGCGTTGCTCCCGATGCACTCAACTTGCACGCTTGTTGGCCTGTCTATTGGTATGGAGGCACTAAACCGTTGCCCCTTCGTCTCATAGAGTGCACCTTGGCCGATCCAGGACTGACGGTTGCCGTTACCGCCATACACAAAGGTTAGATCATGAACGCGAAAGTTTGCGTCGGAAATATCTTCTCCGCATGGGATCACGCGGTACTCAACGATCACGTCTCCAACAATCGGGAACGGAAGCAGCAAGGCGTCCCCGCTCTTGTCTCTCGGTTGTACGTTGTGACGCAGTACTCCTCCCTGGACAGTCCAGTTCTCAGGTTTGGAGGGTAGTTCCTGGCGATAGTCTGCCAATCGATCTTCACCAAAATCGTCTTTCCAGAGAATCGCGCCGGGACTCGAGCTAACCTCGCCGACGGATTGACGAGTAGGAAGGGCTTCAACAGGGATCTCGCAGACGACACGAAAACCGGTATGGTAGAACGCCGTGGCCGGTCCGTTGAATCCGCGATTGCAGCTGGCAAATCGTTCCGACGGCAGGAAGTACCCTCCGCCGCGGATCACTCGCTGAACGCCAGTCCGAGGTCCCTGTGGATCCACCTGGAACTCCGCCGAGTACGGTCCAAACCAATCGGCGCACCATTCGCAGACGTTGCCGAGCAGGTCGTGCAGTCCGAAAGCATTTTCGGGGAAGCTCCCCGTGGGCGACGTGAATGGAAATCCGTCGGTCCAAGGAGCCGCATGCTTGACCGGCCCCAAATGCTTAACGAGTGACTGATCGGCCAGATTGGCTATCTTGTGCAGATTATCCACGCTGTCCCCAAAGGGGTGCCTCGTGACCGTCCCGGCGCGGCATGCGTACTCGGCTTCGGCATCGGTTGGAAGGCGGTATTTTGTGCCTTCTTTTCGCGCGAGCCATTCACAGAAAGCCACAGCATCAATCCAACTCACCTGGACCACGGGATGATCGTCGTCTTGCGCGAAACCAGGAGCCTGCCAACTACAATCCTTCCGATGTTCCTCGCGACGGTTCCCGTCAAGCAGGACGACACCACCTTGGGGGCTTTCTTCTGCAGAAGTACGATACCGGGCGTCTTCCACAAACCTGCGAAATTGACCAACGGTGACCTCATGAGCCCCCATCAGAAAGGCACGACTGATCCCCACCTTATGTTCGGGTCGTTCGTTGCCGTCGCTTCCGGGGCCTGCGGATCCCATGGTGAACTCGCCCGGCGGAATGAGGACGAGTTTCATCCCGATTGAGGTCTCCAGTTGGACCGGCATTCCGAGATACTTTGCCCATTCCTGCTGGTATCGCGCGGCCTGATCGGCATCGAACGGGGCAATAGCTAATGGGGGATGCGATTGTCCTGATTCAGAACGCGATGAACCAGACGGTTGGTCCACCTGCGCGGGCGCATTCTTGATCCCCGCACCTGCAACGACCAGCGGCGCAGTTGCAGTTCCCCCCGACAAGGCTGGTTCCTCCGATGACGACGCTATCCTCTTCAACTCGCTCTTCTCAACCTGCGCAACGCTGCCTGCCCCCTTCTTCGGCACCAACGTCACCACTAATGGGTCATTCGCCCCGCGTTTCACTCGAAACGACCGGGGCCCTTGGAATGTGTACTTCTCCGACGCTACCTCCAGCCCATGCTCTCCCACCTTGAACTTGAGCGGCTCCCCTAGACCGGCGATATCGATCTCATTGTCGTCGACCTTGACCACGATTCCGGGGTCGTCGTACGGCAGTTCGATCTTCACCGTCCCATAGTCGGTGGAGACGTAAAGAATCACGCCCAGACAAAGAAACGCGAAGAAGCCGATCAGGCCGGCGGCAATCCACTTGATCGTGGGCGGCTTCGAACGCATCCGCTTCAGAACTCGCTGGGCCTGGGAACTTCTTAACAAAGCCAGCGGCTCATCCGCCAGGGTTGGATATTCAGAGGCGCTCACCTGGAGAATCAGTTGCTCCCACGGCGTGCCGGAGAACATCGACTCCTGAGGCGTCTCCAGGACGGCCTTGAGGGCTTCGATCAACTCGTCGGCCGTCTGGTACCGGTCGGCCTGGGGCTTTTGGGTGCCGCGGATGAGGATGCGGCACGCGCCGTCCGGCAGATTGGCCGCGTACTCGCGAGGGTCGGGCAGCGGCACTTCCGCATGCTGATAACGAAGCGCGATCATCTCGGGCGCTTCGAAAGGCGTTTCGCCCGTCAGCAGGTAGTAGTAAGTGCAGACCAGCGAGTAGAGGTCGCTGCGGTGGTCGATACCCCGATTGATCCACTGCTCCGGCGCCATGAAGGCGGGCGTGCCCAGAATGGCACCCTCCCGGCTGATCTGCTGCGTACCGGCCAGGGCCTTCGCCAGACCGAAATCGGCCACGCGAGTGACACCCTCCGCATCGCGGAGAAGATTGGCCGGCTTCACGTCGCGATGGACGATCCCCTGCTTGTGTGCGGCACCGAGGCCGGCAGCGGCGTCAAGAACGGCCCGCGTGGCATCCCGCCAGTCCATCCGCTCCTGTTTCGCCACAACCTTGTCGAGAGACGCGCCCGCCACGTACTGCATGACGATGTAGACAACGCCTTTCTCCTCGCTGATCTCGTAGATCGTCACCGCGTTCGTGTGATCGAGCCGGGCCGCCGCACGCGCCTCGATCATAAACCGTCTGAGCCGTTCGTCGCCGCTGGCGTAAACGCCGGGCAGGAACTTGATCGCCACGTCGCGGGCCAGGCGGAGATCGCGGGCTCTCCAAACCTCGCCCATGGCCCCGGCGCCGAGCTTTTCTTTGAGCTTGTAGTGCCCGATCCTCTTACCTTTTCGGGGGCCACTGCTGTCGGATTCCGTGGGGTTTGGAGAAGGCGCCGGTTGGGGGCCGGACTGCGGTTTGAGCGTTTGATCGAGGCTGATCGTGAACGTCTGCTGACAGTGTTTGCAGACCGCCCGGGCCCCAAGGCTCTCGTCGGCGATCTCATAAGCTTTTCCGCAGTTGGGACACTGGATCCTGAGACGCTTCATCAAACGGCTCCCCCCATTTGGAGCCAAATCTCTGCCGGTCCTGGCCGGACCGCGGGTCTCCACGGCCCTGCCGCAGCAGGTGTCACCGTGGGGACCGATTGTACCACAACCGTTGGGGGGAACAACTAGTCCGTCGCAGCGGTCTGGTGTTGGAGATTTTGCCGGCACGGTCTTCCCCCCTTAGTTCCTGGAATTCGGCCCCTTTTCGTCCAGCAGATCGACTCACGTCACCACTGTATTCGGGAAGAAATCAGGGTTTGGGGAATGCCGTACAGAGTTACCTGAAATCTCGTCGACCTTCACCTGGGTCAGTCTGTCGCAAGCCGATTTCCAGCCACCGGGCGTGCCTATCACGAACGGAAGGCAGACCCGGCGGCAAGTTCCACAGCTATTCCGCGAGGACCGTTTGCAGGTCGCAAAGCTCCTGCTCGATGTCCAGCCCGGATTCGACTTGGCCGGCGATTTCCTGACGCAGGAGTTCGGCAAACTGCGATGAGGTTTCCGCTGCGGCATATCGGACCTGATCGCGAGAAATACCGAGTTGCTCGGCAATCGCCTCTTGAGTGGGCCGCGGTCTTCCCGGATCAGGAAAACGCAGAAGCTGAAAGACGTCATGCCATTGCGATTTCCCCCGCTCTCGGCACCATGTCTCGAGACGCCGACACGTGGTTGCGACGACCGCTTTCGCCCACTGACGCATGAAAACGTGTTCGGGCGTCTGCGAATCCGAGGGTTCGAAGTGCCGGTCTCCGTCGCGGATGAGCGATGAGATCGGCACCATGCGGGTGTCGAACTGTCGTTGGCGCGGGGCTCGGTTCGGCCCTTGATCGCTGAGAAAACGAACCAGAATCGTGAGGAGGAAGGTTCGAAAGCGTCCGCGTTGGCGATCAGCTCGGCGGATCCAATCTCGATCCAAGAGTTGCAGAAAGAACTCCTGGGTAAGGTCCTCCGCACGGCTGGCTGAATAGCCTCTGCTGCGGATGAAACAGTAGACCGGCCTCCAGTAGCCTGCAGCCAGCCGCTCCATAGTCGCCCGATGTTGCTCCTCGTCGCCCTCCTCGGGCGGTTTGACGAGGCTCCACATGGTCGTGGGAAAGGGTTCGTAGTTGCTTCGATTGTCCATTGAACGGAAGAGGCTCCAGGAGAAGGGCCTTCGAACCCGGCTCAGCGACGATTGTAGTTCCAATTGGGGGTAGGTGCAACGCAGAAATGGCGGGACGCGGGAAGAGATCTGCGAGTTTTCCCCATTTCGAAAGCGGACCACGAACATGGAGGTAGTGAGATGGCGTGGCAGCTGCTGTTCAGAAGAGGAGGGAGAAAGTATGAACGTCGAAGCCCTGCGTTTGTGTCCATCTATCAGGCAGTCTCGCTACCCGGCGTTGCCGCCTCTTGTCCTCCCGCCACTGGCTGCAGCCGCGGTTCTGATCGCGGTTCTTGTTCCCAGCCGGACCTTTGCGCAAGCCCCCGGGCTTGGACAGCCAAGACTCACAGTCGCCCAGGAGAAGGTTGTCAGGGGCTTTGAGAAGGAACTCAAGACCCGCTTCACCTCGAAGGTCAATCCTGCTGACAAGAGCACCTGGTACGTGATCGTGTTCACGGATTCTGCTATGGGGGCTAAGAAATCACGTTACGTGTCCGGCGATACCGTAACAACAACTTACGGGTGGCAGGCGAGGCAGAACAGTGCGGTCAGGATGACACAAGGTCGCAGGAGCGCCGCGATGCTGCTTTTCGAATACTACTATTGCGCCGGGAATGCGGCTGCATCGCAACTACGACCGGCGGCCAACGGGAAGGTACTGCGGCAGAGAGCCGTCGCCGCGAAGAACTGGTGTTATCTGGCCTTTGCGACGGAGGAAGAGGCCAAGGCGATGTACGATCTTCTTCAACCGCAGAAAGTGGCCAGCAAGCGGTAGCACTCACTTGACAATCATCGAGCTGCCCGGGCACAGCAAGGCAAGCTACGACCGTTCCGGCTGACGGGGTCGGATTCCTCGTGGGCTTCGCGATGGAAACCGCGGTGTTTGAGAGGCTCCGTTGCGAACCCGATATCATTGGCCGTAGGTTGAGGAAACCAAGCGATTCCGCAATCCGGCCGGTGTCTCCCTTTGGACTCCGATCTGCGGTACTCTGATACGTGTCTTGAGGCCAGACTGCGGTTCCCATCCAGAGGTTTTTCACGTGCCAAGCCCGTTTGCGCCCCGTTTCCGGCAGCGAGCGATCAGCCTGATCGTCGGACCGGCCTATCTGGGCCTGCTTACGGCCCTGTTCAGCCATATCACCGGCACGCCCGTCGCCGTGACGGCCGGCGTGGTTGCCGGTTGCACGCTGGTGGTGCTGGCGGCGATCGGAGTCCTTTGCGTGCGACTGGTCGGACGAGCCGGTCCGGAGAGGCAGTTCGGGATGGCCACGGCACTGCTGCTGTTCATCCCCTTTGCCGTCTACCTGGGAGGGATCCGCTGCGTCCTGCTGGCGATTCAGAAGTCGGCCGAAGACCTGGACCCGGTCCTCTGGTTCCTGCTGGCGGCCTACAGTCTGATGTTCATGATCGTCACGACGGTGGTGTTGCTCTTCTTCGGCGAGGCGCTCATTTGGCTGGTAGCGCTCCTGCTCCGGCGGTCGCGCAGGTAGCCTTCGCAGATGCGATTTTATCAGGATGATTAGCAACGGGACGCCTTCGATATGGGTTGGCGACCAAACAACAACCCGAAATCACCTGGAACGAATCCAAATCACACGGTATACTCCATTAGGGACACGCACCGTACGACAGACATCTGTATGTGGGAAGCTGAGAGGCACTGCAGGTTGTGCCCAGGGAACAGTTCCAATTCTCTCGGGTGAGTTGGGACGATACTCGTCAGTCGAAGCAAGGGGTGCCCGGTTCAAGATGCCGCGTCGCGCGAAAAGATATCGCATCGCCAAACATGCCATCAGCCTGAACGGGCAGAAGCTGCACTGGGCCGAATTCTCGGACGCCGAGTTGCTGCAAGTCCGCATGTGCGACCTGAAGCTGCGTATCGAGGGGACGCCGCTCGAACGACGTATCTATAAGCTCTACCAGGAGTTAGAGCAGCGGCACGTCTCTTTTCGGCCCCATTTCTGGTTGTCTGACGAGTGGTTCTCGCCCGACGGAGTGCCCGGCGTGGCCATCCCGTTCTATTTGGCGCATCCACGGTTGGCGCGGCTCGAACGCCGGCAGGTGCTGGAAGTGGAAGGTGGAACGGAAGAGTGGTGTATGCAGATCCTGCGGCATGAGGCCGGTCACGCGCTGGATACGGCCTACGGGCTGCACCGGCGCCGCCAGTGGCGAGAGACCTTCGGCAAGTACTCTGAGCCCTACCCTGATTATTACAGTCCGCGGCCCTACAGCCGGAGCTACGTCGTCCATCTCGATTCCTGGTATGCCCAAAGCCATCCGGCGGAGGATTTCGCCGAAACCTTTGCCGTCTGGCTCAAGCCGCGGTCCGGTTGGAGGACCCAATATCGCGGTTGGCCGGCCTTGAAGAAGCTGGAATATGTCGACCGGACCATAAAGGGACTGATCGGTGCGAGGCCCAGCAACACCTGTCGCCAGCACGTGGCCGGATTGCGCGACATGAAGAAGACGCTGGGTGAGCACTATCGGGAGAAGCGGGGCCGTTACGGGCTGGACCATCCCAACTTCCACGACCGCGACCTGCGCCGGGTCTTCTCCGGCGAGCCCGACCAGACCGATCTTCCCGCCGCGGCAAGCTATTTGCGGAGAATCCGCCCGGAGTTGCGCCGGCTCGTTGCCCACTGGACGGGGGAGTATCAGTACACGATCGACCAGGTCCTGGGCGAGATGATCGACAGTTGTCGAAAGATGAGACTCCGCGTCGACCGTAGCGAGGATGCCGTCCGGCGCGATATGCTGGTGATGTTGACCGTCCAAACCATGAACTACCTACATGCCGGCCACCATCGCGTGGCTTTGTAGGACCTGACTTCGTCGGCGGGCTGATAGGGCGAATCTCGCAGCAGCGAAAAAGAGGTACCAGTGCTGCTGCGGAGAACGTGTCGCGCTGCAAGACCCTGGAGTCCGGCGTCTGGGACCTGAACCCTGAACTCTGAACCCTTCCATGAAGAAACTCCGAATCCTCGTTCTGATGCACGAGGACCTGGTACCCCCCGATACGATCAGAGGTCTCTCCGACGAAGAGATTGCCGATTGGAAGTCGGAATACGACGTCTGCGCCGGGCTTGAAGCCCTGGGCCACGACGTCTTCCCTCTCGGGGTCAGCGACGACCTGGGGCTCGTGCGCCGAGCGATCCGCAAGCACAAGCCCCACATCGCCTTCAACCTGGTGGAGGAGTTCCACGGGGTGGCCGTCTACGATCAGCACGTGGTGAGCTATCTGGAATTGATCAAGCAGCCCTATACGGGCTGCAATCCTCGCGGGCTCATGCTCTCCCACGACAAGGCGCTGTGCAAGCAGATCCTCTCCTACCATCGGATCCGGACCCCGAAGTTCATCGTCTTCGAGAGGGGTAAGAGCGTCCGCCGTCCGCAACGGCTAGGTTTCCCGCTGATGATCAAATCGGTCAACGAGGAGGCCTCCATGGGCATCTCCCAGAAGTCGATCGTTCGCAATGAGAACCAGTTGGCCGATCAGGTCGCTTATGTCCACGAACACGTGCGCACCGACGCACTGGCCGAAGAGTACATCGAAGGGCGTGAACTGTACGTGAGTTTGATCGGGAATCAGCGTCTGACGGCCTTTCCGATCTGGGAAATGCGGTTCACGAGAATGCCGGAAGGAATGGCCCGGATCGCCACTCGCCGGGTGAAGTGGGACGCCAAGACGCAGAAGGCGCTGGGCATCAAGACGGGACCCGCGAGGCACCTGCCGCCCGGCGTCGACCGGCAGATCACCAGCATCTGCAAGCGAGTCTACCGCTGCCTGTCCCTCAGCGGGTATGCCCGGATGGATCTGCGTTTGGGCGAAGACGGCCAGGTCTATCTTCTGGAGGCCAATCCGAACCCCAACCTGGAATACGGCGAGGATTTCGCCGAGAGTGCGGAGCGGGTGGGTATCTCCTACGAGATGCTGCTTCAGCGCATTCTCAATCTGGGGCTCAGTTATAAGGCCGCCTGGCGCGGGTAAACGCTTGCGCCACCTTCTGGTACCCTCGGTTGCCCACTGGAATGACGAGGTACGATGGCGGTACAATCGTGTTGGAGCCAAGACGCCTCGGGAGCCAAATCATGCCTTCCCCTTTTCCTGGAATGGATCCCTACCTGGAAACTCCAGACATCTGGCCGGATTTTCTTGACCGGCTGGCTGGCGAAATCAGTATCGTACTGAACCACACGCTCCCTCGCCCCTACTACGCACGGCTTGAAATGCGGCCGGAGGTGGGGATCGTTGGGGACGAACCCTCGCGGCGAATCGTCCCTGACGTCGCTGTGGTCAAACCGCGAGTGCCGGCTTCTCGACATGCCGGGGTGGCCGTGCTCGACGAGCCGCGAGCCGACGTTTCGCCCTCGGTCCGCATGAAGGTTCCCAACGAGCCGCTGCGCCACCATTTCGTCGAGATTCGCGATGTATCGCGGGGCCATGCGCTGGTGACGCTGATCGAGATCGTCAGTCCGACGAACAAGCGCCCCGGCCCCGACCGCCGGGCCTACGAGGCGAAGCAGCAGGAGATTCTGAGCAGCGACACGTCGCTGATCGAGTTGGATCTGCTGCGCGGAGGCGAGCCGTTGGTCGGGGGGCCGGCGATCGTCGAATTGACCAGCCAATTGGAGCCTCGGCCCGACTATGTGATTGCCGTAGACCGTGCGTGGCTACGTGGGGCGGAACTCGATTTCGAGTTATTCCCCGTTCGCCTGGAGGACTCGCTCCCCTGTATCCCCGTCCCCTTGCGCAAGGGCGAAGCGGAAGTGCCGCTGGACATTCAGTATGTGTTTCGCCGGGCGTACGACGGCGGTCCCTACGCGCGAGGCGCAGTCGACTACGGCGCCGCTCCCGATCCGCCCCTCCGTCCGGATCTGGCCGCTTGGCTGGCCGACTGTCTGAACGGTTGGACGCAATGACCGGGACATGCCCCGTCAGTCTTGCGGCGGCGACTGGCGAAAGGCAATCAACGTCAGATCGTCGGGCTTGCTCGGTTTGCCGGGTTCTTGGGCGATCATGCGTTGTCGCGCGTCGGCACGCAGCCGCTCGGCGCACCTGGCCAGAGGGCCTTTACGGATTCGTTCGATGATCTCGTCGAGGTGCAGGTTGTCGAACAGGCCGTCGCTTGCCAGGAGCAGGGTGTCGTGCGGAGCCAGTTCGACGACGGGCCCCAGTTCGATCTTCATGGCGGGACATCCCACGACGTTCGATACGATATGCCGGTCGTCGTGAAACATGGCCTCCTGCTCGTCCAGCATCCCTGCTTCGACGGCAAAACCGACCGGGGAATGGGAGGTCGTGAGCAACTTGACCTTCCCGCGCTGCCCCACGACGAGGATCGTGGAATCGCCCACGTGGTAGGGCCGCACCGTTCGGCCTTGGATCTCCACCGCCGCCAGGGTGGTTGCCGAGCCCTTGCTCAGTTGGAGGATCGTCCGGTTTGCCGTTTCGCAGCCGTCGAGGATCGCCGCACGCAGCAGGATATCTCCCAGAAGGGCGCGTTCGACCGCGTCGGCCAGACTTTGCAGGGCGATATTCGACGCAATCTCGCCGGAGGGTCCGCCCCCCAACCCGTCGGTGACCGCAAGCACCAGGGAATCGGGGCCGGCAGGGAGGATCGCGGCTGCATCCTCATTGCCGGTCTCCTTGCCCGGAGCACGCGAGGTAACGACGACCGCCGTGCCCAAGGACGTCGAAACGGCTTCGCAGGCCTCCATGTCCAGGCCGACGTAGGTTCGTGCAGTATCAGTCACAGGTCATCCAGCCTGAGTTACGGGTCTGGCCGGCAGTCCTTTTCCCTGCCGCCGGCTCATTCCGCAGAAATCCGTTTTCCGCACCAGGGACAGTAGCTCCAGTAGGACCGGAAGACTCCCCATCCGCAGGAAGAGCACCTCTGCGAGGACCCCGGTACTTTCCATCTTCTCCGCACCTTGGTTCGGCACCAGGGACAATAGCGCATGAAGGGCATGAGCTGCTTTCGCGTGCACTTGGCATTCTCGCAGCGCCCTTCGTAGCGTATGTCGCCGAACTGCCGGTTGGTCGTGACTTCGAATCCCGGCCCGAAACACCAGGGACAGAATCGCCAGTCGAGCTTGAGGCCTCGCTTGCATCGCGGGCATGCGGCCGGAAACGCCGTTTCGCCGCGATGGACGGTCCGGCTCGTTCCGCACCAGCAGCAGAACGCCATGGCCTCGGCCACCGGGCCGCCACAGCGACGGCACGTGTGCCGTGCCGCCAGTTCATGGCCGTGCTCGCGTTGAAACTGTTGAAAGCGGATCGTCTTCCAGTCCCGTTTGTCGGTGTCGGATCGGGCCTTCTTGCCGGCTTTCTGCGCACGGAACCTGAGCGCCGCGGGCCGCGCTCGCAGGAAGGCTGCCTGCATCTGGCTGGCATCGGCGTAGCGGCGGCGGGATTGGAATTCCATGGCACGCCGCACGACCTCGATCATCTTGGGGTGGATCTGGCGGCGTAGGCGATCGAAGCCGACGGGGGGCCAGTCGTAGGGCCAATCGGGAAGGCGACCGGAGAACATCCGATAGAGGATCAGGCCGAGCGAAAAAACGTCGGAACGGAACGAAGGCTTGCCCATGGCCTGCTCCGGCGCCATGTAGCCGAGGGTGCCCCAACCCGAGCCCTGGATGGTCCGGCGGGCCACCCGAGCGATGCCGAAGTCGGCCAGACGCAGCCAATCGTCGTCGAAAATCAGGAAGTTCTCCGGCTTCAGGTCGCAGTGGATGATGCGGTTCTCATGGGCGTAGGCCACGGCGTCGAGCATCTGCTCGGCGTAGCGGAGCGCTGTCTTCAGTCCCATGCGGGTCTGCATGCGATCGGCAAGCGTTCGTTGCCCCAGGGGAAGGGCTATGACGAAGTGTCCGTCGATCAGGCTGGCGTCCTTCAGCATCAGGATATGGGCGTGATCGAGCCTCGCCATGAGGCGCACTTCTTCGCGGAATTCTTCGAGAAGCTCCTTGGTCACCAGATGGGGCTGGGGCACCTTGAGCGCCACTCGGACACCCTCAATCGTGTCGAGCGCTCGATAGACGTTGGCGAACGGTCCCTCGGCCAGTCGCCGTTCGATCACGTATTTTCCCAGTTTCTGACGCGTTCGGAGCACAAGTCGGTCCTTGGAGGAAGGGAACGATCGGCGTCCTGCTGCTACCGCTCACTCATGGGCACGTAGCCGCGTTGCTTCGAGCCGAGATACACCTGGCGGGGGCGGATGATCCGGCTCGACGGGTCGTCATGCTGTTCCTTCCAATGGGCGATCCAACCCGGTAGACGTCCGATGGCAAAGCACACCGTGAACATATTCGTCGGAATGCCCATCGCTCGCAAGATAATTCCACTGTAAAAATCGACATTCGGATAGAGCCTCCTGTCGACAAAGTAGCTGTCCTTGAGGGCCAGTTCCTCCAGTTTCCGGGCGATATCGAGCAGCGGGTCGCGAACCTGAATCCTGGCAAACACCCGCTCGCAGGTCTCGCGCAGGATCTTGGCCCTGGGATCGTAGTTCTTGTAGACGCGGTGTCCGAATCCGAAGAGCCGGAACCCGGAGTCCTTGTCCTTGGCCAGGCGGATGCACTCCTCGGGTTCCATTCCGCCCGCGGCGATCTGTTCGAGCATGCTGATCACCTCGACGTTGGCTCCGCCGTGGAGGGGGCCCCAGAGTGCGCAGACGCCCGCCGCACAGGAGGCGAACAGATTGGCTCTCGCCGAACCGACGGTGCGAACCGTGGCGGTGCTGCAATTCTGCTCGTGATCGGCGTGCAGAATAAAAATCAGGTTCAACGCGTCCTCGATTTCCGGATCGAGCACATGGTGCCGGTAGGGGACGGAGAACATCATGTGGAGGAAGTTGGCACAGTAGCGGAGGGCCGGATCGGGATGGATGATCGGCAGACCACGCGACCGGCGATAGGAAAACGCGGCGATCGTGCGGACCTTGCTGATCAGCCGGGCGGCGGCCAGCGTGAACTGCTCCGTGTCTTCGACCGTGAGAAGTTCCTGGTGGTAGCAGGCCAGGTTGTTGAGCATGGCCGACAGGATCGCCATGGGGGGCGCGTCGACCGGAATGTGCTGGAACTGGTGCCTGAGACCTTCGTGCAGGAGTTGGTTGTTCGACAGGGCTTCGCTGAAGTCGGAAAGCTCCTGGCGATTGGGAAGCCGGCCGAAAATCAGCAGCCAGGCGATCTCCACGAAGTTGGGCCGATAGACCAGGTCTTCAATGGGAATCCCGCGGTAACGCAGAATTCCTTTGTCGCCGTCGATGTAGGTGATCTGGCTGCGGCACAGGGCCGTGTTGGCCAGCGAGCGATCGAGCGTCGTTGCGCCCGTCTTGCCGTAAAGATCGCTGACGTCGATGGCCAGTTCGCCTTCGGCACCCTCTTCAATGGGCAGTTCAAGCTCATGCCCCTCGAAAGTCAGTTTAGCCGTTCGTTCCATTCGTCATCTCCTGTTCTCTGCCCAAGACGGCCCTGGATGAGGGCGCGGCGGCACGGGGATTGGCAAGGATGTGCTCCTCGGTCGTGAAGGACGTCCAGGAAGCCAAGACACGATCGCAGCAGCATGGGGGAATTCGGCCCGGCGTGCTCCGTGCCCGCAACAACCACAGCTCACGGTCCGATCCGGGAATCCGGCGAGAGTACATCAGATTGTCGACGACCAAGCCGAAAAACGACCTCTCGGTTTCTCCCACAGAACCCGGGTTGTCGCGCCGCCCGGCAAATCGGGAAGTCGTTTGTCTGTCGATAGCACGAATCAAGGATAGCGAATCGCCTCGAAAATACAAGGCCCGGCACGCCTCCTCCAGGAGAACTGCAAAGTCCTCTTGTGGCAAGAGAAGTAGCAGGCGCTCTTCGAGCGCCGCTGGCGGAAAATCGGGATTTCCGGCAGTTCTGCGGATGGCACGGCGGAGCGTGCCTGCTACTTTGCAGTTCTGCGGACGGCACGGCGGAGCGTGCCTGCTACTTTGCAGTTCCCCTGACGCCTCTCGGCGGCGCCGGGCGCTAGCGTTTCGGCCGGTAGAGGTCCGTGGCCGTGCCGAAATGGACCTCGGCGGCCGCCCCCAGCGTTTCGGTCAGGGTGGGGTGAGGATGAATCGAGTCGGTCAGATCCCGGACGGCCGCACCCATCTCGATCGCCAGCACGGCCTCGCCGATCAGATCCCCGGCTCCCGGCCCGACGATGCCGCACCCGACGACCCGCTCACTCTTCGGGTCGATCAGCCACTTGGTGAATCCCTCGGTGCGCCCCACCGCTTGTGCCCGGCCGCTGGCCGCCCAGGGGAAAACGGCCGTGGCAACGTCGATTTGCTTCGCCTTGGCTTCGTTCTCCGTCAATCCGGCCCAGGCGATTTCGGGATCGGTGAAGACCACCGCCGGGATGGCCCGCGGGGCAAACTCGGCCGGCTCGCCCGCCAGCACCTCGACCGCCACCTTGCCTTCATGGGCCGCCTTATGGGCGAGCATCGGCTCGCCGGCAACGTCGCCGATGGCCAGAATACTGGGGTCGGCGGTCCGCTGTTTCGAATCGACGACGACGAACCCCTTCTCGTTCACCTCGACCTTGGTGTTCTCCAGGCCCAGGCCGGCGCTGTTCGGCCGGCGCCCGATCGAGACCAGCACCCGGCTGAACCGGTGGACCTTCTCGTCCAGGTCGCCCTCGAAGGTGACTTCGACTGCGTCGTCCCGCTCGGCCATGGAGACGACCTTCGTGTTGAGCCAGATCGACTCGAACTGGCCCGAGAGCCGCTTGGCCAGCGGCTTGACCAGGTCGCGATCGGCACCGGGGAGCAGCCCGTCCAGCAATTCGACCACTGAGACGCGGCTGCCGAGAGCGGCATAGACGGTCCCCATTTCCAGGCCGATATAGCCGCCGCCGACCACCAGCAAAGACTCGGGAATGTCGGGCAGCGCGAGGGCCCCGGTCGAGTCCATCACCCGGTTGGAGCCGATGTTGAAGGCCGGGATCTTCGTAGGGCTGGAACCGGTTGCCAGGATGCAGTGCTGGAAGCGGAGCCGGTCGTCGTCCAGCGGCTTGTCGCCGACCGCATCGAGTTTGAGGGTCCGCGAGTCTTCAAACGTGGCACGAGCCTGGATCACGTCGACCTTGCGTTTCTTGGCCAACTGCCCGAGCCCGCCGGTCAGGGTCGAGATGACCTTGTCTTTCCGCTTGCGGATCCTGTCGAGGTCGATTGCGGGCTTGTCGAAGCTCACGCCCCATTCGGCCAGGTGCTCGGCCTCGGCCATGGCTTTGGCCACGTGGAGCAGAGCCTTCGAGGGGATGCATCCCCGCAACAGGCAGACTCCGCCAAGACGCTTTTCGACGTCGACCACCGTGACCCGCATCCCCAGGTCTGCGGCCAGGAATGCCGCCGCATAGCCACCCGGTCCGCCACCGACGATTACCAGTTGTGTATCCATCTTGTATCCGTATTTGCTGTTCGATCCAAGCTTCCCATTGTAGTTGTGCAAAGCGTCAACACTACCCCGTAATCAACAACTTCGCCGGCGTCTCCAGATAGTCGATCACCTGGTTGAGAAAACGGGCGGCCGCGGCGCCGTCGACAAGGCGGTGATCGTAGGAAAGGCTCAGCGGCATCATGAACCGCGTTTCGACATTGCCGTCGCGGACGATCGGCATCCATCGCGAACGACCCAGGAGCAGTATGGCCACCTCGGGATGGTTGATGACCGGAGTGCTGTAGATCCCCCCCACGGCCCCGAGATTGCTGATTGTGAAGGTGCCGCCGCGGAGGTCCTCAATGGTGAAGCTCACGTCGCGGGCCTTGCCGGCCAGTGTGGCCAGTTCGCCGGCGATCTGCCCGATGGTCATGCGGTCGACGCCCCGCATCACGGGCACCACCAGGCCGCGAGGCGTGTCGACGGCGATTCCCAGGTTGACATATTCCTTGTAGACGACTTGCTCGTTTTCGTCGTCGATCGAGGCGTTCAGCACGGGATGCTGCCGCAGCGAGGCCGCCACGGCCTTCATCACGAACGGCATCACCGTCAGCTTGATGTCCTCCCCGAGATAACCCTTGGGAACGCTCTTCCGCATCTCCTCGAGGACCGTGATGTCCGCGTCGTCGAAATTGGTCACGTGGGGCGCCGTGCTCACCGATTTGACCATCTGGGCGGCGATCGTCCGGCGGATCTTCGACATCTTTTCGACGCGAATGCTGCCCCAGTTGTCGCTGCCGGGCGTGCCGGGGGGAACGACGGGCCGGCCGATCGGTGCCGCCGGCGCGGCGGCTCTCCGGCCCGACCCGGCGGCCTCGACGTCTTCGACGGTGATCCGCCCGCGAGCCCCGGAGCCGGCGACTCGTGCCAGGTCGACGCCCATCTCCCGAGCCAGCCGACGCGCGGCCGGTCCGGCCGGAATCGGTCCGCCTTCGGCGGCAGGAGCAGGCGACGGCGGCGTCGCAACGGGCGCCGATTCGGCTGGAGCCGATTTCTTCGCCGGTTCCGACTTCTTGGCCGGGGCCTTTTCTTTCGCCGGCGGCTCCTGGTCTGCCGGGGCCTGCGGCTCCGCTTCGGCCGCCCCGTCGATCGTCAGCAGGACCTGGCCTACCTTGACCGTATCGCCCTTGCCGACGAGGATCTTCTCGACCTTGCCCGCGTGGGGACAGGGCACTTCGATCACGGCCTTGTCGGTCTCCAGTTCGACGACGCCCTGATTCCCTTCGATCACGTCGCCCTCGCGCACCAGCACGTTGACGACGTCGCCGCTTTCGATGTTCTCGCCCAGTTCGGGTAGTTTGAATTCGATGCTCATGTCGGTATGTGGACGGCAATGGATAAAGTGGCGTTGGGGTGAAATACGAGATCCGAATCTCGAAATCCGAAACAAATCCGAAATGACAAATCAGGATTCCTCAAACTGGAGAAATCTACACTTCCGTCTGGTTGGGCTTTTCGGGATCCAGGCTGAGTTTCTTGATCGCCGCCGCCAGTTTCTCGCGGGGATACTTATCCTGATCGGCCAGTTCGGTGAGGGCTGCCAGGGCGATGTTCTCGGCGTCGACTTCGAAGAACCGCCTCAGTTCCTGGCGGGCTTCGCTGCGTCCGAAGCCGTCGGTTCCCAACACGGCATAGGGCCCCGGCAGCCAACGGGCGAGCGACAGCGGCACGGCCTTCACGTAGTCGCTGGCGGCCACGATGGGCCCGCCCTCCGAGTCGACCGCCTGGGTAACGAAGGGCCGGCGGTTCTCGCCGGGATGGAGCCGGTTCCAACGCTCGCACGCGTTCCCGTCGTCGTACAGGGCCTTGTAGCTCGTCACGCTGTAGACCGTGCTCGACACGCCGAACTGCTGGTCGAGGATGTCCTGGGCACGCAGCACCTCTCGCAAGATAGCCCCGGAGCCGAACAGGCGGACCTTGGGCGACTTCTTGCCCAAGTCGCGCGAAGACAGGCGGTAAATTCCCCGGCAGATCGCTTCCGAGACATTCCGGCCCGAAACGTCTTGCTGCATGGGCAACGGCGGCATCTCGTAGTTTTCGTTCATCAACGTGATGTAATAGAAAACATCCTCTTCGTCGAAGAACATGCGGCGGATGCCGTCGAGCACGACGGCCGCCATTTCGTAGGCATAGCAGGGATCGTAGGCCTGGAGAGTCGGGTAGGCAAGCGCGTAGAGGAGGCTGTTGCCGTCCTGATGCTGCAAGCCTTCGCCGGCCAGGGTCGTCCGGCCGGCCGTGCCGCCGAGCAGGAACCCGCGGCAGCGCATGTCGCTGGCGGCCCAGATCAGGTCGCCGATCCGCTGGAAGCCGAACATCGAATAGTAGATGAAGAAGGGAATCATGTTGATTCCGTGGCTGGAGTGGGCGGTCGCGGCCGCGATGAACGACGCCATCGATCCCGCCTCGGTGATCCCCTCTTCCAGGATCTGCCCGTCCTTTGCCTCGTGATAGTAGAGCACGGTATCCGAGTCGACCGGCTCGTAGAGCTGGCCGCTGTGAGCGTAGATGCCGAACTGGCGGAACATGGCCTCCATGCCGAAGGTGCGGGCCTCGTCGGGCACGATCGGCACAATGTATCGGCCCAACGCCTTGTCGCGCATCAAGCGATTGAGGAGCCGGACGAAGGCCATCGTCGACGACACGTCGCGACCCTCGCTGCCGGCAAAGAACTCGGCGAAGTCTTCCCATTTGGGCGGCTTGAGCTTGACCAGCGACTTGCGCCGGCTGGGCACATAGCCGCCCAGGGCTTCGCGGCGCGATTGCAGGTACTTCATTTCGGGGCTGTCGGCCGGCGGACGGTAGAAGGGCGCCTTGGCCACTTCGTCGTCCGAAATGGGGATATCGAACCGCTCGCGGAAGTGGCGGAGTTCGTCTTCGTTGAGCTTCTTCTGCTGGTGAGTGATGTTGCGGCCCTCGCCGGCTTCGCCCAACCCGTATCCCTTGACGGTCTTGGCGAGGATGACCGTGGGGGCTCCCTTGTGCTCGCAGGCCGCCTTGTAAGCGGCGTAGACCTTGAGCGGATCGTGGCCGCCCCGCTTCAGCCGCCGGAGCTGCTCGTCGGTCAGGTCGGCGACCAGCGATTCGAGCCAGGGGTCGATACCGAAGAAGTGCTTGCGGATGTAGCTGCCCGACTCGACCGTGTATTTCTGGTACTGGCCGTCGACGACTTCGTCCATCCGCCGGACCAGGATCCCGTCGGTATCCTTCTCCAGCAGCGGATCCCAGTCGGAGCCCCAGATCACCTTGATCACGTTCCAGCCGGCGCCGCGGAAGGCGCCTTCCAGCTCCTGAATGATTTTGCCGTTGCCGCGGACCGGGCCGTCGAGCCGCTGCAGGTTGCAGTTGATGACGAAGATCAGGTTGTCGAGACGCTCGCGTGCCGCCAGCGTGATCGCGCCCAGCGTCTCGGGTTCGTCGCATTCGCCGTCGCCCAGAAACGCCCACACACGACTGCCGGCCGCCTCGGGGACAATGCCCCGGTCTGCCAGGTAATGGTTGAATCGTGCCTGGTAGATCGCCATGATCGGTCCCAGGCCCATCGAGACCGTGGGAAATTCCCAGAAGCTGGGCATCAGCCAGGGGTGGGGATACGACGAGAGTCCGCCGCCGGGCGCCAGTTCTCGGCGGAAATTGGCCATTTGTTCTTCGGTGATCCGGCCTTCGAGGAACGCGCGGGCGTAGATGCCCGGCGTGATGTGGCCCTGGAAGAAAATCTGATCGGGGGGCAGCTTGCCCTGTTTTCCGCGGAAGAAGTGGTTGAAGGCCACTTCGTAGAGCGTGGCCGACGACGCGTAGGACGAGATATGGCCGCCGATGCCGGCGCTTTCCCGGTTCGCACGGACGACCATGGCCATGGCGTTCCAGCGGATCAGGCTCTTGATGCGGCGTTCCATCGCCCGATCGCCCGGGTATTCCGGCTGCTTGTCGGGCGTGATCGTGTTCACATAGGGCGTCGTGGCACTGGAGACGAAACGGACCCCCATATTGAACGCCTCGCGTTTGAGACGCTCGAGCAGGTAGGCGGCCCGCTCGGGACCGGCGCTGCGGACGACGAACTCGAGGGCTTCGAGCCACTCCTCGGTTTCCTGGGGGTCGTGGTCGTCGGCCAGACGTTGCAGAACGCCTTCGGGCAGGACGCCCTTGGGCACGTCGTTCCCTTTTCGATTCATTTTCGCATCGACCGATTACTGGGTCGCCAGGCTTCGTTTTCGGACAATCAAAACAGAATCATAGAGCGCCTGTGCAACCTGTCAAACGGGCCCTCCCCCTCGCTCGGTCATCGGCAGGGCCTGAGCGTTTCGGACAGCCCGAATCCAAGGCCATCACGGTTGGTTGAGCACGGTAGCACAGACGAATCGGGTGCTGGGACACTCCAGCAATCCGTCATCCAGGGTCCCCTTCCTAGCGGGGTGCGTCTTCCGCGGTGGACAGAGACGCCATTTGGCCCAAGATCTCCTGGCGGAGACTGGGAGAGGCGCGATTCAGCGCCATCTTGAAGTAGGTGCGAGCGACGCTCAGCTTCCCGTCGGCCTGAGCGTGCTTGCCTCGTTCGAGCAATCGCTGGGCCTCGATGTCCCCTTGGGCCGCCTCCGCCTGGCGGATTCGTTGCGCCTCGGCCACACTCATCGCCGGTCGACCTGCCGAACTCTGCTGCGAAGCGGTCAAACGTCCGCCGCCGGCGTCGGCAGCCACACTGCCGGTTACTGCCGCTTCGGGTCCAACGAGGGTGAAGTCGTCGTCTGCCTGCTCGGGAACATGGGCGTCAACCACATCGGGTTTCGGCGAGGGCGGTTCCTTGGAGGCATTCTGCAAGGCCTGAACCACCGCCGTGTGCCCCGAGCCCTCGCCTGGAGGGATATAGGTTGCCGGGGGAGTCATCGGTTGTACGAACGGCGGGGCCACCATGGGAAAACCGCCGACAACGGGGATGTATCCCATCACGAAGGGCGACACCGAGGTATCCATGATCATGCCGGTTCCACCGTTCAGCATGGTGACCGAGGGCGTCACACTTGTGAACGAGCGGCGCGAGCCTTGCGAGAAGTTGCCCAGGAAGCCGCCGTTGAACGGGCCGCCTCCGAATCCGAACCCGAAGTTGGCGCCGGCCGAGGGATCGAATCCGCCGAACGGCGGCGCCGCGCCGTTCGGATTTCCTGGGGGGCCGAACTGGAAGAACCAGTTCCTGCCCCGTGCGCCCCAACTCGTTCCGGTATGCTCGAAGAAGCTGTCGCTGACGGTCGTGTGGGGTGTACTGACGGTGACCTGCTGGGCCACTGCGGGAACGGCAGAGGCCAGGAGGAAGAGGGTCAGACACGCGGTGAGAAGAATCGACGTGGGCCGCATTGGATCAACCTCCCTATCGCCGGTCGCCAACACCTGGATTCTACCGGCTTTTTGGGGGGATGGTCAAGCAGATTGTGGTTTGTGGGTGAACGACGGGCGTCACGATAGCCCCTCAGCGATCCTCGTTCTCTCCTTCGAATCCGTAGGAATCGTCTGTCACGTCGGGGTCAGCGACCTCTTGTGGTGGATAGACGTCCCATTGCCAAAGGGCGGCGATCGCCCCGGCGATAACGATTCCTTGAACGATCCATCGCCCGCTGAGTCCCTTCACAAAAACGAGAAGCGTTGCCAGCACAGCCGCGAGCACGAAGAAGGCAAACATCACCCAGCGAGCCCACGAGTGTTTGAGCCACAGCCCAGCCCCGATCACCGCGAACCAGGGACATACCGCCCGCGTGTACCACGAGCCGCCATCGTGGAAGCAGAAGTAGAGCCCCGCAATCATGAAGCACACGGCCATGAAGGTAATACCGCCTCGCGGCGGACGCAGATCGAACCACCCACCCATCGAAATGCCTCACCAAACGAATTTAAGGAGTACAATTCCACTGTAGATCATCAAGAGCAATCCAAAACGCTTCCAATCGCCGAGGTTTTCAGCAGTCCCTGCAAGCATCCACACGGCGCACATGACCAGAAAGACCTCAACTGCCGCACCAAACACGAAGTCAACGCTTCTCTCAACGCCAAGCGACGACCAACGCAACTCCGCACCTGCGGCTCGCTTTTCCTCGCGTACAAGGAACATGTTAGTGCCGCCATACAGCCCAGCGACGGCAGCCAGAATCCACGTGGTGGGATGTCGAAGCAGACGTGTGTTCCGAAAATCGTCGAAGTCGGACATGGCTCTGGCTGTGAGGCATCGTACTGTGAAAGAGAGACGGTTGTTCACCGTCATGGCAACACGCGATCATACCCGGCCGGCTATTCTGACGCAATCATCCCAAGCGTCCAAGAAAAAGTCGGACCGCGGCGGGAAAGACCGCGGCCCAGGGGGGTAGACGATAGGTGGGACGGGTTTGCGGCGAATGCGATCCCGCCGCTTCGATTCCCTGTCGGACTTGGCCCGCTTCTGGGCATAAGAGAATTGGAGTCTCTGATTTCGGCTGAATCCCAGCCGGAGTCCGACGGTGGGACTGCGCTCGCGGCCCGCAAAGGCGAGCGCAGTCCGCATTTTGCAGTGCCAGGGACGGTTTACTCCCGAGATGTGCGTGCCCCGCACCAACCACGCAGCGTTGATCCCACCTTGTCCCAAGGCCCTGGAAACATGGAAACGCCAAGAACGCGACGTGAACGAGCCGGCCAGTCGAGAATCTGTCCGGAAACCGCGGCAAGCGTGTTCACCGGCCGGCGTCAGCCCGCACCGGCGGTTGCTTCTGACTCAACTCTCATGCGCCTGCGCCGCGAACTGCTGCAACGAATCCTCGACCGCGAAGTCCATCGGCGTGCAGCGCGAGCCTTCGCGGCCGTTTGTTGACCCGGCGACGCGTTACGGGTGCGGGTTGTTTTGTCGCTGAGCGGAATACGCTCCTTGGGCAACATGGTCATGCCTCATTCGGCCGACAGGCACTTCGTGGTCATCGGGCACTGGGTGTAGCCCATGGCCTGAAGGCAGACGTCGATCCGGTAGAGCGGGTCCTGCATCAGGCAGACGCGGCGGTCGGCGGCGGGGATCGTGGTCGTGTAGATCCGCAGCTCGCCGGGAACCGTCACGATCAGTTCTTCACGCCAGTCGCCCAGGACGTCGGCGTAGCCGACCGCCGAGCCTTCGATTTCTGCGATCGCGTCGTCGCTTCCGTAGTTGAGGATCCGCCGGCCGCGGAGGATCTCGTGCTGGAGGTCGGCGTCCCAATGGACCGTCTTGAAGCCGAACCCCCAGTCGAGGTCGTCGCGCAGGATGTTGCCCTTGGCGTCGAACAGCCAGCGGACGTTGGACTTCTTCTCGGCGTCGGTATCGGAGGAATAGGCCTCGATGCCGGGCACCGTGGCGTCGATGTCGGCGCACATGCCGGTTGAGTGAACGTGCCGCGTGGGCACGTCGAGGCCCCAAAGGATCTCGCCCGTGCGGGCGTCGACCAGGCAGCAGCCGTTTCTGGGCGCTCGGGCTTCGATGCCGTAGTAGACCTCCAGGCCGGGGCGGGAAGGATCGATGTCGCCCACGTAGTGATGGTCGGGATGCCCGAGCCCGGTGGACCACAAGCCGACGCCGTTATCGTCGAGCACGGCGGAGCCGAGGAACACTTCGTCGCGTCCGTCGCCGTCGATGTCGGCGGCGTGCATGCTGTGGGCGCCCTGCCCGCGGTAGCGGCCGCCTTCTTCGGCGTCGTTCCAGCGCCACTGCTGGCGCAGCTTGCCGGATTGGTACTCGTAGGCCCGGACCTGGATGACGTTGTAGGTTCCGCGAACGACGAGGAGGGAAGGCGTCTTGCCGTCGAGGAAGGCGACGGCCATCTGGTTGCGCGAGGCGTAGTTGTAGCTGGGGAAGTCGCCGCGGTCGGGCCACTCGACCCGGGCCGTTTCTTTGCCGGTCATGCCGTCGAGGATGAGAAGATACTCGGGGCCGGAGGCGACGCGGCCGTCCTGGTCGCGCGGATCGCCCTCGCCGGCTTTGACGCAGACCTCGGCCTTGCCGTCGCCGTCGAGATCGTAGGCGAGCCAGGGCGAGTACCAGATGCCGCGTTCGATCGCCCAACCCATGTCGTAGCGCCAGAGGAAGGTGCCGTCGGCCAGGTAGGCTTCGATCTTGTAGGTATCGGGGCTGCGATTCCAGTACTTTTCGTAGGGGTCGATATTCGAGTTTGGCTGCTTGATCACGTAGTCGTAGACCCCGTCGCCGTTCAGGTCGGCGATGCCGCACTTCTGGAAGGTGTGGTCGCCGTCGAGCTTGACGGCAACGTAGTCGCGTCCTTCCTTCGATGGAACGGCGGCGGCGATCTCGGACATCCGGCCCACTTTGCCGCCAACCACGGGAGCAACGACATACTCATTCTTCACGCCCGGCGCCGGGGTCTTGTCGACGAAGTCGGTGGTCTTCGCCAACGGAACGTCGTTGAGTTGCCGCTGGTCCGATCCCGAGCGGCGATAGATGTTGAAGGCCGTGTCTTCCGAATCGCCTTTCAACAGGCGCCAGCCCACATAGATGCTGCCGTCGGCCTTGGGTAGCGCCACGATGCCGCGTCCCAGCGGCTCTTCGACCCGCGTCTTCGCGAAGCCCTCGACCTTGGGTTTGCGATTGGGATCGGGAAGCGGCGTGAACTGGAGGTAGTCAAAGTAGCACGATCCGGGGCTGGCCGCTGAGGCGTATCGGTCGTCGAGCCACAGTTCGAATCCGGCCTCACCCACCTCGATCAACCCCAGGTTTCGCTTGGAGCCTTCGATTCTCTGCCAGGTCTTTCCATCGAAGGAGATTCCGATGGCACGGCTGACGCCGCCCAGGTCGACGTAGTATTTGCCCGGCTTGATGTCTTTGACGACCGCGTGCAACACGGGTGCGCCGTCTTCGGGCTTCGCCCGGTCCTGCATCACCCGCGGCGACTGGAGGACGACGCCTTCCGACCATTTTTTCTCAGCGTCCTTGTCGGTCGACCAGAGGTTCCATTTGTCTTCGGAGAACTTGTCGACCTGCCAGGCATCCTTGGGCTCGGTGATATCTTCGGCCTCGAAGCGGAGGGGCTGCTGGGCGAGGGCGTCCTGAGAGGCGACTGCCGAGCCCAGCAGAGCCAGTGTGGCGACGAGGCAGGGCAAGGATTGGAGTCGAGGATTCGTTTGCATTGGGGTGCTCCGTAGGGATGCCTGGTGGATTGGGGGGAGGCGGGACCAAGGCGCGGCGTCGCGTCCGGTGAGGGCTCATTATAGCAGGGGTCGGCTTGGTGCGTGCCGAGGGGGCATTGGTTGGACGGTCAAAGATCGAGGTCGGAGTACGCTGGTGACTTACTAATTTTCTGTTGTGAAATGGTTGCGGGCCCGGTTGGCGGTTGATGCACTTATCGATCAATTGCTCCATCGAACGGCGATGGTTATCCTGTTGTTTCGTAATGATTTACGGCGTTGATGCCGGAAGCCTGAGAAAACAGCGGCAGCAGGATTCCGATCAACAGAGCGCCGCCCTATCCCAACACCACTTCCTGCACGGCGTCGAACATGGCCACCACGTTCTCGGGCGGCACGTCGGCCATGACGTTGTGCACCTGTTGGAAGACGAAACCGCCGCCCGGGGCAAACGTGCGGACCAGGTTGAGCACGTTCTCGCGAACCTCTGCCGGGCTGCCGTGGCCCAGGATGTGCCGCGTGTCGCACCCGCCGCCCCAGAAGGTGAGACGATCGCCGAAGGTCTTCTTGAGATGCTCGGGTGTCATGCCGCGGCAGGAGACCTGGACGGGATTGATCGCGTCCAACCCCGCCTCGATCAGATCGCCGAGGAGAGGCTCCACACCGCCGCAGCAGTGGAGTTGCACTTTCACCTCGGCGAGTTCCTTGGCCCGATGGAAGAGCCTGGTGTGGAACGGCTTGTACAGCCGGCGATACGTGGCCGGCGACATCAGCGGGCCGCCCTGTCCGCCCAGATCGTCGCCGAAGAGAATCACGTCGATATACGGCCCCACGGCGCCAAGCCACTTTTCGAGATTCGCCAGGTGGAGTTCGCAAAGTCGCTCCGAAAGCGTCAGGCAAGCCTCCGGCTCGGCGGCCACCGACGTCAGGTAGCTGTCCATGCGGAACAGGAACTGGGGGATCTCGAACATGTTTCCGCCGAACAGGCCGACGATCGCCCGATCGGTGCTTTCGCGGAGCCGCTTCGCTCCTTCGGCCAGGGCAGCAAGGCCCTCGTCCGACATTCCCAGGTGCGAGCCTGGAGCGGCCACTCCTGTCCAGACGGAGCGGCCCAGCACCTCGGGCAATTCGTCCAAGTCGACCTCGCTGACCGCCTTGCCTTCCCACGGCCAGTAACACTGCTCGAAGTAGAGACAGCCTCTGCGCTGAACGCCGAGCCGGGTCCCGTCCCCGGCGAGCAGATACCAGTCGCCGTCCTTTTCCTCCATTCCCTGGTAGGCCGGGATCTTGCAGGGCGTGCCGTCGGGGAGCCGCCACGGCTTCCAGTCGGCCGCGTCGGTCAGGAACCCGCGGCCCAGTTCGATCGTGTCGACCTGGAAGCGGTCCAGCACCTCCGGCTCGATGACGGCCAGTTGCTGGACCATGTCGTACACGTAGATGTCGCCCGATTCGATCCCCAGGTGCTTCTTCAGCGCCCCGTAGGCGATCGCGCTGATTCCACTGGAACGATGGGCGCCGAAATCGACGGCCACACGGTCGGGCTGCCGATGTTCCAGGCTGGCAAGAATTCGTTCTCGCGGGGTCATGTCGGCAAATCCTTCTCAGATGCTGTCGAGAGTCTTGAGCAGGTAGTCCCTGCTGGCCTCGATCAGGCGTTGACCTTGTTCGGCGTCGAACTCGCCCTCGGTTTCCAGGGAAAGGGTCCCTGAGTATCCATGCTCCTTCAAGACCCGAAGGCAACCGACGATATTGACCTCGCCCTTTCCGAGAGGTACGCAGGTTGCGCCGGTAACGTCCTTCACATGGAAGTGGACGACCCGATCGACCACGGCCTTCAGGGTCGCCACTTCATCCTGCGGCTTGCCGTAGGGAGTCCAGGAGTAGGCGCCGGCCACCGTCTCTACATAGGTGGCCCGATGAACGTTGGCCGTGTCGTAGTTGACCCCCAGCCATTTCGAGTCGGACAATTCCATGATCTTCTTCAGCCCGTCCGCCGTCAGCGAGAAGGTCCCATGGGGTTCGATCGCCAGGTAGACTCGGCACTCGGCCGCCACTTTCAGGATCTCCGCCAAGCGATCGCGCAGCAGCTTCAAGGCATCGTCGTCCGACATTCCGTTAGGCTTCTTTCCGTCGCCGGCGTTGACCACGGGAATGCCGGCCTCCTTGGCCCAGCGGAGGGCCTGGGAGATGCCTTCGACGCTCTTGGCATCCGGAATGATCGCCCCGTTGGGCGACCACATGGCGGAAACTCCCTTGAAACCGTGATTCTGCACGAGTTGGCGAAACGCCTGCGGATCGTCTTTCCACAAGTCGATATGGGGGCACCAGCCCGGGATGGCCTGCGGTTCGACGTAGTCGTATCCGGCACGGCGGATACGCTGCAGGGCCTCCTCCAGCGGCAGCTTTCGGAAACAGACCGTCCCGCAACCCACTTGCATGACCGCATTCCCGGCCGATTGCGATGCCGCCAGTGCCGACCTGCCGCCGAGTGCCACGAGTCCCGCCGCTGCCAGCGAACTCGTCAATGCCTCGCGCCGCGTGATGGTTTTCGATGTGTATTCAGACATGGTGCTCTCCTTGTTGTTGTGCTACGAATGCTTACAGGACTTTGGTTACGCCGGGCATGGCAACCGGGTATTGGCCGTTCGCGTCGGCCACAACCGGTGGGGCGGCGTCAAGGGCATACACTTCAGGCGCCAAGCTGACGGTCGATTTCATGGCGTCGTCCCATGTGATCATCTGGCCGGAGTAGGTGGCCATGCGCCCGAGGATCGCCGTCATGGTGCTGATCGCGGCGTATTCCGTTTCGTTGTGCGGCTTGTCGTTGCGAATGGCGTCAATCAGCACGTCGTGTTCGATCTGATACGGGTTGCCGACCGATCCCTGAAATCGCCATTTTTCGGCTGCTTCGATCTGGCCGCGGTCGATCCAGGCGATTCCCTTCTCGCCATGGACGTATTTCGAGCCGCAGTTCCAGCAGCCGGAAATCTGCCGCGTTTGGGCGAACATCTTGGATTCGTCTTCGAAGGTATACTCGACGAAATGATGGTCGAAACCGTCGCCGCTTTGGTTTTCGAGTCGAAATTGCCGGCCGCCCTGGCCCTGCGCGGCGACGGGGTGCACCCCCTTTGCCCAGAGACAGGTGTCGATGGCATGAATGAGCGCGTCGACGAAGTAATCGCCGCTGAGCCAAAGGAAGTGGTAGGGGTGCCGCAACTGGTAGACCATTTCCGCTTCGTCCGCCGCGCGCGGCGGGGTATCCCGCAAAAAACCGGTGTTCCAGTAGCAGCGCATCAGTCCGATCCGGCCGACGGCGCCGTCGTGCAGACGCTTGATCGTCTCCTGATAGCGCGGGTCGTGGCGAGACATGAACCCGGCGACGACCTTGAGGTTCTTCTTCTTGGCCTCCTCATTGGCGGCCAGCACGCGGCGGACGCCCGGCACGTCGACCGCCAACGGCTTTTCCATGAACACGTGTTTGCCCTGCCGGACGGCGTACTGGTAGTGTTCGGGGCGGAAGTGCTGCGTGGCCGTGAGTATCACCAGGTCGACGCCGCTGTCAATGGCCTGCTTATAGGCTTCGAAACCGACGAAGCGTCGCTCGGGCGGCACGTCGATCTTGCCGGCAAATCCGCCGTGCGCCTCCCGGTCATAATCGGCTTGCTGGCCCTTGGTGAGGTTGGCCAGACTGGCCTCGAGCCGGTCTTCGAACAGGTCGGCCATCGCCCACAGCTTCATCGGGCCCTTGGTCTTGAGGGCCTGGGAGGCGGCCCCCGTTCCTCGCGACCCGCAGCCCACCAGCGCGACCTTGATCGTCTCGTCGCCCGCCGCGTGAGCCGTGCGAGCGACGGCACTGCCCAAAGCGGCGCCGGCAACCGCGGCCGACGATCGGCTCAAGAAGGTTCGGCGCGAAGCACGCCGCAAGTCGGTTGGGTTCTCCATGAAATCAGCCATCCGCGGAGGTTCTCCTCAGAGTCTGTTGCCCGTCTCAAAACCGTTTTGCCAAACACCGAGCCGAGGTTCGATCATTCGATCCTGAGCGTCACAATTTCGTACCCGCAGGATAACGAAACACTACGCCTCTTCGATGATTTTCCACTTGAGCATCTTCGCGATCTCGAACAGCGGCTCCTTGAGGTCGCCGTAGACCGTCACGCGGTGCCAGCCGAACTGGTCCCACTGGGTGAACAACTTCTCCAGATCGCCGTCCGGCTCGACCGCCAGCTTGGTGCGGCAGGCGCGGTCTTCGGGGATGTTGGCCACGGCCTTGCCGCGATGGAACAGCAGTTCCTTGCGGTGCGATGCCAGTTCGACGGTCGTCGTCATATACCCCAGCGGCAACAGCGAGCGGACCGACGCCCCCTGGCGGTCTTCGGAATGGGTGAGGATCTCGATCGGATTGTCTGCCCCTTTTGGACCGAAGGCCCGGTTCGAGGCCACGCAATGGGCGTAGATGATCTGCCGGTTGGCGATATCGACCACCGGATCGGAGATGAATCCGGTGCGACCGCCCGTCAGGTTCTTGAGGGCAACCATGGTGGCCGTCGAGACCAGGTCGTTCTCGCAGGCCCCGACCAATCCCTCATTGCACAGTTCGTGGAACCCCAGGCACGGGTAGGCGTGGATGTGCCCGCCGTAGAACCCGCCCAGGCAGTTGATGGTGATGGCGTCGGCGCCGTGCTTCTCGAGCACGGCCTTCTGGCCCAGGTACATGGCCGCCGAGGTCTCCAGGGTTTCGCGGGAGACGTCGGCGATCGTCTTGGCTCGCTTCTCCCACATGTCGGCCACTTCGCGAGCCTTGTCCTTGTCGGCCGCCTTCCAGGCGTCGTTCACTTCGGCGTAGGGGATCTCGGTCACTTGGATGCCGAGTTCCTCGATCACCGGCTTCGGACCTCGCCAGCCTTCGCCCCCCACGGTCAGAATCTTCGATTGCTTCATCCTCTTCTGCCACTCCGAAAGGGAAGCAACCTCGAACTCGTCCGGCTTGCACTCCTGGCTGCCGGCCGGCTTAGTCCTGGCAATTCGCACCTTGGCCACGGCCGCCCCGAACTGGTCGGGCTTCTCGACGGTCAGGAAGCACTTGGCGGCCTCGATCACATCGTCAAACTTGGATGAGCCAATGAACCCGAAGTTCGGCGCCTGCTGGCGAAGGAATCCGGCCGTGTAGACCAGGAATCCGCCGCTGCCGGCGTAGAGGAAGTCGGCGTACAGCACCGGCTTGCCCGAAGCGACCATCGTCTGCACGACTTTGTTCCAGCAGTTCATCTGCACCACGACGTAGCCGTCGATCTTGGCCGAGGCGTCCTGCGCCAGGATCGCCTTGGCCTGCTCCTCGCCGGTGGCCGTGGCGGGGATGAACTCGATCTCCGGGCAGCCCGACGATAGGGCGGCCGTCATGCGTTCCATCACCGGCTTGAAATCGAAGCCCACGTTGGGCCAGTCGGGGCGAGGCTGGACGTCGGCGTGGAGCGAGTAGATCACGCGGACGCGTTTCTTCCTGGCCTCGGCCCCCGCGGCGACTCGGCCCGCCATGGGAATCACCATGGCGCCCGTGCAGGTTGCACAGCCGGCCAGAAATCCGCGACGGCTCATGGAACAACAAGCACATCCCGAAAGCTCGTGAAATTGCGACATGGGTATTCCCTTTCATGATGACGTGAAAAATGGCTGGAATTACGGCAGATTGACTCTATTCATGTTCCCACTTCAGAATCCACGGATCTTTGGTCCGCTTCTGAAATGCCTTGATCTTCTCCTTCAATTCGGCAAGCACCTCGGCTCGCTCCGGTGAATCGGCCAGGTTGACGACCTCGTCGGGGTCGCTTTCCAGGTCGTAGAGTTCAAACTTTGGGCGGTGCAGGTAGGCGTCGATCTTGCGTTTGGCGTAAGTATCCGAACCGCTGGCCAGCACGCCCTGCCAGGTGGCCGAGGCGAACAGATCGGAGGCGAAGGGGTAGTCGAGTCCGTGGGCGATGTTCCAAATCAGCTTGTACTTGCGCCCCCGCACGACCTTCATGGGGTAGTACATCGTGATCTCGTGGAACGTGTGCGACGCATAGATCTCGTCCCATCCTTGGGGGTGCTCCGTTTCAAGCACCGGCAGAAACGATCGACCATGTAGCGAAAGCCCCTTCGCGGGTGCTCCGGCGAATTCCAGCACGGTCGGCAGCAGATCGGCCCAGGTGACCATCGCATCGGTGACGACGCCCACCTTGGCCGCCCGCGGGTTGCGCACGACGCACGGCAGACGCATCCCCGGCTCGTAAAGGGTTGTCTTCGCGCCCGGGAAAGCAATGCCGTTGTCGGAGACATAGATGACGAGCGTATCGGTCCAATGGCCGGTTTCCTTGAGGATTTCGATGAGACGAACCAGGCCGGCGTCGGCACGTTGCACCGAACCGTAATACTTTGCCAATTCCCCGCGGCACTCGGGCGTGTCGGGCAGGTAGGGGGGCACGATCACGTCGGCCGGATCGAACGTATCCGAACCTTCGCGTTTGAACGGCCGGTGCGGTTCCGTCGTACAGAAATACAAGAAGAACGGCTTGTCGCTGTCTGCAGCGATCAGATCGCGGCATTTGTCGGCCATCTGGGCGGGCGAGGGGCCGTTGAGGTATTCCTCAAAATGGTAGACCTCTTCCGGAGCCACGTGGTACTTGCCCGCCGATGCGGTGCGATAGCCACGCTCGGCCAGCAGCACCGGCATGCTCTTCACCTCCTGGAAACTGCTGAAGTGATGATAGCTGTGCTGGTGCCCATACTGCCCGTTGGCATGGTTGTACTGTCCGCTGAGGATCACCGACCGGCTGGCGCTGCAACTGGCCGTCGTGCAGAAGGCGTGGGTGAACCGCGTCCCGGCCGCGGCCAGGGCGTCGAGCCCGGGCGTCTTGATCGCCGGGTTGCCGTAGCACCCGGCGTCGGTCGAGCCCTGGTCGTCCACGACGTACAACAGAACATTCTGCTCGGCAGCCGGCACATTGCCGGCCAATAGGAGTAAGGGGGAAAGCAGAAAAAACGTCATGCCGGCCCGGTTGTTGCGATTCACTGTGGAGCTCCCAAGTACGTTTTCGTCCAGCCTGCCTCACCCCAACAACGGGGATCGATGTTCCACCAGAATAACGATTCGACCCCCTAAAAGCAAAGAATAGGGGGCGCCCCGCAGGGGAACTGCAAAGTCCACTCGTGGCAAGAAAAGTAGCAGGCACTCTCCGAGCCCCGTTCGCGGAAGATCGGGAATTCCGGCAGTTCTGCGGACGGCACGGCGGAGCGTGCCTGCTACTTTGCAGTTCCCCTGGGGCGCCCCGCCGAGTAATCACAAAAGGGGGAGTGCTAGGCGAAAGTTCCATTTATTCGTATAAGAAAGTAAGATAGCGCACATCTTTTCACTCTGGGCAGACTGTCGGAGAGGGCACCGGAAGTCCGGAAGCATCACTTCGTTGCGGTATGGAGGAACTATGCAAATCCGACCTGAAAGTGGGGTGTTGGACCAGGACTCGATTGCCGAGGCTGTCTATGAGCAGGTGCGTGCTCTGGTTCCGGGCGGGCTCGATTCCGAACTCACTTTGGATACGTCTCTTTTCGACCTCGGCCTCGATTCGCTGACGCGAATGGAGGTCGTCAATCGAATGGAAGAAACGTTCTCCATCCGCTTCTCGGAAGACACGCTCCTCGATCTCGAAACCTGCCGGGATCTCGTTAACTGCATCGCCGAACAGATGGACGTCGCCGTCGCGCCCGCGAAACCTGCAACGGCTGTTCTCTCAACCTCGACGGAGGTTCCTCCGCAGGTCATCTCGCCGGAAGTGAGCGACGTCGCCCGATTTCCCGAGTGCGTCGGCCTCCAGCAGCGGCTCGCCGCTGCCGCTGCCGCCGGCTTCCAAAGTCCGTTTTTCCGGGTGAAGGAACGCGTTGCCGGATCCTGCGTCACCATCGCCGGCCGCGAGTCGATCACCTACACGAGCTTCGACTACCTCGGCATGGCGACCGACCCTCGGGTCGTCGCCGCGGCCAAGGCCGCCATCGACCGCTTCGGTACCAGCGCGTCGGCCAGCCGCCTCGTGGGCGGCGACGGAACCATCCTCCAGGAATTGGACGAGGAAATCGCGCAGTTCACCGGAACGGAAGCGGCCGCAGTCTTCCCCAGCGGATTCGGCACCAATGCCTCGCTGCTGGGGCACCTCTTCGGCGACGAAGATCTGATCCTCTACGACGAACTGGCGCACAACAGCATCGTTCAGGGCTCGCTCCTGTCGAAAGCGGGCAAACGCCCCTTCCCCCACAACGACTTCGCATTCCTCGACAAACTTCTCAGCGACGTCCGCGGCAAATACCGCCGCGTCGTCGTGGCCATCGAAGGCGTCTACAGCATGGACGGCGACTTCCCGGACCTGCCCCGGTTCGTCGACGTCAAGAAACGCCATCAAGCCCTGCTCTATGTCGATGAAGCCCATTCCATCGGCGTCTTGGGCGAAACGGGTCGGGGCATCTGCGAACATTTCGGCGTCGATCCGGCCGACGGCGATTTTTGGATGGGAACCATCAGCAAGGCGCTTGGAAGCGGCGGCGGCTATCTCGCCGGCCGTTCGATCCTCGTCCAATACCTCAAGTACACGACCCCGGCCTTCGTATTCGCCACGGCCTGCTCGCCCGCCAACGCCGCCGCGGCCCTGGAGAGCCTTCGGCTCCTCAAGGAAGAACCCCAACGCGTCGCTCGATTGCGGGAGCGCTCAAACCTCTTCGCGAAACTGGCCGTCGACGCCGGTTTCAATATCGGCAACAGCAAGGATACGCCCGTCGTCCCAGTCATCCTCGGCGACTCGATGAAGTGCGTGCGAGTTTCGCACGAGTTGCTCCGCCGAGGCATCGACGCCCAGTCGATCCTCTACCCGGCCGTCCCCGAAAAGGCCTCGCGACTGCGATTCTTCATCACCGCCAATCACACGGAAGATCAGATCCGCCGAACCGTTCAGGTTCTGACCGAATGTCTTCGTTGAGCCGACTTGCATGATTCGGGAGGGTTCATCCGCCTGACGCGTGTTTGAACATGAATCATGTCGCACCTTTGCGAGAAGAGTACGGGTGTGTCCACATCTACTGCCCACTCGACGCGCAGGTAACCCTCGGTGCGCGTCTTGATCACCCCGGGCTCCTCGTAATCTTCTTAATCCGTGGCAATCCGCGAAATCCGCGGTTCGTCTCAAACCGGGCCCATCGACATCCCCCCCGCTTAGGGAACTCAAGTATTTTTCAAAAAAGTGTACAAATGTTCAAATTATGTATTGAGTTTTTTCCGCTTTTTGGTATGCTGAGGCCGTTGAAGTAAGAGATCGAATTCAGCCCGTGCTTGGAGGGTGATCCATGCGATCCGCCATTCCTCGTCCAACCAACTCAGAGAAAATGGAGCAGATCCGCGCGGCGATGGCCGAGATCCTCGCGGGAGTCCTCAAAGAGGGATTCCACGGAACCGCGGCCCTCGAACTGACCGTCCAGGACGGCACCATCCAACACATCCGCCGAAAAGTCGAACAACTGGAACGCTGAGTCGGCGCTGAGTTCGCAAGTCCCGAACTAAGACACCAGAGCGGGGCAAGCCCGCAATCCAACCTTCACAAGGACATGCGCGCATTATGCGCACAAGTTCCGAACTAGGATACTAAAGCGGTATCGGACCAGGCCCGCCGACGACGGCGAGTACTGAAGATGAGCCCATCCGAGAACCATCGTGGTTCTCCGATGGGCTTTTTTTGTTGGTCGCCATTTGTACGAGGAAATCGACATGAACGAAACGCTTCAAGAGTACGTCGACTCCCGCGGACAGCCGATCCAGGTGGATCGGCAACGCGGGGTCATCCGCGGTGTCAAGATCCTGGGCATTCGTCGAATCGCTGATGAGTGCCGAGGATGAGACCTCCATCCGCCGCTTGATTCGCGAGCGAATCAAACTGGTCCGCGACATCCTCGGCTCCGAACGCGCCGCCCGCCCCACAAGCCGCGAGCAAACGCACGTCCACCTCCAGCAACCCCACGACGTCAAAGCCTTCGTCCGCTCCATCTCCTGACCCCTGAACCCTGAACCCTGAACCCCAACCCCTTCCCCCTCAATAAGGAGTCTTCTCATGACCGACAAAATGCGTTGGCGCTACGGCGACACCAACCCCGTGATCGCGGCCGTCGATTCGGCCACAGCGATCGAGATCGGCGACCTGGTCTATCTCGATGCCGACGACGCCAAACCGGCCTCGTCGCAGGCCGACCAGGGCACCGAAACCGGCAACCAGTCGCTCTTTGCCGACAACTTCCTGGGCGTCGCCATGCAGCGCAGCCGCGCCGGCGACACCGATCCGATCCGCGTGGCCACCACCGGAGTGTTCGAGTTCGACTGCCCGAGCAGCACCTACGAACTGGGCGACCTGGTGGGCGTCGACGAAGCCGCCGGCGGAACCGCCCTCGAAGACCAACAGATCGCCAAGGTCGCGGCAGCCGATCAGGCCATCGCCCGCGTCGCCCGCCGCGCACCCGTCGCCGCCACCAATGTCCTTGTCGACATCCGCTCCACCGTCATGACCGGCGGCATCTGACAACACCAACCCGAAGCGTAAGCGAGGACAAAGACTTCCCACTGTCCAATGGTGTGCCACTGCTTACTTGTTAGCAGTGCCTGTATCCCAACTCATCGTGATCCAAGCCCCGGGGCAACCCCAGCGACTATCACACCTCCTGTTTCCAACTTCCCACTTCCACCCTCACACTACCAAGGACATCCCCATGCCCAACCTCAACTACCGCGAACTCCGCCGCCGCTACGAACTCGACGGCCCCAAGAAGACCGTCGAGCATCTCTCCGAGGCCCTCGCGGAGGGCGATCTCCACCCCGAAGACTTCAGCCTCCGCGACCTGGCCGAGGGCCTCATCCCCGACGGCCACGAGTGGATCCGAATGCTCGACCCGCGTAACTCCGGCAGCGTCAGCGTCCGCGAAGCCGCCGATGGCGTCGACGTGACCGCCTTCCTCAACGTTGCCGGACAGGTGATCTACGCCAAGATCCTCGATTCCTACACTCAGGAAGCGTTCGTCGTCTCGAAACTCGTCGACACCATCCCCACGCGACTCGACGGCGAGAAGATCCCCGGCGCCGCCGGAATCGGCGACGAAGCAACCGAAGTCGCACCCGGCATGCCCTACCCGCATGTCGGATTCGGCGAAGACTACATCGAAACCCCCTCGACCACCAAACGCGGCCTGATTGTTCCGGTCACCAAGGAGGCGATCTTCTTCGACCGGACCCATCTCGTCCTCAGCCGGGCCGCCGAGGTCGGCGAGATCCTCGGCCTCAGCAAGGAGAAGCGGCTCATCGATCTGGTCATCGGCAAGACCAACAACTATCGCTGGAAGGGCACGGCCTACGATACCTATCAGACGGCCAGCCCCTGGCGGAACACCCTCGCCGACAACGAACTCGTCGACTGGACCAGCGTCGACGCCGCCGAGCAGCTCTTCGCCGAGATTCTCGACCCGAATACGAACGAGCCGGTTCTCGTTCAGCCCAACACCGTCCTGGTGATGCCGGCCGGCCGCCACGCGGCCTTTCGCGTCTTCCACGCCCGCGAAATCACCTACACGGCGACCGGCTCGGCCACGACCACCGTCTCGGCCAATCCGCTCGCCCGCTACAAGGTGGTCGACAGCCGGCTGGCCTACCGCCGCATCGTTGCTTCCGGCGAGACGACCGGCAACGCAAAGAAGTGGTGGTTCATCGGCGACTTCAAGAAGGCTTTCGCTTACATGGAGAACTGGCCGATCACCGTCACTCAATCGCCGACCGGAAGCGAGGCCGAGTTCAACCAGGATATCTTCGTCCGCTTCAAGGCAAGCGAACGCGGCGCCGCCGCGGTGATCAATCCTCGTTACGTGGTCCGCAGCACCGGAAGCGAGTTCTGACGCGTAGCCGAGTCTGTCCCAGACTCGGACCTGTTGCCCCTTGTGACAGACTACGCGTCGGAAACCCGCGACCCCATAACCAAACCATCAGCCCGACTGCACACAGCAGTCGGGCTGATACCTGAGTTCTGGTCGCGTGAGTGTTTTGCAGGCTGAAGCCTGAACTCCAACTTCCTGAACCCCGACCCCCGAACCCCGACAACTCCCATGCCTACCGACCTCGAACAGCTCCAAACGATCAAGAGCCAAGCCCTGGCTTCGATCGCCGAAATCACGGCCAATCCGAAACCGTCGTACACGATCGACGGCCAGTCGGTTTCGTGGAACGCCTACCTCCACCGGCTGCGACAAACCGTCGATTGGTGCGATCGCAAACTGGCCGGCCAGCAGCCGGTCGAAGTCCGCTCCCAAGCAATGACATGAATATGGATCCCAACGACGAATGAGTCCCCCATCCTCCTGAACCCTGAACCCTGTACCCCGAACCCCGACAACCCTCCCATGCCCCCTGACTTCGATCCCGCAAATGACTTCACCACCGTTGCCGACGGCCTCAGCCAGGTGACCTTGACCCGCCCCGGCACCAGCCTGTCGATCGAGATTCCGCAGGCGCTCCGCCGAGCCGTCCTCCGCCGCGATACGGTCGACTCCGACGGACGCCACACGGCCTGCGACTTCGTCTGGCACCTGCCGGTTGCCGCGCTCGCCGAAACGCCTCTGCCGGGCGACGTCCTTGTCGACCAAAACGATGCCCACTGGACCGTCCTGGGCGTTCGCCCTGCGACCTTCGGCAGCCGCTGGCACTGCGTCTGCCGCAACCTGGTCGTCGCCTACGGCCTGGATACGACCGTCGACATCGACAAGGCCGTCATCACCAAAACCGACGCCGGCGCCGAGCAACTCACCTGGCAACCCTGGCGCACTGCCATTCCGGCCAGGATTCAGCCGGCCAGCACGAGGCTGAAAGCCTCCGACGAACGAACGGCAACCGTCGACCGGTTTCACGTCTACCTGGCCGAAGAGATCGAGATGGATGCCACCTGCCGCGTCCGCGCAACCAACGGCAGCACCTACCAGATCCTCAGCAGCCATCGCCGCCGGCGCCTCGACGAACTCATGTACCTCACCGTCCAGAAAACCCCGTAGCTTGGCTCTCCCATGAACCTCGAACAAGCCCTTCACCAACGTTGGAGCAACGACGCGGCGCTGGGCGCGCTCCTGCCGGCCGACCGGGTCACGACGGGCCGCTCGTCGCTCGGCTCCTTACCCCGAGCCACGCTCTCCCGGCAGTCGCGCCGCACGGTCTGCCGAACCAACTCCGGCGAAACGCTCGAAGAAGTCACGATCGAAATGCGACTGCGCCACGACAGCTTCGACGCCGCAGTCGCCGTCGTCCAACAATTCCTGACCGTGTTTGATCGATCCCAATTCAGTCTTGCCGGCGGCGCCGAAGTCCAAAGCCTCCGCCGAATCCAAGACGACTGCCGCCAGGACGACGACGGCACCTGGCAGTTCCGCGTCGAGATGCTCGCCCGCGTTCGCCTTCCGGCCCCGCCCCCCGCCCCCTGAACCCTGAACCCCGACAACTCCCATGACCACCACCCTTCGCAGCAAAGTCCAGGCCGAACTTGCCTGGACCTGGACCGACCATGTCGACACGCTCCCGATCGTCGACAGCAATCGCCTTCGTTCCAGTGCCGACCTGCTCGACGGCAACGGCAGCGGCCAGGCCGACGCAGTGTGGCACGCCTCGGGCCAGTCGCTCGCCGACGGCCAGTCCGTCGTCTATGAACTGGACCAGTTGTATCAAGACCTGTTCGGCTCGTTCATCGAAATCCCCCTGAGCGCCGTCAGGGCGATCCTGATCACCAACACGACGACCGGCGGCGACGGATATCTCCTGGTCGGCGGCGCCGCCTCCAATGCCTGGGAACAACCCTTCGGTGTGAGCGGCAGCCGGATCAAGGTGCCCGCCGGAAGTCCGCTTCTTCTGGCCAACACCCAGGAGGGCTGGAGCATTCCCGCCGGCCAGACCGACCTGAAGATCGAAGCCGTCGCCGGCCCCGTCACGTTCGACATCGCCGTTCTCGGAACGCTGTCAACATCCCAATCGTCGTCTTCCTCAAGCGCGTAGGGTGCGTCTCGACGCACCGATCGTTGATATGAGCCAATTGGTGCGTCAAGACGCACCCTACCCCCTTCGTCGTTCCCGCCCCCCGAACCCTGAACCCTGAACCCCGAACCCTGACAACTCCTGCCATGTCGATCCTCTTCAAAGAACTGGCTGGTTCGCCTTCCGAGGAGTACAACTCGGGCGGCTTCCTGGCAACGCGTAGTTTCCTCATCGCCTGGGAAGACCGCGACGCCTTCGCCGCCGAAGTCATGGGCACCGCCAGCCAGTACGGCGGCGGCGTCTCGGTGCACTATCCGGGCAAGCCCGCCGTCTACGCCGTCCGCCTCCGCTTCGAGCCCTTCGACCCCGACGCCCCCGACGTCCAGACCCTCGACGACCTGACGACCGGGCTCAACAGCTACAGCGGCTCCTTTGCCAAGGCAATCGTCGACTATCAGACTCTCGTCGAGCAGGACCGCGACGACGGACCGGCCAACCAGGCCGGCACCTACCTGAGCTACCGGATGGTCCACCATACGGATACGATGCCGATCACCGTCGAAGGCTGGCAGTGGGACGACGAGCCGACCGCCTCCCTGCCCGCCGACTTGGAACCGGTCAAGATCGTGCCTGTCACCGAGCACCGGCTCACCTGGCATCAGGTGATCAATCCCCCCTGGTCTGTCATCCACGCCATCCAGGGGAAGGTCAATGCCAGTGAGTTTCTGGGTTGCCCGGCCGAGACCTTGCTCTTCGAGGGGGCTGAAGCAACCAAGTTATTCCGTGCCGGCCTGGGCGAACCCGTGGCCGAGTTCGCCTGGCAGATCGACTACACCTTCCGCGAGCGATCCATCAAGCACGGCGGCAACGTTTACGGCTGGAACCACGCCTACCGCGGCGACCCCGCCGGCTGGGACCGCCTCACCAACGGCAGCGCCTACCTCTACGACGCGGCCGAGTTTGACGCGTTGTTTGTGTCAACGCCGAATACATGACCCCTGTAGGTTGGCTCCCCAGAGCCGACCTTCACGGTCGTCGAAAAGTCGCCTGGATATCCCGTGCCGAGTGCACCACCTGAACAACGCGTACTCCGTGTTCTTGAAGAGCGTAGAGTACGATGTAAGAACCGACGACAAATGAGCGAACTCCAGAAGCGAGATCTTCCCGGGCTTGTCCGAGCAACGGTTCACGAGCCAGTACTCCGAATGCAGCGGTAATCCGGTCGATCTCTCGGTCCGCCGCGTCAGGGTTCTGGTTCTCAATGCCGATGTATCGCCAGATGCCGCGAAGATCCCCACGCACGCCGCGCGCAAGCGTTAAGCGACTCAAGGTATGCTCCTGTTCGCTTCATAGGCTCGCCGCCCCTCCGACTTGATTTCGTCCGCAAATGCCTGCAAAGCATCATCGCCCTGCAACTCGATCCCTTCGCCACGGTCGAGTGAATCGATCCGGCTTCGAATCTCGGCTTTCCATTGTTGAAGAAGCTCTTCTCGCTCGTTCAGGGCGATCATTGCGTCCAACAGCACCTCGTCCTCGTTGGCATAGTTCCCTGTTGCCAGCTGACGCTGAACAAGCTGTTGGAGTTCTGTTGGGAAGGAATAGGGCATTGCCATGTACTCCTTATGGTGAACGAATATATACAATCGTATCAGCTTTTGCCGGTCCGGTCAACAATCTCTACTCCCCAGCCCGCCCACCAGCCCCCGCACAGTCACACCAACCACCGCCGCACCCACCAACCCGCCAACAACGTCACCGCCGCAAACCCGACCGCCAACGCCAGACAAATCCCCGCCACCACGTCTTCCACCCCGTAGTGCAGCAACGTGAAGATCCGAATCGGCAGGGTCGTCACCCCGGGTGGAACCGTCAGCACGCTCGCTCCCAGGTCGCCCGTGGCCACCACGGCCGACGTCAACCAGGCCAGCAGCAGGGCCGACCATCGCATGGGCAAGACGATCCGGACCAACTGCGACCACGGCCCGGCCCCGTCCACCCGAGCCGCGTCCAGCACGGCCGGCGGGATGCTGCGAAAGGCAAACCACATGATCAGTACCGCCGGGGGCAAGGCCCGAATCGTCTGCGCCAGCCACGGGGCAAAGATCGACTGGTTGTAGAGAAACGTGCACAGCGGAATCCCCGGCCGGTTGACCAGCCAGATGACCGCCAGCCCGATCACCGGACCGGGAACCGCCAGCGCCGCCGCCGTGAGAAACCACACGACACCCCGAACCGTCCGTCTGCGATGTGCCGCCCAAGCCAATACCGCACCCACGACCGTTGCTGCCGTGGCGGCCAGCAACCCGATCAGCAACGTCCAGCCGAACTCCTCCCCATATTCCTTCGGCGCCATGGCGACCACCTCGGCAAACTTGGCCGCCGACCACTGCCGCACACGCCCCGTCTCCGTTTGCGTCACTACAATCCCCGCCTTCGCCGACAGATTGACCAGCGGCACGCCAATCACCGTAACCAGAAGGACTGCCAGTACCAAAACAGCAACAGGTCTCAAGCGACCCAGGCGATACACGACCATCCGCCGCCGGCTCGGCGGACGCCGCGCCGAAGCCAACGGCATCAGCAGCAGCATGCCAACAAGGATCATGGCCGTCGTCGTCAACAGACAACCGAGGAAACCGGGCGGACCGATGAACACGCCATCCACAGGCTGCGGCCCCGACTCCGCCTGCGTGTAGATTTCTTCGGCAAACGTCCGCACCGCGAACAGATCGGTCACCGACATCTCGGCCGAAGTCGTCACCGCCACCCACAGTGCCGCCACACCGATCGCCCCGTAGCAGGCGGGCAGGGTTACGTGCCAAAACACTCGCACCGGCGAGGCATCGAGCAATGCCTGCTCCTCCAACTCCGGCTCCACAAGCTTCAGCCCCACGGCGACGATCAGCGTCACCCACGGCACTGCGGCCAGACCATGGATCCAGACGGCGGCCGGCATGCCCGCGAGCCACGCACCGCAATGCCAATTCAATGTCACCCATCCCTGCAGTCCGAAGCCTGCCTGCCAGGCGGCCGCCTGCAGGTATACCGGCACCAACAGCATCGCCCCCAGCCCCGCCGCGGCCAATCGCCGGCCCGCCACAGCGGTCCGCGCAATCGCCACCGCGGCCAAGATTCCCACCGGCAGGCTGACGGCCAGTGTTCCCAGCACCAGCCAACCCGTATTGCGGACCAGCGACCCAATCCTCGCGTCGAGCCCCAGCGCACCGGCCGCCAGCGCGACGCAGACGGCGCCGAGCCACACGGCAGGGCGGCGGAGAAGGGCGCAAAGGTAGGCAGGCCGGTGCATCATTCCTCGGCGTGCCTTACGGCACCGAAGGCTGATAGAGCACGTCTTGTTGACGTGCACAAGCTGAATGAAAGGTACGACGGGCTCTATCGTACCACGAATCTCGCAGCAAACTCAATTGTTGCGTTGCGGTCGTCGGGGATTGTGCCGAACCGGCAGGAAATCCGAGGGATATTGACCCGTCATCCCTGTTCGCCGATACTGGGCCACATGCGACGCCGCACACGAACTTCAGGGGGGCGCTTGCCGCGTAGCGATCAGATCGCACCCAACCGACGCCAAGTCTCGTCGGAGCTTGCCGGTCGTACCGCGGCCGTGCTTGCCGGGATCGGATGGGCCTGGGCGGCTGGGCTGTTGGTCCTTCGCGAGCACTGGGTCCTGCTCTATATCGTGGTTTCATCGATACCTCCGGTCTGGGGAGTCGTCGCGCTCCCACTGAGCCGGGCGGTTCTGTTGGTGGCTGGAGCAACCACCTTGGCCTGGGCTGCCTATCGAGCGGGCAGGTCGAACAATACGGCGGCTTTGTCGGCCCCAACGGCCTGGCTCTTGGCGGCGTGGATCATCCCGCTTGCCAGCTTTCTGCGGCTTGCCGGAATGCCCATTCCGCATACGTTCTTCGAACCGCTGCTCCTGGCCGGTGTGACGGGGGCGGCGGCACGGGCCATCGCGGCCGGCTACACGCTCCCTTCCGGCGATTCCCCGGGAAAATCGAGCAAGCTTGCGCTCACAGTGGTCGTCGTGACGGCGATCGCAGCTTGTGCGTGGTGGATGTTTCAGGGCCTCACCGCCTTTCGTGATTATCTCCTTGGGTACTGCGACTTCGCTCAATATGGTTGGCGTGTGGCGAACACCTGGGCCGGACGCGGATTTATGATGGAGACTCCGGGCTTGCCGGCCTTCTGGGATCATTTCTGCCCGGCGGTTGCCTTGTTGACGCCGATCTGGGGCATGACCCACGACGTGCGGCTGTTCATCGTTCTGCAAGCCGTTTGCCTGGCGTTGCCGGCGGTCTTCATTCATCTCATCGTGCGGCGATTGGGCGGAGGCACAGCCGCCGGCTGCGTCTGGGCCGCGGCCTACCTGGTATTCCCCTCCGTGAGTCAACTCAACCTGAACTACTCCTACGGCTGGCATCCGGTCAGTGTCGCGATGGTGCTCTTGTTTGCGGCAATCTCTGCGTTGGTTGCAGGGCGGAAGATAACCGCCGCCTTTCTGGCGGTTTTTGCATGCACCTGGCAGGACTACGTCGCCGTGAACCTGGCCTGGTTCGCCTTGGTGATGACGGTCGTCGCCTGGTCGGACCGGCGGATTCGCGGCACAACAGTCTCACGCTTGAGAGCCCAGGCTCCGCTTGCCGGCACGTTGCCGCCATGGGCGTGGTTGCTGACGGCCGGCGTGCCGATGCTCTATTTCTTCACGATTTGCCAACTGGCGCCCTTCTCACATGAAGAGGCCGCCCGATTCGCCAATCTGGGCGACACGCCGGCGGAAGTTGTGCTTTCGCCGATACTGCGGCCCGAGCAATTCTGGGGTAGCGTATTCCGATACCGCTGCGTCAACTTCCTGCTCGCGCTCAGCGTGCCGTTGGGTATCTCCAATCTTTTGCGAGGCTGGAAGACGCTTCTGGGAGCGGCCATGCCGTTGGGAGTGCTCGTTGCATGGGACTTTGTGCCGGCCACGAGCATTGCATTTCAGTATCAAACGCTGGCCCTGCCGGTGCTGTTTGCGGCCGCCATCTCCGGGGCGACGATCGGCGGCGACCGCTGCCGGCCCCGGCCGCAAGATGGCAATCCGCCAGCCGCGCGAGCGCCGCTGCCTGGTCAGGGGCTGTGGATTGGCGGCATCGGTGCCCTGGCAGCGAGTCTCACTGCCTCGCTGACGCTCGGCGCGATGCCGTGGAGCAGTCCGACGTTGAATGGATTGGTCATCGCAAGCTATCCCGGCCAAACCAACACCAAAACGATATTCGAGAACCGTCGGGTCGGCTCCGCGGGCAACGCCTCCCTTGACCGCATCGTGGCCCGTGTCGGAGACGAGGACTCACATGTGTTGGCCACGGGTCGGATAGCGGCTCACCTGCTCATGGTCGAGCGACTCGAGCCGGTTCACACGGCTCGCCAGCGCTGGTCCGCCTTCGCCGACCAGGCCGGACCGGGCCGTTCGGCGGTGGAACTCTTTGACTGGGTCGTGCTCGACCTGCGGGAACAGTTCTCTCAGTCCGAGGAGGACATGCAGTTTGTCGCCGCAGAAGCAGAACGGGCCGGCTTCGACCTGGTGCACACCGAGCACGATATCTACGTCTATCGGGCACCGGAACAGCCGTCTGCGCATCCGGATCGGTAGACCCCGCCTGCGGAATGCGGATCGACGTCGGACGATAGTCAGTCGGAAGGCCCAATACGCCGGGCGACGGCGAACACGGACGATCCCCATGGGAATCTGACGCCGCGGAGAATGAGACGGTTCTCCCAGGACAGGATTCGAGTCAGGCATCGGCCCGTCCACGGATTCGTCGAGGCCAGGTCGGAACGCACCTCTCCGGCCCGCGGGGCAATCAGCATCGACGGCAGTCTCGCAAGCACGACGGCAGGAAACAGGGCGCATAGCCGGTAGGTCAAGAGATCGACCTTCAGCCCCACCGATTCCAAGAACCGCCCCACCTGGCGCGCAGTGAACCGCTGCCGCGTGCCGACGGCCACGTCGTGGCGGCTGAAGAGCCACTGGTAGGCCGGCAGGTTGATCATCACAAGGCCCCCCGGTTCCATCCGCTCGACGATTTGCCGCATCCCTTCGCGAGCGGCGTCGAAGCCGGTCAGGTACAGCACGTCGCAACTGATCACCAGATCGTAGCGATCGGCATGAAAGACCGGATCGCAGACGTCGCTCGGATAGACGTCGGCACCGGGGGCCTTTCCGCGGGCATAATCCAGGGCCGTGGGCGACGGATCGAAACCGCCCAGGTAGGCGGTTTGCAGCAGCCCGCCGAGCATGCGGAGGTTCTCGCCGGTGCCGCAACCGGCGTCGAGCACGCGCAGTTCGGAGCGGGCCGTGTACCCGTGGACTGCAAGCAGCCGGGCGATCAGATCGCGCAGGCCGCGATACCACCAATGTTCGGCCTCCACTTCCGCCATGATCCGGTACTCGCCGTCGTGCATGACGCCCATCATTCATCTCGCAATGCATCGAGTACGGCCCGGCAGACGGCTCGGACTTCGTCGGCTGCCAGTTCGGGAAACATCGGCAGGGAGAGGATTTCTTCGGCCGCATACTCCGTGACGGGCAGGGACCCCCGCGCATAGCCGAGATGCGAGTAGGCCGGCATGAGGTGAATGGGGACGGGATAGTGGATGCCGTATCCAATTTGCGAGCGGGTGAGATGCTCGATCAACCGCGCCCGCTGGCGGGTGCGGACGACAAACAGATGCCATGCATGATTCGTGTCCGGCTCGCACTCCGGCAACGAAAGGCGAGCATCGGAGAGCCCTTGCAGGTACTCCCCTGCGATCCGCCGCCGCGCAGAGAGGCCGGTTTCCAGATGACGCAGCTTGACCCGCAGTATCGCGGCCTGAATCTCGTCCAGCCGGCTGTTCCGCCCTTCGAGTTGCGACACGCGGCGGGCGTCGAACCCGTGGAAGCGAAGTTGCCGCATCCGCTCGGCGAGTTGCGAGTCGTCGGTCACGCACAATCCGCCGTCGCCCAGGGCGCCGAGGTTCTTGGTGGGGTAGAACGAAAAACAGCCGATCGCGCCGAACGTGCCCACGTGCCGGCCGGCGACCCTCGCCCCGTGGGCCTGGGCACAATCTTCCACAACTGCCAACCCGTGCCGCGCGGCGATCGCGCCAATTGCGTCGATCGCCGCCGGCCGGCCGTAGAGGTGCACCGGAAGAATGGCGCGGGTGCGGGGCCCAATATGGGCCTCGATCTGATCGGGATCGATGAGCAGCGAATCTCGGTCGACGTCGACCAGACGGGGAACAGCCCCTACTTCCCGCACGGCGCCGACGGTGGCCGCCGCGGTGTGCGAGACCGTGATCACTTCGTCCCCCCGGCCGATCCCCAAGGCACGGAGGGCGATGACGATTGCATCGGTGCCGGACGCGACGGCGACGGCCTGCCGAGCGCCGGCGTAAGCGGCAAATTCGCGTTCGAACGCTTCTCCCTCCGGACCGAGAATCAACTGCCCGGAAGCAATCACTCGCCTGAGGGCGGCTTCCACCTCGCCTTGGATCTGCTGGTAGCCGCGCAGGTAGTCAAAAACAGGAATCATGCGGGTGCCGGCAGGTACTTGTCCCAATGTTGCCGGAAATACTCCACGGTTTTCGCGAGGCCCTCCGGCAGGTCGATCTGCGGCGTCCAACCGGTGGCGTTGCGATAGGCCGAGAAGTCGGCGTAATAGTCTCCAATGTCGATTGCCTTGCGTTCGGGGGGAAAAGGAATATTCTCCACCTCGAAGCAGGCCAGGCTGCGAAGCAATTCGGCAAGTTCCTGGAGCGAATAGGATCGCGGATAGCCCAGATTGAAGGACTTGCCGTTGATATCGTCACTCACACCGGCCAGGAGCAGGGCGTCGACGACGTCATCCACGTGGTTGAAATCTCGACGCTGTTGCCCGTCGCCGTAGATCCGGATCTTCTCTCCCAACAGGGCCTTGCGGACAAAGATGCCGAGAAACCCCTTGGAGTTGCTTTGCAGATCCATCCTCGGCCCGTAGGTGTTCGTCAGCCGTAGGCTCACCGTCCTCAGGCCGTAGACCTCGTGATACAAGGTGTAGTAACGTTCTGCAGCAAGGTTGTTGATACCGTTGATGTCGATGGGGTGGAGGGGGTGGTTCTCGTCGACGGGGAGGTAATGCGGGCGTCCGTAGAGTTGCCTCGTGCTGGTGAACACGATTTTGACTCCCGGCCGCCCCATTCGGCACTTCTCCAGGAGCGAGAGCTGGCTGCGACAGTTGATGTCGAGATCCGTGGCCGGATCGACCATGCTATCCAAGTGGCTGAGCTGCCCGGCAAGACTGAAGACGACGTCCTGGTCCCGGACGAGGTAGGACATGGTGTGTTGGTCGCGAATGTCGGAGAAGTTGACGCGGATTCGATCGCTCACCGGTTCCAGATTGGCGAGGTTGGCGCCGTAGGCCGGGATCATGGAATCGACAACCATTACCTCTGCCCCGAGTGCGACCAACCGGATTGCCAGATTGCTGCCGATGAATCCAACGCCTCCCGTGATAAGAATCCGCTTGCCCGCGTAGAAGTCACGCAGGTTTGCCGTGGTTGGTGCGCTCATAACGGACTAACGCCTGCGGTTTGCCGTGAAGTTGAAGGAACACTCGCCCCACGTACTCACCGACCATCCCAAGCACCCAGAGCTGTACGCCGGCGAAGAAGGTCAGGCAGACAAGCACGGTCGGAATGCCGACCGTGACGTCCGGAGAAAAGAACAGTTTGTCGACGACGATGGCAACAAGAAGTACAAGAGTCAACAACGAAACCGTCATACCGCCGAGGGTCGCCAATCGCAGAGGTGCGATCGAGAAGCCGAGGAACATGTTCGACCACAGCCGCACGAGACGGCGGAGATTGTAGCCGCTGCAGCCGGCCTGTCGGTCGCGATGTTCCACTTCGACCTGGCCGATGCGCTGCGTCACCTGGAGGATCAGGCCGTCGATGTAAGGGTAGGGGCCGGTATAGCGTCCCACCGCGTCCACGACAAAGCGGTTCATGACCTTGAAGCTCGACAAGTACAGGTCGGGCGGCTTCTTCAAGACCACCGTCGCCACCGCGTTGGTGAACCAACTTCCCCAATTACGGAGACGGCTGTGCTGTTTCTCGCGGTAGCGCCCGTACACTACGTCCAGATCGTGCATCCGGGCGTGATCGAGCAGGAGCGGGATCTGATCGGGTGGATTCTGCCCGTCGTCATCCAGCGTCACCACGAACCGGCCCCGCGTCCGGCGGAGGCCGGCCAATACGGCCGCATGCTCGCCGAAGTTCCGCGAAAGCTGAACGAACGTCACTGTGTCGGGATAGCAAGCGGCCAGACGGCTGCAAACTTCCTCGCTGGCGTCCAGCGAGCCGTCGTTGACCAGCACAATCTCATAGCGCAACGAGGAAAACGTTGCGCGAACGTCCTCAACCACGGCTGCAACAGTTTCGCTACCGTTGTAGACGGGGATGACTAACGACAGTTCGACCTCTGCCATGCATAACACCCCCCGGAGTTGCTTGACAGCTTCATTTTCATTGCCCTGTCCGCGATCGGCGGTGCCCAATATCTATCCGCGATCGGCGGTGCCCAATTGCTGCGTCCCACTGTACTCCTCCTGTCAAGTGGATGCAAGGTACAGGGCCCCCATTCTGTGGAAGATGGCGCCCCTGACGGTTTGCGCCCTCAAAATGGACTGGGTGGGTTCTCGCCCCTCTCCGGAGACTGAATGAATTCGCAGGCGTCGCTTGAACTATCGGGAAGTCTCCGGAAACTGCATCCTCGTAAGGGTTTCTTGACACGGCCGAAGGATAACACCAGCATAGATGGGGCTGACGGTGCGTGGTGCGACAGGGAAATGCCACGATTGGCTTTCGCAGAGAGGTCTCCGGCGATGAGAAGCATGTGTTTGGCGATCGCGATCATCCTGACGACGGCCCAATTCACTCATGGACAGGTCCCCCCCAAGACCCCCGGCTGGTTCGAATTCGACGTGCCGGCACTGGTCGTGCCGGATGGCGGCGTTGTGGACCTGTCCTATTTGAATGGGGCGCCGATTTCCGGTCCCGGCTTTGTGGCCGCCCGAGACGGGCACTTTGTGGATGCGTCCGGCCGTCGATTGCGGCTGTTCGGGACAAATATCACAGGCGATAGCTGTTTTCCGGACGAGGACGTCGCCCCGCGACTTGCAGAGAGGCTCCGTCAGTATGGATTCAATTGCCTGCGACTGCACTTCATGGATTTCTCATGGGGAGGAACGAGTCGTGACAGTCTGTGGGACGATCCCGCCGCCGGCAAGCTCTCAGACCGGAGTCTCGCCAGGCTGGACCGACTGATCTCCGAGTGCGCAGCCAATGGCATCTATCTGAACCTGAATCTGCACGTGGGACGCGAGTACCCTGGGCAACCTGAGGTCGCAGGCAGCCGGGCGTTTCGATACAGCAAGAATCTCGACCGTTGGCACGAGCCGTTTGTCCGCCAGATGGAACAGTTCTGCCGCGATCTACTGAATCACGTCAATCCCCACACCGGCCGGCGCTACGCCGATGAACCGGCCATTGCCTGCGTCGAGATCAACAATGAGAACACGATGATCCGCGACGATCTTGCGGATCTCAGACGTCTGCCTGAGCCGTTCCTTGAAGCACTCACGCGAAAGTGGACAACGTGGTTGCGCGAGCGCTACGGCACAACTGGGGCGTTGGGTCAGGCATGGAGCGCCGATGTCGTCCCGTTAGGTGACGAGCAATTGACCAGTCGTGACGCGTGGACCGTGCAGAACTCCGGGGGAGCCGTCTCAACGCTACAGCAAGAGGAAACCCGTCTGACCTGGACCGCAACGGCTCCCGGCAACGCGAGTTGGAATCTGCAACTCCAGTACAAAGGCCTCGAATTGCCGCCGGGACGATACACGCTGGCGTTTCGGGCGAGGAGCCGTGATTCCAAACGTATCGGAATCAACGTGATGCTCAACGCCGCGCCTTGGGACAACGTCGGGCTCAGCGACACCATCGCGTTGGCACCTGAATGGAAAACCTTCACGCTATCGGGACCCATTAAGGCGGCGACAGCCCCGGGGCCGTTGCGGTTGAACATCTCGCTGCGAAATGAAACAGGGCAAGTGGAATTTGAAGACGTGAGTCTGCGGCCCGGTGGCGGCGAAGGATTGCCGGCCGGCGACAGTCTGGAAAACGGCGTCGGTCTGCCCGGGCCGACGGCCGTTGCCGCCGTCAAACTCGACTGGACACGTTTCCTGATCGATACGGAAATGGCGACGACTGGGCGCATCGTGCGGTTGCTCAAAGAGAAAATCGGCTGCAAGATGCCGGTGGCCGACACGCAGGTCTCCTACGGCGGTGTGGCGGGCGTGCTGCGTGAGGCAACGCTGTGTGACTACGTCGATATCCACGGCTACTGGGAACACCCGTCCTACACTCGCAATGAGCGCGGCTGGGTAACCTCGTTTCGTATTCCCAATACAAGCCAGGTGGCGGCCAAGGACGGGGGAACGCTCTCTCGAATGGGCGTCTACCGGATTGCCGGGCGCCCTTTCAGCATTTCCGAATACAACACGCCGGCGCCGAACGACCACGGAGCAGAACTGTTTCCGCTCTTCGCCGCCGTTGCCGGCCTCCAGGACTGGGATGCTTTTTACAGCTACACCTACCGCGACTTCGGAAAGGGCTACGAAGACACGTTCATTCGGAAGTACTTCCATCTCATCGGTCGAGCCAACGTATTGGTCCACGCACCGGCGGCTTCACTGGCTTTCCGTTCGGGCCTCATCGCGATGTCGGCGAAAGGGGCACAGTGCCGCATTCCCGTTGATCAAGTGCCGGAGTTGACGCTGCAAACCGGGACCGTGGGCGATCTGTGGCAGAAGCTCGGCGGCGATCCTGCCGCAGTGTGGATGAGAAAGGCCACGGTCGCGTTATCCGAGGCGGGAGGTAAGCCGACACTCCAGGGAGATGCAAGCGTGTCTGACGGGCTTCGCGTTAGCGACACTGGGCAGATCCGCTGGAACCCGAGCGATCCCAAGGGGGCCTGGTTCTCGTTGGATGCTCCCGCCGTCCGTTTCCTGATCGGTCATCTTGGCGGACGTTCCTTCGACGTGGGTGATGTCCGCGTGTCTGTCCTCGATCGCCCCTGGCCTCGCGACGTTCCAGCTTACGCCTGCATTTCTCTGGTCGCACTGGACGAGAAACCGCTGGCGACGAGTCAGCGTGTCCTGCTGGCAGCCTCCGCTCGCACGGAGAATGTGGGGCTGCCCTGGAACGAAGATCGAACAGGGTTCACTTCCGACGATTGGGGGCAGCGTCCGACACTCAGTGAGGCCGTCCCCTTGGACGTGGTCGTTCCGGGCAGCCCGGTCCGAGTGTGGCGGGTGACACCCGACGGCCGCAAGGCTGAAGAACTGGCCATGGAGAACGGCGTCCTCCGGCTTCGGCCCGAACACCAGACCCTCTGGGTGTTGCTGACCCGAGCTCACTAGCGCTTCGTCAAACTTCAGAAGTGAGGTATCGGATACGTTGGAGTACACGCTTTAGCGTGCGAATCGCGGCCTGAGGGCAAAGGCTGTACTCCAACAGGGCAGCCAACTCCGAAATCGAAGCTTGACAGAGCACAAGCAGTCGGCGAAGATCCGCTCTCGGGTCGCCTGTTTCTGTTTCGCAACCGACGTCGCGAACGGCTCAACATCCTATCATCAGTCAACACGGTCTTGCCATCATGTTTGCCGCCGTCACATTTCTTCTTTTCACCGGCCTGGTGGGTTTCCTGTCGTGGCTCCTTACGCGGCGCGACGACCACGTCAGCTCAACCGGCTATTTCCTGGCCGGACGCAGTCTGACATGGATCGTCATTGCCGGCTCGCTCCTGCTGACCAACCTATCCACCGAACAACTTGTCGGCCTGAACGGCGGGGGGTATTCGCACGGAATGCAGGTGGCGGCCTGGGAAATCTTCGCCGCGGTTGCCATGATCGTCATGGCCGCCGTGTTTCTGCCTCGTTACCTGAAAGGCGGCGTCACCACCGTCTCACAGTACCTGAAGAACCGTTACGACTCCACCGTCGGGACCATCATTTCGGTTTTGCTGTTGCTCTCGCTGCTCACCAACCTGCTTCCTTTCGTGCTTTACTCGGGCGCGCTTTTCATGGAGAAGGTCTTCCGTATCTCCGAAGCCTTCGGCACCAGCGAAACCGCGGCACTGTGGCTCACCACCATCGCGCTCGGAGTGGTCGGTTCCATTTACGCGATCTTCGGCGGCCTGAAAGCCGTCGCCGTTTCCGATACCCTCAACGGCGTCGGCCTCCTTATCGGCGGACTGGCAATTCCCCTTCTTGGGGTTCACGCCCTCGGCCACGGCAGCATCGCCGCGGGGTTTTCCCGACTCGCCCAGGCAAATCCGCATCTGCTCAATCCCATCGGCAAGGCAGGCGACAACATCCCTTTCAGCACCCTGTTTTCGGGAATGATCCTGTTGCACGTTTACTACTGGTGCACCAACCAGGCGATCGTCCAACGAACCTTCGGGGCCAGGAGTCTCGCCCAAGGCCAGAAGGGGCTGCTGTTTGCCGCCGCGGTGAAACTGTTGGGACCCTTCTACTTGGTGCTGCCGGGGATCATTGCCTTTCACCTTTTCGACGGCTCACTCGACGACGCCGACAATGCTTACGGCGCACTCGTTCAGGCAGTCCTGCCGACCTGGATGCTCGGCTTCTTCGCGGCGGTGATCTTCGGGGCCATCCTGAGCTCGTTCAACTCGGGACTCAACAGCGCGGCCACTCTTTTCAGCGTCGATCTTTACAAAGGTGTCTTCCGGAAGGACGCCAGCGAAGCCGGCATGGTCAGAGTCGGCAAGATCTTCGGCACGGTGGTTGCGGTCGGCGCGATCGCCATGGCTCCCCTGATTGCGGACTTCGAAGGCGGCCTTTTCGATCTGATGAAGAGACTGTCCGCCCTCTACAATGTTCCTCTGCTCACCATCACTCTCGTCGGGATCTTCTTTCCTCGAATGCCTCCGATCGCCGCCAAGTTCGCCTTGGTCATCGGGCCTGTATTCTACGGCGTCTTCGGACTCTGGCAAAACAACACGCTGTTCGGGCACCAGATTCACTGGCTGCACCTCGCCGGGATCAACATCGGCCTTCTCACCAGTGTGATGTTGATTGTCGGAACGATTTGGCCGCGCCCGAAGCCTTACGAACAGGTTTATACCGACGAGGTCGATATCACTCCGTGGCGCGGACTCTGGCCCAGCGCAATAACCGTCCTGATCCTTATCGTGGCCCTCTACGCGTGGATGTCGCGATTCGGGTGAACCCTGTCGTGTCGCCGAAACGCGTGGGCCGATGATTGAGAACTCACTCGCTCGACTGTTTGACCAACAAGGATACCGAACATGAACGACAAAACACCTTTTTCACGACGTGCATTTCTCAGTGCTTCCGGCCTGGCCGCGACGGGGGCGTTCCTGCCCGGTCGCGTGTCCGCCGCCCTGGAAGAAACTCCCGCGAAAAAGCAGCCTATCAAAATTGGACAGATCGGCACCGGCAACCAGCACGCCTATAAGATAAAGACTCTGCGCACGCTGCCCGAGCTTTTCGAGGTTGTCGGCTTCGTGGAGGACGACCCGGAACTGCGAGAGAAAGCCCTGAACAGCAGTGCTTTCAAGGGTTTGAAAGTGATGTCCACGGAGGAACTGCTGGCCGTTCCCGGGCTTCAGGCCGTGGCGGTTGAAACCGAAGAGCGAGTTTGCATCCCTCCCGCCCTGCAATGCATTCGGGCTGGGAAGCACATCCATCTCGACAAGCCGTGCGGCGAATCGCTGCCCGAGTTCAAACAGTTGCTGGACGAGGCGAAAGACCGGAACCTGACGGTCCAGGTTGGGTACATGTACCGGAATAACCCGGCCGTGCAGTTCTGCATCAAGGCGGTAAAAGACGGACTAATAGGGAATGTGTTCGATCTCGACACAGCCATGGGACGCTACGACGGCGAGGGCTACCGGAACCTCATCAAGGACTACAAGGGCGGGATCGCATACATTCTGGCCTGCCATCTGATCGATCTCGTCGTCTCGCTCATGGGCGAACCTGAAAAAATCACGCCCTATCTCCGCCAGACCCGAGCTGACGGCGTGCTCGACAACTGCCTGGCCGTTTTCGAATTCTCCCGCGATCGGCTGGCCACGATCCGGACATCCATCACCGAGGCAAGGGGCTTTGAGCGCCGACGCCTCAAGGTGATGGGCGACAAGGGGAGCATCATCATTCAGCCGATCGAGGCCAAGGGCAACATGTCCGGCGGAGTCCTTACCCTTGCCCTGGAGGAAGATCGCGGCGGCTTCAAGAAAGGTATCCAGAATGTCGATATGCCGCCCCTGAAAGACCGCTACGAAGACCAATGGCGGGAGTTTTCCGCCGTTCTCAATGGCGACATGGTCAATCCGTACACCTACGAGCACGATTATGCCGTGCACAAGTGCCATCTGGAGGCCTGCGGCCTGCCGCTCGACGTGTGAGAGCCGACGTCGGATTTCGACAGAACGGTTGGACGCGGACCAGCCCTGAAATGTACTCCAGGCGTCGACAAAAGGGCAAAGAAGGGGGAAGAAACGGAAGGAACCGCAGCAAGTCCACCGCAGACCCACAGTTGCATCCCTCCCCCAAGAAACCACGAAGCCCCGTCTTTCCCAAGAAAGACGAGGCTCGTGGATCAGTGCAAACTAACCAAGTGGAGCGGAGGAGGGTCGAACTCCCGACCTCAGCATTGCGAACGCTGCGCTCTCCCAACTGAGCTACCGCCCCAGGACCTCCTGAGAGGGGGTCTCTCGACTACGATCTATCGATTCTAGGACCTCTTCCCGGTTTTGTCAAAAGGGGGTCGCGAACCGCACCAATGACCTTTCCGAGGGGATTCCGCTATGCCGGAAAGCCCCCTGTCGATACGTTTTCGGCTCCGTGAGGTTGTCAAGTTGACCCTACTTCGAGGTCCCGGACTGCCCTTTGAAACGTCAAAGGTTATCGAGCTTCACTCTCGCCAGATAAATGCTGGTCTTGCCTTCGTGACTGGAGTAGTAGCTTACCCAGAGAAGATTGTCGTGCCAGACAAGCCCCGCGTAGCTCGTATCGCCGCCCGAAGGGAGGGGGAGGAATTCGGTCAGGGTTGCCTTCTCAACGTCGAGCCAGCAGAGCGAGGTGCGGACCTTGTTGTCATACAATCGCACGGCCGCAACGAACCGGCCATCGGGGAGGCGGATCATGTGCGGCCCGCCGATCTTCATCCCCAGATCTTCCCACTGCCATCTGGTGTAAGGCGGTTTTGCATTTCCGAGCAACCCGCTGCCGGGCGTTCCGTCCCGCCGCAGCAGGCAGTAGCAGGTGTCGTCTTCCAGAAACACCATCGACGTTTCGTTGACATATCCGTCGTCGCAGGCATTCTCGACCAGGGTGTCGAACTTCTTTCCGTCGGTGCTCGCGTAGAGTCGTATCGAACCTTCCTCCTTGCCGCAGCCGTAGCCGAACCCGTAGGCGGTGCCCTTGTGCCAAGTGGTGCGCCACAACCAGAAGTCGCGGTCGGCCACTTCGTTGCCCTGGCCCCAGTCCCTGCCGTCCGGCGACAGCCAGGTGAGCGACTGGTGTTTGTAGTCGGCCGGTTGATTCATCGCCTCGGCGCCCGACAGCATGAGCTGGCCGTCCGGGGTGACGGCGATCTTGGCGTCGCGCAGATCGGAATCCTCCGACGTGATCAACGCGCCCGACTCCCACGACTTGCCGTCCGCCGACGTGATCACCCGCAGGGCGCCGTCCGGCGAAACATGCCCCTGTCCTTCCCGGAACACGCAGTACCATCGGTCCTGAAACCGGACCAGGTCCGTGAACGCATTGTGGGGCGCCTTGTCCCAAATACGCGTGACCTCGACCAGTTGAGCCGAAGGCGGTTCCGCAGCGCTTGCCGCAACCATTGCCAAACAGCACACTCCCAGACACAAAGTCGCAATTCTCATCGCAAGTCTCCACCTATCATGGGAAAAATCCTCGATCCACGAAAGAAGAACTCCGACCGGCTACTGTCCCACCATACGCGCCAGGAACTCCTTGCAGGCGAGTTGGCCGTTGAGGAACCCATCGGCATTGGGAATAATCAACAACCAGGGGCTCCAGTCGACGGCTGTGCCTCGGAAGTTGGCTGGCAGCGGTTCCAGGGCCAAGCCTTGTTTCTTGGCTAACCGCATGGCCCGGGGCAGATGCCAGGCGGAGGTCACTAGGCCGAGGCGTTTCCATTCAGGATGCTCGTCCAACAACCAGCGAATTGCGGCCATTTCCTCACGAGTGTTCGTTCCACGAAGCTGGAGCATGTGCTCTTCAGGAACGGCCCACTCACGCCAGATCGTGGTCGTTGCCTCCGCCGAATCCCGTGATTCATTTCGCGGCCCGGCTACCGTCATCCCCGATGCCGCCAGCCGTTGTGTGCGGCCGGTGTGATAGAGGCGAGCCCCGAGAGCAGCGCGGTCACCCGCTGACTCCAATTGGGCGTCGCCGTTGATCGCAATCCCCACTCCCCCTCCCAGAACGAAGACGGCGTCGTAGGGGCCCTGTTCGAGCGGTCTGATCCGGGCGTAGTCGCGTTCGAGCCACCGCATCAGCAGCTTACTGAGTTCGTTGTTGCCCGCCAGGGTATAGATCGCCAGCAGCACCGACAGCGACACGAGCAGCGCCCGCTGCCTTCGCCGCCAGGCCAATAGCGTCAGAGCGATAAGCCCCAGCCACATCAGGCCGCACGGCATGGCCAGGTAAGTGAGGGTCTTTTCGACAGCGGTGATCACGTTTCCCGGTATCTCAGTCTACTTTGCCAGATAGTCCAACCTCGCCGCAACGTACCGTACTTGTGCCCCCGGCCGATCCCCCACGATCTTGCCGCGGGGCAGATCGAAGCGGTAGCCCGGCTTGCCATCCTGGAGCAGCACGGCCGTGTTGAGAATCAGGTTGGCCTCGACGGGCGATTCCGACTTGAGCAAGGCGTCGGCGATCGCCGGGCGCGGATCGGCGGCGCCGATAAGTCCCAGGAATTCGGCCGCACGCACGCGAACCAGAAGCTCCGGATCGTTGCCGGCCAGCCGCTTGGCAACGCCGACAAACGGCTCGGCGGCCTTGCCGTGACTGCTGCAGACAATCAGTGCCCAATAGCGGTGCCAGGGATCCTGCGAATCGAGAGCCTGCTTGATGCCCGACTCGGCGTCGGAAAAAGGGATCAGACTCAGGTCGGCCACATCGACGAGTTCCGCGATCTGCTGCTTGTGGGCCTGACCCAAAGCGACAGGATTGTCGAACGCCACGTCCACGAGGCAACTCTCCGGAAAGAAGCTCAGGTCCGGCAGCCCTTTGACGCGGCCGGCAAGCCGCCCACGCATCTCGGCCAGCGCCTCGGCATATTTCGGATCGCCGGCCAGGTTCCGGGTCTCTTCCGGGTCGCTCTCCAGGTCGTAGAGGGCCTCGGCGGGACGCGACTCGAAAAACCGGCCCTGGAGCTCGTTCAACTTGCCCGCCTTGTAGAGATCGCGCCACTCTTCATAAGCCAGCATTTTGTAGCGGTAATCGTTCTGCAGTCCGTCGAAGTTGAAAGGCTGGTAGCTCCGCATGTACTTGAGATTGCCTTTGCGCAAAGCGCGGACCAGGTCGTATTTCTCGTCGAACCGGTCGGCGTAAGCAAAGGTCTCGTCGCGCGAGTTGACTTCGTCGAGGGTCACGCCCTTGCCGAGAAAGGGCCGGCCGTCGAATCCTTGGGGAACGTCAACCCCGGCCAGGTTCAGCAGCGTCGGGCCCATATCAACAAAGTTGACGAACCCCTTCACGCGGGTTCCGAACTCCGCCTCGACCAGGTGCTTCCAGTTCTCGGGAACGCGAACCACCATCGGCACGTGCAGCCCCCGTTCCCAAATGTAACCCTTGCTGCCCGGCAACACCCCGCCGTGGTCGCCGAAATAGAACACAAACGTGTCTTCCAGCAAACCTTCCTCAGCAAGTTGGTCGATCATCTCGCCGATCTGGCGGTCCATCTCCCGGATCCGGTCGTGGTATCGCGCGTAGGTGTAGCGGAACGTGGGCGTATCGGGATGGATGGGAGCCAGCGATACCGAGGCCGGATCGGTCTCCGTGGGGGTCTTCATCGTCTCGGCCGGAAAATGGAGCGAGCTCTCGTGGCACACGTTATAGCTGCTCTGCTGGTGAAAGAAGGGTTGCCCAGCCTTGCGTTTGCGCCAGTGAGCCTTGCCCGACGATTCGTCCCACACGTCCTTGGTCTTGATCGCGTTGTAGTCTTCCTTCTGGTTGTTCGTCGTGTAGTAGCCGGCGTGGCGAAGGTAAGCGGGAAACATCCTCTGACCATCGGGCAGGGGGACGATCTTCTCCTTGCGGTGAAACTGGGTGCCGATGCGGGGTGCATAGCAGCTGGTCACCAGCGTGCTGCGGGCGACCGAGCAGACGGGCGCGTTGGAAAAGGCCCGGTCGAAGATCAGCCCGTGCTGGGCGAGCTTTTCGATATTCGGCGTCGCGGGGCCGGTCTCGTCGAACAGCTTCATGAAGTGCTTGGAGTTGTCTTCCGAAATGAGGAAGACGAAATTCGGCCGATCGGCCGCCAGGCAGCCGGCCGTCGCGCGGAAGGCCGCCGCGGCAAATGCCGCTGCGATGACGGCCGAAACGAAGAAGCGTTTCCCGTGAAATCTCATGGTGCGGATCTCGAAGTCTCAAGGTCTTGTTCTGGAGGGTCGTTTGCCTCCCCCTCCTCTATACAGGGCGCGCCGGGCAGGGTCAAGCACGGTCGCTTCGCACGAAGGCCAAGGCAACAATACGGTTCTGATTTCTCGCCCGGTTACTGGGAAGCTGCACTTCAGGCGATTGAACAGCGAGGGCCAGCAGGGTCCTCCACGAGCGTGCGGTATTTGCGAGTGTTTGGGCCCTGAGGCAGAGCGATTTGTCCGTCAGCTATGTTTGGCCATCCTTGGCTCTCCCGATGGATTGGGCGACTTCAACAACCCCCAATCAGGGGTGTTCAAAAAAGTACTGGACAAACGTACCGTTTTCGTGTAGACTGACCCACGAACACTGGGTATCAGACGAGCCCGACCTGTCCGCTCACCGCCGACCGGTCGCGTATCGAAAGGGCCCGCCGCCGGAAACCGTCTTCCGGCGTCGGGCCCTTTTTTCGTGCGCGCTCCGAACCCTGAACCCTGAACCCTGAACCCCGAACCCTGACAACTCCCAATGCTCTCTCCCGACGTCATCTCTCAAATCGAACAACTCCTCCAGGAGCGCAAACTGGGCCTCCACAAGATCGCCAGATCCGTCGGCGTCAGCATCGGCACCGTCGTCTCCGTCGCCAAAGGCAACCGCCATCCGGAAGACTACCTCCGGCACCTCCCCAAACCCAAACCGTCCGCCGAACCCGAGCGCTGCCCAACCTGCGGCGCCATCGTGCAAATGCCGTGCACGCTCTGCCATATCCGCCGGCTGATTGCCTCCGGAATACTCCCGCCCCCCGAGCCCGTCCTGGATATCCCATTCGGACTCAACCTGAAACCCGAGCATCAAGCCCGCTACGCCGAAGTTCGCCGCTGGCGCCGCGATGCGCTCCGGGACGGCGTCAAAAAAGCAACCCTCCGCCGCACAACCGATCCGCCTCCCACTGAAGACGAAAGGTAGAAGCCATGCCCACTCCCAACGAACAACAACTCGTTCCCTACGCCGACGCCCGATCGCGAATCTCCGACGGCGATCTGCTCCTGTTTCGCCGTCGCGGAGTAATCTCCATCGCCGGACGAGGCGTCCACAGCCACGCGGCCAAGGCCGCCTGGTGGGGCGACGACCTCTTCTGCCTCGAAATCCGCGAGTGGTACGGCGGCCGGGCCGTCACCCTCTCCAGCCAGGTCCGCCGCTATCCGGGCCGGATCGACGTCTACCAGGTCAACCCCGACAACCGCTGGCCCGAGTACGATGCGGCCGGCGCCTCCCGATTCATGCGGCGTCTGGCAGGTTGCCCCTACGGCTATCTCGGCGTCCTGGCGGCAGCCGCACTCCACCTGCCCCTGGTGCGATTCCTTTCCCGCCCCGACCTCGACGACCACGACTCGGCCCGACGGCCACCCTTCTGCAGCCAGGCCTGCGCCATGGCCGATCGACTCGGCGGCGGCGTCGACCCAGTCCCCCACCTGGCCGATCGACTCACCGAACCCGCCGACCTCGCCCGAAGCCCCTTCTACCGATACCGATTCACCGTCAGTTGTTAGGGTTCAGGGTTCAGGGTTCAGGAGGCTGGAGTCCAGGCTTCAGCCTGCAGGATCATGATTGTTTGAAATACAGGTGAAGAAATGAACGACCGACCACGAACAACCCAATACTTATGCCTCATCGTCGCCTCCTTCTGGACGACCCTCGTTTCAGCGCAGTGCGTCGGAGGCCAATGCTCCATCGGCCCCCCGCCGGCCGCGGTGCGAGTCGTTCATGCGCTCGGACCCTGCCGGAACTACGGCAGCGGCACCCTCGTCCATGACGACGGCCGGCGAGCCGTCGTTCTCTCCTGCGCCCACCTGTTCCGCGAAGGAACCGGCCAGGTCCACGTGCATCTCCGCGACGGCCGGACCCTGGCAGCGATTCCCAAGGCGATCGACATGACCTGGGACCTCTCCGCCCTCGAGATCGACTCGCCCGGTATCGCACCGATCGACCTGGCCGCCACCGTTCCACTGCCCGGCCAACGCCTCCAAAGCTGCGGATTCGGCCCCAACGGCGTCTATCAATGCAATACCGGCACCGTTCAGGGATACACCCGAGCCTCGAATACCCAGACCTGCGAAACCCTCTGCCTGACCGGCTCCGCACGCGACGGCGATTCCGGCGGACCGGTCCTCAACCTGCAAGGCGAACTCGTGGGTGTGCTCTGGGGCACCGACGGCCGCACGGTCCACGCCACCTACTGCGGCCGCATTCGCAAGTTCCTGGCCGGCCTGCTCCCGAACCTGGGGATCGTCCGGCCACCGACCGATACTCCCGCGCCCAATCCGCCGCCCGTCACGCCGCCGGCCATACCCAGCACCGACCAGTTCGCCGCCATCGCCAAACAGTTGGAGCAGGCCACACAGAAGCAAACCGAACGCGACAGCCAGTTGGCCTCGCGCATGAACCGGATCGAATCCGTGCTCGGCGCCCTGGACACTCTCCGCGATCGCCTCGCGCCTTCCGAGCCCATGCCGCCATCCCCCGAACTCCCTTCGCCGGCTCGCCAGGCCGTCGCCGACGCCGCGACAAGCAGCCTTTCCAGCCTGCTGATCTCAGCCCTGCCGGGCGTGCTGACGGCGCTGGGGTGGACCACTCCACCTTCCCTGGCGGCCATCCTCGCCCTCCGCATCGGACTGGCGCTCCTGCGCCGCCGGATGAAACGAAAACGAGCTTCGACCCGCGGCGCCCGCGATTCTCCCAGCGTCTTGAAACCGCTCAACGACCAGTACGCCGCCCAACTCAACGAGGTCTATGCCCTCGCAGGCCGCAGCCCGACGGCCGACGCCACCCTCGGCCGCGAATACGACCGCGAACTCCGCGAGATGGAGACGGCCGCCGACGACACCCTGGCCCGCTGGGCCCACAACCTCCGCCAGCGAGTCGCCGGACGCTTCCTGCGAATCCACGACGAATCCCCCTTGCCCGCCGAACCCATCACAAAAACCGCCTAACCACCCCGAACCCCGACAACTTCCTCCAACTTCCCTGTTAACCCGTTTCTCCAAAGGAGCCCCCCATGACTGTTCTCGGTAAAGACACCTTCGAAGACGCAATCACCCGTTTTCGCAACCGCTCGATTCACACCTACGTGGGCCACTGCCTGCTCTTCCGCGGGCAGATCCTGCAGGACGGCGAATTCGGCGTCCAAAGCGGTTGGGACACAGCGACGAACGAGTTCATCGTCGAACACCTGTTGCGGCTGGATTTCCTGCGGCGGAAGATCACCCACAATCCGCAGCAGACGGACATCAAGACGCTGGAGGAGCGGGCGCGGGACCTCAGCCTCAGCCTGCCCGACGACGTCAACGCCAAGAGCCCCGCCGGCGAAGAAGTGGCCCGCCCGGCCGGCCGCGAGTTCGATCTCCCCTATCGGCTCGACGGCTCCGACCCCAACGTGCCGCTGCTCGCCGAAGTCGACTTGCGAAACGTCGACGCCCGCATGTTCCTCACCGCCCTCGACCAGCACATCGTCGAAGCGACCCGGCTCGACAGCCGATTCGCCACCTACCGCATCACCCCGCGCGAGTCGCTCATGCTCTACGCCTCGCTCTCGGAGATGTTCGACATGGTCATGTCGTTCGGCGGAGATGCGAACCGGGTGCCGATCCCCCACGGCGTCCGTCCCTCCGAGGAACCCCGCGGCCCCTCGGCCAGCCCGAACCGTGAGGCGGCCGTCAAGAAGAGCGAGTGACGAAGATGACCATCGAAGAATACGAGATCATCGTCACCGTCGTTGTGGCGGCACTGCTGGCCTTCGGTCCGTGGATGCTCATGGTCCACGGCAAGCTGGCGGTGCTCGTCGCCAAGACCGCCGAGCTTTGCGACAAGATGGAGAAAGCGGCCGAAGCCCAACAGCGGCTCTGGCAGCAATCCGCCGACCACGAAGCCCGGCTCGATCGCCACGACGTCCAGATCGGCTACCTCGACGAGCGGATTCGAACAATCGAACCGTAACCAACCACGTAGGGTGGGCCAAGTGGACCATCATCCTCGACGCCGCGCTGCCAATCCGGCCCCAAACCTCCCCAACCATGAAAAGCCTGTGAAGCAACGCGGCCCACCATGAGATGCGTGCCACCTCACTGCGGCCGCATCCTGCCAAACCGGAATGCCCGGGACCCGAGATCCAATGACCAAACGCCAACAAGCACCGAGGTCGGCGACTCAAACCATTCGCCCCTCCCAACACCGCTTGCGCATTGCATCTCGCCCCCGGGCCTCTTTCTTCAACCCGCCAAAGAAAGTAGCAGGCACGCTCCGTCGTGCCGTCCGCCAAAGCCGCCGCCGACAACCCACAACAACCAGCCATGAATCCAAAGAACCGAAACAAGCAACCGCCAAGAAAATCCTTGCTCCCCGAGCCAAACATCCCCGAACTCTACCAGATCGTCGTCCACTGCACCGACGAAACCGACCAACGCAACCTCTACGAGCGCCTCTCCGCGGAGAACCGCAAATGCCGCCTCATCATCCTCTAACAAAGAAAGTAGCAAGCACGCTCCGTCGTGCCGTCCGCCAAACAATCGCCGATCCCCCATGGAACTCAACGACGTCGCGTCAAACACCCCTCGTCATTTGAATTTCGACATTCAAGGCCGGAACCTCTCATGCCAACCCTCACACTCACCTGCCCCGTCCACAACTCCTTCCGCGTCCAGCAAGTCGCCGGCATGTTCGACGTGCCCGTCGCCGATCGAGCCACGCGCCGCATCTCCTTCGACCTGCCCGATCTCGACGCGCCGTGGAAAGTCGGACTCATCGTCGGTCCCTCCGCCAGCGGAAAATCCACCGCCGCACGACGCCTTTTCGGCAAGCCCGCTCCACGCGCCCGCAAATGGCCCAAGAACCTCGCCGTTATCGACTGCCTCGGCGACCATCCCATGAAAAGAATCACCCATACCCTCACCGCCGTCGGATTCGGCTCGCCCCCGGCCTGGATCAAACCCTACCACGTTCTCTCCACTGGCGAGAAGTTCCGTGCCGACCTGGCCCGCTGCCTCCTGAGCGCCGGCGACGCACCGGTCGTCTTCGATGAATTCACCAGCGTCGTCGACCGAACCGTCGCTCGCGTCGCATCCGCCGCCGTCGCCAAAGCAATCAGGTCCGGCCGCCTGCCCGCCCAATTTGTCGCCGTCGCCTGCCACTACGATATCATCCCCTGGCTCGCCCCCGACTGGATCCTCGATATGGCCACCGGCCAGGCCACAAGGAGGTGTCTTCGGCGACCCGATATCCGACTCGACGTCGTCCCATGCCGCCGCCATCTCTGGCAAGCCTTCGCTCCACATCACTATCTGACGGGCGATCTCAATCCCGCCGCACGCTGCTTCGTCGCCCTTTGGGGAGAGAAGCCCGTCGCCTTCTGCGCAACCCTCTCCCTGATCGGACGCAAGAACCACCGGCGCATCAGTCGACTGGTCACGCTCCCCGACTACCAGGGCATCGGCATCGGCTCTGCCACCCTCGATGCCGTTGCCACCCTCCACCGGCAGGCAGGCCACCGCGTCAACATCACCGCCAGCCACCCCGCCATAATCCAACACCTCCGCAACAACCTGAACTGGCGAACCGTCGACGTCAAACGCACCGGCACCCACGCCAGCCGCCGCTTCAGACGCTCCTGCAAAGACTCCGTCGGCCGCGCCGTCGTCTCCTTCGAATTCACCCCAACAGTCGTTTAACCCGCTGCCGTAGGCGAGGCCCGCTCCCCACCCCCTGACACCCGACAACTCCACCATGTCCACCCCCGAACAAACCCGCATACTCCAGGACAAGGACAAACAAGAACTCGTCCTCAATGCCCTCAACCTCGGCTGCAGCCTCGTCGCCGCCGCCAAACTCGCCGGCTGCTCGCCCACCACCATCCGGCGCGAAGCCGAACTCGATCCCGAGTTCGGCGAACAATACAAAAAGGCCCGCGGAGAATCCGAATTCAAGTACATGCAACTCCTCAGCAATGCGGCAGCACAACCCCAATACTGGCGTGCCGCGGCCTGGGCCCTCGAACGACGCTTCCCCAAGTTCTACGCCCCCCGGTCCCCCGACGTCGTCACCCTCAGCCAGATCACCATTCTCATTGCAAAGATCGCCCAGATCCTCGAAGAAGAGATCCCCGCTCCCACCCTCCGCAAAAAAGTCCTTAAACGCCTCGACACCATCACCATCGAACTCCGCAAAGAACACCCACCATTACAACCCGACGCGTCAGCGAGGACAGACATCCCCCCATCTCCCCACCACCCCGACGCACCAGACCAAGGATCTGCGTCTCCCCCGCGTTGAACATTCCGATTTGGAACTTGTTTCGTATTTCGATATTCGCCCTTTCGGATTTCCTGCAATGCTTTCCAACGACCAATGGCTCCCCAACTGGCTGCGCCGACTCCTCCTCCGAGTCCGCAACGACCTCGCCCCTCGCCACGGCCGGGCCCGCCGCGCCGCCGCACAACACAACACCGCCGACCTTCTCGAGTGGGCCCAGACCTTCCTCCCCGACCATTTCAGCCGTCCCCCTTCCGACATGCACCGCTGGCTCGGCCGCGAGCTCGATCGCTTCGCACACCGCCGCGGCCGCCGGCTCAATGTGCTCGCGCCGCGAGGGGCCGCCAAATCGACCATCGCCGCACTCGCCTATCCCCTGCGCGAAGCCCTCGAAGGCCGCCAGCCCTACATCTGGATCCTCTCCGATACCCGACCCCAGGCCTACGCCCACCTCGAAAACATCAAAAACGAAATCACCTGCAACCCGCTCCTGGCCGCCGCCTATCCCGGCGCCGCCGCAAAAGGCCCCGTCTGGCGCAGCGGCTCGATCCTCCTGCCCAACGGCGTTGCCCTCGAAGCCTTCGGCACCGGCCAGCGAATCCGCGGACGCCGCTTCCGCGCCCATCGCCCCACCCTCATCATCTGCGACGACCTGGAAAGCGACGAGCACGCCCGTTCCCCCGCCGCTCGCCAGCGCTCCCGCGACTGGTTCAACAGCTCGCTCTTGAAAGCCGGAACCCCCGATACCAACGTCGTCAACCTGGCCACCGCCTTGCACCGCGACGCCCTCGCAATGCGCCTCGCCCAAACTCCCGGCTGGAAATCCCGCACCTTTCGCGCCGTCCTCCACTGGCCCGCCGCCATGCCGCTCTGGCACGAGTGGGAAACCATCTACACCGCCGTCGACCGCGACGATGCAGAAACGGCAGCCCGTGCGTTCTACGACGAACACCTTGACCTGATGAACGCCGGCGCCCGAGTGCTCTGGCCCGAACTCGAAGACCTCTACACCCTCATGTGCATGCGGGCCGAAGGCGGGCGGACCGCCTTCGAACGAGAGAAACAAAACTCGCCCATCGACCCCGAACAGTGCGAATGGCCCGAAGACTACTTCGGCCAGTCCATCTGGTTCGACCGCTGGCCCGCCCGTCTGGCTATCAAGACCCTGGCCGTCGACCCGAGCAAAGGCGCCGATTCCCGCCGCAGCGACTACTCGGCAATCGTCATGCTCGGCGTCGACCGGCGGGGCGTGCTCTACGCCGAAGCCGATCTGGCCCGCCGCCCCGTCTCCCAGATCGTCGCCGACGCCGTGGCCGTCTACCGCCAGTTCCAGCCCCACGCCTTCGGCGTCGAGACCAACCAGTACCAGGAACTGCTCGGCGCCGAGTTCGAGGCCGAATTCCGCCGCCAGGGCCTGCTCGCCCCCAGGCCGCAACTGATCGACAACCGGGTCAACAAGCTCGTCCGCATCCGCCGGCTCGGACCTCACCTGGCAACCGCAAAGCTGAAGATGAAGTCCGGCTCGCCCGGCACCCGGCTCCTGGTCGACCAGCTCCGCGACTTCCCGGCCGGCGACCACGACGACGGCCCCGACGCCCTCGAAATGGCCCTCCGCCTCGCCGAACAACTGGCCGCCGGCGCCAACCACAACGACGGTCTCCCAACACGGCTACCCATTGGATAGCCCTGTAGGGTGCGTCTTGACGCACCAACGACCAACAAATCCGAATTTCGAAATCCGAAACAAACCCAAAGGACCAAATCCCAAATGACAAAAACCGTTTGAGACATTCCGATTTACGATTTCCGATCTGTTTCGTATTTCGAGCTTCGTATTTCGTATTTCTTGCCGCCCGCACCTTCCCACTTCCCAGAGGTCCCCCCATGTCCACTTCCACCCTCCACCGCCGCCTCCTTGAAGCCTTTGACGAACTCTGGAACGACTTTGTCGATCCGGCCGAACCGTACTACGACGCCGACGGCACTCGCTGGAACGCCGTGGGCGGCGCCGGCATTTCGGCCGCCGCCGTTCCCTTCCGCAACCAGCAGCAACTGGCCGACATCCGCAGCGAGTGCCGCATGCTGGCGGTGTCGAACGAGTTTGCGATCAACGGCCACGAGAGACTGTTGACAGAACCTCCAAATTGTTGCGGAAGCGTATCTCCCCTTGGACAAATCGCTTCTGATTCTTCCCGTAGGGCTCCCACCACAAGCGAACCTCTTCGACCATAGCCTTTACCACGCCTCGAAGCTTCATTGGATCGTGACTCTTCAGATAGCCCGCCAGACGCCTCAGTTCGGCCCCTGCTTGCTCGGCGAGTTTCTCGGGGGTCATCCCGTCGGGATTCGTGGCAGCCCGTTCTAGGGCCATCTGGAGTTGTTCCCGTTCGGATTTCCAACCGCCCAGCATACGGGACAGATCGTCAATGTGCTCGGGAGATGCAAGCAAGAGGTTCTCCGACCCCTTGGAAATCTTCCGGTCGAGTGCCTCGATCTTGGTTCGCAGGGACTTTGTTTCGTTCTGAACGACCTTTTTGGATCGGGCCCGACGGAGAACCGCTTGCTTGACTTTGGCAATCGCCCTCGGTGCGAGGATACGCTTTTCGATCACGCCCAGAATGTACCGCTCGATCTCACGTTGTGGGATCTGGTATCGGCAACACGTTCCCGGTTTGGTTTGCCCGTTGGTGCAAGTGTAATACTTGGGGATCTCTGGGTTCTTGGGGTAGCCCTTACCCGCCAGAGTACCACCACAATGCCCACAGCGAAGAACACCCGTCAGAACGTAGTCGCTCGTTCGGGGGCGGTTGGTGGAATGTGCTCGTCCTGCGATCTTCCGTTGGACGCGATCAAACAACTCGATGGGAATAAGCTGCTCGTGAACACCTTCGACCACAATCGGCGAACCGTTCTTCTGTCTCGCCTTCCCCTTGGCAATCTCGCCGTTGCCGTCCGTGTAGTGGTACTCGCCTTCCGGTCGTCCGCCGAAGACGTTAGCACCCGTGTACGTTCGCCTCTTGAGCATCTGCTGGATTGTCTGGACGCACCACACACCGCCGTTAGGCGACGTGATACCTTCCGCGTTCAATTCGGCCGCAATCGTGGCGTACCCTGCATCGGAATCGGCAAACCGTTTGAAGATGCGACGAACAATCTCAGCCGATCCATCTTCGGCAATCACGAACCTCTTTTGCCACCCCTTCGGTTTCGTGAACCGCTCGCCGTATCGCAGTCGCTTGACCATCGCCCCGGATTCGTCGTAATAGACCCGATCGAAACCATAGGGGCTGATATTCGCTCCCTGCCCCTTCTTCGCCGATGCGATCTTGCCGCGCAGGACGTTCTTCGACAGGTCCATCAGGAATTGGTGTTTGCCTTCCTGCTTGACCGAATAGGTGATTCGGCTTGCGAAGTCGTTCCAATCCACTTCCTTGTCTTCGACCGTTACCAGCCAGACTCCGGCCTCGCGCAGGGGATGAATCCAGCGCCCGGCTTCGATCGAATCGAACCGGCCGAACCGGTCTTGATCCCAACAGAGTATGGCGCAGAAGTCGCCTTTCTCTTCGACGTCGGCAATCATTCGCAGAAAGTCTTTTCGCTTGGCAGTCTTGTTTCCGCTGACTGCACCGTCGAAGTATTCACGAATGAGCTTGTACCCTCGATCTTTCGCCAGCTTGGCGACAGCCTCCCGTTGTTGGGCAGGGCTTGCTTCCTGCGGTGCGCTGCTCATGCGAATGTATGCCACCGCGGGGGTTACTGTCTTCCGTATCATTGTCTCGATCCTCGCGCAAAAAAACGACGCCCAGTCACTCGCTGAAAAACGGCTCGCAAGGGCCGCCGACGGACCGTTGCTCCCCTTCCTCTGAAGGATCGCAGCTTCGGATACCGCGCACGAATGACTGGGCGTCGTTTCTGTGTAATTGGCACATGGCTGGAAGAATTGCGATTTTGGGTTTTCAGCCCGCGGTAGCCGGTGCCATACCAGCCACCGTAGGTATTATCGGGATTTCCCGGTTTTCAGTCAAGACGATCTCGATCCGCTGAAAAGGTTTCAAAAGTCGGCCGACGGTTGGGAACGGTCGCCGAAGCACATGTACTCCGAAAAACCCCGTCGGCCGATCTCGGTGAAAAACAGCGGCCGCCGCCACAACGAAAAACGGCAACCGCCCCGGCGAGAACATCCCGCCGATGTAAATCCACCGGGGAGCCGCCGTGACCCTCGGCGGCTCGACCCGGCCGGCCCGCGGGGAGAAGTGACCGCGGGCCTTGTTTCGAGAAACTACGCCACGCCGGACTGTTTGCCGACCTCGACGAGGGATCGCGAAAGCCGACAGGCCGCCGCTTCGGCCTTCAGAGCTGGCAGCCGGTCCACTAGGGTAATCAACTCACTCTGGAGGCGATCTCGTTGGAACGGGATAGGTTCCAACTCGATTTTTTTGTCGAGGGCCTCGATGTCCGCGACCAGCTTGGTCAATTCCTTTTCGACGGCCGCGGACCGCTTCGCCTCTCGCTGTGCGTTCTCGGCGCTGGCACGTTGATGCAGACTAATCAACTCGATCAGTTCGTTCCGGGTCAATCCCGCTTCGTCCGCCAGGCCTTCTAACTCAGCGGTGCCAAACTTCACGCCGTTTTTGATCGCGTCGGTCAACGAGGCGTACTCCGGTCGGGTACGCCGCCACTCGACAAAATCGTGGTAAAATTTTACGGACACGGTACTTTCCTTTCAACTGGGGTAAAAAGCCGCATTGCGTCGACAAACTGTTTTGTCTCCGCCTCGTTCGGCTCGGGTAAACTCTCAAACCATTTTTCAATGTCTCGCCGCCACAACTCGATAAACTCCGTCGGCGGTGCCGTGTTTCGGATCGTCTCGAAATCTTCTGCCGCAAGTTGCTCGATCTCATCGGTGAGTGCGAACCGATAACCGTTGAGCGAAAATAGCCCGTAGTGGCGGGACTCGCAGACCCACGCCGTCGGCGACCGCTTGTCAAGCAACCGCTCGACTCAATGTTGAGTGTGGATGACGAGTCGCAACCAGTCCGCTCCATGACCGTGCCACGGGGCTTGTCGGGTGGGTGGATCGGTGGTGACCCACTCGTGGACAACCGCCGTTGCCTCCGTTGTCGCCTGGTCGAAATTTTCGAGGGCGGTCAGGTCAAATGGGGCTTCCACAACATGCCCCAACTCGTGAACCAGAACCGCCGTCAGACGGTCGCGAAACAGCATGTCGGCGAAGTCCTCGTCCCCGTCGGCATCCGTCGCCGCCTCGGTGCGAAGTGCGGCGGCGTTTACGACAATCGCCGGACCCCTGCCCTGCCATCGGCCCTGGTCCTTGAGCCAAGCGGAAAGCCCTACATCAAGCCAGGTCGAGGTAAACGCACGGCAGCCGTAACAGCGGTATTCTACGGGCAGGCCCGGCTCGCTCGCTGCGACGAGGTACAACGGCGTGTTGCCGATGTCGGGAACAACCTGCCGTGCGAGTGTTTCGAGGGCCTCAAGCAATTTCATCATCGTGGGCCTTTCGCATCAGTCGTAGAACCGGATCGGTTGACGGTTCGCTTTCCGCCGACCGCCGTGTTTTGCTTTTCGGCGTCAGCTTCAGTTCTGCCAGCCATTGCCGGCATGCTCGCGACCAACGCAATCGGGCCGCATCATCCTCAGCCAAAAGCCATCGTGACCACGCATCACAAAACAGGGTGAGTGCATCCAGGGTACCAGGCGTGCCGTCCGCCAGCGTCGGCAACAACTCCTGCCACTTTCGCCGTGCGGCCGCGTCGAGATGCCTGGGAGGTAATCGCTTCATTGTTTTTCTTCCGCGACAAGGCTAACGCTACCCGGAGGGGCCTGTCCGGGCAGAAACCAGTCTGTGTAACATCCGCCCCATCCCACACCCATCGGAACTGGAACGACGACGTGGCTTGCCAATTTAGGGGTGGCGTTTCGCAGTTCCGCCTCGGCTTGGTCCAGGAACGCGTCGTATGCCACCGCCAACGACTCGGAATACTCAATCGAGGCTGGTGGACCCTCCGGGCACCCGGCCGCTAACGCCTCGCGTCCGGCCTCCGTCACGCCGTACCAAAGCTTGCCGTCGAAGTCTCCGTGTGCGTCCACGTACGCGACCGCGAAGAACGCAAGTAAATCCTGTTGCAACCGCGACAACTGCAAATTCTGCTCGCGGCCGCCTTTCCAGTCCCAAATGTTGCAGAAGAGGTGCTCCGGAAGTGCCGCGCGTGTCGCCCGTCGGCAAAGATCGCACATCGACGCGAATATCGGCCACGCTTCGGCCAGCGGGGTGCCGCCGATCAGTCGACGGGTGCAGGCATCCCCGAGGGGTGATAGCCGGACGCCCTCCCGTCGGCCTGATCCATCCAGCCCGAATTCGACCAGGCCGGCCGCTTCCAGGTCTGTCAAACATCGCTCATGCTGTTTTCTCGCGGTTGCGGATCCGCTGCCAGCCAAGGTCAAGCCAACGGTTCGGAATGCCTTCTGCCGCTCAAAACGGACCTTCGCCAGTCGCTGTACAAACGGGCCACGCATTGGGTAAAAAATCGCGTCCGTCTCGGCTAAGAGTTGCGCTAGGAGGAGTCGCTCACGGCTCAATTTGCTGCTCATTTTTTTCTTTCGTGTCACAAAAAGTGTCTGACTGTGCCGGTCGGACTAGAGTGGGAAATTTCGGCATCATTCGCCTACCAAGGACCCACAGACGGGGGGTGGGGTGTCGTCCAGATCGCTGGCCACCACCACGCCCGGGATCGTGTCGGCCAGTAGGCGAGCCCGATCGGCCACGGGAATCAGCGGAACGCCAGCCCAGTCAGGATGGCGGGACAACCTCGCCGTGCATCGCCAGCATTGAAACTCGCGAGGTGGAACGCCAGCGGCCAGCAGTCGCCGTCTGAACCGTTCCTGCGAACCGACACGGCACCGCAAGCAACACCAACGGCATGACTGGATGTGATAGCGTTTGCGGCGCGGTCGGGGATGGGGACGTGGCTGTGCGTGGGGGAACATGGTGAATTGCCTTTTTCGGTTGTTAGCTAAGATGGGGTAAGCCGTCCCACCCGCGTCTTTGAGGATGGTAGAGGATCGAGACCTTTTTTCCGTATAAGCGCCTTCGCGAACTAGTTTTTTGGTAGGTAATACGGAAGTAAGGTCTCGATCCTCTACTAACACCCTGGATTATTACCCTGTTTAACATCAACTTTGCCTGTCTTTACATTTCGTGAATGAAATCGGGAAGAAGTCCGATTCCGATGTACCAGACTTTCCCGTTGATTGTGGTCCGGTCAAACTCCCGTTCGGTCATGATGTCGCCGAATCGCTTCTGACTCATGCCCTTGTCGCCCACCCAATCGCGGTAAGCGTGAAGCAGGTCGGTTGCCCGGACGGATTCGGATGAACCAAGACAACAGGCCTCGGCGATGAATCCGGCAATCGAGTCTTCGCCGCGCCGGTATTCACTGGTCGCCGTCTGGACCTCCCCCGGCCGATCCAGGCCTACCCTCTGCCACTCAAGACAGCCCTCGACGGCCCATGCCAGGATGCCAGGTAGTTCATCCAGCAGGATCTCCGGCAGTCGATCGTCTTTCGCCTCGCCCTCAAAATGAGCCCGGAATGGGATCAGACAATTCCTACGCCAGATGCCCTCGTCGGTGCCCCTGACTCTTGGCTTATGATTCGTGGCCAGCCAAACCTTGTGGGTTGCGCTGAACTCCCAAAAGTCTTCACGCATTCGACGTGCGCGGATCCTGTCGCCGCCGGTGATCTCCTTGACGAACGACTCGGCCAGTCGACGGTTATCTTCTGTCTCGACGCACGCAACGAATCGTCGGCCGAATAGGTCCGTCTTCTCTGTCGGATGAACAGCCTGCTTCGCCATCAGGAAGTCAGCGGGGGCCTTGAGCCCGTAATCCGGTCCCATGTACGCGAGCGTCGTCTCGATGTAGGTTGTCTTCCCGTTTGAGCCGGTGCCGTAGAGGATCGGCAAAATGTGGTCTCGCGTTGATCCGGTTAAGCAGTAGCCGGCCAGCCGTTGCAGGAACTTGCACAGGTCGCGATCGCCGAGGAAGATCTCCTCCAAGAACCGTTCCCACCTGTCTCTCTTCGCCCCCAGGTCGAAGTCCACCGGAGATATCTGTGTCAGGTAGTCCTCCCTCCGGTGTGGTTGCAGTTTTCCCGTCTTGAGGTCGATCGTCCCCGGCTTGGTGTTGAACAACCACGGATGTTGGTTGAGGTCATCCGGCATGATGGAGATACAGTCTTCGCTCTGTGCAAGCGAGACCATCGCCTGTAATCTAGGGAGCGATTCACTTTTTTTGCCCCAGCCGATGAGCTTCTCTCGTTCCCCGTCATTTGGTTCAATCGCAGCTTCGGCGTAAATTGACAACGCCGTTTGCTTGGCCCTGCGTTCAATTTCGCCGACCTGGTCGGTCTGCCACCTTGTCCCATCGAACACGAGCCACTTCCCCCAGGGATAGCAGTATCGACAATCATCGCCATGCTGCGCAGCAAACCGTTTTGCGTTTCCAAGATCCGTGGTGTTCGGCAAGGAAGGATCGTCTCGCATGACACATGCTTGACGGGTTTTTGTCTTCTTCGCTGGTGTGCCGTATCCCTGCTTTCCCAGATCCTTCGCCGCCGCCTTGAAATCACCACCGTGATTCAGCAGAGCATACGCGGAGAACTTGTTGTACGATTTGCCCGGTTGCCCTTGCTCGTTGGTTCCGTTGAAGGGGTGGGCGTTTTGCGAGAAACAGACGAACAACTCGTTGCCGTCGGCCGATTGCATGCCGGTCGTTCCAGATATTCCAGACGACTTGCCCGGGCGCGTCCAATACTGAAGCCCTCCATAGTTGTGTGCCTTCGTCCAACCGATTGGCTCCAGTATTTCCTCCCACGTGGCCCGCTCGTTGAAGTCATCGCCCGGCTTCTTCCCGGTGCCGTTGCTGTTATGGCTCGGTGCCTTCGCGCTCGTCTTGCCCGATTCTGCGTATCGGCTAAACGACTTTGCCACGCGCCAGATAGTGGTCCGCTCTGCCTCAGTGAGCACAGACAGGGCGGTCAACGAGGGGCCGCCGACATGCTGGTACAGATTGCCAGTCGTGTGACATTGTGGCGAACACCCCACAGTGAGGAAGTACCCGCCTTCACCCCGGGTCTCGATTAGGGTTTCAGGCTTGAGTACTTGCTGGCCGGTTCGCCTGTCGATCAGCGGTGTACCGTCTGCGTTGAACTGCGGCCTTGGCTCGGACAGAGCGAGTTTTGTATTGCCGGCAACGGGTACAGCAGAACGGTATGTGTAGTGCCTGCCATGTCGCCCCTCTGCGTCCTGCCGTGGTGTCTGCGTTTGACAGAGCTTTGCTAGCAGTCCCGTCGCCTCAGTTTCGAGCGAGGCCTCGAACGGTTCGACGAGTTCGGCCGCGTCGATGTCGATGGTCTCCAGATTGCCGCTGACAGTACCGCCGACGATCGCAACACCCTTGTATCGTGTTGCCCAGAATTCTGCGTGGTTCTGCATCGGCCGCCGCTGTGTGAACTGCTTCCAGCTACAGGCTGCCTTCTTGCTTCCATCTGCACGGATCGGGACGAAGGAAAAGCCTGCATTGAGGTATTCGAGGAACGGAGGCGGTGTTCCGTTCCCTGCCGCCGGATTCGGTGCGCCCTTCGGGATCGGGGTGGAGGCTGTCGGTGGGCTCACAGGTCGTTCTCCTGCTCGTATTCGTCGATCGCTTCGCGCATGGCATCGAGCGCCACATTGCGGACGCCGCGAAGGAACATCGACTCTTCGGCTTCGGCCGTGACCTCTGCATTGAAAGCGTCGGTGTCAATAACGCGGTCAATCATGTCGACCAGCGCCTTTTCAAACCGGCGCGGAGATAAGGCCTCGATCTCCCAGCACTCGCTACCGTACTTTGCGCGGAACTTTTCCTTGTGAGCTGACTTCTTCTTGTCGATGCTCTGCGGATTCTTCAAGCGATATTGTCTGACCTGTTTGTAGGTGAGTCCGACCTTGATCGCAGTGATATTCTCGATGCCGAAATCGTCGCGCATCGAGGTGGCGAACGAATGGGCGATCTCTTCGCCGTCAGGGTCGAAGTCCGCTAGCATGAGCAGTACCAGACGCTCCTTGCCGCTGCGTGCGTATCGATCAGCAATCTTTTTCCGTCGATCCGCGCAGCAATATCCGCGGCCCAACGTAATTGGCAGAGTGTACTTCGATCCAATCCGTTCCAGCTTGCGGCCAAGGGTGTTCTTCTCGCCAACGAGTTCAATGTGGTTAGGCTGCGATTGCATCAGGTCGCGCCAATAGCCACAAAGAAAATGGTCCATTTCACGGCGCAGAAAATTCTGCACGTCTGGGTGCGTCTCCCAAACGTACATGGGGCGAGTCTCGTCAGTAATCGCTTCCCACGGGATCTCATCGTCCAATCTGGCGCGGACCAACAAATCCGTCAGATCCTTGTACGAGTTCAGATCGTTTTGATATCGGGACTGCGGCTTCTTGGCATGACGCAACGGCGGATCGTTCAGCAATTCATAATGGACCAATCGGACAGTAAGCGGCCAGTAGTCTTCCAGGTCGTAGATAACGGTACGAGCCGCTTCCAACATCGGCATTTTCGCGGCCGTGATCCGTGATCGTGCGGCGCGTGTTCGTAGGTGAATCGTCGGCGCGTCAACAGCCGATTTTTTCTCCCGGTGTTCTATCAGCGCCTGGTATGTGTCTTCAGGGTTGGCGGTGAGCAGTTCTTCGCGGAACTTCTCGGCAGTCGTCTTGTGGCGCTGGCGATTGCATTCCCGAAGCAGTTGCATGAACTGGTCGTGATTGTCATCCTTGCAGAATGGGAGCACACGGCACCGTAGCTCCCGAAGTCCGCCCACCCGTGCGGCAACATGTCGGCGATGGCCAGAGATGATGTAGTAGTCCGCCGTGACGATCAGGTCATCCTGTTGGCCATGCTCACGGAGACTGTCCGCAAGGGCGATGATCTCGGGATCGTCGCGCAGAACTGGCCTGTAGAGTTCTGCGTTCTCGGGAGAGGGCAGAATCAAGCCGACGGACAAAAACCGGACTTGTCCGGTTTCTTGATCTCCGTCGGGCGCAACTTGCTTTTCGCTGAAATCTGGTGTACCGTTCATCTAGACTTCTCCTTGCCCGGATCGGTGACAGCCGCCGGGCTTTTTGCGGTCTCGGCCTCGATCATGTCGATGATTGCCGCCGCCAGTAGTTCGGCCGCTTCGTCAGGGAGGTCGTCTGGGATCGGATCGGCGATGGCAAAATCGGTATCGCAGATGGTGCGGCAGATCATAGGATCCCCCGATCCGCGTCGATTCGCTCCAACTCGCTGGCAATACGATTGACGTCCGCCTCGGTGAAGACTCGGAGGTTTCCAGCGCGACCAGCAGGGCGGATATCACGTGACCGAATCACGTACTCGATTCGGTGGACGGGTTGCCCAGTGCGTCTGGAAATCTCACCGACGGTCGGAAGGGTGGGGACCGTGAAAGACATGACTGATTCCCGTACTCGGCCCCGAGTGCCCAGTGATTCTTACGCTGGTATCAACACTCGGCCGCAACACGGGAATATTTCGCGAGATTCGCGAGACTGGAGGTTACTTCCGCAACCTTTCCGCAATACTTCCGCAACCTGAACTGGACAGTTCAAGTCCCGGAAGTGTTTTTCTGTCTCTTTTGGCGGGAATCGCGTTTGGCATCCAACTCAGCAAGACTGAATCGGTACTTGTAGCCCCCGATATTTTCAGCGTTAAGACCCTGAAACTTGATCCAGTCGCGAATTGTCCTGTCGGTCACACCTACATAGCGGCCGGCTTCGGATGCACTCATTATGACCATTTGGTCACTGGCGGCTGGTCGTGATGGGTTGTTGGCCCGAATCGCATCTCCCTCAACCCTCCGCAGGTCGTCTGTGATCGCATTCAGGTCAAGCGTAGCCGTTCGCCACTCCAAGGCGGCGTCGAGTGATCGGCACGCTCGCCAGGTTTCCGGTAGAGCCGCCTGCACCCCTCGGATCAGTTCCCGCCACTCCGACTCCCACCGTCTGCATCGTTCTTCCGCCCAACGGAGCGATTGGAGAACGTCGGCCACGAAAGGGCCACCCTTCTCGATCTCCGCTCCGCAAGCCACTTCGTGACAATTCCGGTACGACGTGAAAGCCTCGGGGAAGCCGCTGCGGAGCACTCGGGCCAGATCGGCAATTTCGGTAAGAGTCATGATCTCGATCCTCATTTAGAGCCGGCCCGGCCGACGGCGGCGCGGGGATCGAGAGCCGCGTTCGCCGTCGGCCAGTACGTCACCCGTCGGCGACAACCGGCAAGTTCATTCTACTCGATTTCGACGGACTCCCAAGCTCGATCGACCAAACGCACTCGCCCCACTATCCGCCACTCGCTCAGATGCCGACGGGCCGCTGTGTCGGATATCCCGATCTCCCGCGCCACCTGTCGAGCATTTACGGGCCCGCCACCGCTGCAAAGTCTTTCGAGCGCAGCCAGAACCTTCTCCCGCGTCCCCAGGCCGAACACGTCGGCACGCGAAAACCTAAGATGTAGGTTTTGTAACGCGACTTGAAAACCGCATCTCCTACGTCGTCGGCTCGGGCCACACCTATCGCGCCGTGCCGAAGGGCCAGGGCGAACCGTGCGAACAACTCGTCGCCGACGTCCAGAGCCTCCTCGACGACTTCGTCCACATCAACCGCTGGCACCAGCGGCAGCAGGAGATCGTCCGCCGCCGCGACCGCGATGGCGAGGCCTTCCTCCGCCTGTTCGTCGATGCCGACGGAATGACCCACCTGCGGTTCATCGAGCCCGAGCAGATTGCCGCGCCGACCGGCAGCGAAAACGACCCGGCCGTGACGTTCGGTATCCGTACCGACCTTGCCGACGTCGAAACCGTACTCGACTACTGCGTCGACGAGACCTGGATCGACGCGTCGTGCATCCAGCATCGCAAGGCCAACGTCGATGCCAACGTCAAACGCGGCCTGCCCCTCTTCTACCCCGTGCGGAAGAACCTGCGCCGGGCCGAAAAGGTGTTGCGGAACATGAGCGTCGTGGCCGAGATCCAGTCGGCGATTGCCATCATCCGCAAGCACGCCTCCGGCACCCGCGGTTCGATCGAGCAGTTCGTTCAGAACGGCGCCGACGTAACGCGAGTCAACCCGGCTACCGGCCGGACCAGCCACTTCCGCCGCTACGCCCCGGGCACGATCCTCGACGCCTTCGCCGACACCGACTACCAATTCCCGGCCGCCGCCATCGACGCCGCCCGCTATGTGGAAGTCCTCCAGGCCGAACTCCGCGCCGTCGCCGCCCGGCTCGTCATGCCCGAGTTCATGCTGTCGAGCAACGCGTCGAATGCCAACTACGCCTCCACCATGGTCGCCGAAGGCCCGGCCGTCCGCATGTTCCAGCGCCTCCAGCACGACCTGATCACCGACGACCTCGCCCTGTTCGATCGCGTCCTCCGCGCCGCCGTCCACGCCGGCCGGCTGTCGCACGACGCCCTCACTGCCGTGACTGTCCAGGCCACCCCGCCCAATCTGGCCGTCCGCGACCGGTTGCGGGAGGCCCAGGCCGATCAGATCCTCGTCCGCAACGGCGCCATGACGGCCGAGATGATGGCAAGAAGGAACGGAGTGGAGCTACCGAGTAAGTAACCCCTCACTGTCGGTCGTCTGGTCTAACCGCAATGGCCAGCCACCCAGTGGGTCGCTCCTGCCGGGTGCGACGACCCCCCATCACTCGCCTTCGATATCACCCGGCAAACACTCCTCACAGACTTCGTCCTCCGGTACCGCAAAGCGGTTCAACTCCGAAGCCCGGCGTCGCGCAGCGCACGCTGGGGTTTCGAGACAGTGCACTACCTATACCCCAACGGGGTTTTACATCTTTTCCCTCCTCAGACTCGCAATGATGCACACGACTATCGCTCCGCTATCCCCCCCAAAGAAAGGCCATCAACCCCCGCACCGCCCGGCCCCGATGCCCAATGACCGACGTTGCCGCCGGGCCAAGCTCTGCCAACGTCCGCCGATACTCCACAATCTCAAACAACGAATCGTAACCGAACCCGAACTCGCCAGTCCCCCCAAATCGTATCCGCCCGCGGCACTGCCCCGTTGCCTCAGCGACCACTTCGCCGGCCGGGTTGGCAACCACAAGATGACACACAAATCGCGCCGTTCGCCGCGTCTCGGGAACGCCCTCCAATTCCGCAAGCAGCGTGGCCCGATTCTCGGCCATCGTCGCTCCGTCCCCTGCAAACCGGGCCGATCGAACGCCCGGGGCACCACCCAACGCGTCCACCTCCAATCCCGTATCGTCCGCCAGAACCCACTCTCCAAGCCCTCGGGCATAACCCACCGCTTTCCGCCGAGCGTTCTCGGCCAACGTCTCGCCCCCTTCGTCCACCGGCGCCGTCGCGGCAAAATCCGCCAGGCACTTGATCGAGACTTGCACCGGACGCAGCAGCATCTCAAGCTCCCGCACCTTGTGCGGGTTGCCGGTCGCCAGAACGAGGGTAGTGCAGGGAAGGACAAACATGCGTGTATCTTAGCTTCTCACAGAATCGCCAGCGGATCCCGCCGATGCTCCAACGTCCCCCGCGTCACTCCGACCCGATTCACCGCCTTCAGCGCCGTCCATACCTGCTGCCCCGAAACCTTGCCCGCCAACAGATCCCGATAGAGGTCAACACAACGCCGAAGCCACTCCGGCCGATCGTCGGCCAGCAACTCGACACGAAAATGCCGCACTCCCAGCTCCAACAAAGGCTTGACCACTTCCGCACCGCTCTGCGCCGTGGCGTTGAAGACCGTGTTGCGGCAGCCGACGTCGGCCTGCAGCGGATGCTCGACTCCGACGCGGTCGCGCAGGCGAACCTCGTGCCGATCGCAGGGCCGTCCGCAGTTGGTCTTGTTCGTCCCCGGCGACAACACCGCACAAAAGACGCAGTGCTCCATGTGGAACATGGGCATGTGCTGATGAACGACCACCTCCAACAACCGGGCCGGCGCGTGGCGAACCATCTCCAGCAACTGCTCGCGATTCAAGTCGTACGACGCCGTTACCCGAGCTGCGCCTTGCTGCCGCAGGAAATCGACGGTCAACTCGTTGGCCGCATTGAGCGAGAAATCGGCAACACACGCGATCGATTGCTGCGCGAAGTAGTCCAGCCCGGCCAGATTGCGCACGAGGATGCCGTCCGCTCCGTGACGAGCCAGGGCCTTGAAGATGCCGAGTTCCCCCGGCTTCTGGATCCGCGGCGTCGCCAGCAAGATCTGCGTTCCGGCCCCGTGCGCCACCGAAACCGCCTCGCCATACTGGCGTATGTCCTGGAAGTCGGCATAGAGCGGCGATATCCCATGGTCGCACATCGCCCGCAGTTGATCCAGCGATCGGCACAGCACGGCCAGTTGCGGTTCGCCCAACACGGTCGGCGGCCGGACGACCTCCTCCCGCATCCGCGGCAGCACGCGATCTTCGGCCGTTGCGTGGCCCGTCCGCGAAGCCTTCTCGCGTGCCGACTGCAATCGGGCAACGAGTTCCTTGCGCAACTTGCCCAGCACGCTCAAGGGGACCATGGGACTGCCTTCGATCGTGGCCGCCAGTTCGGCAAGCGCGAACCCCGACCCGCCAAGCCGTCCGAGCTGCTCCTCCAGAAGCTCACGCGTCAGAGGATGCTTCGTTGCTTCGGCAAGCGGTTCCTCGCTCGCACATGTCACCGGCGGAAACACCTCGGTCGTCGCGACCACTTTCAACGCCCTGCCGACCGCGGCCGTGACCTGAGTCCTCACCGGCGAGGCTCTGCCCCGCACGTCGCCGGAGAACGACTTCCGCAATCGCCGGGTCAAGGCCGGATCGTCGGTCTTCCACAGCTTTTGTCCCGGCCGGATCTGCCGCAAATCGATCGCGTCGTCCCGAAAGGCAAGTTCGACCTCGCCCTCTGTCGCCTCGTCGGCCAGGCGTTTGCCGTTGCGGTGGATCGTGAAGACCCGGCCACCTTCTTCCTCGCCGGCGGCGCGATCGCCTTCGAAAACGACGCCGTCACCCGCCTTCAGCCGTCCCGTCAACGCAACCTGCACCTGCCCCTTACGAACGCTGCACACCTGCCCGACCAGCACACCCCGCTTGGCCGAACTCAGACCCGGCACGAGGGCCTTGTGGTCGTTTCCTTGCAGCCAACCGGCGGAAAAACCACGCGAGAAGGAGAGTTCCATCTCTTCGACCTGGCGCTCGGTGAACTCGACCGGTTCGCCGACAACCGCCGCGTCGATCGCCTGCCGGTAATACCGCGTGATATTGGCCACATACTCGGGCGTCTTCAGCCTCCCCTCGATCTTCATCGCCGTGACCCCGGCCGCCATCAATTCGGGGATCAAGCAGTAGGCCGCCAGGTCCTGAGGGCTCAGCAGGTATTTCTGCGCGCCCAAATCCATGTCGCGACCGTCGCAAACCAGCTCATAAGGCAACCGGCACGCCTGGGCGCACTGGCCCCGGTTGGCGCTGCGGCCGCCGAGCGACTCACTCGTCAGACACTGCCCACTGTACGCCACGCAAAGCGCCCCGTGAACGAAGGTCTCCAGTTCGACGGACGTCTTCTCGTGAATCCTGGCGATCTCGCCCACGTAGAGCTCCCGAGCGAGCACCACCCGCTGGACACCCAGTTCCTCGACCACGGCAATGCATTCGGCGCTCGTCATAGTCATCTGGGTCGAGGCGTGGATTGGCAAGCTCGGCGCGATTCGCCGGATCATTCGGACGAGCCCCAGGTCCTGCACCAGGACGCCGTCGGCTCCCGCCTCGGCGATCTGCCGGACGATGGATTCCAGCGGATCGAGTTCGTCGGAGAATGCCAGGGTGTTCAGCGTCACATAACCCCGCACGCCGTTTCGATGGAGAAAGGCCAGCAGCTCCGGCAGGTCCGCGGCCGAGAAGCCCGCTGCTCGCGCGCGGGCGTTGAAGGCCCCGTCGAGCCCGAAGTAGACCGCATCGGCCCCGTTGGCCACGGCCGCCTTGGCGCAATCGCGGTTTCCCGCGGGTGCGAGCAGTTCGGGGAGAGGCGTCTGAGAAGACAGCTTGTGGGACATAAGTCATGGACGCTCAACGGGCGGCACTGAAAGGTGTTGGGCGAAAATCGCGATTCTCCCCCCAATTCTACCGGCTGCAGCCGACTTGGGCAGGTCATCGCGATTGACGAAATGCCTCTCGTTCTGCTTCAATGACGGTCGCGGAGAGACCCATTCGACACAGATTGGAGGCTCAGATCGATGTCGCCCCCCAGCAGGAAGCAAACCCGCAAGCAGAAGAAACAGCGCGATCGCAAGCAGCGCAAGGCGAAATCCCAAGCCCGATCGCAACCGTCGTTTCCGCCATCTCCGCACATCCCGGAACTGCCACGGCTCACTCCCAGATCCAAGCCCGATCCGGAGACGTTGTCTCCCATCGACAGGTGGTGGGACGAGTATTCTGACGCGGACGGCCACGGGCGTCTGCAAATGGTTCGCGAGAAACTGGCAACCGTCTCACCAGACGACGACGGGTTCGAATCGCTATTTCCCGAAGCGATCATGGAATTGGAATCCAAGCTTCCCGAAAGTGACTACGTTGCCTTTCTGGAGCAATTGCGCGACGAGCACCCCGCCGTCTTCGAGATCGCCCTTGACTGGAATACTCAGTCGCTCGTGTCTCACTACATTGCAGAGAATCGCATGGAGGACGTTGATCGAGCGACCGAGTATCTTGCCGGGCGAATGGAAGATGTTTCCGACCCCTTCTTCCCGCTGTTGTCGATGATTCGATTGGCCGGCCGAGGGAATGCAGCCCAGATGTTGATCGACGCCGCGGCCCCCTCGTTCCACAAGTCGGACTTGACGTATTCGGCGGTCAACGAACTGGTGGAATGGGCGATGCACGCCCCCGTTCAAGCGTGCTTGGAAGCGGGCGCAACCGAAGAGGCAATTGAAATCGCTTATCAGAAGTCGCTTGCCCTTGGGGTAAACGACACAGAAGCCAACCGCAAGATCCAGCGGAACAGCATCACTCTTCTTGCTGGAATCTCCGAGAAGGCCTGGATTCGTGAAGAACTGCTCACGCTCGACAAAGAGGAGGCGGGAAGCCAGGTCTATCTATTGCTCTTCGCCTACGCGCGTTGGCTGGTGCAGGCACGAGGCTTTGCCCCCGTCGTGGCCGATGAACTTCGTCTGATCCAGGCGGAGACGATCGACCGCCTGGGATGCCGACCGGGCGTCTTGCTCCTCGGGCTCAAACAGAAGGATTTCGAGCCGGCTCTCGCGCGCAGTCTCAATATGTTCTCACTCAAACCGTTCCACGCGCCGGCTGCCGTGGTAGCCATGCGGCACTTCTACGACTTCCTGCACGCCCACGACTTGGTCGACAAACGGACGTGCGACACCGCCCACGACGTCTGCTATGTCTTGTGGAAGAAGCTCAAGAAGGCAATGGCGAAGGATTGGGACAAGTGCCGCTTTCTTGAAGCGTACCTGCCCTCTTCCATGACAACCACGGGTTAGACAAGACGATGCCCCGTAAGAAGCACAAAAAACGCCGAGGCCACTTCTGCTGGTGCTGTGGACGAACCCGGCCCAATGAGCAATTCTCCGGCAAGGGCCATCAACGGCATCTGTGTCGCGATTGCGCGCAACTGGGCGGCGAGGAGTTGGAGTACCGACAGGCCTTGCGCGACATGGAACGATGCGTCAACTATGACGGACGCGTCTTTCGGAAACGCCGCCGACAATTCGACACGTTCTTGCACCACGAGAATCCACGTATCCGAGCAGCAGCCGAGGAGCTCATCGCCGATCGCAAGCTTGTCCAGGAAGAGTGGCAGCAGATGGAATGGGAGTACGAGAGCTACCATTTGGTGGAAGAGGTTCTCCGGGAAATCGAATGTGAGCTCGCTGCCATCAATCTTGAATTGACCGAAGCCGCCGAAATGGATAGGCCTTCAGACAATTATGCATTCCATCCATGGCCGGATTCCGCCCCTTCCCACTCGGGCGACGAAACGATACGTTTAGTGATGATTCAACACCCTCGGGATTAGTGGCATGTTCCGATTCGTGACACAGGACCGAAAGCTCGGTCACAGGGGTTTGACTGGGTGCGTCGCGAATGGCTGCCAATCCCGTACAATTGCCGTGTACCCCGTCTTCCTGGGCGAATCATGCGTCTGATCTCCCTCCAATCCGGCAGTAACGGAAACTGCGTCTACGTGGAGTCGGGAGAGGTGCGTCTGCTGTTCGACGCCGGGATCAGCGGCAAGCAGGCCGAGTTGCGGCTGGCCCGGCACGGGCGGGATATCCGCCAGGTTCAGGCCGTCCTGATCTCGCACGACCACTCCGACCACAGCCGGTCGCTGGGCGTCTTTCATCGCAAGTTCGGACTGCCCGTCCACGTGACCCCCAGAACGCTGCTGCAGGCGGGGACGGGGGCCTCGCTGGGCACGCTCGACAGGATCGAGCACTTTGCGGCCGGCTCGTCGTTGCAGTTCGGGCATGTGACGGTCGAGACGATCCGCACACCCCACGACGGGGTCGACGGGGTGGCGTTCGTCGTCGACGACGGCCGGCGGCGACTGGGAATCCTCACGGATCTGGGCCACATCTTCCGGGGGCTGCCGGAGCTGTTGGGCTCGCTCGATGCCGTCCTGCTGGAGAGCAACTACGATCCGCGGATGCTGGCCTCCGGCTGGTATCCGGCCCATCTGAAGCGGCGGATCCGCGGTCCCGGCGGGCATCTCTCCAACGAAGAGGCGGCCACGCTGGTCTCCGTATCGACCAACGGGCGGCTGCGCTGGCTGTGCCTGGGCCACCTTTCCCAGGAAAACAACACGCCCGAGCGGGCCCTGGCAACCCACCGCGAGATTCTCGGTGATCGCCTGTCCATCCATCTGGCCAGCCGCTACGAGGCGTCGGCCGTTCTGGAAGTCTGAGCGGCTGCGATCGCCGGCTTTGCGGCGGCTCGTCAGGCCAACTAGGATAGTAGGAACGGCGAATGGCCCACCTACATCCTTCCCTGACGAGGCAACATGATGCGTGCAGCCACCGGGAATGTCACGGCTCTTGTACTCTGTCTTTCCTTGGCCGCTTGTGCGAGCGATCTATCCGCTCAGGAGTCGGTTCGTTTGGCGTCGTCGCCCACTCTCTCGCCCGACGGCACCAAACTGGCCTTTTCGTGGCGGGGCGACATCTGGATCGTCGGTTCGGGGGGCGGAACTGCCAGACCCTTGACGATGCACGAGGGACGCGACACGAGTCCCGCCTTTTCTCCCGACGGCAAGCTGATCGCCTTCAACAGCGACCGCAACGGCGCCCGGCACGCCTATGTGGTTCCGACGACGGGCGGAGAGCCGAAGCAACTCACCTTTCACAGCGAAGGTTGCCAGGTGGAGCAGTGGTACCCGGACGGCAAGTCGCTGCTGATCAACGCCGACCGGGATCACTTCTGGAAGCACCAGGAACGGTTCTTCCGTATCGACGCGGAAAAGCGATCGGGCGAGCAACTCCTGTTCGACGACTACGGGCGGAGCGGTTCTCTTTCGCCCGACGGCAAACGCCTGCTTTTCACTCGCGAAGGAACCGCCTGGTGGCGGAAGGGCTACCGCGGCAGCCAGGTCAGCCAGGTCTGGCTCTGCGAGATCGACACGAAGAAGTTCAAGAAGCTTGTCGACGAGCCGACGGGGGCACGGTACCCGTTGTGGGCGTCCGATGGAAAGGGCTTCTACTACGTGGGCGGGCAGAGCGGCGCGTTCAACCTCTGGTACCGCGAACTTGGCGGCGGCAAAGAGAAGCAGCTCACCCATTTCGAGGATGATTCGGTCCTCATGCCCTGCGTCGCCAGCCTCGACGGGACGATCGTTTTCCGCCATCTGTTTGATCTCTATCGATTGAATCCCGAAGGTGAGGAAGGCCCGAAGCGGCTGAGTATCACGGTCCGTGCCGACGCGGTCGCCGAAAAGACTCAGCGGCGGCGGCTCGACAAGGCCGAGAAGGTCGCTTTCAGCGACGACGGGCTGGAGATCGCCATGATTTCCGGCGGCGACCTCTGGGTGATGGACACCGAGTTGCGGGAACCGCGGCAGGTGACCAGCACGTCCGAAGAAGAGCGCGATCCCGTCTTCACGCCCGACGGCAAGTCGATCCTGTTCGTCAGCGACAAGGAAGGCCAGAGCGATCTGTGGAAGGCCGAGCGAGCCAACGGCGCCAGGTATTGGTGGCAGAACGACCAGTTCAAACTGACGCGGCTGACCAACGACGCGGAGGTTGAAGAGGACCTGTGTATCAGCCCGACCGGCAAGGAGGTTGCGTTTGTCCGTGGGGCCGGCGATCTCTGGCTGATCGGGACCGACGGCAAGAACGAGCGCCGTCTGTTCCAGTCGTGGAGCCGCCCCGATTATGACTGGTCCCCTGACGGCAAATGGCTCGTCTATGCCCTCTCGGACGATCAATTCAATCGCGACGTATGGATCTGGCCGATCGACGGCTCGCGCGAGCCGTTCAACCTGTCGCGGCATCCCGACGACGACTCCGATCCGGTCTGGTCGCCCGACGGCAAGGCGATCGCCTTTACCGGCCGCCGATATGGGATCGAGGTCGACATATTCCTGGTCTACCTGACAAAGGCGGAAGACGAGACGACTTCTCGCGACCGAAAGATTCGCGAGGCGATCGAGAAGATCGCGAAGGTTCGCAGCAAGCCGGCTGCCCCACCGGTTGCCGCCAAACCGCCGGCAGAGAAACCGGAGGGTGAGAAACCGGACGCAACGAAGGAAGACGGCAAAGAGCCGACCAAGGAGGAAGAGAAGCCAGAGGAGAAGAAGGACCAGGCCAAGCCGGCGACGACGAGTTCGGAGAAGAAGTTGCCGGACGTGCAGATTGACTTCGAGGGGATTCACGATCGGATCCGCCGGGTGTCGATCAGCGACGCTTCTGAGAGTCGCCTGTTCTGGTCCTACGATTCGAAGAAGCTGGCTTTCACTGCCAAGATCAACGGCCAGGAAGGGACCTACACGATCTCTCCGCCGGACGAGCTTTCTCCGAAGCTGCTGAGCACGAAGACGGGCTACGACGCCCGCTGGATCGCCCGGGGCAGCCAGATTCTGTGGCGAGTCGACGGCGTGCCCGGCAGCCTGGGCGCCGACGGCAAGACGGCGACCTTCAGCTTCGCGGCCTATCAGACGGTCGACCTGCCGGCGCGATTCCAGGCAGCCTTTGATCTCTGCTGGCGGACGATGCGGGATCGCTACTATGACGGAAACTTGAACCATCGCAACTGGGACGAGATCCGCCGCAAGTACTCCGAAGCGGCGAGCGAGGCTGTCGACGGCAGCGGGCTCGGCGAAGTCGTCAACCTGATGCTGGGCGAACTAAACGGATCGCATCTCGGATTCACGCCGAGATCGTCGAGCGATTCCTCGTCGCAGAATGCCTGGACGGAGGTAACGCCTCACTTCGGTTTGCGCTTTGTATCGGATTATCAAGGTCCGGGGCTGAAGGTTCGCGAGGTGATCGGACGCAGCCCCGCCGACCGGGCGAAGAGCCGGATTGCCGCCGGTGAAGTGGTCATGGCCGTCGACGGCCGGACGGTCGATCCGACCATGGACCTGACCGGACTGGTCAACGGCCGACTCGATCGCGACGTTTGCCTGACGGTTCGCAATGCCAAGGGCGAGGATCGCCGCGTAACGCTTCGACCTATCACGTACGCCGCCGCCCGGTCGCTCCTCTACGAAACGTGGATCCAGCAGAATCGCGCGGCCGTGGCCAAGGCGTCGGACGGGAAGTTGGGCTACTTGCACATCCGTGCCATGGACATGGGCAGCTTCTATCGTTTCGAACACGAGCTTTACGATGCGGGCGCCGGCAAGGACGGATTGGTGATCGACGTTCGGGAGAACGGCGGCGGCAGCACGACGGACCATCTGCTCACGTCGCTGACCCAGCCCGTGCACGCGATCACGGTGCCCCGCGGGGGCACGCCCGGCTATCCGCAGGACCGGCAGGTCTACGCCACCTGGCGCAAGCCGATCGTCGTGCTCTGTAATCAGAACAGCTTCTCCAACGCCGAGATCTTCTCCCACGCGATCAAGTATCTCCGCCGTGGCAAGCTGGTGGGCACTCCGACTTCGGGCTCCGTGGTCAGCACGGGGGCGACGTCGATTATGGATCTGGGCACGCTTCGGCTGCCTGGCCGCGGCTGGTTCGTGGCCGACACGGGCCAGGACATGGAACTCAACGGTGCCAGGCCCCATGCGATCGTCTGGCCGAGGCCCGGCGAGATGCCCCAGGGGATCGACCGCCAGTTGGACAAGGCCGTTGCGATTCTTCAGGCCGAGGTGAAGAAGTGGCAAGAGCGTCCGCAGCCCAAGTTGCAGAAGGCGAGCGAGCGGGAGAAATGAGGCTGGCGGATTCGGTTCCGCCGATCAGTTCGCCGGTTTCTGCTGAAGATCGTACTGCCATCCACCGGCTCGGGCCTGGCGGCGGGATAGTCTGAACGAGCGATCGAACACGGCCGAGTGTTGGAAGCCGTTTGCATCGGGGGCAACCGGCTCAAAACCCGTTTCTGCGCGCTGGTGGATCTGGAAGCCGAGGTGGTCCTTTCGGGCGTCGAGCAACCAGAATTCGGGAATTCCCGCCTGGTAGTATGCCGCCGGCAGGCGTTGAGTATCCTTGCCGACGGATTCGTCGCTGACGATCTCGACGACCAGATCCGGGGCGCCCTCCAACTCGACGAACCGCCGAGGCTCGCCCGTCACCTTTGGGACCCGCCGCACGCGTCCCGACTCCAACGCATCGTAGGAGACGAACACCAGATCGGGTTCGGCGGAAAGGTCGGCTTGCGGCGAGGAGATTCTCGTTATGTCGGAAAACAACTCGCCCAGGTCTCCCGCATCAATGATCTGTCCCAGAGCGATAACCAGACGTGTTTTCAAGATGCCATGGCAGTAGAGATCTTCGGGCGACCTATCCACCTCGATCCGGCCGGCAATGAAATCGATCCTTGCCTGTTGCGGATAGGCCTCCGAGGCAGCCCAGGTGCGGAATTCGCCTAGGGAGCGGAGAAAAGGGACTTCGAGGCTGCCTTGAATCAGGACGGAGGTTGCCATAGTGGTGCCCAAGGGGGCGAGGAATCCGATGGGATCATCGTCGCGGCGGTTCCGGCAGAAACTGCGTGGCGACACACCACCTACGGGTGTAATGTACGGTGGGAGGGTGGGGGAGTCAATCGATTCTGTTCTCCGTTCGCGTGGAACTGACGAACCTGCACCAGCCCCGTGTTGTCCCTTCTCGCATCCCATCGGATGGGGTATCCTGAACTGTTCGATCCGCTTTTCAGAGGACCTGAGACCACATGCCCGTTATGACGACTCACTCACCTATCCGTACGGAAATCGCCGGGGTTCCGGTGATGGACCTTGCCCGCCAGTTCGGCACGCCAACCTTTGTTTACGACGCTGCGAAGATTCTCGAGCGGCTTGCGGATCTCAAGGCGTTCGACTCGGTTCGCTTTGCCCAGAAGGCCTGCTCCAACCTGGCGATTGTCGACCTGATTCGGCGACACGGGGGCCTGGTGGATGCAGTCAGCGCCTATGAAGTCCGCCGGGCGTTGGCGGCCGGTTACGAGCCCCACGGGTCGCCGCCGCCGGTCGTCTATACGGCCGACATTTTTGACGCCGAGTCGCTCGACCTGGTCGTTGAGAAGAATATCCACGTCAACTGCGGCTCGCCCGACATGATCGATCAGTACGGCAGCCGTGCCCCGGGGCGGGAGATCACCTTGCGGATCAACCCGGGATTCGGCCACGGGCACAGTCAGAAGACGAACACGGGGGGCGACTCGTCGAAGCACGGCATCTGGCACGAACAGCTCCACGACTGTCTCGTCAACGCCGACAATTACGGGCTGAGCATCACCGGCCTGCACATGCACATCGGGTCAGGGGTGGATTTCGAACACCTGTCGCAGGTCTGCGACGCCATGGAAAAGGCGGCCGTCGAACTGGGACGCAGCCTGAAGACCATCAGCACGGGCGGCGGGCTGCCCACACCCTACCGGGAAGAAGACACGCACATCGATATCGGCAAGTTTTTCGAACTCTGGAACTCGACCCGCAATCGACTCGAGGACCGCTTCGGCCACGAGATCCGGCTGGAGGTCGAACCGGGCCGTTACCTGTCGGCCGAGAGCGGTTATCTGATCGCCGAGATCCGGGCGGTGAAGAAGCAGGCCGACAACACGTACTATCTGGTCGACGCCGGTTTCAACAACCTGGCCCGGCCGATCCTCTACGGCGCCTACCACCCGATTTCGATTGCCCCGGCCGACGGTGACGTACACCGGCCGTTGGTCGACGTGGTCGTGGGCGGCCCGCTGTGCGAGTCGGGCGATATCTTCACGCAGGAGGAAGGTGGATTCGTCGCCAGGCGGGCGCTCCCGGTTGCGGCGGTCGGCGATCTGCTGGTGATCGAATGTGCCGGCGCGTACGGCTCGGTCATGGGCAGCAACTACAACTCAAAGCCCATGGCGGCCGAAGTCCTCCTGCAGGACGGCCGGGCCGACTTGATCCGCCGCCGGCAGACGTTTGAGGAGATGGTCGCGGGGGAGATCATTCCCGGTCGAGCGTAGTCGCTCCGTTCTATCCTGCTTTCCAGACCAGCCGAATGCGGCGCTCAGGATCCCGCCCACCACATGCGCTAGGGGCACGGGTATCATCTGGGAGGCTTCTGCATCGACGAACAGCGCAGACCGAGATCAACCTGCGACTGGCGAAGCCGGTACCGAAGGAGTGTGCCTCTGAATCAGGATATTGCAGGCGCGGTCCACTCTCCGTGGGGGGCGTTGTGTTGTTGTCGCAAGCTCGGGGGAATAGAATGAGGGGAGGATGTAGCACCCCCAGGTTCAGGTAGTATGACTGACGCGGGCAAGACGCAGGCCAACCACGACGAGTTCGTGGCCAAGAGCTTCCAGGATCTCGCACTTGCGAGGTCGTTCTTCCGGTATTTCCTGCCGGCCGAGATCCTGGAGCAGGTTGACCTGGAACGAATCGCTTTGGAACAAGGCTCATATGTGGACGAGGAACTTCGCCGGTCTTACAGCGATCTGAACTACACGGTCCCGTTGAGGGATTCTTCAGCGCCGGAAGGTTCGTGTCGCGCATACATTTACATCCTTGTTGAGCACAAGAGTGAATCGGACGAGTTCACTGTCTTTCAGTTGCTTCGATACATGGTGCGGATTTGGCAAAGAGAGTTGGAGAATGCCAACTATCGTGCCGGTTTTCGTCTGCCGCCGATTGTGCCGCTTGTGCTGCACCACGGCCGGACGGAGTTTCGAGCGCCGGTCGAGCTTGGAGGCTTGGTCGTCAAGATGAGTGGCACGGGTGCGTTCGTGCCGAACTATCGATGCCTGTTGATCGATTTGATGAAGGTCTCCGCGGAGGAACTGCCTCAATCGGATCCGCGGCTCCACGCGGTCCTTTCGGTCATGAGGTCGGTCTTCAACGAAGAGATCAGCGGGACGCTGCGCGATGCGGTGACTCGGCTTGCCGCCGTTATGGACCGGCCGGAGACACGTGACACGCTCACCACGATACTGGGTTATGTTCTTCAGAGCGCAAGCAAGATGTCCGACGCGGATTTTCTGACAGCAATCAAGCCGCTCGGTAAGGTAGGAGAAGACACGATGAGCACGTTGATCGAGAAGTGGAAAGAAGAAGGCCGCGAAGAAGGCATTGAGAAGGGCATTGAGAAGGGTATCGAGAAGGGTATCGAGAAGGGGCGGTGGGAAGGCCGTATCGCCGATCGGCAGGATTCGATTATCGATGTCCTCTCGACGCGATTCGAGACGGTCCCCGAATTCGTCCGTCAGGGCATCCGCCGTATTTCCGATGCCGACCGCCTCGTGAGCCTGACGGCCACAGCAGTCCGCTGCGATTCGGTCGAGCAATTCGCCGAGAATCTGCCGTCACGAACATGATGGAATGCCCTGGCATATGGCGAGCTTGAACAATCATGCGATCGGAACCGTTTCTGATACGGTTCCGCAGATGACCGGCTCTCAAAACAACAAACGCCTCTCTAGGTCGCCTTCTGAAAGATCGCAGAATTCGAACCGGCCGAATCGGCGGTAGTGGTGGGCGGCCCGGTCTGATAATATCGGCTGGGGTCTGCGAAGGAGTCCTACTTGAGGAATTCAATGAGAAACACCGTTGGTGTGTTCGTTGTGCTTCTGTGTGCGATCTGGGTGAGTCCGCTCTCGGCTTCCGACACGCTGTTGAAGACCAAAGACATCCGAGTGAGGGATCCGTTCATTCTCGCGGACACCGAGACGAAGACGTATTACCTGTATGCTCAGTCAGAGAATCGTGCCGGCAGCGGATACAAGGGAGTCGAGGTCTATGCCAGCAAGGATCTGGTGAACTGGCTCCCTCCACAGACCGTCATGTCGTTGCCGGAGGATGCCGACGTCATGATGGTGTGGGCCCCTGAGGTGCACGAGTACAAGGGTGCCTTCTATCTCTTCGTTACGTTAACCAGCCACAGGTTGCTAACCGAGAAGAAGCCGGTCGAAAAGGGCAACTGGCCTGCAATGAACGTGCGCGGCACTCACGTCTATCGCGCCGATCGACCGACGGGGCCCTTTGGGCCGCTGAAGACCTCCTCGCACACGCCGACGAATTGGATGGCATTGGACGGCACCTTTTTCGTCGAGGACGGCACGCCCTACATGGTGTTTTGCCACGAATGGGTTCAGATGATCGACGGCACGATGGATGTCGTTCGACTCAAGGACGACCTTTCCGACGCCGTCGGCGCGCCGGAGCTGCTCTTCAGGGCTTCCGACGCACCGGGGGCCAAGGCGGATCCAAAGGCCGGCAAGGTCACCGATGGGTGCTTTCTCTACCGGAGCCCCAAGAGCAGCAAACTGTTTATGATCTGGTCGACTTTCATCCCCGGCAGCGGATATTGCGTTCTGCTGACCGAATCGGAATCGGGGAAGATCGGAGGGCCGTGGATCAACCAGAAGCCGATCTACCAAGAGAACGGCGGACACGGCATGATCTTCCGGTCCTTGGACGGGCGTCTTCTGATGGCGCTTCACCAGCCAAACAGCGGGGGCCAGGAGCGGTTGCACTTCTTTGATATTGCCGACGACGGCCGGACGCTGGAGATCCAAGGAGAGACCACCCTTGAGTAGTCCCAGCGTTCGAAGCTGTGGTCGTGTTCACACGTTCGAGGACTCCGCCCTTGTACCCGTCACTCCGACAAACCAACCCGTTTCCCCGCCGGCAGAACCCAGGCACGCGGGTTGTGCTCGAATCCCAAGGGTCGACCGGTTGTAGAGGTCGATGGCCTGCTCCACGGTAATCGATCTGTTCGTTTCGTACTGGATCACGGGCGTTTCACTCAAGCATGAGGAACGTCTTCGAGATAGGCACCGTCGGATCGGAGCGTGTCCTGGAGCTTCCTGGTGTCGATATCGTGCATGTCGATGCCGGCTTGCAGGGCCATGGCGGCGGCTGTGCCGACTCCCTGGCCCATGGCCATGACGTGGCTCTGGAGGCGAACGGACGAATGGGCTTCGTGGGTTGAAGAGGCGCAGCGACCGGCCACGGCCAGGTTGGGAACCTGCTCGTTCAGGCACATGCCGAGGGGGATATGGTAGCTCTGGCCGGCTGACAGCATGTTGTGCGTTCCGCGGTCGTTCCAGGTCGTGTAGCCGGTGCCCTTGGGGTCGTGGATGTCGATCAGCCAGAAGCCGTGGCCGATCGTATCCGGTTGCTTCACCGCCCCGAGCACCATCTCGGCCGTGAGCGTCTTGATGCCGCGAACGCGGCGCGACTCACGCACGCCCAGGGCGGCTCCCGTCTGCTCGATCTCCATGTGTTCCAGACCGGGCACGCGCTGGCGCAGCCAGTCCCGGTAGGCGAACACCTGCCGCCGCCCCTGGATCGTCAAACGGGTCAACTCTTCTTCCACCAGCGGATTGCCCGAGAGGGGGCACATGTTGGGGATGGCACGGTTACGGGCGTGGCCGAGACTGAAGGCCGGCTGGAAGGGGGGCAGCTCACCCGACGTTGCCGCTTCCCGCATCTGGGTCATAACCTTGCGGGTTTCTTCAGGTGGGAACGACCGGACCTGCGCTTCGTCGATTCCGCAAAGGCGGTACATCATCGTCATGCCCTGGACGAGGCCGTCCGACTCGCGTCCGTAGTCGAAGGCCAGACCGGCCTTCGCGGCCACGTCGCCGTCGCCGGTCGCATCGATCACGGTCCTGGCCAGAATAGCGCGACGGCCGCGTTTGGTGTCGACGAGCACGCCCCGGATCCGGCCGTCGCGAACGATCGGCTCGCCGGCCGTGAGGTGGCAGATCACGTCCACGCCGCTCGAATCGAGCATGTCGTGGAACACGATCTTCATGCCTTCGGGGTCGAAGTCGTGCGTTTCGTGCTTGTTCAGGGAGCCGCGGAAACGGATCCAGCCTCGCTTTTCGGCCCGCTCGATGGCTTGCTGGACGAATCCGCCGATCACGATCTTCTCGCGATCGCTCAGGTGCCAGATGTTGACCAGGGCGGCGGTCCCCATGCCGCCCAGGAACGGCCAGCGCTCGATCAGGATCGTCTTTGCCCCGTGCCTGGCGGCCGACCAGGCGGCGGCCACGCCGGCGGGGCCACCGCCGCAGACGAGCACATCGGCCTCCGCCATCACTTCGACGGCCGTTTCGGGAACGAGCACGTGCGTTTGTTTGCTCGCCGAGGGCGATGCCGTCGATTCTGCCGGTTCTCGGGCAGCCCCGCCTCGGGGCAAGGCACCGCCCGCAAACACGGCAGCCCCCGAGGCGGCGAGGAACTGACGTCGAGTAGACGCTGCTGAAGGCATACGATTCTGATCGGACATTGGCAGATTCTCCGAGAGCTGGTAACTCGATTCACGCCCGCACGTCGTAGCACAACAGCATGTTGGCGTATCGCATCGTGGCGCAGTGGATTGCAGGTGTCAAGCAATTCTCAGGTTCCCGACGCCAGGTTCCAGGTGTCGGGTTGGGAATTCCGAGTATCGGATTTCGGCCGCCCCACCCTCAAGGAGAGGGGGGAATTGGTATGGAGCGACGAAGCGAGTTTCGCTACCCTTTTGCGGTTCGTCGAGTGACCGTACCGAGTTCCTGCACCCTCGTGTGCCGCTTGCTGTATGCAGACGGTGGTTGTTCGGGCACTGCTTGCGAACGAGCAGTGGCACACTGGCGGTTGATTTCGCGAGTTGATCCATGCCGAGACTCCTTCCTCTCATCGTGCTTGCGCTCCTCGGAGCCGGGGGCTACTACTTCTTCACCCATTACAAATTGGAGGGGCTCGAAGGTTTCAAGCTGAAGCCCTTGAAGGTTGCCGCCGGTCCGGGAGGCGGTTCCGAGACTCCAGCGCCGCCGGTAGGAACCGGAAACCGCAAGACGATCCGGATCGCGGGCGCCAATCTGGGTCCGCTGGATCAACAGAAGCTCGGCAATCGCGAGGTGTTGACCCGGATCGGAGAAATCATCCGGGATTTTGACGCCGTCGCCGTCCAGGGGATCTGGGGGCACAACCAGGGGATCGTGCTGGACCTTCTCGAACAGTTCAACCAGGGAGGAAGGAACTACGATTTCGCCATTTCCGCCCGGGTCGGGCGCGAACCGGTCAAGAAGTACTCGGCCTTCTTCTTCGATCGATCGGTTCTGGAAGTCGACCGCGGCACGGTTTTCGAGGTCGATGATCCTGGTCAGGTCTTCCTGAACAAGCCGCTGGTGGCGGCGTTTCGGGTTCGCGGTCCCAATCCGCAGGAGGCCTTCACCTTCACGCTCGTGAACGTCGAAATCGATCCGACCCAAGTCGAGCTCGAGTTGAACCTGCTTGCGGATGTCTTTCGAGCGGTGCGCGACGACGGGCGCGGGGAAGACGACGTGCTCCTCGTCGGGTCCTTCAACACGGCTCCACAGAATCTCGGCAGCCTCCTGCGTATACCCCACATCATGTGGACGATCGCCGACCAACCCACCACCATTCTCGGCAACAGCGCCGTCGACAACATTCTCTTCGACAGCCGTGCGACGGTGGAGTTCGTCGGCCGCTCGGGGGCCATGAACCTGATGAACCGCTTCGATCTCCCGGTGCGACAGGTCTCCCAGGTTTCAGACCACCTTCCGGTGTGGGCGGAGTTCAGCATTTTTGAAGGGGGTCAGGTGGGTCGAATTGCGGGCGCTCCGAGCGATTCTCCCCGCTAGCGTGCTAGCAAGCTTCACCAGCTTCCGGAAAAACACGTCTTTGGTGGGGTGTGCGTGCCAAGTTCCCCGTCGATTTGCGCTCACTCTTTGCTCCTTCTCGACTAAAATGGGATGGACACAAAAAAGAAGGAGGAGTTGCCATGCGATGGTGGGAAATCGAGGACTTCGACGACTGTGACATATTCGATCCGGTTCGCGTTGAGCGCAGCCCGAAGGTCGAGGATGCAGAAGCCGCCGTGTTCGAGGCGATCTGCCATTCGGCCAGTCCCGGGCCTTTCGTGATCGACGACCAGGCCGACGGTGACGGGGTCGTCGTTGCATCCCTGCCCGATGGACGATTGATCGTCAGTCTTGGCGCGACCCCGCCTTCCGAAGAAGATCGGGAGATCCAAGCCGAAGCGAATGCCCGATTGATCTGCGAGGCTCGCTGCATGATCCTCCGTCTGCTGCGGGATCGTGAAGCCTGGTACGAGCGAGAACGCGATCTGCTCGATCGGGTTGCCGTTCTCGAAAGCCGACTGGTCAGGCTCGAGCACGGGCCCGAACGCGACTACTTCGACTCGCGTTTCACGCTGCCGCGATGAGCACGGAACTGACCGATCGATTTACTTCCGCCGTCGCGCTGGCTCTCGATCTTCATCGCGGTCAGAAACGCAAGCTGTCGGGGACTCCCTTTGCCGCCCATCTTCTGCGGGTGGCGGGCATCGTCCTGGAACATGGCGCCGACGAAGAGACGGCCATTGCGGCCGTCCTGCACGATGCAATCGAGGACCAGGGCGGTCCGAAGGCTCGCGAGATCATTTGTGAGCGGTTCGGCGAGCGGGTGGCAGGCATCGTCGAGGAGTGCAGCGACACCGACGAGACGCCCAAGCCGCCGTGGCGCCAGCGCAAAGAGAAATACCTGGCCCACCTCGCTTCCGCATCACCGCCGGCACAGATGATTTCCGCGGCCGACAAGCTCGACAACGTCCGCTCGCTGCTGGCGTCCTACGGCCAATCGGGCGAGGCCGTTTGGGAGCATTTTCGCGGCGGGCGTGAAGGCACGCTGTGGTACTACCGCTCCGTTTGCGACATTCTGCGTCGGGTGGGACCCAAGTCGCTGGTCGAGGAACTCAGTTGTGCGGTGGCCGAGTTCGAGCGGGCAGTTGGGGAAGGACGAATGTCGAAGTCCAGATGACGAGAGAATAACGAAGTCGACCGAGTTGGGCGGTGCCCCCCCTATAATAGCAAAGCCCCAAGCACCCGAACCCAAAGCCCTTCGTCTCTATTCAAATCCGAGCTCTTCGCCATCATGAAATACAACGCCGATCTGCTCCAGCCGCTCATGCCGGCCGTTGTACCACAGCAACCACTTGGCGCCGTCGAAGATGGCGTACGGCTTGTAGCACGCGTCGTGATCCCATTGATCGCGTCCGGGCCGGATGATCGGATTGGCCGGATGCCGCTGCCAGTTGGTGATACCGTCCTTCGAGCGGGCGATGCCGATCTGCGCGTGATGCACGTCGCGAAAGCCAATGTAGAACATCACGTGCCACGGGCCCTGCTTGATCACCTGGGCCGCCGTGACGCGATTCTTCTCCCACTCGACGCCCGTTGCAGGCTTGAACACGGGATTCGCCGCATGCTTGCTCCACGCCAGACCATCGCGGCTCGTGGCATAGCCCAGCGCATCGGGCTCATACTGCTCGCCTCCGGAATACCACATGCGCCACTGCCCTCCAGCGGCGTCCCACAGCACGTGCGGACACATGACGGCCACTTTCTCCCACGGCTTTTCCGGCGCAAGCACCGGCGTTTCGCTCATGCGCCGCCAGGTCACGCCGTCGGCGCTGGTCGCGTAGCCGATCGCCGAGCGCCCCTTGGCCTGTCCCGTGTACCACATGTGATATCCGTCGTCGCGGCGAACGACCACCGGACGATTGATGTTGTCTTCCCATAGCGTCTCGGCGCGCGGGCCGAGCACAATACGCGGCGGCTCGCTCCAATGGATGCCGTCGCTGCTCTCCACCAGGGCCACGCTCTTCTTCGGACGCCACGAAACCCACATCCGGTACACGCCGTTCTCGCGCAGCACGGAGATGTCGAAACACGTACCGTACTTGCCGCCCAGAACCGGATTCCCTTCGTACTTCCTCCACCCGCCGCTGGTTTGCCTGCCGCTTGGCCGCACGCCCTTGACGGCCGGCCGCGGCGGTAGCGTTCCGCGTACCGGCCCGAGCGTAGCCGCTGCGGCGATTTCCTGGCCGTCGGCATACACGCGCAGCCCCTCGCCTTTGCCGTAGCGCTGGCCCGACTTGTCGAACAAGATCGTCAAGCAACGCCCGCGATAACGGAGCTGGTCCAGGCAGAAGTAATCCCACGTGCCCTCGGGCAGCAGCGGGCAGACCTCGACCGTGTCGTCGGCGCGCGGCCGCAAGCCGACCAGTCCGCTAATGACCAGGTCGCAGAAGGTCGAGTGATTGTAGTCCTTCCCGCGTTCTTCGCCCCCCTTGCTTGCGTCCCACGTGCCGTTCTTCCAGCGTTTGAGTCGCGTGCGCGAGATCCAGTCGCCGCTGGCCGGATTCAGGTTTTCGTCGATCCATGGGACCACGCGCCCGTCGTCGCGTTTGAGCCGCTGCGATCGTGCATAGGTCTTCAGCGTGTCGAAGTAGTCCTGCTTGCTGATCGCGTCCTGCTGGTAGTTCTGCAGCAGGTTGGCCAGAGCCACGAGCGTCACCGACGTCGAATAGGGCCAGCTCGGTCCGTTCCACTGGCATTCGTGCCCCTCGTACGAGATCGCATATTTGGGGTGACGCTGCTCGGCCGTGGTGAGGCCAAAGGGGGCACGAAACCCGGCCGGATCGACAAGCTGCTTCCAGGCCACCGACTTGTCCGCGTCCGGCAGGTTGAAATACCAGGGCGTGAAGCCGTGCAACTCCCGGGCGTCGGACAGGCCCGCGCCGTCGCTGCGCGGCAGAACCTTGAAGAACTCCGCCTGCGCATCCCACAGCTTTTCCTGAACGAGCCGCTTGATCTCGGCCGCCTTGGCGCGGAACCCGTCGGCCGTCGCCTTCTCGCCCAGCAGGTCCGCCATGTTCGCAATGGCTTGCGCGTCGCCAAACTGGTAGCTGTTGATCGTGGCCCGATATCCCTCGTGCTTCGGATGCAGAGCGCCGCTGATCGAAACCTCCATGCCGTCGCGATTGTCGACTTGCCAGAACAGGCCGTTGGCATCGCGATGGTCGGCTTCCCACGCGGCGTAGTTCTTGATCAATTCGGGCAGCAGAACCTTGACGATGCGCACGTCGCCCGTGACCAGGTAGCGGGCCCAGATCGAATCGGCCGCCCAGAAGCTGTAATTGCGCGGGCTGCCTCCCTTGAGAAACCAGAACTTCGAGTAGTCGTCGAAATACCGCGGATCGGCCAGCCAGCGTCCTTCGCGCAGGTGATGTCCCGCCGCGCAGTTGATGGTGTTGTGCTTCTTGGCCCACGACACGTCCGGCAGGAACTCCGAGATCACGAATCCATCGGGCGTGCTCTTGATGTGCTTGCGCAGCGTCCACCAGCGAAAGTAGTAGATCTCCTCGATTTCCTTGTCCGGACACTCGAACAGCGGCACGTTCTGCTCGAGAAACTCCGCGGCCGCGGCGTTCGGAATGTGCTGGACGTAGAGCTCCCGATCGTTCCGGTTGAATGCGTCGACGTAGCGTCGCAGGCCATCCGCGTTGAGCGCGAGGGATTGGCAGCACTCCGTCGCCTCGGCCGACGCCGCCCCGGCCGCGCACAGGAGCATGAGGATCTTCGCGATAGTCGTTCGGCCTGTACACATACTCGGGCCTCAGCATCAGGGGAAGCGTCAAGATGGAGCACCGGCGGCGGCCACGAAGGCTGCAAGAGGTTCAGGACCGTGACGCGCCATACGGTTCGGCGGAACCGGTCGACCTCCCAGCCGTAAAGCAAAAAGCCCGCGAAACAGATCGCGGGCTATGTTTCTGTCTGACGCAGCGCTTTCTGTTCACTGCGTCCAGTCGCCATTACTTCTTCAACTCGAAGTCGAAGACGTTTTGGCCGGCGTTTTCGGTAACCGTGGCGGAGAAGCCCGACGTGGTCGGGTCGGCGTAGTTGGGGGGCAGCTCATTCTCGGCCGGGGCAGTCTCCCCGGCACCCTCGACGTAGTCTTCCGGAGCCTGGCCGCCATCGTCGACCGGGCCGCTCACAGCGCCTGGAGCAACCTCTCCGCTCCCGCCCTTGAACTTGGTGACCTTGACCTTGTACTCTCCGGGCACGGCGCCGTCGTTACTTCCGAAGGTGCTCAACTGGTAGGTCCCCGAAGCGTCGGTGGTCCCAATTGCGCTGGTGCCTCCGGCGGAGGGTACGAATCCGACAGTAGCGCCCTCGAGCGGATTGCCGTCGAGCGTGACCTTGCCGGTCACCGCGAAGGTTGCCGGGCGATCCGGCCCCGCCGGCGTGCATCCGCAAGCCAGAGCTGTGGCAACCACGGCCAATACCAGCCCCACACGTAACGTCGTCCTGTTCATTGTTCACCCATGCTCAGAGAAAGTGGAATTGGCTTGTCTTGTCCGAAAGAAATATAGATCGGGCACGGCACGGGATCGTCGGTGCCGTGCCCGATCGTAACTGGTCCCTCACAAATCACTGGGTGGCCGATTCACTGCCCGCCTTGGAACCCAGGGCGCCCCAAACGCCGTAGGGGCTCTGTCCTGTGCCTGCGTTGCCCGGGCCGGCAGCGGTCAGATCGCCCGTGTTGATCGTCTCACTGATGAAGTCGACCGATCCGTCGGCCTTCAGCGCGTTGACTCCGCCGGGATGGCGGCTGGTGGGGGGCCATGCCCCGTTTGTGGAGTCGCCCCAATTGCCTCCGTCGGCACAGGCGGGGGCGTTGGGCGGCAACACGGTGTTGAAGCCCACCAACATGGCCTGCCCGTCGGTCCATCGGATGCCGAAACGAGCCTGGATTGGCGTGCTGATGAAGTACTTGCCGTCGGAGGCCGTGTAGCAGACCTGCGGCGAGGTGGCGGCGCCGGATATCCGGGTGGCGACACCCAGGACGTGCTCCACCGTTTTCGCTGCGACCGTTGGAGGAGTCTCCGCCCGGTAAGGCGTATTCTGCTGGCACAGCCGCTCGCTCATCATGATCGTATTGCTGGTTCCATCGGTAATCTCGGCAATGCGAACGGTCCTCAGGTATCCGAAGATGCCGCGAGGAGTCTGCGGGCCGGTGAGGTCTCGCGTCTGGTCGCCCATCGAGAAGGCGTAGCTCAGGTAGGGGCCCCTCGCATCCGGGTATCCGCCGTCCGACGGACACAGAAGCACGTCGGGCGAGTCATTCCAGAGACTCCAGCTCCCGTCCGCCCGCGGTCCCTCGGGTGGACGGCTCGGATTGCCGCCACCGGCTTTGATTTGTTCCCACATGGCGCCTTGTTCAAAAAAGGGCAGCAAGGAGACGAAGCCGCTTCTGCGGTATCGGTTGCTGAGATTGTTGTCAGGACCGTCGGTTCCTCCCCTGCGGTAAACGAAACTCTTGAACGTGTCGTGATAGTTGTGATGCGCCAAACCGAGTTGCTTGAGGTTGTTGACGCATTGCGAACGACGAGCGGCCTCCCGGGCCGCCTGGACCGCCGGCAGAAGCAAGGCGATCAAGATACCGATAATGGCAATGACTACCAAGAGCTCGACAAGGGTGAAACCCTTCAATAGGCGGCGTAATCGAGCAGTTACGCCTCGCGGCACAGAACTCATGACACTCCTCCTCACTTCGGATGGAAAAGACCAAAAAATGACGCGTCGCCGTAAAGCCCACCCCGATCCGCCGCCCGCTATGATACCCCCCCTTCAATTGTGGACTCTAGCGGGACACAAATCAGTTGTCAAGCGATTCTCGCGTATTTGCCAAACTCATGCCCCCCTTGCGGGGTGAGGGTTCTGTGAATTGGCGAATGCCGGGTTCGCTGAGCGTGACACGACGGCCTCATGGCAGATTCTTTGCCGCGGGCGCCATCGATGAGTTGCTCCCTCAGTGAGCCCAGAACGGCTATGCTTGAAACGCATGGCCGGTTGCGGGAGGGCTCCGGGGCGTAGTGACGGCATTTCGATTTCGATAGCTGTCGCTTCTCTTTCGGCTCTCTTCCGGCGATTGTTCCAGCGACCGTCGGGATTACGGATACGCGCGGGCGACGCGGAATCCGCAGGTGCGATTTCGCTGGTTCGGCAACTGGCTGTCGCGAGCGGCGCAGTGGAGCCGCTCGGCCGAGTCGAGATAGCTCCCGCCGCGAACCACGCGGGAGTCGGCGTTCTGCACGGCACCGGCGTAATCGGGGAGTCGAAGCGACGCGCGGCTCTCGTCGAGGATGTGGGGTGCATATCGATCCTGGCACCATTCGGCGACGTTCCCGTGCATGTCGAACAATCCGAAATCGTTGGGTTTCTTCGAGCGAACGATCCAGGGGGGTCCTTCGGACTCTTCACCGCAAACCGCATAGTGTTCCAGGTAGGCGGGGTCCGAGCCGAACGAGAACGCACCTTCTGACCCGGCCCGGCAGGCGTATTCCCATTCCGCCTCGGTCGGCAGACGATAACCGCGGCGATCCAGATAGTCTTCCGCCAGACGCATTCCGGCCGCATACTCGCGCTGAGTGTTCGGCAGGTAACACCACTCATTCGGCGGCAGCCCTTCCGACTCGCTGAGCCAGTTGCAGTAGGCGGCCGCCTCGTACCACGTCACCGAGGTTTGCGGCGTATCCGGCTCGGCGCCGGCGACGACAAGCCGCTCGCTGGGCACCCAGGGGTTGTCGTCCACGAACCGGCGGAACTGGTCGATCGTCGTCTCGGCGCTGGCGATACTGTAACTCCGCGGGATTCGCTGGTAATGGGGGCGACTTCCCACTTGGGTCGATCCGAAGCCGTCCGGTTCGACCAGCCGGAATTGGGCAGGTCCCGGGATGCCGATCATCGTGTGCCCCTGGCCGTTGACGTACCACTGGCGGTCGACGGGCGGCGTGGACGAGGTGACGGCACGAACGGAGCGCGCGATCTGCTCCTCTTCTTCGCACCGGCGGAGCAACCACTCGGCCGCCCCGTGAATTCCCGGGTCGGGGTCGTTCTCGAACCGGTCCAGTAGTCGAGTGATTTCTCCTTCCGGAAGCCGGCGGCGAATCAGGTTCTCGCTGCGGACGTCGAACGATTCCGTACGATTTCCGAGCAACTCACCGGCAACCAGCAGCATGGCTCGGCGAACGGAGACGTCCTCCTGATCGTCCACGCGAGCGAGAACATCGGCCGGACCGGGACTGGCCACAATCGGGCTGACGCCGTGAATCACGCGGGTGCGGAACGACGGATCCGGACCGTTTTCGAGCGTCGGCCAGACCGCGTCGCCGTTGCCGAACGCCATCCAGAAGGCGGCGATTCGTGCGCGTACCGGCATGAGCACGTCTTGGGTAACGCCCGCCAGTTCGAGCCCGCCGAGCACGAACATCAACAGCATCGTAGCCAGCAGGGTCATTGCGACGGCGTAGTAGCGTGTGGCCGAGCGCATCATTCGCCGCTGGGTATCCGTCCAGGCGTGGTGCCGCGTCAACGCCCAGATACTGATCCATTCCCAGGGCGACGGCAATTGCCGCCACTCGCCGGTGGCGTTCCACATGGCGGAGCGGCTTGCCAGCCGCAATTCGGTCCGCCCGGCATGAGTCGACTTCTGCCTTTTGGTCAGCCACTGGCGCAGGGACGGGACGAGATAATCGTGGGTCAACTGGTAGTAGCGCAAGCCGCGCCGGATGACGGCCTCCTCGACGGCAGCCACCTCGGGGTCGCAGGGCGTGATCAGGCGCGTGTCGCTGTCGAGAATTCGGACCAGTTCCTTGAACGCCCGCGGCTTGTGGCCGTAGCCGGACAGATCGAGCAATTCCGGATAGGAGCGGATTTGTCCCTTGATTTCGCTGCCGGCCTCGGGCATGAGGGCTTCGAGCACGGCTCGGGCAGCCTGCTCGTGGACGCGAATCTGCGGATTTGCCGAACGAGTGTCGAACATCTCCTCGAGAAAGGCGACGCCCACACCCTCGGCGCCGCCCATATCGCGAAGCGTCGCCGGGTTCCAGGGCTTATCCTTGACCATTTCGGCGAACAGGGCCAAACGGACGGGAATGACTTTGTCGGCATCGGTCAGGCCGCTGACCGCCCGCTGGAGGAACGTCGCCTGCGAGGAGCTGATGCGGCCGAGATTTTCGGGCAATCGCCCGTAGGCCCGGCCGAATTCCGCGAGCACTTTGCGGGCGTGATCCACATCGAACAGATCGACGAGCCCCGCGTTGTGACGTTGCACCAGGTCCACTTCCAGTTCCATCATGAACCGGCTCAATGCGAGCCAGAAATCGTCGCGCACCAGGAGCAGGCATTGCACCCGAGCCCCGTCGCAGTGTCGGAGTGCCTCGACCAGCTCGCGGCGATCGGCCTCGCCTCGCCCGTGCAACCACTGCTCGAACTGGTCGATCACCAGCAGGAGTTTGGCTCCCTCTGCCGGTCCCCGGCCGCGCCGCAGAGCAGCAAGACAATCGGTCAAGCTGCCCTCCGCCGGCAACTCGGGATAGCGGCGAATCAGCTTTCGCAGCACGCGGGTTTCGGTCCGGTCGGGAGCCGCTTCGACGTACAGGGAATGGACGTGCGTTGCCAACTTGGGGAGCAACCCTGCACGGACCAAGGACGATTTTCCACATCCCGACGGCCCATAGAGAACGCCGACGGGAAACGTTTCCTCGGGATCCTCCTGCTCGATCCGAATCTTCCACTGGCGGATACTCTCGGGGAGCCCGTCGCGATCCCGCGGGCCGGGAACCAGCGGCAGGTAGCTCTTGGCGTCGGAGGCTTCAAAAGGCCGCAGCCCGCGGGGAACGATCTTCGGAGCGGGTGTTTCGGCGATCGAGGGTGTCAGCAACTCGGCCCGGCGGATGCCGCGAGCCGGTGCTCCAAAGGACCGCTGGCGGTGATCGAGTTCGAGGTAGTGCTGAAGGTCGTCAGCGAGTTCCTGGGCCGTTCGATAGCGATCGGCTGCCCGCTTGGCCAAGGCTTTCGTGCAGATTCGTTCGAGTTCCGGGTGGATCGAGGGATCGTGCTGCCGGAGGGGAATCGGCTCGGCTCGCAGCACCTGGCGAAGCAACTCCTGGCGGGAATCCGATCGGAACGGCTTGACGCCGGCGATCAATTCGTACAACACGACGCCCACGCTGAACACGTCGGACCTGGCGTCCACGCGGTGGGCTTCGCCGCGGGCCTGTTCCGGGCTCATGTAGGCCGGGGTGCCGGCGAAACTGCGACCCTCTTCCAGCCGCTTGCCGCTCAGCGCCAGGCCGAAATCGCCCAAGTACGGATTGCCCGCGGCATCGAGCAGGATATTGGCCGGTTTTACGTCCCGGTGGTAGAGGCCGTGCTCGTGGGCGTGGTGCAATGCGCCGGCAACGGAGACGACGATCCGCACCGCTTCCGGGACGGGGATCGTTTCCCTCCGCATCCGCAACTGGAGATCGCTGCCGCAGATCCACTTGGAAACGACGTAGCAGGAACCGTCCACAGTGCGCCCGGCATCGTAGACGGGGACGACGGCAGGATGATCGAGGCGAGCGAGGGTGCGGGCCTCGGCCAGGAAGATCTCGACGCTCTTCGAGTTGGCGTCGCGATCGGGGTAGGAGATTTTGACGGCAACCTCGCGGGCCAGTTCTTCGTCCCACGCCAGGTAGACGCGTCCGAAAGCCCCTTCGCCGAGGAGATGCCGCACACGGTAACGGCCGATGGCGGGAGGAATCGCCTCGCCGCCCACTCCGTCGTGCAGGCCGTCGGAGTCTCCCGACGATTTCATCTCGTGGGTGCTCCCCGACTCGGCAAGATCTCCCGGCCCCAGGTCGAATTCCTCGTCGGCCGAACTGCCGCGGCCGTCGACGGCGAGCCGCGACAGGGCCCGGGCATAACGCGTATCGTCGACTTCGTCGAGGGCGCCTTCGATTCGCTGCAGCTTCTGCCATTCCACTTCGAGGTCGGGCATCAACTCGGGATGTGCCGCCGCCAGCGACGCGAAGCTGTCGGTGCCGCTCCGTTGACGCAGCCGCGCGCACTCCGAAACGAGCCGGCGGATCCGGTCGGATCGGGCTTCTGCCTGTTCGCTTTTGGCGGAACCGGTCGACATGGGAAGTCAGCCACTGAAATACATCGATGATCTGCCCATCAGCTCACGCAGGCGTTTCCTTGCCCGGTAGCATATAGCGCGTATCGATCCCTTCGTACCTCCCAGTGCGCGGGCGATTTCGTCGAGCGACTGATTCTCGAGATAGTGGCGTTGGATCACCTCTCGATAGTCGTCGGGCAGGGCCGCGACGGCGGTACGCAATCGGCGTGCGTTGTCGCGATGTTGTGTCTTGACGCTCGGCGTGCTGCCGTCGCCGGCGATCATCTCCACCATGGCCGCCCACGAACTGCTCTGCACTCCGGCGTCCCGGGCGTCGGCTCGCCGCTCGCGGCGTTTCTTCTTCTGCACGTCCTTGATGAGGTTATCGGCGATGGTCTTCAGCCAGGCGAGGAAGGCGTTTTCGTGACGAGGTTCGTATTGCCGGATCCCCTGCGCGGCCCGGACCATGGTTTGATGGAGGACGTCGTCGACGGAGACATGCCGCTGGAGATCGCTCGAAAGCCGCCGCTCGATATGCTGCTGGAGGCGATCGTAATGAAACAGGAGCACCTGGGAGAGCGCTGCCCGGTCACCCTCGACGGCCTGCACGAGGAGTTCGGACTGGAGGTGTCCCACCGACATGGCAACAACCCAACTGGACGAGGAGAAGAGAGCCCCCCTCCATTGTGGTCCGAGTAGGGTTTTACGGCAAGCGCCAGGCATATTCGTGGGTGGCACGCTCAGAGCGTAGCGATGGGCGTGGATGGTCAGGTCCCCACGCCCATCGCTACGCTCTGAGCGTGCCACCCAATACATAGTGACTCTGGGGGCTCGCTCCGCTCGACCCCAGCCACCCAACGCACCAATTCGAGGCTGGCCTGGCCTATTTCTCCGCCCAGGTTTCGGCGATGGCGACGATCCACTCGGCCGCGTGGACCATTTCTTCAAGACAGGCCCATTCGAGGGGAGAGTGGGGGGTGTGCTGGCCGGTTGAGAGGTTAGGGGTGGGGAGTCCCATCTCGGTCAAGCGGGAGCCGTCCGTTCCGCCGCGGACGATGGCCAGTTCGGCGGTCACCCCAAGCTTGTCCAGGGCTCGCATGGCACAATCCACTGCACGCGGCTCTTTGGTCAAGCCATCGGCCATGTTGCGGTATTGACGCTTCACGTCGACATCGATCTTCACGCCGGGGAAGACTCGCTCGGTTTCTTCGGCCGTGGCGCGGAGAACGCCGGCGTGATCGGTGAGCGCTTTGGTGTCGAAGTCCCGCAGCAGGATCTTGATGCGCACGTTCGCCACGCCTCCGGAGACCTCGTAGGGATGCAGGAATCCCTCCCGCCCCTCAGTCACCTCGGGGGCGAGCCGATCGCGGGGGAGTCTTGCCAGGAAATCACCCGCCGCGCGAACGGCGTTGATCATCTTGTCCTTGGCGATCGAGGGGTGGATGTTCTTGCCGATGATGCTGACGGTAGCCAGGTCGGCAGAAAATGTCTCGACGTCGATGGTGCCGGCTCCCGATCCGTCGAGCGTGTAGCAGGCCGCGGCACCGAGTTGTTTCAGATCGATGTGGTCGACCCCGCGTCCGATCTCTTCGTCGCAAGTGAAGCAGATCCGCACGGGGCCGTGTTTCCGATCCGGATGCTCCATGAGAAAGGCGGCCGCCTCAACGATCGCGGCGATGCCGGCCTTGTCGTCGGCCCCGAGCAGAGTGGTGCCGTCGCTGGTGATCAACGTACATCCGGCGGCATCCTCGAGGGCCGGGCATTCGGTCACCCGAATGACCTTCGCCGGATCGCCCGGCATGCGAATGTCTCCCCCGGTGTACTTCTCGATCACCTGAGGCTGGACATTCGTGCCGGAGGTTTCGGGCGACGTATCCATGTGGGCGCAGAAGGCGATGACGGGCACGGTCTCCTCGGCGATCGGCGGGATGGTAGCCGTAACGATTCCGTACTGATCCTGGGCGGCATCGGCAAGGCCGATGTTCTGAAGCTCGGCTACCAGCAGGCGTCCGAGTTCGAGTTGCCCGGCGCTGCTGGGATAGCTTTCGGTGTCTTCCCGAGCGGTGGTATCAATGCGTACGTAGCGAAGGAACCGCTCGAGCAAACGGGATTTGTCCATGGAACCGCTTTCTTTGGAACACGAGCCTGATCGTGGCCCCGGCGCACGGAGCCGGACTCTGCACCATCATCACAGAAGCGAGGAAACTGTCAAGTTCCGGGGGAAGCCGAGGGGACTGCAAACACGGCCTTAGCGTGGGAATAACTCACGCCCCCCTCGCAGAACGTGCTTGGTGAAGTTCGTTGAGCGCATTAGAATGGGTGGTAGCGCTATCGCACAGCCCATCGGTTCGTCCAAGCTGCAGACACAAGGAGGGAAATCATGGCGAGGGACCCCCGCAAACACCAGAGAAAGCTCGAACGTCAGAAAGCGAAAGACAAAGCAAGGAGGAGAGCAATTGCGGAGCAGGCTTGCCCTGACACGGCCAAACGCATGCAACGAGCCGCCCTCGACCCGATTCTGCATTGTTTCACAACAACGGATCTGTTCGAGCATGGCATGGCGAGCGTATTCGTGAGCCGAGAACTGAGCAACGGCGGCGTTGCCTTTGCTGTCTTTCTTGTCGACATGTATTGCCTGGGCGTGAAAGACGTAGCGTTTGGCTTCACGACGCGAGGCGACTACGACTGGCGAGTCTATACCAAGACGGCCCGTGACTACGAGATTGTGAATCTTAAGCCGGCGGCCGCCCGGAAACTGATCGAGGGGGCCGTCGAGTTCGCCAAGGAGGCGGGGTTCCCTCCCCATCGCGATTACCGCAAGGTCAAGCCGATCTTCGGCGATATCGACGTCAACGACTGCACGGACGAGTTCACTTACGGCAAGGCAGGCAAGCCGTTCTTCTTCGCAGGTCCCCGTGACAGCCCAACACGGTGCCGCCAGATTCTCAACACACTCTCGAATCGTTTCGGCCCCGACGGTTTTGACTACGCGCTTCTTGTACCGGACACGGCGTCCGCACCGGTCGGTGGGACCTCGCGCAATCTGGAAGAGTGCGAGGAACTCGATTGGGGCGACGACTAGCGGAAGCAGCATGACAGCCCCCAAGAGCACAGAACCGGCTGTCCGACAGGGCCGGTCGAGAGAGAATCACGTGATCGACGCCATCAGTCTGGAGACGTTCAGTTATCGTGAACTGGTGACAACCATCGCCCGCATCCTCGGGCTTCGTGGGCGACGGATCCTCTCCCTCCCGCGGCGCGTGGCGTACTGGGCTGGCAGCGTGGTTGGCAGGATGATGGGCGATGTGCTCATTACCTGGGAGGAAGTCCTCGGTTTGATGGACAATCTCCTTTACGTCGAGTCGCCGCCGGCCGGCTCGACCAGGCTCACCGACTGGGTAGCCGAGCACGCCGGCTCGCTCGGCCGCCGCTATGCAAGCGAACTTGCCCGACGGCGAGATCGAGAGTTGGATTACGGGGGCAGCCCCTTTCTTGCCTGACCAAGCGCCGAATCATGATGCCCCAACCTTCATCATTTCCGCTTCTGCCCGCAAGACGATCGACGACCATTCTTGGAGGACCTTTCCATGTCCAGATTACTTCTTACCTGTTCGTTGCTTCTGTTGGCAGTGGCGCCGTGCGTGTCGGCCGAGCCGTTTGGCGAAATCGAGCGCGTCGATCCGCGGTTCGATGAGATTGTGCCCCCGAATGCCCGGCTCGAGAAGCTGGCCGAAGGGTTCGAGTGGTCTGAAGGACCGGTCTGGGTCGACGACGGCGGCTATGTCCTGTTCTCCGACATCCCCAACAACGCCGTGATGAAATGGAAAGAGGGGGAAGGGATCAGCACATTTCTCAAGCCGGCAGGCTACACGGGCGACCAGCCGCGCGGCGGCGAATCGGGGTCGAACGGGCTGCTGCTGGACAGCAAGGGGCGGCTGGTCCTCTGCCAGCACGGCGACCGGCGGGTCGCCCGGCTGGAGGCCGACGGCCGGTTCACCACCTTGGCCGACCGCTATCGCGGCCGGCGGCTCAACAGCCCGAACGACGCCGTCTTCAAGTCCAGCGGCGATCTCTACTTCACCGACCCTCCGTACGGTCTCTTGCCCGAAGATCGCGAGAAGATCGGCGAGTTGGGGTTCTGCGGCGTCTACCGGCTGGGCACCGACGCTCGTCTCACCTTGCTGACCGACAAGCTGACGCGGCCCAACGGCATCGCTTTCTCGCCCGACGAAAAGACGCTCTACGTGGCCCAGAGCGATCCCAAGCGTGCCGTCTGGATGGCCTACAACGTTCAGCCTGACGGTACGATCGACGAGGGACGAGTGTTCTTCGATGCCACCGAATGGGTCGGCCGTCTCAAGGGCCTGCCCGACGGAATGAAGGTCGACGCCCAGGGCAACCTGTTCGCCACCGGCCCAGGGGGCGTGAACGTGTTCGCTCCCGACGGCACCTTCCTCGGCCGGATCAATCCCGGCGTGCCCACTGCCAACTGCTGTTTTGACGCCGACGGGAGCACGCTCTACATCACGGCGGACATGTTTCTGTGCCGGGTGAAACTGAACGGAAATCGTTGAGCGGACGCCGGGGAGTTGTCGGAGGTCATTGGTTCGCAGCGTCGTCGGCCGATTCCTCCGGGGCGAAGCAGGCATCCAGCCAAAGGTCGCCGTCGCCATTCTCGTTGGTCAAGTAGCGGCCCTTCCTTGCCGGCAGCCGGCCGCCGTCATCTTTGCCGTCCTCGCCGATGCTGTAGATGAGAAAGCCGTCGTCGGTGCGGACGTAGCGAAGGGGCCGACCTTCGGAATCAAACGGATCGATCGGCAACTCATCCAGGAATTCCGGCGTCAACTGCTCCAAGCGATCGGGCAGCTCGCCGCGCTCGAGTCGATACTCCAGCACTGCCAACTCCAGGATCAGCAATCGCGTCACTGCATCTTTGAGGCCTTTGAAAGCATGGAATCTGCTTGTGTTTCCGGAGTCCTTGCTCGGCAAGGAGTCGCTCAGCAACTGGCAGAAACGGTGAAACCAGCCGCCAACGTGTTCCTCCCAAATCCGATCTCGCCGCAGCACCTCATCGATCGGTTCGCGGCGCCGCTCGACTTCGACCAGCGCCGCAATTGCCTCGCGACACTGCTCGGCGTTCAGATGAGGCAAGGATTGGTACAGGCTTTGATCCCCGATTTCTTCGATAGCTCTACCGGTCAGGTAATCGACCATCAAGGCGTCTCGGCTGATGACCTGGCCGAATCGGACATTTTCCAAGGCGATCCTTACCGCGTCGTTGTGTCTGTTCTGTTGCTGCGCCAACTCGGCCTCCCGCATCAAGGCGCGGGCCGCCCATCGCATCCGCATAAGGTTGTTCACTGACGCGTTGTATACGTCGGCAAGATCCTCCTCATGGGTCCAGAATTCCGGCCCCACATCGCGGGAGAGGCCCTGTCGCAGCCGCTGGTAGGCTCCGGCGTATTTCGCGACCTCTGCCGCCAGTTCGTCCGTGGAACTCGGCTCTGCCGCCATGCTCAAGATTGAGCTCTTCTCGAGTTCCTTCGCGGCGGCCACAATGTCGTCGAGTCCGTTGGGTACGGGAACCGTGACGTCCGGCAGGGGCGGCAGCGGATGGAGCAGTTTCTCGACCACGAGTGCAGGAGGCAAGGCGAGAGCGGCGAACAGCGCAGCGAAGACACATCGAGCCGCGATCCGGCGACCGTGACGACGTTGTGGTGCGCTGACGTGAGGATCACCGCAAACGTGGGACGCGATTGTTCCTCGATGCCAGAGAGCGACCATCATCCATAGCCCAAGGGTGAGGGCGGGTGTGATCACAAACCAAGGCAGCACGACATCCAGTCGCCACGGCATAACTCCGTCACGGATCATCGTCGCCACGGTCGCCGGGAATGGCGGCCAGTATCTTTGGGGGAAAGCCGACACGAGAAGCCCATCGAACGCGGCCATCACAGCAGCAAGGCCCAAGCAGAGTACGAATGCTGCCGGCCGAACAATCCACTTGCGATCTCCGGCAACCATCCAGGCACCCAGCAGCGCGGTGCAGCCGCTGCACAGGCCGTTGAGTACGATGGTCGTCCAGGCCGTGGCGTTCTGTTCGGGCAGATTTGCGACGATCCGGGTGGCGATTATCGTGAGTAGCGCAACGAGCGGTGTGATTGCCAACAGCGTGCTGAGGTAGAAACGGAATCGGCGTTTCGGCGGGCGTGATCCGTCGGACACTTCTCTCCATCGCCTTCGCGCCGCCCGCGAGCGCCACACCTGGACACCCAACGCGACGGTACACGCCTGCAGGAAGAACACGATCCACGGTTCGTAGGCGGGAATCAGCAGTAGCGGTGCGAGGACGGCCAGGACAACAATGGTGCGAAGCAGCCAATGCCATCGAGACGTGGCGGCCCACAGGGCCAGCAGGCCCATGCTGGTATACGACGTGACCAGCACGACACCGAAGACTAGCGAGAGGGGAAGCCAGTTGGCCATGGGGTTGGGTCCGGGATTGGAATCTGACGTCTATTCGTTCGGAGGACCGGTCTCAAGGTCATCGTCGCGCGAGAAGAAGACATCGAGGCGCGGGTCGCCGTCAATCTCCGTGTGCGGAGCAGTCGGCCGTCCGCCGTCATCTTCGCCGTCGCGGCCGATACTGTAAAGGACATATCCGTCCTCGGTGCGAACGTAGCGAAGCGGCCGGCCCCTGCGATCGAACGGGTCGACAGGTAGCTCCGTGAGGAATTCGGGCGTCAGTTGGTCCAGTTGATCCGGCAGGGCTCCGTGTTCAAGTTGGTAAGCATGCAACGCCAATTCCGCAATCAGCAACCGTGTCGTTGCTTGCTGGCGGTCGCGCACGCCGAACATGCGCCGGCGATGATCCGTGGATGCAAGTCGAATTGCCAGATCGTGGAAGTGACCAAACCAGCCGAACAAGTTCTCGGAACAAATGCGTTCGCGGCGCAAGACATCCTCGATCGGTTCACGCCGACGTTCCATCCCCGCCAAGGCTGCGATCATGTCACGACACTCATCGGCGTTCAATTGGGGCAGTACTTCATACAGACTCTGATCGCCCATGCGTTCGATCATTACCCCAGTAAGATAGTCGATCAACAGGCCATTCCGGGTGACCACTTGGCCCAAGTGCATATTGTCGAGTGCAATCCGCGCGGCATCGCCGTAGCGTTTCTGTTGTTGCGCCAGTTGCGATTCGCGCATCAAGCCCTGTGCAGCGTGTCGCACTGCATCACTGTTGGCAGCGGTGGGTCCCGTGGAGAATACTGCCGCCGTATCGATCTTCCCGTCCACTGCCCAGATGGTTGCGAGAATGTCTCGCGTGAGGCCGAGTCGTAGTCGCGCGTAGTCGTCGGCGTATTTGGCGACTTCGGCAGCCAGTTCTTCGGTCGATTGCGGTTCGGCGCCAGCGCTCAGGATCGGACTTGTGTCCAAGGCCTTCCCGGCCGCCACAATGTCGTCGATGCCGTTCGGCCGAGGGACCGGGAGGTCTGGAACCGGCAGAGGATGGGCCAATTCCCAGGCAACATAGGCCGGCGGCAGCGCGAGAGCGGCAAGCAGCAGCCAGAACATGCTCCGGGCCGCAAACCGACGGGTGCGGCCAACCGTGCCGGCTGGAGTGGTCCCGCCAGCGAACCAAAGGCGAAGCAGGAGCCAGGTCGTCGCCGCAACTACCGGGATGACAACGACCCAGACCAGTGCCGCAAGGCTCTCAGAGAACACGAGCGTGAGCCAGAAGTCGAACCATGCGGCGAGCGACGCGAGCCCCACGCACGACAGCGCTGCCGCCAGCCAGAAAGGCCACTTGCGTCGAGTTGTACCCAACCACGCACCGATCAGCACGGCATAACCGCCGCAAATACCGCCCAACACAGTCGCCACCCACAATTCAGCGGAGGCCTCCGTGTTTCTTACCACGAGAACGAGCGTCGGTGTGAGCATCGCAATCAGGCAGGTCAGGGCCAACAGGGCGCGGATTGAGAACTGGATCGCGAATCGCTGTTTGGCCAGGACGGCGTTTACTGCCTTGCCGCCCTCCTGTCGGCGTGCCGCGCACCACCGCCAGATCGTGTTTCCTCCCACGACGGTACACGCCTGTAGTGCCAACAGGCTCCATAGTTCATAGGCGGAAATGAAGAGCAGCAGTGAGAGTACGGCCAGCACGACGGCGCTACGCAACAACCAATACCATCGAGAAGTGGCAGCCCATAAGGCCAGCAAGCCCATGCTGATATACGACGTGACCAGCACGACGCCGAGGACAAGTGAAAGTGGAAGCCAATTGCCCATGAGGATGGATTCGGAGGGAGGGTGTTGGGGCCGTGGATCTTGATGGGTGTGAGGTTCCTTGTCAAGCGGGCGTGAGGAAGCGGCCGGTGGCCGTCCCTTTGACTTACCCGCCGAAGCTTTTTGCCGGATATGTCGTTTGCCCTTCCTCCTGAGGTCTTTCGACAGAATTTGGGGGATCTTGGAATCCCAGTACGGGATTTGTGTGGAACAACCTTATCGGAGCCTGCTACTGGGCATCGTTCTCGGTGGTCGCGTCGATCGTGCTGGTCGCGTCGTCGGGTGGGAACATCTCATCCAGGCGCAGACCGCCGTCACTATAGGGGTTGGGGCCGGAATGAGGGTGTTCACCGTGACTCTATGCTGATAGGATATTCCTGGTCAAGCGGAACAGAAATGTCTGTCGGCGAGGGCAACCAACGCGGCCCGGCATTCAACTATTCAGCTTGACCAGCCGGAAAAAGATGTTATAATATATTGCAACACCGGAGGCGGTGACCTGTGCCGGTTTATCTCTTTATTTGGAATGACCAGATCGAGCAGCATGTCGCAGAACACGGTGTGACGCCAGACGAATTCGAGGAGGTGGTATGCGATCCGGACGAGATCGACAAGAGTCATTCGTCTGGTCGTGAGATCGCGTTCGGCGAGACAGCGACCGGTAAGTACCTTGCCTGTGTATACGAGTTTCTTGACGAGACGACGGTGCTTCCGGTCACCGCGTATGAAGTGGAGGGCTAGTCAATATGACCAAACGACAGGCCAAGCGTGTTCACCGCGACCTCACTCCCGAGGAGGAGCAGCGATGGAATCGTGCGCGGGGCGAGGCCGAACGTGACAAGAAGGAAATCCTCGCGAAGGGGCGGCGGGTGAAAGCCGCCCGCAATCGGGTCAGGGTTGCCGTTCGCGACGCACTGAAAGTACTCAAAGCCGAACGCCAGGCACAGGGGCTGAGTCTGTCCGACGTGGAGCAGAGAAGCGGCATCGGCCGTGCGGCCCTCTCGCGACTGGAGAATGAAAGCGAAGCCAATCCAACCGTAGTGACGTTGACGCGTTACGCGGAGGCTCTCGGAAAGACGCTCGTGGTAGGCTTCGAGTGATCTGGGCCGTGCGGGCTCCGGCACGGTGCAGCGATCATTCGAGCGGAGCCTCCTGTGGCTCGCCGGCCGACGGCGAATTCCTTTTCTTTGAAACGGTCTCGACGTCATCCGGTGTGAAGAAGACGTCGAGCCGCAGGTCGCCGCCGGTCTCCGCTTCGTACGCGCGGGGAGGGGGCTGCCCGCCGTCGTCTCGGCCGTTGTAGCCGACGCTGTAAACGAGATAGGCGTCGCCGGTGCGAACGTAGCGAAGGGGCCGGCCGGCGGGGTCGAAGGGGTCGACCGGCAGTTCCGCGAGGAATTCGGGGGAAAGTCGGTCCAGTTGATCGGGCAAGCTGCCGTGCTGGAGTTGGTAAGCGCGCAACGCCAGTTCCGCAATCAGTAATCGCGTCGCTGCTCGATGGCGGTCTTGCATATCAAGGAGGTGCTGACGATGATCGTCGGGTGCAAGACGGTCCAGCAGATCGTAGAGGTGGTAAGGCCAGCCGTAGGCGTTTTCGCAACAGATGCGATCCCGGCGCAAGGCATCTTCGACCGGTTCGCGCCGGCGTTCCATTTCGGCCAGGGCAGCGATGATCTCACGGCACTCGTCGGCGCTCAGCCTGGGCACCACCTGATACAGACTCTGATTGCCCGTGCGTTCCACTCCTGCACCCGTAAGATAATAGACCAACAGGCTGTCGCGCATGACCGCCTGACCCAAACGCACATTGTCGAGTGCGATCCGGGCGGCGTCGCCGTAGCGCTTCTGCCGTTGCGACAGTTGCGCTTCGCGGCCCAAGGCTGATGCCGCCAGTCGCACGGCCTGCCAGGCGTCGGCGCTCACTGCGTACATCATTACTGCCGTGTCGATCTTGCCGTCCTTTGCCCAGACGGCTGCGAGAATGTCTCGGGTGAGGCCGAGTCGCAATCGGGCGTAATCGTCGGCGTACTTGGCGACTTCGGCAGCCAGTTCCTCGGTCGACTGCGGTTCGGCGCCGGCGGTCAGGATGGGGCTCGAGGCGAAGGCCGTCCCGGCGGCCACAAGGTCGTCGATGCCGTTGGGCTCGGGGATAGCGAGGTCAGGAACCGGCAGCCGATGGTTCAACTGCCAGACAACATAGGCCGGCGGCAGCGCGAGAGCGGCCAGCAGCAACCAGAACAGGCACCGGGCCGCGATCCGACGGGTGCGGCCGGAGGTGCCGTTTGCAGCAGGTCGTCCGGCGAACCAGAGGCGAAGCAGCAGCCAGGTGATGACTGCGATGAACGAGAAGACGACGAACCAGAGCAGTGCTACAAAGTTCTGCGAGAAATCGAACAAGAGAATTACGAACCACAACTCGAACCATGCGGCGGCCACGGCAAGGCACGCGCAGAACAGGGCTGCCGCCGCCCAGGCACGCCGCTTGCGAGCGCCCGTAGTCAACCAAGCGCCGATCAGTACGGCGCAACCGGCATAGGCGCCGCCGACCGCAACGGCCGCCCACGGCGCCGGCGAGGTCGATCTGTTTCTCGCCAGAGGGATGACAATCGGGGCGAGCATCGCCACCAGGCAGGCGAGCGCCAACAGGGTGCGGATTGAGAACTGGATTGCGAAGCGCCGTTTGGGCGCGGCGGCGTCTTGCGACTTGTTGCCCTCCTGACGGCGTGCCGCACGCCACCGCCAGACGGCGATTCCTGCCGCGACGGTACACACCTGGAGCACCGCCGCGCACCAAAGTTCTTCGGCGGGAATGAACAGCAGCGGCGACAGCACGGCCAGCACGACGGCGATCCGCAGGAGCCAATGCCATGGGGAACCGGCCGCCCAAAGGGCCAGCAGGCCGATGACGGTGAAGGACGTCACCGATAGGATGCCGAAGGGGAGCGCGAACCAGTTGTCCATGAGACAGGTTCCGGGACGAGGGTGTTGACCGAGACTCGATATTGGCTCACTCCTCCTCGTCAGCCTGCGGGAGAACTCCCGTCTCGACAGCCTGGCGCAACTCCAGGGGCGTGGCATCCCACGTCGCCTGATAGGTTGACTCCAGCGGGACTGCGACGTGGAGCTGGCTCGCGAGGAACAACGGCATGTCGGGCAGCGCGTCGTCTACAGCGACAGGCTCGATATAGGCAACCCGCTCGTCGCCCGATTCGTAAGAGACCAAGATGCGGTCCTTTCCGGGGGGAAACGCGAACGGTTCCTCTTCGATTTCGTCCCAGATCACCTTGTGGATGCCCAAGGGATCGCGGACTGTGGGAGGGAAAAGGTCGACGACCAGGACGTGGATTCCCTCGCGCAGAAATTGGACCGTCTTGTCGACGAAATCGCGCAGCGCCGCACGGCTGTCTTTGTTGCCGGGCGAGAGGATCTCGATCACCGCGACAATCCGTCCAAGGTGATGCCGGATGACAATGCGGTTAGCCCTGCCGGCGTAGATTTCCTTGCCGGTACGACGAATCATCTGCGTGGCCGGCGGCTCTTGGGTGGCCACGCCGCCGGTATCCAGATCCAATCGAGGTCGTCGCGCCCGGGCCTCGATGGCCAGCACGTCAGGTTCTCGCGGGCCGGATCGCTGCTCGACCAGAGCGACGGTCCCGCTGGGTAGCCGGTCTGCGTTCAAGGCGTCTTTTATCCGAATTGACCAACTCTGGTGAAAGTCGTGAAACAAGCCCGACGGTACGCGGGTCCAATCGTGGAGTGGCATCGCTATCTCCCCTCAATTCGAGACACTTCGACGGAGAGGCTCCGCCGGTCGCCTACCGGCATTGTACACTCGGACCGTGAGAGTGCGAAGTCGCGATGGACGAAGATGTTGGAGAGGCCGGAACGCCGTCAATCCCGGTGGATTCAAAATCGCGGGTGAATGTTCACGCAGCAGGTCTTTTGGGAACGTACGCATCCCAGACGTACGCTCGCGACGGTCTAGCCGGATCGTAGACAATATTCACGGTTTCACCCGACTTGGGAAATGGCCCGCCGGCGACGTAGTTCACGGCTCGGTGCGTCTTGCCCTCGTGAACGAACTCGAACCGCAGCTTGGCGGAACCACTGCGCACAGATGCGGAGACGAGAACGCCGGTGGTCCTGGTTCCGGTCAGGAACGTTTGGTACACGAATCGAAAGCGAAGCCACGCAGCCACGCCCGCAACCACTGAGAACGATGCCAGCCAGGTGAAGGCCTTCACGCCGGGCAGCTCATTTCCCGCTGGAGTATCGTAACCCACAACCACCGCACCAAGAAGTGCCCAGCCGCCGATCAGAAACCATCCGAGTGTGACGGCGGTCACCAGCAGACCCGACCAGGCGTCGCGCATGAGGACGCTTCTTTTCGGTATCTGTTGCGGTGTCATTTTACTCCTCCGTGATCGCGGCGGAGCCGCAGAAGGGACAGAGATTGGTTTCCAACACGTATCGCCACTTGGCGAGGACCGAGCGTCCACAATTCGGGCAAGGGGCCCTGAAGCGCCGCGCCGAACGGCGTTCCAGCCACAACATCGGAAGCGGGATCAACAGAAAGGGCGAGGAGGGGGCAAGCTGAAACAGGACGGCAGCCACCGGGCGACTGAAGTGTGCGATCAAGGCGTCGCGGAGCGGCCGCAACGATGCGAGAAGCATGACGAGAAGGCCGAGTATGAAGAGCGATCCTACTACGGCGACGCGTAGCCTATACGCCCTGTGGGCAATCGCGGCTGCCGAAAGTCCGTCGCGTGTCATCGTTGCCCTGCTGTGGTTCGTTGTCGGCTGGAAAGGAGCAAGACGATCGCATTGTAACCGACAACTCCGGTCGCGACAAACGATTCTCGAGGTCGCCCGGCTTCTTTTGACCCGGTGCTGGTCGGTATAATGAAGATCACTGGCGAGACAAGAATGTGCGGAAACTTACGTACCGCCCAGCCTCCGGATCTCAGGCATTCCCATGAGACAGCTCCTCCTCACCGCCGTCGTTCTGTTACTTACCTCCCAAACCCACGCGCGGACGGTTCTGATCGAGGCCGAACAGTTCGAGGACCTCGGCGGCTGGGTCCACGACAGCCAGTTCATGGACCAGATGGGCTCGCCCTACCTGCTCGCTCACGGGCTGGGAGTGCCGGTTGCCGACGCCGTCACCCGGGTCAAGCTGCCCAAGCCCGGTTCGTATCGCGTTTGGGTTCGCACCTACGATTGGGTCGCCCCGTGGAATGCGGCAGGTACGCCGGGCAAGTTTCAACTGCTCGTCGACGGCAAGCCGCTCGAGACCACGTTCGGCACCGAAGGAGCCGACTGGCACTGGCAGGACGGCGGCACGATTCAGATCGACGCAGCGGCCGTCGAACTGGCGATCCACGACCTGGCGGGCTTCGAGGGGCGCTGCGATGCGATCGTCTTTTCGGCCGATCCGGATTTCACCCCGCCGAACGGCGATCCCGAGATGCGCCGCTTCCGCGAGAAGATGCTGGGGCTGCCAAGCGAACCGGAAGAGGCCGGCCAGTACGATCTGGTGGTCGTCGGCGGGGGGATTGCCGGAACGTGCGCGGCACTCTCCGGGGCGAGGCTGGGGTTGCGGGTGGCGCTGATCCAGGACCGGCCGGTGCTCGGCGGCAACAACAGCAGCGAGGTGCGGGTGTGGCTGCAAGGGGCGAGGAACAAGCCGCCCTATCCGCGCGTGGGCGACATTGTCGCGGAGTTGGAGCAAAGCCGGCGGGCCCACTACGGGCCGTCGAACACAGCCGACCTCTACGAAGACGAGCGGAAGCTCGAAATTGTCCGGGCGGAAAAGAATCTGCATCTGTTCACGCTCCACCGCGCCAACGGCGTGGAAATGGACGGTTCGGCAATCGTCGCGGTCATCGCCCAGCACACGGTGACGGGGAAGCGGCTCCGATTCGAGGGGCGCCTGTTCGCCGACTGCACGGGCGACGCCTGCCTGGGGGCCATGGCGGGCGCCGACCACGAAATGACGCTCCAGGGCCACATGGGACGCTGCAACCTGTGGAACGTGATCGAGACCGACGAGCCGCAGACGTTCCCCCGCTGCCCCTGGGCCCTCGACCTGGCCGAGCGGCCCTTCCCCGGCCGCAGCAAGGAGAAGCCCGACACGCTCAAGCTGGGCGGTTGGTACTGGGAGAGCGGCTTCGATCACGACCCCTTCGAGAAGAACGAGTACATTCGCGACTGGAACCTCCGGGCCATGTACGGTGCCTGGGACGCCATGAAGAACGTCGATCGCGTGCTGCCCAACTACAAGCTCAACTGGGCGGCCTTCGTGGCCGGCAAACGGGAATCTCGCAGGCTGCTCGGCGACGTGATCCTGAGCAAGAGCGACGTCATGGAGAGCCGCCAGTATGAAGACGGATGCGTTCCGACCGGCTGGAAAATCGACCTCCACTTGCCCGACCCGCGTTACGAGAAGGGGTTCGAAGGCGACGCGTTCATTTCGTATGCCGAGTTCACCGACTTCCCGCAGCCCTATTGGATCCCCTATCGCTGCCTCTATTCTCGCAACATCGGCAATCTGTTCATGGCCGGTCGCGACATCAGCGTCAGCCACGAGGCCTTGGGCACCTCGCGGGTGATGCGCACCGGCGGCTGCATGGGCGAGATTGTGGGCATGGCCGCTTCGCTCTGCCGGGAACACGAGACGTCGCCTCGCGGCGTGTACCAGCAGTACCTGAAGGAACTGAAGCAGCTCATGGAGCGGGGTGTGGGCAAGCCCGTGCCGCCTCCGCCGGCCTTGCAGGATGTGGGCGCGAATGCCGCCTTGCAGGCCGAGGTGGCCACCTCCGGCGATCGCGACGCCGCCCTCTCGCCGCCCTCGCTGTTGAACGACGGACGCATCGACCTGGCGCAGAACGACGATCGCTGGCTCAGCACGGCCGAGGTGCCCAACTGGATCGAGTTCACCTGGCCCTCGCCCCAGAAGCTCACGGCGATCCGCATCTTCTCGGGCTACCAGACGGGCGGCAACGTGACCGCCCCGATCTCTTCGTTCGTGCTCCAGTTCGACGACGGGGGCATCTGGCGCGACGTGCAGGGGACCGATACGACGGGCAACACGGCCGTCGATTGGCACTCGCGCTTCGAGCCGATCACCAGCCGGAAGTTCCGGCTTCTTATTCGGGAGGTCCAGGGGGGCATCAGCCGTGTGTGGGAGGTTGAGTTGTATCGACCGGCGCAGTAGGTCCGGCTACCGGCCGTCAAGAGTCGCCTTGTAGCCGCGTGGCCAAGCGGCTGCGGTGAGCGGAACCCTATTTCCACGAATCGCGCTAGTCGATTCATCCCTCCGCCGTTTCGGCCGCTTCCTCGATCAGCTCGCGAACGCTCACCCCGAGAATGCCCAGCCAGCGGGCATAGACCATGGCCAATGCGGTGGCCATGGGGACCAGCAGGGGCATCGTAATCGGGCCGCAGAGGTGACGCCAGAAAGCCAGGTACATCGCCAGCCCCACGGCGAGAAGCCCGAACGAGCGAAAATAGAACCATAGCCAGGCCCCCAGCCGGCGAAACAGGCTCGACATGACCGGGCCGGAGATTGGCATGAGCACCGAACCCGTCTCCAGCATCGAAAGCAGCACGACCGGCAGCGTCAGCCAGAAGCCGAGCATGTAGAGATACATCCCGGCAGGGCGGGCTGGCGGGTAGTTCTGCAGGAGAATCGAGATCGGGATGAAGCTGACCAGGCAACTGTTGATCACGTAGAGCGATTCGCCGATCTGCTCGGTCCAGGCGCCTTCGGGCCAGTTGCGGATCACGTGGTTGCCCGCAGACGTGTCCTGCACGATGGCCAGGAGGTTCACGGAGAACAGTGCCCCCCAAGCCAGGCACACGATAATCGACGCGCCCAGGGTCATGATGCCGGCAAACCAAATCAAGGCGGTTGCCGAGCCGACGCCCGGCATCCCGAAGAGCGTCAGCGAGAGGGCGGGAACGGCAAATGCCCCGACGCCGCCGAGGGTGAAGCCGAGCCAGCGATTCGATGCTCCCGGGTGTCCCAGGAAACCCAGTTCGTCGGATCGGTCCCGCAACCTCCATCGCAACTCGGGATCGTCGACTTCTTCGAGAAAATCGAAATCCGGGTCGTCGGCCGGATCGTTGCGCACTCTACGAGTCCACTTGATGGTCGGCGCGACGACCTCCGGCGGTGCAGAAACGGCATACTCCTCCGAACCGCGGATGATCTGCTCTTCGGCAACGGCATCGGCCTTGGGCGGCGGGATCGTGATCGGCGTATCGCAGTCGGGGCAGGGTATCTTCTGGCCCACCTGGCGATCGGTGGCATGGATCCTGGTCCCGCAACGGGGGCAGTTGACGCCGATGTGAACGACTTTCTCCCGCTGGACCTCTTGAACGGCCGCTGCCGACACCGGAGCAGCCGGCGATCCTGGTCCGCGTGTCGCAACGACGACCTTCTGCTCCGGAACCGGCATCAACGTTCCGCAATCAGGGCATGCCACGTCGCGCCCGGCGAGGCTTGTCGACGCCATCACCTTGCGCCCGCACATCTCGCAGCTCAAAACTACCTCGGCCGGCACCGACGACGACGCGGCCGCCTGTGAGCCCCGCACCCCATAGTCGTCGGCAGCCGTCCGGCCAGTCTCGGCGATGGCGCCCATCACGGCGCCGGCCTTCCGTTCTGGAGCCGCCGAAACCACCGTTTCCGTGCCGCAATCCGGACACCGTATCTTGCTCCCCACCTGATCCGCTCGTGCCATGAGCCGCGAATGGCAGAGCGAGCAGACCACCGGAATGTCGGCCCCGGACGCGATGTTGGGTCGCTGAACGCCGTATTCCTCGAGATCCGCACCCGCCGCTGCACCGACCACGGCCTTTGCCTCCACCTTCTTGGGCGGGGGAACCACCGTCTTCGTGCCACAGTCCGGGCAGGTCACTTCCGTACCAACCTGGGCGAGCGTGCCCCGCAGAAGCGTGTTGCAGAGCCGGCAGTGAAAGGGAACCGTGATCTCTTCTGGCTTTCTGTTAGCCCCCCCGTCGCTGTTGACGCCGTACTCGCCCACCGCCGCTTCGTCGATCTTCTGCGGACGGTACATCTGGGCCTGCGTCTTGGCCGTCTCGACCGCCAGCATCACGGTTCCACACTCGGCGCAGCGGACCTTCTTCCCCAGGTTCTTTCTCGCCGTGTACGCCCGGGTCTTGCAGATGGAGCAGGTTACGGCGATCAGGTCGGCGGCCTGCGGTTGTGATGCGTTGGAGCCGCGAACGTTGTATCCGCCCCCGGGTGCTGAGGAAACGCCGTGTCTGCCGTCATCGCATGCGCTTCGGGTCGGTATGGAGGTGGGACGTCCGCCGTCCTCGCTTACGCTTCGGGTTGGAGTGTGGAGTTCGTATTCTCCTGAGGCTTCGGCGGCCGAGGTGTCGATGGTTCGATCGGTCTGCCCCGCCACCGACTTGGCCACCGGCGCGCTGGGAACAATGATCGACGCGCTGCAGCTTGGGCACGTCAACCGTGCCCCCGACTGACCAACCCGAGCCTTGAGCGAAACGAAACACTCGGGACAGGTGAACGCAAAAGTCTTGTCGCGTGCGTCGCTCACGAACTGATCCCCGTACTGAACCCCCCGGCACTTGAAGCGAGTCCCACGCTTTTCTGGTGCCGTCGATAGGACCACCGCCGGTATCTCACCACCAGGCACCGATTCTACCACGAATCGGGCAGGAGAAGTAGCTAATCTAGACACACAATCTGGCGTCTGAGAAGCACGATTTGAGGGGAAATTCGCAGAGTACAGGGAGCGTCTGGCCATTCCGGGAACAGCCGGAGCCCCTGACTCTCCCGCGTCACTGGCCCTCCAGCCCCCTCAGAAACTCCGCCGGCACGCTCTCCGTCAGCCACACCCCGTTGGCCGAACGGAAGAACTGGTATCCTGCCTGGTGCATCCGCCCGGCCTCCACGACGAGAATCACCGGCTTCCCTCGCCGGCTGCCGACCTTGCGGGCGGTGGCCTCGTCGGGGGAGAGATGAACGTGGTGGCGACTGCCTCGGACGAGGCCTTTTTCGCGAATGGACTCGAGGAACCGCTCGACCGTGCCGTGGTAGAGAAGCTCCGGCGGCTCGATCGGCTCAAGAGCCAGATCGACGGACACCGAATGCCCCTGGCTGGCCCGGATCCGCCGGCCATCCTCGCTGAAGGCAAACCGCTTCTTGTCGTTCTCGGCCACAACCCGCTCCAGAAGTTGACGCGAAAGCCGCTTCCCATGGCGCTCGGCAGCGGCCAGCAACACCTCGACGTCGACCCAGCCGTTTTCATCGAGCGCGATGCCGATGCTGTCGGGACGATGCCGCAGCACGTAGCTGAGGAACTTGCTGGTATGGACGTCGGACATGGTTGAGTTGGGAACTATGAGCGGGTGGCAAGGATTTCGTGGGACGTCGTGATCTTGACGCCCTGCGATCGCATTTCTGCCACAGCACGGTCGACGTCCCCGGGCTTAAGGTTGACGCCGCGGCAGGCGTCTTCAACTACCCACGTCTCGAACCCGAGCTCGACCGCATCCAAGGCAGTGAAGACCACACAGTAGTCGGTTGCCAGACCGCACAGGCAGAGCCGTCGAACCCCTTGGTCACGAAGGTAATCAGCCAGCCCCGTGGTGACTCGTCGGCGGTTGTCGAAGAAGCTGCTATAACTGTCGACCTTGGGGTCCGTCCCCTTCTGGAAGACATGGGTGACGCGATCCAGGTTCAGTTCGGGATGAAATTCGGCTCCCGGCGTGTTCTGTACACAGTGGACCGGCCACAGGATCTGCTCCAGTCCATCCAGCTCAATCACGTCACCCGGCCGTTTGCCCGGGTGATTCGCGGCAAAGCTGCCGTGGTCGGCAGGGTGCCAGTCCTGGGTGGCGACGACCAGTTCAAAGGCGTCGATGAGCCGGTTGGCGATCGGCACGACCAGATCGCCCTCCGGCACGCCCAACGCGCCGCCGGGACAGAAATCGTTCTGGAGATCGACGAGGAGAAGGGTGGGCATGACGCCAGGGTTCAGGGTTCAGGGTTCAGGGATCGGGGAGCAATTGCCGCTTGGAGGTTGGTCGAGTTCACGCCAGGTGAGAAGGGCAGTTCATCTCGCGACGCGTTGCATAGGGAGAGCCGAAGGGCGTCAACCGCCCGGTGCAACATTTCGTCGTGGTCGAAGGCAAGGCGCGGGAGGTTGCCGAGGGGGAACCACCTGACATGTGCTGCGTCGTCGCCGGCGCAGGGTCGAACCTGGTCGGTACGGACGACCGTCCAATGGGCGACGGTCACCACCCAGCCGCGCGGATCCCTGCCCGGCCTGCCGAAGGTGTAGAACTGACTCATCGGAAGGTCCGCCAAACCGCTTTCCTCCGCCAGTTCCCGCCTCGCCGCCTCAAGAAGCGTCTCCCCCTCCTCCACAAAACCACCCGGAACGGCCCAGCAACCCTCAAACGGGTACCTCGCCCGCTGGATCAGCAGAACCTGAAGCGGACCCTCCTCGGCCAAACCGAACACGACACAGTCGGCCGTCAGGCCGGGACGGGGATAGTCGTAGGTGTAGGACATCTCACCGACTGGAGGCTTGAGGACTGCTTCGGAGAGGACTACTGGACTACTGGAATACTGGAATACTGGAATACTGGAATACTGGAATACTGGGAAGAACTGGCGTCGACATCATCCCCCACCACCCCCATCATTCCATCATTCCATCATTCCACCATTCCATCATTCCATCATTCCATCCCTTCCCCCGCTACTTCCCGAACCGTTTGAAGATCACGACGGCATTGTGTCCGCCGAAGCCGAAGTTGTTGGACATGACGACGTCGACCTTGCGTTCGCGCGCCTTGTTGGGCACGTAATCGAGATCGCACTCGGGATCGGGCGTCTCATAGTTGATCGTAGGCGGAATGATGCCTGTTTCGAGCACGCGCATGCAGACGACCGCCTCGACGCCGCCGCACCCGCCGATCATGTGACCGGTCATTGACTTGGTGGAGCTGACCCAGACGTTTCGTGCGTGCTCGCCGAAGACCTGTTTGATCGCGACGGTTTCGGTGAGGTCGTTGTACTTGGTGGAGGTGCCGTGGGCATTGATGTAGCCGATCTGCTCCGGCCGCAGGTGGCTGTCCTGCATGGCGCGGCGGATGGCGAGGGCGACGTACGTGCCTGTGGGCTCGGGCGCGGTGACGTGATAGGCGTCGGTGGACTGGCCGCAGCCGACGATCTCGGCATAGATTCGCGCGCCGCGGGCCGTGGCATGGTCGAGCGTTTCGAGCACGAGCGCGCCGGAGCCTTCGGAGATGACAAAGCCCGAGCGGTTCAGGTCGAACGGCCTGGAGACCCTGGTGGGGTCGCCATCGCCATCCCACGAGGACAGGGCCTTCATGTTGGCGAACGTGCCGAGCGAGATGTGGCAGACGGCAGCCTCGGTGCCGCCGGTGATCGCGACAACCTCGGGCCCCTGCATCAGGCGCCGTGCGGCGGTGATGATGGCGTCATTGCCGGACGCGCACGCGGTATTCACGCCGTGGGTGCTGCCGTGGATGCCGTGGTGCATCGCGATCGTGTGCGACGTCACCTCCGGCGTGCCCGAGGGGACGAGGAACGGCGTGACGCGGCCGGGCCCCTGCTCGAACATGATCTTGCACGTGTTCTCGATGTTGATGATGCCGCCGATGCCTGTGCCGAAGATTACGCAGACGTCATCGTTCATCCCGCGCGTCTTGAAATCGATGCCGCAATCGCGCACCGCCTCGGTGGCCGCGCAGACGCCGAGGAGGACGCTGCGGTCGTACCGTTCGGCTTCGCGCGCGGTGAACCCGTACTTCGTGGCATCGAGGTTGCGCACTTCGCCGGCGATGGAGACCTTGTGCTTCGTGGTGTCGATCAACGTGACCGGCCCGATGCCGGACCGGCCGTTGATGAGGCTCTCCCAGTTTGCCGCGGCCCCGACGCCGGTGGGGGCCATGGCGCCGATGCCGGTTACGACGACTCGTTTCCGTTCACTCATAGCGAATGGATCTGGCATTATTCAACATGTTGTACCAAGCTGGCGTATTATAGCAAAATGTGGGTGAAACGGCAAAAATGCACCCGCGTGCTCAGTAGCCCGCCCCCTGCGTGCCGCCCTGCATGATCGCCACGCCGGAACTTGTGCCCAGGCAGTCCGCCCCGGCCTCGATCATCGCCACCGCGTCCTCACGCGTGCGCACGCCGCCGGCAGCCTTGATTTTCACGCGGCCCGCGGCAAGACGCTTCATCTCGCGCACGATCTCGACCGTCGCGCCCGGCCCGTTGAATCCAGAGGCCGTCTTGATGTAGTGCATGCCCGCCTCGGCCGACAGGTTGATCGCGCGGGCAAGCTCGCCGGGCGTGAGGATGGACGTCTCGAGGATGACCTTGGTGACGCGGCCCTGCGCCGCGCCGACCACGGCGGCGAGGTCGTCCCGGAATGCCGCGTCCATGCCCGAGCGCAGGTAGCCGATCTTGCACACGACATCAATCTCCTGCGCGCCGCGCCTGACAAGGTCACGCACCTCGAACGCGGCGGCCTCGGCCGTGCAGGCGCCGTGGGGGAAATCGGCGACGGCGCAGACGGCGGTGGCGCTGCCGGCGAGCTCTTGTGCGGCGAGGTCGACCCACATGGGCTGGATGCACGCGGCCTGGAAGTGGTATTCCCGGCACTCGCGGCACAACCGGCGGATGTCATCGGCCGAGGCGGTGATTTTGAGCAGCGTATGCTGGATGCGTCCGGCAAGGTCGCTGGAGGTCATGGCAGTCTCTCCTGCACAGGTGATTCCGTCTCGCGTTCGCGCGGGGTGATGAGCCGCGCCACGCAGACGAGAATGGTGACGAAGAGCAGCGTGGCGATGGCGGCGAAGCAGGCGGCGAGGCCTGTCTTGCCCGCGGTGCGTGCCGCAACGAGTGCGACGGCGAGGGGGAGGAACGCAACGGGTGTCGCGGCGGCGGCAAGCGCGGTGACGACGGCGAATGCGCGGCCCTCGTGGCGTTGCACGGCGGCGAGCACCCAGAGGAACGCCGCGCCGGCCCCGAGGCTGAACGGCCCCGCCAGCGGCCACGCGGGCAGCGAGGTCACTCCGGCGCCGTTTATCAGCCCGGCATTCACCATGCCCTGCCATGTGGTGTAGCCGTGCTGCATGAAAAATGATGCAGCGCGGGCGACCTCGCGCGCAAATGCCGTGGCAAGCAGCATGAACGCCACAAGCGGCACCATCACGCTCCACCGGGCCAGCACGCCGCGCATGGGCCAGCCAAGCAGCTCCCCGGCCAGCTCGTGCATAATGCGCGCAAGGGCGCAGGCGGCGGCAGCGCCCGCAATGATGAAGAGAAACGGTACGATCAGCGACGCGTGCGACGTGAGCGTGCTGAACACGCCGATCACCGACGCGGCCAGCGCTTCCGCATGATCGGTGAACGGCTGCGCGCGCGCGAGCAACTGCGCGTCGGACACGCCGGCCGTCGGGCCTGTCATCCGCCCCACGACCGCCGTGCTCACGAACACGACGAGACAGCATGCCGCCGCGACGAGGCTGCCGGCGCAGATGCGGCGCATGGTGCGCTGCTCGTAGAGGTAGGGCGCGGTGAGATGCGCGGAGAACAGCGCCTGCAGCACGCCGGCGCTCCCGTAGCCGATGAGCACGACAGGCTGCAACGCAAGCCAGGATGCGTCGGGGACGCGTAATGCCGGGCCTGTGACGCGCGGCATGGCCATGGCAAGCCCCACGGCGAAGACCACTGCCGCAAGCGCCATCGCCCAGAAAACGAGGTGGTTGATCGAGCGCACGACCGTGCCGCCGGGCAGGAAGGCTGCCTTGAGCGCGACGAGGTAGATCACGAGCGCGCACACCGCCGACAACAGCCGCCGGTTGTGCGCAAACACGGCAAGCCGGTGCGGCGTCCACGCGACCGGCTGAAGCTTCGCCAGCGCGATCATGCAGAGCATGACGAGGATCGTGTACCCGATCTGCATCGTTGGCGACGTCTCGGGCTTGAATACAAGGGCGCCCAGGAACGCCAGCGCGATGAATGCGCACACGGGAACGAACAACGCGGGCGTGTCGACCATCACGCCGGCCGTGGCGTAGACGACCATCGACATCAACACGCAGACGAACGCGGCGAGCACTATGAGCAGCGCTGCCGCGGCGGGCGCGCCGAGCGAGCGGCGCAGCGTGTCGCGCAGGCTGACCTCGTGGCTGCTCACTGCCGACGCCCAGCCCATGCCGTGCACGACGGCAAGGACGCCGAACAGCACGGCGAGCAGCACGAGCGCCGCGCCCCAGCCCCATGCGGCCGCGCCCGCCGCGCCGACGATCACGAACGGCGAGAGCGCAACGCCTGCATGCTGGCCGAACGTGGCGAAATCGCGCGCAAACGTCATCGCGCCGCCGCGCCGCGTCGTGTCACGGTCAATCTCGAACGGGAACCAGCGCGACAGCAGGCGCGGCCACAGCAGGTACACCGCTGCCAGCACCGCGCATCCGCACGCAAGATATGCCAGGGCATTCATCGGCCGTCACCGCCATGCTGGTTCATCTGAGCCGCCCGCGGCGTCGGCCGCGCGGGCCGGGGGCGCCGCCCGCGGCGGAGCGGCGTTCGTTGCCGCAGCCCGCGCGTCCATGTTCGTCGCCGCGCCGCGGCCAGGCGTGTTCGCCGCGCGGCGCACGGCGGGAGGAGGGAGATCGACCTTGACGCGCACGTCGCTCGTGTACGTCACGAACGTGCGGAGAGGGCGCGGGCCAAACCGGCTCGAGATGCTCAGCGGCCGCGGGACTCTGCCATAGTCGAGGGGCACGGAGAACGCGAACTCGATTGCGCCCATCGCCTCGCAGAACGCGGCGATCCTGAGGTGGAGCATGTCGACGCCCTTGTGGAGCAGCGAGGTCCCCTTGTCGGTTCCGGTGTTGAAGTAGAGCGTTGCCTTCTTTTCCGTGTAGAGGAAATTGAGCGCGGTCACGGTGTCGCCGGCCACCTTGTACAGCGCCGCCTTTTCGCCAAGGTTGTTCGCCAGCGAGACATGGCGGCGGAGATCGACGTCGAACGGCACTTCGATTCCCGAGTCGAGCGTCGCATTGAGCAGCTCGAACGTGATGTCGAAGACGAACCCTTCCGCGCGGAGTTTTTTCTCGACGGGCCGCCATTCCTCGAGTATCCTGGTTGCGCTTTCCTTCCGGGCGAGCCCCGCGCCGACGTGCCCGGCAAAGGATTTCTCGATGAGGCGCGGCCTGAGTGTGACGCGCAGGTTGCCGCTCGATTTCATGAACACGAGCGTATCGTCGAGCTTCGCGATGTACTCATCTGTATCCGGCGCGGCCGGGGCGGCGGGGGAGTAAAGGAGAGCGGCGGGAAGAAGGAGGAGCATGGCGTTCTTCACACGCATGGCGGCATCCGGGCCTCGTGGTCATTTCGCGGCGGAATTGCCGAAACGCTGACGCGCCGTCCGCAGCTTGTGCTTGATGAACTCGACGAACTTCGTGGGCATCTGCGCCGGCACGTCGCGGAACTGCATGTCATAGAGCTTCTTGTACGTGCCGTTCTCCTCGCGGATCAGCTCGTCGTGCGTGCCCGTCTGGACGATTGCGCCGTCGACGAGGACGATGATGCGGTCGGCGTTCTGCACCGTTGACAGCCGGTGGGCGATGGCGAACACCGTGCGGTTCTCGACCAGGCGGTCGATTGCTTCCTGGACGAGCCGTTCGCTTTCCGTGTCGAGCGACGAGGTGGCTTCGTCGAAGATGAGGATGCGCGGGTTCTTCAGGATGGCGCGGGCGATCGCGAGCCGCTGCCGTTCGCCGCCGGACATGCGCACGCCGCGCTCGCCGATCACCGTGTCATACCCGTGCGGCATCTGCTCGATGAACGCGTGGGCGTTCGCCGCCCTGGCCGCCTCGACCACCTGTTCGAGCGGGATGTCCGCGCGGCCATAGGCGATGTTGTTGCGCACGGTATCGTTGAACAGCACCGTCTCCTGCGTCACAATGCCGATCTGGCCGCGAAGTGATGAAAAGGTGACGTCGCGGATGTCCATGCCGTCTATCAGCACCGCGCCGGAGGTGACGTCATAGAAGCGCGGGATGAGATTCACGAACGACGTCTTGCCCGCGCCGCTCGGCCCGACGATGGCGATCATCTCTCCCGCGCGGACGGTCAGGTTGATGCCCTTCAGGATCGGCGTCGCCGGGTCGTACGAAAAGGCGACGTTGTCGAAGCGTACTTCGTTCTGCAGCAGCGCCAGCTCCGCCGCGCCAGGCACTTCCTGGATCGTCACCTTCGTGTCGAGCAACTGGTAGATCCGCACCGCGGCGGCCATGGCTTTCTGGATGATCTCGTTGAGCTTGCCGATGCCGCGGAAGGGCTTGACGCTTGCCGCGAGCAGCCCGCAGTAGAGGATCAGGAACGACGGCGAGTACTCGCCGCGCAATACCGGCCGCGTCAGCGTCAGCGCCACGGCCAGCACGCACAGAATGCCCACTACTTCCGTTACCGGCCCCATCAGCGCCTCGCGCCGCACTGACTTCATGCGGATCTTGTAGAACTTGGCTGCCTGGCTCCGGAACCGCGCGTTCTCGTAGTTCTCCATGTTGAACGCGCGGACAATGCTCACACCGCTGATCGTCTCCTGGAGAATCGAGCTGATGTCCGCGATCTTCTCCTGCCCTTTCCTCGAGAGCTTGCGGATGCGCCTGCCGATGGCGATGATCGGCCCGATGAACATCGGCAGGAATATCGCCGCCAGCAGCGTCGTCTGCCAGTCAATCAGCAGAATCGTCACAATGTAGAACGGCAACTGGAATAGCTGCGCGATATTGTCCGTGAACCGGCCTGACAGCGCAGCCTGCACCGTGTACACGTCGCTGATGATCCGGCTGATCAACTCGCCCGTGCGCGTCTTGGCGAAGAACTGCATCGGCAGCTTCTGGATGTGCGCGTACATCTGCGTCATGAAATCGCGCACGACCGACTGCGAGACGGACTCCATCGCCACTTTCTGCACGAAATCGAACACGGATTTCAGCAGCATCGCGCAGAAAATGAAGATGCCCAGCGTGATCAGAAACTTGAACTTGGTCTCGGGCGTCCGCGTCGTGTTGTATATGTGGTCAAGCAGCCCCGTGAGCAGCCCGGTCATCCCTTCAGGAAGAACCTTGAAGAACGTCTCCGGCAACACCGTCTTCTTGTCGTTCAGCACCGCGTCGAACACGGGCACGATCGTCGTGATCGACGCGAACTGGAATATGTTCACGCCGATGACGCCGATGACGCCAAGCAGTATGCGGCCCTTGTACTGCCATGCCGAGCCGAAGAATCGTATGAATGTTTTCATCGGTCTGCTGTTATATGCACCGCGTTCGCGCGCGACGGCCTCAAAGTGCGGAAGACGGGGGTATGCAGGCGCATCTCTGCGCGTTAAATGGTACGCCCGGGGGGGATCGAACCCTCAACCTTTGGCTCCGGAGGCCAACGCTCTATCCAATTGAGCTACGGGCGCACTGTTGCCTTGTCCCTACAGCACGGGAAGTATAGCATTTCAAACCCCAAAAGACAAGAAGAATCGCCGGTTGCCCCTGAAATCACGGTGTAAGGGCGCGTCAACGGCGCGCAACAGATTTCATGACCGGGCGGCAGCGGGTCAGCATCGGCACAAAGGCGCGCGAACGGTGGTAGGCCGCGACTCCAGTCGTGGCCACGCGCCGCGTCAACGTGTCAGCCAGACGCGCGCATCCCGCGTGTCGACGCGACTGGAGTCACGTCGTACCCCGTGCGCCGGCGAACGTGTGTCAAGCGCGCCAGCCCCTATGTCGGAATTTCACCGCTCCGTACATCTTGTCCGTGCGCAAATGGGCGCTCCGCGCCCGCCAACGCCATGCACGTCCCGCACGACCGGATGTGGACGCCGATCCTGCCGTCCCGCCTGGATCGGAGGCCGTTGACGCTGCCCTTAGAACCCCCTTTTCGGGGCCAAAAACAGCGCTCTAACGCCCAAAACAGCCCCGAAAACCCGTCTATCATCCTCAATATGAATCACTTGCCGTGGTCCGACCCCGAACGACCCCGAACGAAATCACTTTGAGAACGGATTGGCTCTCACGGAGGCACAAAGAACACAGGGACGGCTGAATAGTGGTCAGTCAAAGGCGGCCGGGCGGGGGCGAGGGGGCGACGTGACTCCAGTCACGTCGACACGGGGAATACGCGCGTCTGCCCACACTTTTCCGCCGCGTGTGGCCACGACTGGAGTCGCGGCCTATCACCGTTCACGCGCCTTTGTCCGGCACCATCATGCTGCAGACCCGGGCGCAGGCTTGTTACAAAGGTCAATCACCATCGCGTTCAACTCGTTCGCGTGTTCGATCGATTCGGCCTGCAGCCGCACGATCAGGCCGCGCGGATCGAGCGATGTGACAAGCTTCCGCACGTCGCCCTCCTCGAGCGGCATGTTCCAGCTGCCCATCTGGAGCGGCAGGCCCTTTTCCTGCACCATCCTGCCGCATGCGATGCGCGTGTCTAGATCAGGCCCGTTGGGATCGTTGCCGAACTCGATCGCGCCGAGTTTCCTGCAATCGAGAATGCCCGGCATGCACCGGTGCGCCGCGGAATGGACATGAAGGAAACTCGAGTCGACGCTTTCATAGATCAGCGAATCGGGCTCGATGAAGAACTCGCGGAACTGCCGGTCGCCGACCAGCGCGGAGAAATCCTCGCTCATCCGCACGCCCGCGCCGGGCAGCCAGACCGAGAAGCCGTCGGTCACGCCTTCCGTCAGGCCCGCTTCGCGGTGCAGGCGCAGCTCGTAGTGCAGCATGTCACGCACGGTCTGCGCGGCATCCATCGCATGCTTTTTCACCTCGTCCGGCTCCTCCATCATCGCGATGGCAAGATTCCCGGGGCCGAGCAATCCGGCGAGCACATCGAGCGGGCCAAGATAGTCGTCAAGACCGGGCAGATAGGTATCCCAGCTCCAGTGTTCGAGCAGCGGTTCGAGCCGCCTGACGTACTCGATGAACAAGGGATGGTTGGGATCGAACGGTTTGACGCGGAGCTCGCTGATGCTCGATGCGACAGGCACGGACCATGAGGTATGCTCGTCGTACTGGAAGCCCGCGCCGGCAATGGCGGGCACGTGGGCGACGCTGAAATTTGCCCGGGCGACCACAAGCATGTCGCCGGGCGCGTGATGCGCGACCTCGGCATTGCGCAGCGCACGTTCGGCCATCCGCGCGGGCGGGACGTTGATATCGAGGCCGCCGAACGGCATGTCGAGCGGCACGTACGGCCCGACGAGCGGCGCGTCGTTCGTCCGCGCCCACCAGCGTTTGTGGAGTTCGACTTTGTCGCGCAGGTTCATGTTCGCGCCATAGCGCCTACGAGCGCCATCGTGCGCCTGATGGGTGTGGTATTAGAGCACAAACGCGCCCTGCTGTGCGAGCAGGCCGCGCAGTTTCGCCGTATCGATCGCGCCCACAGGCCTCGCCGAGTGAAGCGACAGCCAGGCCGCGACGCCGGCCGCATGGCCCATCTGCCCCGTGTTCACCATGACGCGCACGGCGCCGAACGCGCCTTCGTCCGCATCGATGCATCTGCCGGCAACGAGCACATTCTCCGCGCCGCGGGGCACGAGCGAGCGATAGGGGATCTGGTAGAACGCGGGGTTGGCTTCCGAGGCGGGCCGCCAGCGCCGCTCCTCGTGCCGGCCATCGGCCGTGTGATACTCCTCGCGGCCGTCGAGGTAACGGAAGACGAGGCCGTCGCCATTCGAGGAATGGACATCGACGCGGTAGCTGCCGTTGCCGATCGCGTCGGTGAAGCGTGTGCCGTCGAGGACTTCTTTTTCGGCAAGCTGATGGAGGCAGACCGCGTGGCGCGTTTCGCGGATGCCGATGCGTGCGGGCAGCGCCACCAGGGCGAACTGGTCGCCGCCAGGAACGTTCTTGCGGACGAGATCGATCATCGCGGCTATCTGGCGCCTGCCCTCGATCTCCGCCGCGGTGAGCTGGCCGGCATCCGAGCAATCGGCGCCGTGGACGCGCGTGCCGGCGACCATGTGAACGTCCGCGCCGGGCAGGCGTGCATGCCAGAGGAACCCCGGGCGGAGCGCCTGCGGGTATTTCGGATCGAAGACGACTTTGTTGAGCGAGAAGCCCTGCGTCTGCCGCCCGAGCTCGTCGAGCCCCTGGACGAGCGCGCACGACGTCGGCGGCTGGAGATGCGCGGCAGTGCGCGTCTCGAACCCGAGCTGGTGGACGAGGTCGCCGTCGCCGGTCGCATCGACGAACGCGCGCGCGGTGATGGCGCGGCGGCCCGACTTGTCCTCGATGATCACGGCATGTGCGCGCCCGGCGTCGTTCTTCACGGCGGCTGCGCAGCGCGCATGGAGGAAGACACGGATGCCCGCCTCGGCCACCATGCGGTCAAGCTCGATCGCAAGTTCGGCGGGCGGGAAAATGAAGTGGAGGTGCGGGCTGGGCGGGCGCTCGATGAGCACGTTGCGGCGGCGGAGCCTGCTGAGCGTTTCAGCCACGAGGCCCGCGATGACAGGCTTGCTGAACGCGGCATCGAGGAGCGTATGCCAGACGCACACGAAACTCGCCGTCGCCGTGCCGCCCAGCATGCCGAGCTGCTCGATGACGGCAACACGCGCGCCGAGCCGGGCCGCGGCGACGGCGGCGAACACGCCCGTCGTGCTCCCGCCCGCGACAACGATGTCGCAGTCGTGGCACACGGGCACGTCGCGCGCGGGCTCGCGGATGGAAGAAGGAGATGTTTGGGATGCGTTCAATTCAAACAAGTGGCTGGCCTCTTCGAGGCCGGTATATCACTCAACGGGCGCGGAGCGCCCATCCACATCAGGAGGTGTGGCTGGCCTCTTCGAGGCCGGTTGCCACTCGACGGGCGCCGAGCGCCCATCCACATTAATCCTCACGACCGCACCGCGCCGTTGCTGCGCACGAGATACTTGTACGTCGTCAGCCCTTCGAGGCCGACGGGCCCGCGCGCGTGCAGCTTGTCCGTGCTGATCCCGATCTCGGCGCCAAGGCCGAACTCGAATCCGTCGTTGAACCTGGTGCTCGTGTTGACGAACACGGCGGCCGAGTCGACGTTCTGCAT
>JAAYAY010000060.1 GCA_012719125.1 Planctomycetaceae bacterium | reverse complement strand
TCACACCACGCGCCGCGATCTGTTCGACTTCATCGTTGCCGAACTCCGCTTGCGCGAGCCGCTTGGTCCTCATCGCATCGGGCCGGTGGTTCGTGCATTGGCGAACCAACGCGACGATCTGCTGGCCTTCGCCTCTCAGTTGGATCATGACCTCGCGGTCCTGGCTGCGGAGTTTCAGGTTCCCGTCGAAACAGCCCGCGCCCTGCTGAACGTCGAGTTCCTTCCACCGCACGACCCCTCGCGCTGGCCGCGCGAGGCCGCGTTGCGAAGTCAACTCGGCAGCCGACATTCTTCCTTGAGCGCGGCCGCGGTCGAAGTGGCCCGCCAAACGGTTCGCGCCAGTTCACTGGTCGAGAACCTCAACAGCCGGTTACGCAACTACTTCTTCCTCCGCCGCCACCTGGGACCAGATTACCTGACCTTGCTCCAGTTCTTCCTCAACCACCGCCGCTTCCTGCGGAGCGAACGGTCTGAGCGGACAGGCAAAAGCCCTGCGGAACTGCTCAACGCCAGCCCCCATCCCCACTGGCTGGAGTTGCTCGGATACGTCCGGTTCTCTCGTAGCTGACCTCGCCCACCGTTCGTCCCCCGCGGCAAACGCTTCCCGGCAACGCTCAGAGTCCGCGCCTGTTACCCAAAAACGGGCAAAATTGAACCAGGCCGGGTGGTAAACATGAAGGATTGCGGGAAATAGCCACGGAACCACGAGTTGCCTCGTTGCCGCGTCCGGGACGCGGTATCCGTGGCACCAGAGATCGGGCAGCCGTTTTGGTTCGCGTCGGCGGCTGGTGTTTCGACGGCGTCATCGTACCAAATTGGGAACCCAATGACGCACTCGGAGAAGGCCAGGGTATTTGAGGTGCCATCGCGAACACTGGCAAAACTGAGCTTGCCGGAGGCCTGTCCGTCGATGCGACGGCGCATGACGAAGAATATCCCTCGACTTTCGCCCGTAGTGGTTCTCAGACGCGGGTCATCGCCAACACAAGCGACGTAGTTGGTGTGCCCGAGGGCACCGTCAGGGGCATACCCCGATACGCGGGTGCCGTCTAGTGCGGTCCACATTATACCGCCGTCGCCGCTGTCCGACGGGCACAGATAGCCCGTAACGACCTTATTCCGAACCTGGTCATTGGGCGCATTCCATCCCGGCCACACTTCCCAGTTGATGGCGTCGTAGAGCGCCGATTGTTCCATGTAGGCGAGTATTCTCGCATGCCAACTTATGTTGTTGCTGTTCCACTCGTCGGTGCACCGCTGATCGCGCACGCGTGCCGGTGGGAAGGAGTTGAAGGTATCGTGGTAGTTGTGCAGCGCCAATCCGATTTGCTTTAGGTTGTTGCTGCACTGAGAACGACGGGCAGCCTCCCGGGCTGCCTGCACGGCCGGTAACAGCAGTGCGATGAGAATGCCAATAATGGCAATAACGACAAGAAGCTCTACAAGTGTGAAAGCGGTACGGCGTTTCATAAGACACCCCTCAAAGGAAAGGAAAAGGAAAAAAGGTCAAAAAAAGGACAGAAAAGAGAAAGCCCGTGTTTGCGGAATACGAACCAGCACTCTCCAAAATGGTAACCATTTTTCCGAGGTCGGTCAATCAACTCCGGTGAAAACAGACGCATGAGTCAACCGATGCCTGCTGCGTGGACTCTCGGTGGTATTTGGGGAAACGAAGCGGCAACGCTACGGCCTCTCTTGACGGTGGGGCTGGCCGATGCGAAGCTTGACAGCGGGGCACTGACGCGCGAACTTAGTGGTTGTCGAAAAAGGAGTTAGGAGTCTTCGGCAATCGATGGGAAGAACAATGACAAACGCTCCTCGAAAACTGCATCTACCTCGAATGGGTTATGTTGCCGTACTCCTTTTTGCTATAGCCATTCTCGGCCTTATCGCAAGCTGGTTTCTGTTTGGCGAGCCCCATCGTGCGGCTCCTGGTATCGTAATCCTGAGTCTTCCGGCTTTGAAGCCAGTGGGCGACGAGCAGGTTCGTGAACTGTGTTCCCGCTGCCATCACCTTCCTGGCCCGGACGTCCTTCCCAAGTCCGCTTGGCCAAAGACGATATGGCTCATGTCAACCTTCAGCGGCTTTGGGGCAAACGTTCAGTTCGACGTCCAGCCTGAAGCGGTGGTCGACTGGTTCATCGCTCGGGCCCCCGACGTACTTGACCTGCGTCCGGTGGAGGCTTCGCAACGATTGGATCCGCTTCGGTTGAAACGGCGCGATACGCGGATCGACGGCTCGGACGATATTCCCTTCGTATCCAACGTTCTGCTGGCCGATCTTCTGGGGAGCTCCCGGCCGGAAATCGTCGTTTGCGATATGAAAAGCGGCGCGATCCTGATGGGAGAGACCGACCAACCTGACTGGAGCCTGAAACCGATCGGGAATGTTCCATTTCCTGCGCACGCGGAGGCGGTCGACTTGGACGCGGACGGACGGATGGACCTCGTTGTGGCGGCGTTGGGCTCGTTCAGCGCCATGGATCACAAGCTTGGATCTGTGCAGTGGCTCCGCCAGGTCGACAACGGCCGGTTCGAGCGGCACGCGATTGCCGAGGATCTCGCACGAGTGTCCGACGTGCAGCCGGCAGATCTCGACAGCGACGGAGACGTGGATCTGGTGGTTGCCGAATTTGGCTGGCGAACGACCGGCCATCTGATTCTGCTGGAAAACCGAACCGAACCGGGTGGCAAACCCGCGTTCGTGCAGCTTCCGATTGAGGGAAACCACGGAGCCAGTCACGCGGCGATTACGGATCTCGATGGAGACGGGAGTTTGGATATTCTCACGCTGTACAGTCAGGAAATTGAGACGGTTCGCTGCTATTTCAACCGGAAGGGGGGCTGGACAGAGTTTCTGGACCTTTATCGCGCTCCCCATCCCGCCTGGGGACACTCGGGGTTTGAAGTTGTGGATATTGACGGCGACGGGGACGCCGACGTTCTTTTGACGAACGGCGACACCTATGACAACAGTCTTCTCAAGCCTTATCACGGGGTGCGCTGGCTGGAGAATCGAGGTGGTTTGGAGTTCGTGCCGCACGAGTTGGTCACCATGTACGGGGCCTACCGTGCGGAGGCGGCCGACATGGACGGGGATGGGGATGCGGATATCGTCGTTTGTGCTTTGGCCGAACAGGACAATGTCGACGCGCAGGTGGACCTCAGCCGGTTCGAGTCGCTGCTGTGGCTGGAGCAGGTTGAGCCGGGCCGATTCGTACACCACACACTCGAGGTGTCCCGGAGTCACCACCCCAACCTAACCCTCGGGGATTATGATCTGGACGGGGATATCGACGTCTTCGTCGGCAACGGTCAGTTTGACGATACAGGCGTTCCGCCCGGCTCGAGCGTTGTGGATATCTGGGAGAACCAACTTCGGTAATCGGCTGGTATGCAAGAGACGGCTCGTACCAAACGGCGGCTCCTATTCGGGCTTGTGGCGGCCTGCCTGCTGGTTGTGTCAGCATTGGTCCTGGCGCGTCCGCTGACGCTGCAATACCGGCTCTGGCTCGCTCGCACGGCCTTGGGTCACCGCGACGTATCGGCTGCGATCCGTTGGTTGGATGCTGCAGCGCAAATTGCCCCTCGCCGCGGCGAGATTGCGTTTCTCCGCGCTCGCGCCTACCGGAAGCTGGCAAGACCGGCGGAACTGAGGGCGCAACTGCTCCGTGCGGCCGAGTTGAAATACCCGATCGAGAAACTGAAACGCGAAGAGACCCTGATGCTGCTACAGAGCGGGCAGTTGCCGCCCGGCCACCCGGCAGTTGGGGCCTTGATGGCCGACCCGCAAGGCGATGCGCGGGAAATCTATGAAGCGGCCGTACAGGGCTATCTGGAGTCGTTTCACGTGGCCCCGGCGGAGATGTTGCTTGATGGGTGGGAAGCGGATTATCCGAACGATTCGCTGCCCCATTATTTTCGCGGGTTAATCTATGCAAGCAGGCAGTCGTGGACGGAGGCGGCCGAAGCGTTTCAGGAATCACTCCAGTTGGGAGCGAGCCGGCCTGACACGCGTTTGCGGCTCGCGGACTCACTTCGGGAGGATTACCGATATCGCGAGGCATTGTGGCATTACGAGCAATGCTGCGATGGAAAGGAAACGGCAGAGGTGTTGTTTGGACGCGGCAAATGTCTTGAGGCTCTTGGTGATGCTGAGGCGGCACGAGAGGCATACGGAGCTGCACTAGGGGCGGATCCGAAGCACTTTGCGGCGAGGTTGGGGCTGGGGCAGCTCGAGTATTCGCAGGGCGAGTATGAGGCGGCGGCCAAACAACTGCAACTTGCTGTGGAAGTCAATCCAGCGGATTTTTACGTACACCATTCGTTGGCTTGGGCATTGCTGATTCTCGGCGAGAAAGAATCAGCCCGGGAGCATTTCAAGAGCGCCGTCCGGCTGCGTTTGGCAATGCTTCAAGTCGGCAATCTCCAGCGCCGGATAGCCAAGGCGCCTGATAACGCTCGGCTTCGCTACGACATTGGCGCCATTCTAATGGCTAACGATCAGCAGTCCGACGCTGCAAGCTGGTTGCGTAGCCTGCTCCAGTTGGAGCCGGATCATCGGCAGGCCCATCGGGCCCTGGCCGACTACTATGCCGAGCGTGGGGAGGCAGAACTCGCTGAGCGTCATCGGCGGGCGACGCAATGAGATGCAAACGGCGACCGGCGCAACGTCGTGGGAAGCCTGTCTCCCTCCGGCAGGGTAGAGGCAGGCCGGTCTTCGAATAGAAGAGCGTTCCGCCGACTTGGTGATTGCAGCGAAACGCTCTCGGTGGATATTCAGCAACGGACGGCGTGCCACCGGCGTTTGGGGAAGCCGGTGCACACAGACGACGGTCTTGTGGCGGCTCTAAAGCTCGCCCGCAAGCTTCTCCAATTCGGCAACGACGGCATCCAGCTTGCCTTTAGATGCCTTGCTATCCGCGAGTTCGTTTAATTCCTTGGCCTTGGCGTAAATCTGCTCGTAGACGGCCTTGCTTTCCGCAGGGGCCTGGCTGACTCGTTGCTCCATGTTCTCCACGAAAGCCACAGCTTCTCCGGCAGCACCGCCTTCGGCCGTTTTCATCTGTTCGATATCGGCCTTGACAGCATTGGCAAGGTCGACGGCAGGGTCAACCTGCTCGTATTGCGATGACGCCCCGCCGCCACAGCCAATCACCATCGCCAAGCCAACAAGCAGACTCGCTAGTCCCAACAATCTCATCAATCAGACTCCCTTTCAAGTAGACGTTAGATCCCGGTGCTATTGTCACCCGCTTGGATGGTCAGCGCAGCTCGCCAAATCAAACGGTCGATCGTTTCGGACACAAATCGAACGCTGCCGTCGCCCAATGCGCAGTTCACGCCGCCGGGGTGCCGGCTCCGGGCGCCCGTGCCGCCGCTCCCGTCCGAGGCGTCGTCGGTGCATTCGGGATGGACACTGCTACTGCCGCAATAGGGCGGAGCGTCATACAGATTGGTGCTGGCTTTCGTGTTGGCATTGGGACCCAGGATCCATTCGTCGGCCGTGCTTCGCGTGTGAGGACTGAAGGTATTACAGGCCACGCGTCCCCAAGCGCCGCGGCAGTCGCCGCCGGAGGGCTGACCGAGGATCTCACTGAAGAAGACCGTGTTCGAGGTGCCGTCACGGATATCGGCCATTTTCGTTGACCTGACGGGTCGATAGGTGAACGGACCTTTCCACTGTGCATTTTCCCAACCGTTCGGGGCCCCGTTCTCATTGGAGTATAGGCCGCCGGCACGGGCCGCGTAGTTTCCCTTGGCGTAGCGGTTGTTGGGATTGGTGTCGCCGCTGTTGGACGTCGGGGTGAGTTCGTCATCGGATGGACAGCGCAAGCCGGCAATATTCGTCGACACGACCGGCTCATTCACGTCGTGGTCTGAGGGCAAGCTGAAATCATACTGATCATGAAGTGCCGACTGTTCCATGAAGGGAAGCAGCATCGTGGCCCAGGTTGCCCCATAGCCGCCATCGCGAAAATTGGCGCTGTCGGTGCCATAGTTAGCGAGCCAGACCGCGGCTGGCGGAAAGACTTTGTGGGTATCGTGATAATTGTGGGTGGCCAAGGCAATCTGCTTGAGATTGTTGGTGCACTGGGATCGGCGGGCGGCTTCGCGGGCCGCTTGAACCGCCGGCAACAAGAGCGCGATCAGAATGCCGATAATGGCAATCACGACCAGTAGCTCAACGAGCGTGAAGGCGTAGTGTTTATGGTGTTTCTGCATCGACAGTCTCCCCATGAAATAAGAACAGGAAAAAAGGAAATCGCCCAAGTGTGTAGACTACGAATCTCCAGCTAGAGCCCCAGATCTGAAGGCAGTATCCCTCGTGTGAGGATTCTATATCATACACGTCATTCTACCTTGGAGGAGGCTTGCAGCCAAGGGACGTTTGCTGCAAAACAGATGCTTATTTGCGCAAAGCGGGAACCCGCTGCTGCTTGCAGGTGTCCACGAAGGTAGGCGAGGCGAGAAATATGTACGAGAAACATGTAGATTTCGAGTACATTCAGGCCAGGCATCGTCACAAGCGAGATACTCCCAGTGGCGTGATCGCGGCTAAGGCGCAGTTCGCTCGGCAGATTCGACCTTCCGCGGGTCTGCTAGCCGTCCAGCCCCGCTGCTTGCCGGATGAGGTCGATGATCGCATGGCGCTGCTGATACATGATCGCCAATCCGGCCAGAGCGTTTGAGGCGAGTCCTTGATTCTTTGCCAGAAGCACGTTCTCCTCGTCTTCGTCGAAGCCGTCCGTCTCAGAGATTGCTTCCTCCAGGTCGGTCTTCAGGTCGTCCAGGAGGGCATTCGACGTTGCTACAGAGGAGTTGTAGAAGCCGCTGACGATCCCGTCGGCCACGTCGACCTGGCCCAAGGCTTCTTCGACGATCCGCAGGGCGTGGGATGTGTTGTTCGCCAACCCCGTCGCAGAACCGCCCGTCAGCAAATCGCTCAAACGGCCGCTAATTCCCCCTAGCTGGGTGGATGCAAGGCCGGGGAGTGACAGGCTGCTGCGATAGTGGAGATCGGTCGACATGGCGAAGCTGAGACCTCCGTCGCCGATCGTCATCGTGTTGAACTGGCCCGCGAAGCCTTGGGCAAATTCGATCTGGAAGTGAGTTCCGTTTCGGTTGACGGTGAGTTGATTTCCTCGCAGAGTCGCATGGGGCGTGCTGGCGTCTGCTCCGGTGGTCGACGCCGCGGCATTGGTGCCGTTGGCCGTGCCGTCACCGTTCCCGCCGGTCAGGTCGAAAGAACCCACCACGTTCGTTAGAGCGATCGATGCCGCCGAGCCGGTCGCCACAGAACGCAAAACGAGTTGGTCGCCCTGCACCGTGGCCTCGACGCCGGTGGAGCCGGAATCGAGATTGATCGCGTCGCGTATCGAAGCCAGCGTATCGCCGTCGTTGAACGAGTAGCTCTCAGTTCCCGTTCCGGTCAGGTCGAAGCTGACGTCGCCGACCAGCTTGCCGTCGGCACCCGTGTAGGTCAGTTCGGCCGCCGTGGCCGCCGTGTAGTCTTCCACCGTGGTGAAGCTACCCGCGGTGACCTCGATTGCCACCGAGCTTGAAGCCCCGGTGAGCCTGCTTTCGAGCACCAGGTCGACGCCGTCGACTCGGGCCACGATTCCCGTCGAATTCTGTTGGGCGTTGATTGCCGCGGCCACAGTCGCCAAGCCCTGGCCCGTGGTGATGCCGATATTGGCGCTGCCCAGTTCGCCGGTGACGGTCACGGTGGCGTCGGCGGTGATCAGGCCGGTTGCTTCCCGGTGCCTGAGCTGAGGCGATTCAGCCGGGGCATAACGAATCCCGCCGATCTCGGCAATCATGTCAGTGCCGAAGGCCTCGCCGTCGTCGTAGCCGCCGGTCACGGAAAAGGCCGAGTCGGCCGTAACACTTGCGCTTGCCTGGGAGCCATACTCGACGCTGGAGAAGGTCAGGGTGTCGCCTGAGACCTCTGCAAAGACTCCCGTCTGGTGGCTGACGTTGTTGATCTTGACGGCCACGTCGGTGAGGGCCTCGGCGTCGGCGACGGTGATTTCCGCGGAACCGTCCTCTCCGGTGACGGTCAGTGTGCCTCCGTCACCCACCGTGATGCCCCCGGCGGTGCCCGTGTAGGTGAGTTCGGCCCGCGTGGCCGCCTCGACGACCCGGCCGGCGATGGCAGGCTCCGATCCGTAGACCGTATCGGCTCCGTCGGCCGTTCCATCACCATTCCCCCCGCTGACGGCGAAAGTGCCGGCCGTGACCTGAACGGAGACCGACTCGCCGGCGCCGATTTCGGCGCTGGCAAACGTCAGCGTGTTTCCGTCGACGGCCGCGGTCACACCCGTGGTCTGGCTCCGCTCGTTGATCTTGGCGGCCAGATCCTCCAAGGTGTCGCTGGTCGTGGTCGCGATGGTTGTCGAACCGACATTGCCCGAGATTTCCAGGGTCGCGTCGGCCGTTACGTAGCGATTTGTGCCGGTGTAGGTCAGTTCGGCATGCCGGCCGACGACGGTCGGCCCACCGGTTCCCTTCGAGTAGATCGTCACCCGAGAGACCTGGCTGCTGTTCTGCCCTTGAACGCTGTAGGCGGCGGAGCCGTCGAGCGTCCGCCGGCCATCGATGCTGGTGGTACTGAGGGCGTTGATCTCGGCAATGGCGGCGTCGATTCTGGCCTGTGCCTCGGCCCGTTCGGAGGCGTCGAGCGTCTGGTTTTCGTCCTTGAAGAGCTCGGTTTGAATCAGTTCGAGTTGCGCACGGATCTGTGCGACGGCGCTTTGAGTCTGTGAGATCAGGCTGTTGGCCGAGGTGACGTTGGACATCGTGGCGGTGACGGTCGAGAGCCGGGTCTGGAGCCCGCTCAAGGTAGCGAACGCGGAAACGTCGTCGCGCGGCGCCAGAATGCGTTTTCCGGCCGCCAGCCGCAGAGTGTTCAGGGTTGCCGCGGCGTCGCTCTCGGCCAACCGATTGAGCAGCCTGCGTTCAATACCTGACAGCGACGCTCCAATTCGAGCCATACCTGGATCTCTCAACAACAGCCTCGGGCGGCGTACGCCACGCGCGACGCCGTTCCTTCTGTCGTATAGAAACCATAGGTTACCGTGGCTCTTGAGGGCGGCGACGGAGACGATTGGAGCGAGGTCGTTACAACCGGAGTTCCTTGCAGGACCGGTTGGCGGCGAGGTGTTGGGGATGAATCAATGGGGGGCACGTGCCGGACGGTGGTCCCGGAATTGCCCAAGCACCAACGCTACCAGAACCGCCACCACGCTTTCGGCCCTGGCTCGACCGGCTCGATCGGCGTCAGGTGGGACTGGCTGCTTTCGGTGGCTCCGAGATACGATCGGAGACTGGCGATCACTTCGCGTGCGGCTGCTTCGATCCCCTCGCGGCGGCGGTCGCGCGGACGCCTTGGATGGATGGCCACATGAATACAGGAATAGGGAATCTTGCGTTTTCCAGCCCCGTTGTTCACGGACTGCTGGTCGGTCCGGCGACTGAGGGTCAGGGCCACCTCGAAGGAGACACTCCGGTCGGCTCGGCGGCGTTGTGGCTGGCCGTGGTTCTCCAGTCGCATGACAACACTCTCGTCATCCTGGTGCAGAACTTTGGCCTGATGGTCGGCGACGAAACCGAGGAGTTTTTCTCGCAGTACGGGCAGAGGCATGGGCGTCTTGAGTTCGGTCGAGAAGCAGCCGTTGTTACCTGGGGCGGCTTGCCCCCAGATGATCGGCGTACTGGCACCTTGTGAGTCGTCCGATCCGGCCCCCAACTGGACGACCGTGTTTCGGCCTTTCTCCTTGGCGATCAGCAATCCGCGGTCGGCACGCCGGAGCATCGTCTCGGAGGTGTCGCCCGGTTGAATGACCGTGACCCCGAAACTGGCCGTGATGCTTCGGCCCCCCAGGGCGGGCTGAGGGGTCTGTTCGAGACGCTTTCGCAACTCATCGGCTCGCCGAGCGGCCGCGGCGTTGTCGCAATCGGCGCACAGCATGACGAACTCCTCACCGCCGTAGCGGGCGACCAGGTCGCCCGGGCGGCAGGACGATTTCAGCAGAGTCGCCAGCGTCTTGATCGCCTCATCGCCGGCCTGATGTCCGTAGGTGTCGTTGATGCGCTTGAATTTGTCCAAATCGCAGATGATCAGGCTGCACGGCACTCGCTGCTGCCGGTGCGTGTTGATGAAGAGTTCGAACACACGGTCGAACTCGGCGCGGTTGGCAACCTGGGTGAGCGGATCGCGTGTGGCCCGGGTATGCAGGCTCTGGCAACGCTCCTCGAGCGACGTCTCCGAGGACGCGTCGTGGAGAATCAGCACGGCGCCCAGAATGGCGCCGTCGGGGTCGACGACCGGGATGGCGTGCGTGTCAACCGCGACTCGATCTCGGCTGCGACCGCCGATGCTCAGGCGGCGAAGCGACTGGACCCCCGACGTGATGGCACTGACTACGGGGCAATCCTCGTCTGAAATGACCGCCCCCTTCTCGCTGCGAATATTGAGGAGGCTCGGTGTCCATCGCCGGTCGCAGATGCTCGTTCCGGCAATGCCTGTCATCCGTTCGGCCCCGTGGTTCCAACGGACCACTCGCATCGCGGCGTCGACGAACACGACCGCGTCGTGCATGTTGTCGAGCAGCCGGTCCTCGAAGAACCTCTGGTCGTGCCGATCCTTCGTATGGTTCGAACTGTCCGTCAGGGCCCAGTAGGAGTTGGAGATTTCCGGAGCGAGCGTGCGCAGCCACCGGCCTGCAACCTCCTCGCGAATGCGGTCCAGATTTCCCGACTGGAACTCGACGAAGTCATTTACCAGCCTGGGATCGAATTGGACGCCGGCCCCCGCGAACAACTCGAAGCCCGCCCGCTCCAGCGACATCGCGGGCCGATAAACCTGGTCGGTCGTCATCGCGTCGAAGGCCTCGGCGATCGCGATCATCCGGGCACCGAGCGGCAAGTCGTCGCCACGCAGGGAATAGCCCGGCCGCGAACCGTCGTACCAGGCGGGAGTGTTCTCGACGATCTCCAGAACTTTCGGTTGAGCGCAAGCGTTGCGGAGAATCTCGACGCTCATCTTCCGGGCGTCGTCGACCATGCGGATCTCATCGGAGTCCAGGGGGCCCGGCTTTCGGAGAACCTCGTCGGGCAGGCCGATCATGCCCACGTCGTGGAGTAACGCGGCCACTTCGATCGCCTCGCGCAGGCCTTCCGGGAGCCGTAGCAGGGTTGCCCATCCGGACGACAGCAACGCGACGCGCAAGCCGTGCGCAGCCGATTGGACGGACTTGCACCGCAACGCCACATACAGACTGCTTGCGACGCCCAGGCGAGCTTGAGTCAGACGCTGGATGTCACCCGCATCGGTACCCGCGACGTCCACCGTTTCACGGGCGATTCCGGACGGCAGCGAGACGGTTGATGGGAGCGCCAAAGCGGCTAGCGAGTCGAGTTGAACGGCATCGGCTTGCAGTGCGAACAAGGGGGCAGGTTGCGAATCCAGGCTGTCAGTCATTGGTGTTCATTCCCACCGTGCCGGCGCTTCGTACGCCGAGGGCCGTCATGGCAAGGTGCAGATTGTCCCAGAGGCCCTAACAGAACGATGGCGTCTCCCACGGACGCCGGTGCCCGCAAGCACTGGTTTTGTTAGCGGCGCTCAGTTCGGGGAGGCATGTCCCCTTTATCTACTTGAAACTTAGGTCGCGCGTGACAAGCGGTCAAACCGCACCTTCCACGTATGGATTGAGATCGGGCAGTCGGCGTGTCTTCCGGCGGACTACAATGCCCGACGGGCGTGAAGTGCTCGTATCGAACATTCGGAGTGTGTTGACGGCGGTCGGATTTGCCACAACCGTGCGAGGGACTGCCGTTGCTGAATTGCCTCAACGGTGACGTGGTACAACGCCGGCGTCGCCCGCTTTCCGTCCCCTTCCCGCTCGCTTGTCAAGGAAAGGCCCCGTGCCTTGTCTGAGCGGGGAGCACGGTATAAAGTCGTGATTCCGAATTCGTGCACATGTTCCTGCTAAGGTTGAATTGCGGGCTTGACCCGCTTCGAGGCATAGCCGTCGCAACGCGTAGATCGCTCTTCCCGGTAACCGCGTTGCTCCGGCGAGTTACCCGCTTCTTTACCAGACGAGGCCCCTGATGAAACTAGTGTCCTTTCTCCAAGACGACCAAATGCGAATCGGGTTGATTCGCGGCGACGAGATCATCGACCTGTCGAAGGCGGATCCCGGCCTTCCCACCTGCATGAAGGCCCTGCTCGAAATGGGACCGGCGGGACTCGAACGCGTGCGTGCCTGTGCCGGTGCCGATGCGACCTTGCTCGTGCAAAACGTACGTCTGTTATCCCCCGTGCGCCATCCGGAAAAGGTGGTCTGCGTGGGTGTCAATTATGCCGACCACGCAGCCGAAAGCGGTATGGCGCTGCCTTCCGAACCCGTTATCTTCAATAAGTTTCCGACCACGCTCCGCGGGCACGGGGATGAAATCGTGCTGCCGCCGACAAGTAGCGAAGTCGACTATGAAGCGGAGTTGGTCGTCGTTATTGGGACCGGGGGGAAGAACATCAGGAAGGAGGATGCCCTTCACCACGTGGCAGGGTACACCTGTGGCAATGACGTCTCTGCGCGGGATTGGCAGAAAGGCAAGCCGGGCGGACAGTGGCTTCTGGGGAAATCTTTCGACAGCTTCGGTCCTACCGGTCCGTTCCTCGTCACGGCGGACGAAATCGGGGATCCGGGAAACCTCCGAATCTGCTGCCGCCTGAATGGAAAGGTCATGCAGGATTCCTGTACCGATCAGTTGATCTTTCCCGTCGAGGAACTGATTGCCTATGTGTCCCAGGTGGCGAGTCTCAAGCCGGGCGATCTCCTGTTTACGGGAACCCCCCCAGGGGTCGGTATGGCCAGGAATCCGGCCGTCTTCCTCCAGCCCGGTGATCAGGTGGAGGTCGAGATCGAGCGTATTGGGATTCTGCAGAACTCTGTGGTTGGGCGTCGGTAAGGCAACAGGGCCATCAGCACGTTGAAGAAGGCGTACTGGCCTGATTCAACGGACTTCCGGCCGTCTCACGGCTCACATCTGAGGAGGGGGTTGCCTGACAGGGACTGCGCCGTATTATTTTTGACAGCTTAGGCAGTTAAAAATATGGCTGACGATGTGTTGGTCGGCCAGTACCCGTTTTGCCGTAGGGAGGTACCCATGCAGTTCCATTTGCCCGAACTACCTTATGCGTACGATGCGTTGGAGCCGCACATCGATGCGGCCACGATGGAAATCCATCACACGAAGCACCACCAGGCATACGTCGACAAGCTGAACGCCGCCATCGAGGGGTATGACCTGGGAACTCCCTCCATTGAGGAGGTCGTTGCGGCCATCCACACAGTGCCCGAAGAGATCCGCACTGCGGTGCGCAACCACGGTGGCGGACATGCCAATCACAGCCTGTTCTGGACCATTATGTCACCCAATGGTGGCGGTGAACCGACCGGCGCGCTCTTGCAGGCGATGGAAGAGGAATTCGGCCGGTTTCACGCATTTCGGGAGAGTTTCGCGACCACTGCAGCCGGACGTTTCGGCAGTGGCTGGGCCTGGTTGAGCCTGACTCCCGAGAAGCGGCTCGTCATTGAGGACACCCCCAACCAGAACAGTCCTCTGATGCACGGCAATACGCCGCTTCTGGGGCTGGACGTGTGGGAGCATGCCTACTACCTCAAGTATCAGAATCGTCGACCGGAGTACATTCAAGCGTTCTTTCAAGTGATTGACTGGGAGGCGGTCGGCAGTCGTTACAGAGAAGCTCTGCAGGCGACGTCGCCCGCGGTTGCTTCCTCGTCGGCGGGACATTGATTTCCCTCTGATTTGAGCTGGGCCGCTGCCTGCGCGGCAGATGGTCTGCCGTGCAGTTTACTGGGCGGCAGCGCACCGAAGTCCGTTCCAGACCGGATCGGTCGTGCTGCCGCCTTTTTTTGCGCAGAGTCCCTGTCTTTCCCCGGCTGTGCCGGATTTTCCTGTTGGCGCGGCGGCAGAATGCCGATTTTGAGAAGTGGGAGAGTCGAGACGCGGGTGGAACTGGCATTGACCGGGTTTCTCGCCCTCCTATAATCCGCGTTCGATTCGCGCCGGCACGCAGCCGTGTCAGCCCCGATATGTTTGGACATAACAAACGCCCTCAGGGACGAGGGCGGAATTCCCGCTTTGCTGTGAGCTCGATTCCCGACCCGAACGTGGCAGATTGACGGAGCCATTCGGATTGGGTGCCGAGGGCAAGCGAAGTGGGACGCGTTTGCACCCGAATTGCGACAGGGAGGTCGGTTCTCTCGGTGCACTCCCCCTTGTCGTCCATTGTGAAGGACACTCAGACCATGCGAAAGCTCGCTGCTCGGTCTATCACGGTCGCTCTCCTGGCGGTACTCGTCTCGGGATGTAGCAGCTCAGGCGGAAAGAAGTCGTTCTCGTGGTCCAGCCTGAATCCGATGACCTATTTTGCCAAGTCGGATTCCGATTCGCCCGTTCCGAAGCCCACAGATCAGATTGCTCCGACGGTCACCTTGCCAAGCGCCTCCGACGTGGCATCTGCTGGGGATGTGTCCGGTGGGGTGGCACCCCCGAGTCCCTGGGGTGGAGCCAAAACGTCGTTGAGCGACACGCGAGCGTCGAGCTCGTCGGTACCCTCGGGCACTCTCCCGCAACAAGGCAGGTACGATCCGAACGGCTATGCCGGTGGTACCTTGCCGCTGTCGCCGTCTTCCTCACCGTACGACCAAAGCCCTTACGCGGCTCAATCCGCCTACAATTCTGCCACCGGCGGAAACACGGGTTACCAGGCTCCAGGCAGCGGGTACTATCCGGCCAGTCCGGCCTACGATGCCACTCCGCCCGCCCAATACGCGGTAGGTGGCACTTACGACATCCAGGACCCTACAGCGGCCAACCCTGGCCTGCCGGCCTACGCCAGTCCTGCCGCTCCTTACGGCAATAATGCATCGCCGTATTCTGGCTCCACTCCCTACCAATCACCACCTCTGTCGTCTCCAAGCAGTGGATATGATACCGGACTCGCTCAGGATCCCTACGGCGCAACGATGCCTGCCGTCAATCCGGGTGCCGCATCGAACAACGCAACGGCACCTTGGGCGGCCGGCGCCACCCCGGCAGATCCTTACAGAAACGCCCCGTACACCTATCCCGGCGATTCAGCCAACCTGGGAACGGTTGCTTCGTTGCCACAGACGGCTCCGCTGCCCAGCGAGTATCAGAACACCCAGACGCCCTACCAGCCAGGAAACACGGGCTACCTTCCGCCGAATGTAGCCCAGTACACCCCCCCTTCATCCGGGGGGTATGTTCAGCCTACCGCGGCGACGGAGTTGAACTACGCGCCGGGTAGCGTCTCGCGATATCCGAGTGCTTCTTCGCAGGCAGGCGCCACGGGGACTGTCGGAAGCAATGCGACCAGCGGATCCTACTACTGACAATCCGCCGGTAGAACATGGACATCTCACAAGCCGCTTGGCCTTGCCAGGCGGCTTGTTGCGTTTCTTGTGGATGATGCCAGGCCGGTGTGAAGCACCGTGGCCTGAATCGGTTGGCGGTCCTGCCGCCCTGGGTTAGGATAGAGGTTCACCACCGGACGACGCAGGCACTGCTGTCTTTCCTGGGTTGGCATCCGGTGGACCGTTGGCTGGCAGGAGGTTTTGGCTTGTTGATCGGTCCCGTTTTCACTCGCGAGGTGGCCATTGCGCCGCGGCGTTCCCGGATCTACGTGGCAAGGACGGCCTACGGCATCGGCCTGCTGATCCTCATGGCGACGGCCTGGCAGGTTCTGACGGGCACTCAGGAGGTTCGTGACGTGGGCGATCTGGCTCGCTTTGGGACGATCCTGCTGCAGATCCTGGCCCCCCTGCAACTGGCATTGGCCGTCTTCTTCTCTGCGATGCTTGCGGCCAGTGCCGTGTCGCAGGAGAAGGATCGGAAGACGTTGGTGCTGCTGCTGCTGACCAACCTGTCCAACAGCGAACTGGTCCTGGGCAAGTTGCTGGCCTCGCTGCTCCACGTGCTCGTTCTTGCCACGGCGTCGCTTCCACTGTTTGTCCTTGCGACCTGGTTTGGGGGAGTGTCGATCGACCAGGTTGCCCGGGTGTTCGTCGTCACTCTGGTGACCGTGATGGCGTGCGGGAGCCTGGGTTCGTTGATCGCGTTGTGGCGAGAGAAGACGTTTCAGGCGTTGGCCATGACCGTGTTGATCCTGGTTCTGTGGGTGGGTGCGTGGGAGATGGTTGGCTCCGGGGCTTTGGGGTCGCGGTGGCTGGGATGGGACACACGGGAACTGGCCTTGGCCTTCAGTCCGTGGCATGCGGTTCTTGCAGCTACACGTCCCATGGTCGTCGACGGAACGTCGTTAGCGAGCATTGCCGGCTCCGCCATTCGGGGGGTTGAGCCGTTCGTGTTGGCCGGCGCGGCCATCACCTTGGCGCTCAACGGGTTTGCCGTGGCGATGGTTCGCGTGTGGAATCCTTCGCGAGAGACCCAGCCGGCAACGCGTGAGGACGAGACGTGGAACCGGGAGAGCATCTGGGGTGCGGAGTTCGATGCGAGGCAGGAGGCGGGGCAAATCGAGGCTTCGGAGACGGTTGAGCAGGCGGAGGAGACGCAGACGACACCCGTCAAGGGGCGAACGCGAGAGGTGTGGGACAACCCGATCATCTGGCGCGAGATTCGCACGTGGGCCTATGGACGCAAGATTCTTTTCGTGCGATTGGTGTATCTTGTGCTTTTCGCCCTGGTGGCAGTGAGTCTTTATTTCGGCTCCGCCGGCGGGGAAGCGGTTGCCGTGGAGACGGTGGCGAAGGCGTTGGTACCGCTCCTGTTCTTGAGCCTCGTTCTGGTCAATACACAGGCGGTTACCTCGTTGACTGCGGAACGGGACGGAAAGGCGCTGGACCTGCTTCTCGTGAGCGACCTGACGCCGCGAGAGTTCGTCTTCGGCAAGTTGGGCGGAGCGTTCTATAACACGAAGGAGATGGTTTTCTTGCCGGCGGCGCTGTGCGGTTGGCTGTGGTGGGCGGAGATACTGAGTCTCGAGAATCTGATCTACATGTTGCTGGGGCTGGGCGTACTCTATGCGTTTGTCGCTATGCTGGGCGTTCACGCCGGAATGCAATATGGCAACTCGCGCACGGCGATCGGCATCAGTCTGGGCACCGTTTTCTTCCTGGTCGTCGGTGTGGCCACGTGCATGCGGATGATGGTTGCCTTCAGCGGGGCCTTCGAGGCTCAGTTCCAGCCGTTCTTCGTGTTCATGGTCGGCGGGGGGGTGGGATTATATGTGTCGCTCGGCGCTCGCAATCCTTCCAAGGCGATCGGCGTGGCTTCCTTCTTGTGTCCCCTCGCCACGTTCTATGCGATGACGAGTTTCCTGCTGGAGAAACCCTATTTGGCGTTCATTGCCACGGCGGCAGCCTACGGCTTCACCACGGTGGCCATGCTGATTCCGGCCATCGACGAGTTTGACGTGGCGACCGGTCGTACCACGATTGGAGAGTGACGGTGGATCTGCTGGTGACCTTTGCTCCCGGCTTGATAGCGATGGGAGTGCTGATCATCGCGTCGGCCTTCTTCTCTTGCAGTGAAGCCGCACTGTTCTCGCTCGATCACAAGGAACGGCGCAAACTGGCCGCGGCCGGACGTTCGGGAAGACTGGCCCTGCGCTTGCTCGACGATCCCGACCGCCTGCTCACGGCCGTGCTGTTCTGGAATTTGTTGGTCAATCTCGCCTATTTCGCCATTACCTCGATCATCAGCCTTCGGCTGGAAGGGGCGGAAGCGGCCGGATTGACGTTCGGAGCCTTGCTGGTCCTCATTGTTTTCAGCGAAATGCTTCCCAAGACCCTGGCGGTTCTCGTGCCGAGGGTTCTCGCATCGTGGCTGTCGGTTCCCCTGGCGGCCATGGTCCGCGCGCTCGATCCCGTTCTCCCCGCTTTGCGTACCGCCAATCTGCTCTCGCGGCGGCTGTTCTGCCCCAAGTTTGAGCCGGAGCCCTATCTGCGCGTGGGAGATCTGGAGCGGGCGTTGCAGCTTTCGACAGGAAACGCATCGCTGCTGCAACAAGAGGAACGCGTCCTGGAGAACCTGGTGCTCCTTTCCGATATCCGCGTCGAAGAACTCATGCGCCCGCGGACCAACTGCCGGGTGTTTCATCCTCCTATCTCTCTCGCCGATCTGGGCGGGCAACTCACGCCGAGCGGATATCTGCTCGTCGCCGAGCCGGAGAGCGACGAAGTGGCAGGTGCCGTCGCGTTGAACAGCCTTTCCCGCGTTCCGGCCGAGAATCTCGAGCGGTACGCCCACGCCGTCGCTTACGTGCCCTGGTGTACGACCGTCGCCGCGGTTCTCGATACGATTCTCCGAGGCCCGAGCGGCGTTGCGGCCGTCGTCAACGAGAACGGCGAGACGATCGGTATTCTCACTGAGGACGACGTTCTCGCCGCAATCTTCAACCCGGCCGGCAGCCGAGTCGAGCGAATCCTCGACCGCAAACCGTTGCGACTGGTGGAACCGGGTCGCTGGCACGTGAGTGGAATGACCAGTCTCCGCCGCCTTCGCCGCCACTTCCAGGTGGAGTGCCCATCCAGCAGTAACGTGACCGTCGCCGGGATTGTCCAGGAGGCACTCGGGCGGATTCCTCAAGCGGGGGACGTCTGTCGCTGGGGACCCTTTGAACTGATGGTTCTGGAGGCCCCGCAGCGGGGACCGATGCTGGTCGAGTTGACGCAGATTCCGCCGGTCAAGGAGGAGCCGTGATGATTTGGACCGCTCTTCTCCTCGGGACCGTCGGGCTATTCCTGAGCGCGTTCTTCAGCGGATCGGAGACGGGCTTCTATCGAGCCGCACGGATTCGGCTCGTGCTCGACGCCATCGGGGGCGATCGGATTTCTCGCGGACTCGTCTGGCTCACCAACCGCCCGTCGATGTTTGTGGCCACGAGCCTCGTCGGAAACAACGTCGCCAACTATATGACCTCCTTGGCGATTGTCATGGCCACGAGCCGGGTGATCCAGTCCGAATCGTGGTTTGCCGAACTCCTTGCGCCGATCGTGCTGGCGCCCGTACTGTTCGTGTACGGGGAGCTGATGCCGAAGTACCTGTTCCTCCACGCGCCCAACCGCCTTTTGCATCGTGGAGGGGGATTGTTTTTCGCGTTCACGGTGCTTTTCCTGCCCGTCAGCGCACTTCTCTGGTTGCTGAATCGATCCCTGGCGAAGCTTCTGGGAGAATCGCCGGAAAAGGTCCGCCTGAGAATCGCGCGCCGCGAGTTGCAGGGCATTCTGGAGGAAGGGCACGAGGTGGGAATCCTTTACCCGGCTCAGAAGAAGCTGGCGTCCTCTATTTTCGACTCGGCCGATCATACGGTTCGCCGCTACCTGGTACCGCTGAGCGAAGTGGCCCGGGCTCACGCGGACATGTCCAGATCGGATGTTCTCGGACTGGCGAGCCGGCTCAATTTGTCCGAGGTGCCGATCGAGGACGCAGAATCCCGGAAGGAGCTCACCAGATACGTTCGCGTGATCGATCTGGCCCTGAGTGGGATGGAAGATACCGGAGTCGTCCGGCCCATGACAGCGATTTCGGCGGAAGTCGCGCCGATTGAGGCATTGATCCGCATGCACACCGAGCAGGAGAATATGGCACGCGTGGTGGACGCCGAAGGCCGCACCATCGGAATCCTCTACGCGTCGCGTCTGCGGCGCCAATTGCTCCGCGGGGAGGCGGAGAGAGGCGTCAGCTCGTCGAAAAAATCGGGTTAGGGTTGCCGACGTCGACGGTCTAATTCTGTAGCCCCTCTCGAACCAAAGGTTTGATACAGCCCCGTCGGCCCCCAGGTTGGCGGGGTTTTGCGCGACCTTCCCCCCCACAGTAATGAATGGCGAGGCTGTTTTAATTCATGTTTTCGATTTTCTATGTCAGGAATCGGGGAGCGGCGGCCTATAGGTGTCTGGAGTGCTGAGATCTGGCGACGAACGTGATCCCAACAACGTCAGAATCCGTTGAGATAACAACACCGGAATGCTGTACGACTTTCGAGGAGATCCAACAATGCGGCGACTTGCGCCCGGACTTTCGTTGACTCTCGTCCTGCTATGTGTGAATGCAACGATAGCTGGGCCGATCAGCGAGTACTACATTACCGCAGGTGATCAGCGCATGATCCACGTGATCCAGGGCAGTAGTGTCTCGCGATCATGGAGTGGAACAGGGCTTTATGAGTATCCGGTCGCAGTGCTGAACGGTACGGTACGAACGAGCGCTTACTCGGCGGGGGGTACCGGCGCTGAATATACTGCTGCGGGCGTCGCAACGGGCACAACATATGCATACCCGGGAACAATCCGCGGCTTCTTCGATAGTACGACAGACGGCTCCTACAACTATGGGTACGACTATTCAGCGGGCGGAATGTACCGAATGGACCTAGACTGGCAGAATCCGACGCTGCTTTTCGGCGGGCCCACAGGGAACTTGGCGGTGACGTATGATCGCACGAACAATTCCCTTTGGGTCGCTAATTGGTGGGGTAGCACAATTGCGAATCTAGACATGAGCGGGAATCCGCTTAGCTCGTTCTCAACGGGTATCTCGGAAATGACTGGGTTGGCATTGGATCCAGCCGATGGAACTCTCTGGTTTGGCACGCAAAACGACCTATGGTCGACGCGGACTCTGTATCAGTATTCCAAGGCGGGAGCCGCACTGAGTATTGAAGCGTACGCCGCTCTCAGCAACCAAAACTACCTCGGCGGAGAGTTCAACTTCGTATCGGCTGTCCCCGAACCTACCACTCTCGCCATCTGGTCGGCTCTCGGTGGCCTCGGCATGATGGTCGCAGCCCGACGACGCAGGCGAGTGGCATAAGCAGACAACGGCACTTCTTACCTTGAACCCCGGCGGTTTCCGAATCGTCGGGGCATTTTCCTGCGCCGTAGGAGGCCTCGCAGAGGGCCTGGGCGGCGAGGGACTACCGGAAGCCCGCCGGGACGCATCTACGGGCGAGCTAGGCGTGTTCTCGGTGGGATTTCGACCCCGTTGGGTCCGTAGCCCGTAGGGTCCGGTCGTAGGGCGACGGAAGCCGGGCGTAATTACGCCTTTTCGAGGGCGTAATCCGACGTTATTCGACGTTTCGGGCTACCTCCCGATCGGGCTCGAAAGTGCAAGAATCCCCGGGAAACTCAGGGTTTTAGCGGTTGGGGCGAAAGTACCGATTTTTACTTGTGGTAACCCAACGCCGAAATGACGGCCAACATCTCCTCGTAGGTGATGAAGCGCCGGCGGTGCCGTAGCTTGTATTCATCGATGGCGACCGCCAGATCTCGGGCGTCCGGCGACAACTCCTCGTGGCTGTTGCTGAACTGGCGTCGCTCGCCTCCGCTCGGCGCGACCGCGACGTCGTTGTAACTGCGGCGGTCGACAAAGGTTCCTTCCGTTCCATAGCACTGCGGCATGATTGGAGTTCCTTCGCTGATAGAGGCCGCCCGGGGGTTCCGCAGGCGGCAGGATGGGACCAGGGCGTGCTATCTACATGTAGGCGCGCAACACAAGTACCCGTGAAAACGTAGCGCGCGATTGCCGTTCCGTCAAATCAGCCGTAACGGTTCTTGCCGTGGAAGGGAAGATTACGATTGTTCGGGGCGTCCGGGATCGAGCGATCAGGCCGACTTTTCGGTTTCAACGGAGACTTCCCCGATCGGTCCCCAATTGGGCCAGGAGGTGGCGGCTGGCGGCGTGTTGGGGATCGAGCGAGAGGGCCTTCTTCAGGGCTGCCGCGGCTTCCCGAGGACGCCCTGCGCGAACCTGGGTTTCGGCGAGTCGATACAGCGTTTCGATGTCGGCCCCCCCACGGCTGCATGCCAGTAAGAAAGTATTCGCCGCATCGTCGTAGCGCCCCATGGTGGAATAGGCCATGCCTTTGAGCGACAGAAGTGCCGCCGGTTCTTCCTGGTCGGACCACCTGCTGGAAAGGCTCTGGAGGGTTGCCAGTGCACGATCGGGTTCGTGCAGGCCCAGGTAGAGTTCGGCGATTTCCATCGGATACGAAGAGTCCTTCGGATCCAGGCCCTCCGCACGATGAAGGTCCGACAGTGCTTCTCGCTGCTTGCCTGTTCGACGCATCAATCGACCCCGAAGGGCCCAGGCACTGGCGAGCTTCGGGTTCATGTCGAGGGCCAGGTCGGCTGCTTCTCCCGCCGATTCAATATCTCCCATCGCGAGCTGCATTTCACCGTAGGTGACACGCGACGCGGCATCGTCGGGCGCAAGCCGGACGGCTTCGGCCATCTCGCGAATCGCCTCCGCATGCTGATTGCGATGCCAAAGAAGGTCCGCATATTTGGCTCGGGCTTCGGGAGCTTCCGGGCAGACGTCCACCGCCTTGGCAAGAAGCGGTTCGGCCTCGTCCCACTGGTTGCGTTCCATGGCCGCGATGCCCTGTCGACAGAGCTGTCGCGAGACGATTGTCTTTGGTGAAACGGCCGCCTCCCGATTCCACGAACAACCGCCGTCGACAACGACCAACAGGCTCGTCGCCATGAGCAGATGCCACGGATAGGGACGAGGAGGCAGCATAGTGGGGTGTGGCTGAAAAGAGACGGTTGACGTGGAATTTGGTTGGTTGCGCGGTTTGGGCAACGATCGTAACAGAAGTCGTCGCAGACGACCAGATCGGTTCTGTGGCGAGAAATCTGGAGGGCATGGGATAAATGGGTTGATTGACGAGAGTTCGGAGGAGTGGGCGCTCTTGATCCGGACTGATACGATAAGGGGTTTCTCCAATGCTCCACGGACTTCCATTCATGCCGCAGACGTTCTCCAAATTCGGGATCTCCTTTCTCTATCCAGACAACTGGACGCTTGACGAAACGAGGGCAGAAGGTGAGGCCGAATCGGCAACCGTCTACAGCCCCGGCGGAGCCTTCTGGTCGGTCAGTGTTCACCCACCCTCTACGGATCCCGTGCGTCTGGCCGAAGCGGCTGTTGCAGCCATGCAAGCGGAGTACAGCGACCTGGAACAGGAATCCAGCTTCCAACTCGTTGACGGAAAGAAGGTCCATGGATTTGATCTTGCCTTCTACTACCTCGACCTCACCAATTCCGCCTTCGTGCGCAGCCTTCGCACGCCAGTGGCAACCTACGTTCTCTTCTATCAGGCAGAAGACCGGGAGTACGGGCAGCTCGAACAGGTTTTCGCGGCGATCACTAAGAGTTTCTTCGACAGCGTCCAGTGATCGGCAGTGGTCCCCCTTGTCCCGCCATTTCTGTCGGGTCCGATTGTAGTTTTTACAGTCGGCGCCGGCGTCTTCAGGTAGAATCTTCAACTGGCGATGGGGCTGTTCGTTCTTTATAACCTGAACGACGGAAAGTAGTTGCGTCTTTCAGGCACCTATTCACGGAATCTGGCACGAGAACTGCGGATGACACACGATGCCGTTCGATTACTGCGGACCCAGCGTTGGTCTCGGGTTTCCCGCACCCGGGACCAGTCCTTTCGTCCGACGGCATGTGCAATCTCTCCACCCCTTGGAGAAACGCGTGGAACACCTCCGTCGCGAACCTTAGGCGTCCGACGCTCTTGCGAGTGGTCAACAAGCCCAACTCCGGGCCACGCCGGTTTTTCGCGACAACCAGAACTCCGTACCCCCAAAGAGAATGCGGTCGAAGCCCATCGGGCTCGGCCGCATTTTTGGTTTCTTGAGATTTGACGACACATTTGGCAAAGACAGAATGTGGGCGGGCCGGGTTCTTCCGTTCCGCTAGCCGTCCTATACTAGCTATACCCACCCCGATGCGTGTTGGGCGATGATCGGTGTACCCGATGCACCTCACCCAAGTTATCAGGAGGAGTTTTGATGGCAAAGAGTGAACCTCCCGTTTCGCTTACGGCCCAGATTGGGGAGGTCGCCGGAGCAATCTGGCGTCTCTTGGACACCGAGGGCCCTGTTAGTCTGGCGCAACTCGTCAAGAAGCTCGGCGAGCCACGGGATATCGTCATGCAGGGACTCGGATGGCTTGCCCGAGAGGGCAAGGTACAGATCGAAGACGTTGGACGCAAGCGGATGGTGTCGCTCTGCGGTTAGACGTACTTCGGGTGAGGGTCATAAGGCGCAAAACAAAAGACCACGGGTCGACGGTCCGTCGTCGTCCCCATGATCTTTTATCCTGAAACGGGACCTCAATGTCCCGCCCTCCCGGCAGGCTAAGCCTGTGTTACTGGTATCGGCGCAAGGAGACATCGTGCTGAAGCCGAGTCTCTCACTTCTCGCGAATTCGCGCCCTGAAATCCGGGGCGGGTCACTTCGCAGGAAGACCGATTTTCCAGGCCGCCGGATTGAACACCGGGAACACCAGGCCCGTCTTGTCGGAAGTCTTGCCCGAATCAGGCACAGCGGGCGGCGACGGCAGAGGAGCGGTCGGAGCCGGCAGTTTGGGCGCCGGGGTGGGGGGGAGCTTGGTTGTCGGAAGTGGGGGCAGTTTGGGCTTGACGCTGGGGGCGGGAGCCGACGGGGGTTCGAGTTCATGGTCCGTCGACGGTGGGGTTGGCATACCGCTTTGACATTCGGCGCAACGTGCGCTGGGTACCGTTGCGCACTGACCCCGAGCCGGTCGGATACAAGGCAGGCAGAATCCCTGATGTTTCTTCTGGCAGTAACCGGCCCAAGCGTCGTCGCAACAACTGCGTTGACATTGGCAGCAGCCGGATTGGAGAGATTCGGCCCCATAGCCGGGGGCAGCGCAAGGGCCGGCCGCATAAACACTCATCGAGCCATGCTCTCCGGACTCACCGGCCCAGAGCGGCGTATTGGCGGTGAACGTGGCGGCGACGATCAGAAAAGCCGCAGTTCGCATTGGTACTCTCCCCGTTCAACTGGGAATGAATTGCTGGCGACAGCGAATGCCAAAGAAACATGAAACCTGATTGCCGCCAACGCAAACGCCCGGGACGCGTTTTCGCCACATTTGGGCGGTTTGGGCGAGGCGAAGATGTTGCAGGAGCCAAACGTGCGAAAGTCTTCGCAAGCGGCAGGCTCTTCAGAACACGATTCCTTTGCCCAGCCCACTTTGTTTGGCCTGTCGGTCACCTTAGGATAGAGTTTCCCCCAGGAGCTTCTCACGCCCCGAGGATGCGGCGATGTCCCTGATTCGACTGGAAGACGTCCAGAAGACCTATCAGCTTGACCAGACAACGGTGGCCGCGTTGCGTGGCGTGTCGCTTGACATCGACCGTGGGGAATTCGTGGCGATTATGGGGCCGTCGGGTTCCGGCAAGTCGACGCTCATGAATACCCTCGGATGCCTGGATCGTCCCACGGAAGGCACCTACGAACTGGACGGCGAAGACGTCATGAAGATGTCGGCCAACGGGCGCGCCGATCTGCGCAATCGCAAGATAGGCTTTGTTTTCCAGAACTTCAATCTGCTGGCAAGAACCAGTGCCCTGGAGAACGTGGAACTGCCGCTGCTCTATTCTCGCAGCATCTCGCCCCGCCAGCGCCGCCGGCGCGCCAAGGGACTGCTGGAGCAAGTGGGGCTTGGCGATCGAATGGATCACCATCCGGGCCAGCTCTCCGGCGGGCAGCAACAGCGGGTTGCCATTGCCAGAGCCTTGGTCAACGAGCCGGCTATTCTTATGGCGGACGAACCGACAGGCAATCTCGATTCGCGCACCAGCAACGAGGTGATGCAGTTGCTGGGCAATCTCAACGCGGAAGGGGGAATCACGCTTATCATCGTCACGCACGAGCAAGACGTGGCCCGCCATGCAAGACGGATCTTGATTCTTCGAGACGGCCTGGTGGAGTGCGACACAATCGACTTCGCAGAGGCCCTGCAAGCACTCCATGGCCCCGACGGCATCGGGTAGAGGCCCATTGGAAGAGTCTCATTGAATTCCGGGTGAAGTTCAACGAAAACTCATCGGGTCCCGGGCGGCATCCGCCGTCGCGCGGTGCCCGCATGTCAGGTCGGAGAGTCGGATCGCCGCAAGACGCGTCCGAGCCTCGTCATTGACCTGGTCGAGCAATTCCTCCAACTTCCGGCGACTCTTCTCGTGCAGACCTTCGGCGACCGGCAGCGACGAGACCATCGGTCCGTCTACGGCCTCGATGATATTGAGGAGCGATATCTCCGCCGGCGATTGTCTTAGGGTGTAACCTCCATCCACGCCGCGAGTCGATTCCAGCACTCCGTGAGCAACCAGATTCCTGAGAATCTGGAGAAGGAATCTCTCGGGCATTTTTCCCTCTGCCGCCAGCCGACTGCAAGGAACCGGGTTGTCGGACTCGGCCTCTGCCAACTGCAAGGTCGCTTGCAGGGCGTACGATACGGTGCGTGAGAGTTTCATGAGAATGCCCCCCTTGGACGGGGTATAGTATACCATGACAGCCGGGAATGTCAAGAAACCCCAGCGAGATAAGCGGACTGGAGAGAATCTGGCTTGAGTAGGGGGGCGGAAGGCGAAGCAAGGTGGCTGAGGCCTGTTCCCTGCAGCCAAGACATAGGCTCGCAGCAGGGGGGCAGGCAGAGAGTTGACGGCGAAAGACTGGCCGCTGGCTGCAGCCCAGTCGTGGCGTCGCTATCGAGTATTCGTCTCGTTCGATGTCTCTCTTTCCGTGGGTCGCGGATGGGGGGCTTCGTCGGGATCCGTTGCCCCCCTCGACGAGTCAAACCACAGAACGTGGATGATGATCAAGCCCGCTCCAGCGACCAGCATGCTGTCTGCCAGGTTGAATGTCGGCCATGCCCATGGACCGATCATCACATGGATCCAGTCTCGCACTGCGTAGACTGGTTCCCCCAACTCGTGAAGTGGTGGGTTGGCGTAATTCCAGCGTAGACCCGGCAACCCAAGGCGGTCGTAGAGGTTGCCAATAATCCCGGCACAGATCAGTCCACAGGCCACCGTGACCAGCCACTCTCTGGCCGCTTTGGCGAAAAAGAGCCAAAAGAAGATAGTGGCTGCCGCTACCACGGACATAACCGAGAAGAAGCTGACCTGCCCTTGACCGATACCGAAAAGCGCCCCTTCATTCAGGCTGGTTCGCAAGCCAAAGACATCCTGCCACAGCCACCACACGTCCTGTTCGAAGGGGAGGCCAAGACGACCGAAGATCCAGGATTTTGTGGTCAGATCCAGCAGCGAACCCAACAGCACCAAAGCAAAAAAGACAAGATATCGGCTGGCTGGTATGGATTTCATCGCGGCTCCCTCCGCCGATGTCTTTAGTGGCAGGGCTCGTCTTCGTCACCTCACGCGAGGCGATTGCGGTCGGGGTCACCTCCCGCTAGAGAAGGGGGTGCGGCGAATGTGCATAGCACATTCGCAAGCAGCGTACCATCTTCCGGACACGACGCCCACGGCGAATCCGAAACCGTCCGAGAAACGCTGCTTACTATCTCACCGAGGTGCCGGCTTGAATCAGGGGCCCTCTTCCAGACTGGATGCACACTTGACACACATGGTGGCATACGGCAAAGCGTTGAGGCGGGTCTTCGGGATTCGCGCCCCGCACTCTTCACACAAGCCGTAATCGCCGTCCTCGATACGCTCCAAGGCCGCCTCGATCTGTTCGAGCGTTCCGCCTTCCGATTCCATCAAGGTCAACGTGAACTCTTGCTCGAAGTTGTCGGAGCCGAGATCCGCCATATGAATCGGCATGCTCGAAAGGTCGCCGTTGGCCTCGGAACGGCTCTTGTTAAGTGCCGCATCCGCCATCTGGTCGACGTCGCCCCGGAGTCGCGCCCGCAACGCAAGAAGCCTATCTCGATAAACCTTCATCTCCGCCTTTTTCATTCGCTTCTCCTCCGGGAAACATCAAATCGGTCCACCCTTACAGGGGAGCTTGCAGAATCTCTATTTTAAGGACGCCAGAAGCCACTGTCAACGAAACGCCCCGCGTGTTTCAGGCTGTGGTGCCCCCTGGTTCAGGGATTTACTATTGCGCAAACGGTTACAGAAAAACAGGTTGCAAAGAATATTCGAACTCGGTCGATCCGCCGGTGTGTCGTGGTAGGAGAATGGGCATCCCCTGAATCGCATATTCCGAAGACCAACGTGAGGATACGAAGAGTGAAGCACCGGTTACGCTGCCGCAGCACGGTTTCTGCGCCGTAGAGCAAGAAGGCCTGACCGCCGAATCAGGACCTTGCCGACCTGCGCTCGTCTGCTCGTCTTGATGGTTTTTCGTGGCTCCCTTACGATGGGAAGGCCTCTGGTGTCCTGATTCCGGACGCGTATGGTGGTTTTGTGAAGACTAGATTGCAGGCCCGACCCACAAGGGAATCCTATGCTTGAATAGGCCATCCCTTCGAGGAGCGGTGAGCCTTTCGCAAGAGCAAGCGGCGCAGCTTCGTGATGAGATTTGTGCCGGCTGACGGCAAAGCTGTCTCAAGCGACCCTTAACACAGAGAGTATCCGAACATTAGCCCGACAGAGACATCCTTCCAACGCTGTATTTCGCCAGACTGTGCAGCTACCTACGGGGTCGACGAAGTCCTGGTCGCCTGCCCTGAGTGCGGCAGCCTGCTCGACGTGGCCTACGATTGGGATCGCCTCAGCGTACCCGCCTCGCTTCCGTGGTTCGAGGAGAAATGGGCTCGGCGAAGCGATCCGCACTGCTTCAGCGGCGTGTGGCGATTCCACGAGTTGTTGCCGTTCGTGCCCGTCGCGGATTGCGTCACCATCGGCGAGGGCCAGACCCTCCTCCAATGCAGCAACGGTGTTGCCGAATACGTAGGAGTGTCTTCCGGGAACCTCTACCTCCAATATGAGGGCATGAACCCATCCGGCAGTTTCAAAGACAACGGGATGTCGGCCGCTTTCACCCATGCCCGGTTTGTCGGCGCCACCCGAGCCGCCTGCGCTTCGACTGGAAATACCAGCGCCTCCCTGGCTCTTTACTGCTGCGTAACCAAGCTGATGCGGGCGGTGATCTTCGTCGGGTCGGGCAAGATCGCCTACGGAAAGCTTTCCCAGGCGCTCGACTACGGGGCCCTCACCGTCCAGATCGCGGGCGATTTCGATGACGCCATGGCCCGCGTGAAAGAGGTTTCCAGCAAGCTGGGCATCTACCTCGTCAACAGCGTTAACCCGTTTCGTCTCGAAGGGCAGAAGACGATCATGCTGCGGGTTCTGGAGGCCCTGCGCTGGGAGGTGCCGGATTGGATCGTCGTTCCCGGCGGGAACCTCGGCAATTCGAGCGCCTTCGGCAAGGCGTTCTACGAACTCAAGGAACTTGGCCTGATCGATCGCGTTCCGCGTCTGGCCATCATCAACGCTGCGGGCGCCAATACCTTGCATCGCCTGGTCGACGAGGAAGGGCTGGTCTGGAACGGCGGGCGGCCGGACGCCCGGCTCATCCAGAAGTTCTACCAGACGATGGACTCGGAGGGACGCCGTGCCTCGACGATCGCCAGCGCCATCGAAATCAACCGGCCGGTGAACCTCGAGAAGTGCCTGCGAGCGCTCGACGTCTGCGACGGCGTCGTACGTGAAGTCACCGACCAGGAGATGCTCGACGCGAAAGCTCAGGTCGGCGCTGGCGGTCTCGGCTGTGAACCGGCCAGCGCGGCGAGTGTGGCCGGAACGAAGCAACTCGTTCAGGAAGGCGTCATCGGACGCAATGAGCGGGTGGTCTGCATTCTCACCGGCCATCAGCTCAAGGATCCCACGGCTACGGTCGCCTATCACACGACCGATCAGCAACTGTTCAACGATGTCCTCGGCAAGCGGGGCGTCCGCCGAGCAGCCTTCGCCAACCGCGCCGTCGTCGTTCCCAACGACCTGGACGAGATCATCAAGGCGATCCAGCTTTATTCATGAGAGGCGTGTTTCCGAGAATCACGCAAGACCATCTAGCCAGCGAAGATCTCCCCAACGCGCAAAGCGAAGTTGGGCAGGAGTCCGGGGGCTGTGAGAATGTCGTCCACTGAGAAGGTGTGAGGTTCACAGCCGGGTCTGTGCACGATGACCCTTCTTGTTGCTGGATCAACGTCCCAAACGGCCTGTACGCCCAGGTGCAGATATTCGTCGATCTTCGCCCGAATGTCCTTCGGATTGTCGCTTGGGGAACGGATTTCGACTGCAAAATCGGGCCAATTGTAACCCAAACGGTGAGAGAAGCCTATGCGCGGGCGGCGAAACCGAGGAGCCGGGCGGATTGTTACTGGTGAAACCGCATGACTATGGCATGCGTCAAAGGAAAACAGCCAGAAGAACCGCCGCAAACACCACCGGCAGATAGACCAGCGATACGCGGAGGAGCGTCCGTGCAGTCCGGTCGGTGGGGGCTCTGAGAAACGCGATCGAACCGGCCAGATAGGCGATTCCTGCCGCGGTGGTCGTCAAGGCGTAGCCCCAACCGACGGCAGCGGCAAATAACGGCAGGAGGCTGACGGGCAGAAGCACCGCGGCGCCGACGACGGCAATCGTGGTCGCCGTTCTACCGGTGGGATCGGTCACGCTGGCCACCTTCAGGCCGGCTTCGGCAAACTGCTTCCGATAGAGCCAGGCGATCGCCATGGCATGGGGGAACTGCCAGAAATAGACGACAGCGAACAGGGCCAGCCCATTCAGGCTGAAAGCCGCCCCGGCAGCGGCCGCTCCGAGCAAGGCCGGCATGGCGCCGGGAATCGCGCCGATGGGCGTCTGCCAGGCCGTAAACACTTTGAGCGGCGTGTAGACCCAGACATAGATCAGCCAGCTCAAGGCGGTCAGCAGGGTGATCGGCAAGTTGACCGTTGTGGCCAGGTAGACGAGTCCGAAGGCAGTGACCGCGGTCGCATACCAGGTCACTTCGCGATCCCGGAGTTGCCCCGACGGCAGGGGCCGCCCGGCAGTCCGGAGCATGCGGCAATCGCTCAGATGCTCGATCCGCTGGTTCAAAGCGATCGCCCCGACGACGACCGCTGTTGTGCCGAGCAGGGCATTCAGGAGGGTGAGAACCGGCAGAGGCTGCCCGGTCGCGGCCAATGCTCCGACCAACGTGGTCAAGGCGACCATGGCCACGATTCGAGGCCGACTCAAGTGCCAAATGGCCAGAAGCACCGTGGCGAGACTGCGGTCCGAGGCGGGCGAGGTGGAAGTTGCCGTTGTGGTATCGATCGCCATGGTCTGCACTGGGTCCGCGTCTGGCGGGGCCTCATCATTTTCGGTGGCGCTTGCGTGGGGTTGCTTGAGCCTTTTTAGCCCCGTCCTTTTCGACACCGAGCACCTTGGAGGGCGGTATCAGAAGTCGTTTCGACCACAGGGCCGCACTCGTGGCGGTTGCCAGGCAGAGCGAACCGACCCCCACATGGGCCGTCGTGCTCAACACCTGCCAGAAGCTCTCGGCCACGACGGTGTATTCTACGGCCACGAAGTTTTGAGTGAACCAAAGCGGCCAGCCGTAGTTCGTGATCCAGGTGGTGATCCCGAGCGCCAATTGCAGCGAAAAAAGGCCTGCCATAAGCGAAATTCGCCGTTGCAGAACCGGCTGATCTCCTGCATGCCGCCTCGCCGCCAAGTATTGCCAGACGATCAGCAGGACAATCCCGCAGGCCACGATCACGTGCAGCCAGACCCAGAGGGTGAACCACCAAGGGGCTGCGTCGGGCGCGACATGACGTAAATTCGCACCGAGCACGATCTGTACGTAGATTGCCGCCGCGCCGAGCGAAGTGAGACACTGGATCCGTCGTGCTCGGGGGGTCTCTGTGGGTGGCGAATCCCCCACCCATCGTGACGACGTGGCCGCGACCGCGCTCGCCGCCAGAGCGAAGAACATGGGGGCCGTGCAACCGTGGACCTTGGCCAGGAAGAGCCGATCCTCCACGGCGGCGATCCCAAACCAAGCGAGTGCTCCGAACAGGACCGACACGACCGCTGCCCGCAGCCAGACACGCAGTTGGCGACGCCCGCTCTGCCCGGCCGGGACTGCCTGGACTGTCAGTACGAGCAACGCAGCGGCCACAGAGAGAAACACGGGGGCCGGTGTCCAGAAGATCTCGGTTTCGAAGATCTTGCTCCCGACGACGCGTAATCCGCCCAGCACGCCTTGCAGGCAGACTCCGACCAAGGCAACTCCAGCCAACCACCACATGGCGGGACGCTTGTCACGAAACCAGAGCAGGGCCGCCAGGGCGATCGTCACCAGCCCCACGAGCGAGCCGAGCAGCCGATGCCCGTGTTCGAGGAAGACGTCCCAGACCGTCAGCCAACTCCCCAGCGGGTAGAGAAACATGTTGTCGCCGTGCGTGCGCGGCCAGTCGGGTACCGCCATTCCGGCCGAATACGTCGTGACCAGGCCGCCCATCCAGATCAGCGGGAAGGTCGCGCACGCCAGGAGCCAGGCCGCGTAGTGAGCGGCTCGAATCGCAATCGGCGAAGTTGAGTTCGATCGGTTTGGCATGGTGCGGCGCTGAACGTGGCGGAGTCGGCTAAGTGGTCTTCCTGTTTCCATTGGCGGTTGAGTCGGGCCATCCGACTTCCCGCAAGTCACTTCTCACCGGAGAGGGAGAGAATGTAGTTGACGACGTCCCAGATATCTTCGGGCGTGAAAACTCCTTTCGCGCCGGGTTGCGGACCGGCGGCAGGCATGGGCGTGCCCTTGATGCCGATATGGATGCGACGATAGAGGTCTTCCGGACTGCTCCCTCCGTGGAAGGCCCCGTCGCGGAAGTCGCGGGCGCGGAGTCTCTGCAGAGGCAACGTATAGAGTCGGGCAAGCTTGGCCGTCTGTTCCGGCGTGACCCCCTTCTTGGGCTTATTCCAATCGTCATAGATGCGTTCGTCCTCGCCGTCGCCGGCGCCGGTAGGGCCGTGGCACTGGGCGCATTGGGCATCCTTGCTGGCGTAAAGCTCCTTGCCTCGGGCGATCGACGCGGCACGCTCGGCGTCGGAGCCGCAGACGGGACGCGGTGGTACCGGAACGACATACTCCTGCGGATTCTGCTCCACGACCGCCCACTGCTCGGCGACCCAAAGCACGGCGTCTTCCAGTACCATCTCCTTGGCGTCAACTCCCAGGGGCAGGTACTCGCCCTCATCGACGACGAGTTGGACCAGGTACTGTTCGGTTTCGCCGCGGAGGCTCAAGTAGATCACGTATTCAACCAGCGCGTCGAGTTGTTCCGGGGGCAATTCGGCGAAAGACGGCATGCCGGTTCCGGGGATTCCCCGCAGCAGAGTGCGCCGCAGGTCGCTCCGCAGGGGCTTGGCGTCGGCTCGAGTCGTCGTGTACTTGAAAGTGCCCCGGCGGAAATCGCGGGGGTAGGGATCGAACGTCGTCGCCATCGCCCCGGCACCGTCACCCGTGATGCCGTGGCAAGCGGCGCAGTGCTGGCGAAAGAGCCCTTGCTCGGTGCCGTCGGCATTCCCGGCCACCGGTCCCGCGGCCGTCTCGATCAGCTTCAGGTTCAGCCCGGTGCCGTCGGGCAGTCGAGGTTCGTCCGGCGTGCCGAAGAACTCTTCCATGGTTTCCGCGATCGCGTCGCGTTGATTGTCGGAGATTTCGGCCGGATGACGCCCTTCCAGATTGATGCGAAAAGAGGGCGATTCAGCGCCCGTGCACCCGGATAGAAACAGCGCAGCAACGACAATAACCGCCCGCTGGATCAGGAGGATCGCGGCGAGCGGACGTACTCCTTGGCGGGGATTCCCTGGTGCGAGATCAGTATCCGAAGAAATCACAGGGCAGAGCGGAAGGGGGTGCTATTTCTCAAGGGCCGAAGGCGGGATTTTGATAATGCCCAAGTCGTTGACGCCGGCTTGGAGCTTCATCTTCATGCGTCCCTTCGGCCAGTCTTTGGTGTCGAGGTAGGTGACGCGTTCATGCCAAATCTGGAACTCGAGTTCGCCCACGGGCAACTTGGGGATCGTGAAGGAACCGTCCTTGCCCGTGATGGCCACATAGGGATGATCGAGCGGCAGAACGTAGGCGCTTTCCCAGGGATGGTAGTTGCAGGCAATGGGCACGGGCGCCCTCTGAGCACGTTTGAAGTGCCAGGTCGCATCCCCTCCGACAGGGAGAATGATGTTAGCCGGTGTGTCGAGCAGCGGGGTAAAAGCGACGTTTTGTGCGACCGGGTCGGAATTGACGATGTAGTATTTCTGCTTCGAGGCCCAAATGGACATGCAGTGAGGCATGAAGATGCAGTCGCGATTATCGAGGAGCACCTGCTCTTTGCAGCTCTTTTCCAGGTCGGGGCACACGGCGACATCCTTGGTACGCACGTAGATGTAGACGTTCTGCAGCCCTCCGTCTTCCCCGACCATCAGGGACTCGTCGCGGATGTCGAACTTGCCGCAACACTCGACGTCCTTGTCAACGACCAGCTTCTTTCGTTCGGGGGCCTCGCCGTCGTAGACGAGTCTGCCCTTGAGATCTCCCCAGGCGTCGTCGGCGCCACGTGCGGTCCGCGGCATCGCCATTGCCGATGCCATCGCTCCAGCGGCCGCGGCCGATCCGGCCACGAACTGTCGTCGATTGATATTGCCCATGGTTTCAATGTCCTTTTCCGATCCGATTACCTGCCAGCCAGGGTCAAGAACATTAAGTATATGCCTGCTCACGGGGGAACACCACCGCACAGCCCAGCAATCGGGCCAGGATCGTCTAGTCCGCCGGAACTACTCCTGCGCCGCACCCGGCGGATTGCCCGATTCGTTTCTTGCGCCGTCGACCATCGCGCGGATCGAGGTTCGTTTCTGGAGATAGGCGTCGTACTGCAGCAGCAGATCGGCGACGGCGTCGAGTTGTTGCCGGCTGTCGCCGGGAAGGAGATCCTGGCCCATGGGCGGTCCCGCGGGCGGAAAGTTCACCGGCATCCCTGTGTAGGGCAGGATCGACTTCGGGTCGGCCAGCCACCGTCGCAGATACTCCGGCCGAATGCGACGGCCGACCTCCGCCAGATTTGGGGCGAAAATCGTCTGGGTTTCACCGCCGGGATCGTAATCGCCGATCAGGTGACACTTGGCGCAGTAGGTCTTCTTGTCGGTCACCAGACGCATGGCTTGGTCCATCCGTGCCGCCCGGGCGTGATTCGAGATCGGAGGGGTTTGAGTTTGCGGTGCAGGGGTGAATGGAAACGCTGCGTCGGACGCCGCCGCGAAGTACTCGACGAGCGCGGAGGCTTCGGCCGGCGACAGATCGTATCGCGGCATCCGCAACAGAACGGAAGGACGAATCACCGTCGGATTGAGCAGGTAGTTGTACAGCCAATTGGGCTGCACCTGCGAACCTTCATGAGGCAACGCCGGGGGTACCATTCCCCAAGCTTCGAGCCAGGCCGTGCCCGACTGATCGGTTGCATAAGGAAACAACAACTGGGCAAACGCTCCGCCCCAAGGGGGGTGCTGCTGCAGGATGTGCGGTTCGGAGATCGGAACCTGGGCGCCGCCCACCTGCCACGCCTCGCCGTTGATCAGGGCCGGTTCCCACAATGAGAAAACGAAGACCGGATTGCCGTCGTCGTCCTCGTCCAGGATGGTTTCGCCCGACGGGTCGATCAGCGGCCGGCCGACGATTTCCGCCTGCCCCCAACCGGTCCGGTCTCGGACGAGCGACTCGGCCACGGCCTCTGCCGAGAAGTGCGGCCGGACGAAATCGAACGTCTCGGGTGGGCTGGGGCCGTCCCACTGTTGCGGGTTGTAGCGGAACCGCCATCGAGGCATACGCATGGTGTGGCATTCGGCGCAGCCGTACTGATCGAGCACCTTGCGCCCCTCGGCGATTGCTTTCGCAGGTGGGTCGGGGGAACGAACGTAACGCCCGCTCGGCGGATCGGCGACCAGCCCGAGCACAAAGGTCATGATCTGCTCACGCTCGTCGGGTGTGAACGAAAACAACCCCATGGTGAGTTGCTCGTTGTAGCCCTTGTGTTCGGTCTTGTGAAAATCGAAACTCCGGGGCTGGCGGAGTTTCTGCCACAGAAAACCCTCTCGGCGCCCCGCGTCGATCGCCTCTCGATAGAACGCACGGTCTTCGGGGGTGCCGTCCGCTTCGGTTGGCGGATTCTTGTCGAGAAAGCCTTCGACCTGCTCGAAGGCGAGCAGCGATTCCTGTTTGCGGCCCCAGTCTGTCAGGGCGGGCCCGATCTGCTGGGCGTCCTCAAGACCCGGGATGTCGTGGCAGCCGAAGCAGCCTCGCTTTCGGACGGTACGCTTGCCGACGTAGCGGAGCTTTTTCTCCCGGCTGATCGGGGCCAGCAGCTCCGCGGCATCGCCAAGGTCTCCCGCCGCCATTTCCGCGGAGATTCCGCCTGCCAGGATCTCCTCAGTCCGGGCCGCGGAGAATTGCCGGATCAGATGGGTGCGGGCAAGGTTGTCCAGATCCGCCTCATGGATTGGTGGCGAAGGCTCCAGAGTCGTGCCTTTCGACTCCAGTAGATAGGCGGCCAGGTCAGCCGCCGGGTCGCTCATTCGCGGGCGTCCGTCCGCGGCGTTGCTCCCCAGCGACTTGGGCTCAAGCAGCAAACTGGGCATGGGGGTGCGAGGAGAATGGCGGGCAGGATCTCGTATCCAACTAGTCAACCAGGCACGTCCCGTCTCGGTCGTGATCATGACCCCCAAACCCGTCAGGTCCGGGCCCACGACCGACTGTCCTTCCGGCACGTCCTCGTGACGATGGCAGGCGACACAGCCCTGCTCAACGAACAGCGTCTTGCCTCGCTCGGCCGACGGCGCCTCGGTGACTTCCAAGGGGGCGGGCAGAAGATCCAGTGGCTGGGACGCCGCCTGCAGGTAGTTGCGGACGGCTTCGACTTCAACCGCCTCGAATCGCTTCGCGCGTTCGAGTTCCTTCCCCTGAAGATGCTCGTGCAACCCGAAGAAGCGAGGCATCCGCGTGCGCGGCCGAATGCTCTTCGGATCGGCGATCCAGCGATCGATCGCGGCCTTGTCGAAACGCTCTATGGCATGCCGCAGGCTGGGGCCGACCCTGAGCATGGTGCCGGTTGCAGGTTCGAGCGGATTTCGCGCAGCGTTCCCTTGCCCCGCAACTTCTGCCGCCAGCGGCTCCAAACGCAGATCGGGGCCGATCGGTTTGCCAGAAGGATCGAACCCGCTGATCTGGTGGCAACCGAAGCAGCCGTTCTGCCGGATCAGGTGATAGCCCGCCAGCAATTTCGGCGCGGGCGGATCAGGATACCGCTTGCTCGGTTCCAGGTCGGTCACATCATAGTGGCACTGGAGGCAACTGCTTTCCAGGAAACGTCGGGCCAACATGGGAAAGTCCCAGTGTTCGTTGGCCTGCCAATCGTGGTCTTGACCCCAACGCTTGCGATCCTCCGGGCCATTCGGAGTGTGTGAGGCGAAGGTGAAGTCGGTGGCACTCCCCTGCCCTGCATGACAGATGGTGCATCCATACTCGGCGACCGGGTGCGGACTCTTCGAACCGACGAATAGATCGAGCCGCGGGTGGCCACAATAGGGTTGAGGGAGGCCGCGCCGAATCTCGAGCCGAAGAGGCTCACCCCAGGTCGGCGGACTGGTGAGCCGCTCGGCGGCGTCGTCGCGGTCTGTCACCGGCGTGCCGTCGATTTTAAGAATGGCGTCTCCCGCGTACAGTCCAGCCCAGGCGGCGGCCGATTCGGGTTCCACGACCGACACGGTTGGCTGTGCGTCGATGAGAATTCCACGCGACGCCAAGGTCAGACCGTAGAGCGACTCGATCGTCAGTTCCGATTCCTCCGGGGGTGCCTCGGGAGTCGCCAGTTCCAGAGTAAGTTGCTCCATTTGGGGGATGGCAGGTCGAGCGGGCGTTCCCGGTTCAACCTGGTCGATGCCCTGGTGGCAAGTGATGCAACGATCGAAGCGGGCAACACGGCGGAAGTTGTAGTCGATCGTCAAGTCCGGGAGCCAGATCTGTTCGACGGCCAACGTGCGTCCCAGGCCGTCGACGAAGGGCAGCCGCGAAATCTCCGCGGCCGTCGGGTCGGGGTGGCCGGCCAACGACCTGCGGAACTGTTGGACCTGCGCCAAATGGGTCTCCAGGACCTTTCGAGCGGCGTCTTCCCTCGCAGTGATCGACGCAAGTTGGTCGACGAGTTGCCGGCGAACCGACTCCGCGGCCTCGATCTCACTGCTGATCGCGTCGATCTTCTGCTGAATCGCTGCAGTAACTTCCTGGAGTCTCGCGAGTTCTTCGGGGGGAGCACCCCGCCCCGCAGCCGTCTCGTACTGACCGCGAGCCTCGTTGAACTGCGACCGGAAGACGCGGCGTCGCCGATCCAACTCGTTGCCCTGTTGCTCAAACCGTTCCACGACCGCTCGAATCGCGTCGAAAAGCTGCTGGCCTCGCTGCTGCGAGGGGGTTGCCAGCAGCGCCGTGTAGGCCTTCTCCACTGCGGCGGCTCCGGCGCGGTCTCCCCCATCGCGGGCCAAGGCGGAGAATTGCTCCACCGGCTCGGCGGGCGGAATCGCGGCCGCGGCTTCCCTCAACGTCGCCCGCAATGCGGCCTCCTCTTCGGCGAAGGCGGCCGTCTCACGCTGGGCCAGGCGAGATTCGGCCAGCCAGGGTTCTACCCGATCGCGATAGACTCGCTGGTACTCCTTCCATGGACGGTGATGGTCTACCACGAACATCCAGACAGTCACCGCCGCCAACACTGCGGCAGAGACCGCAAACACGACGTGAAGCCGGTTGATGTCGTAGTGGGTGTCGTCGGAAGATCGCATAGGAGAAATCGTCGGAAGCCGGGGATAGTCGCTTTTCGCTTCGCGAAAAGACGCTTGTTCGCGGAGCGAACAACGACACTGGACGCAACAAACTGTATCTAGAAGTTCAACGAATACTCGGGGATACTGACGAGGAAACTGAGGCCGAAGGTCCAACGCAGGAACATCTTGATCGGGAGCATCAGCATCATCAGGAGAAGCAGAATCATGATCCAATAGCGAGTCCGTCCCATCGCCAGACGATAGGAGGCGAGCCATGTGCGGGCCAGAATCGCGGGAAGACCAACGAAATAGAGCACGAGGATTGTCAAACCCACACTTTCCCGCCAGACCACGGTGGCCAGTTGCCCGGGGAACCCCGTTGCCGGATCGGGCCTCGGCATGCCCACGCCGAGCCAGAGGTCCCAGACGCAGCGAGAGAGGCTGATATTGCTGAGGGCCTCGACCTTGGAGGGATCGTGAGGTTCAAAGGGCCCGAAGAAGGCCCAGCCCGGACCGCGAAGGAACGTGCCGACGAGGATCAGGAAAATCCACAGTTGCAGGAAGCCGAACTGGAAAACCAGGTAAGCGAACTTCCGTTCGGCGATCGTGTAGTAGCCGTTGCCTCGCGGATTGACGTCGAGGTAGGGAATGGCACACAGGCCGAGAATGATCAGGCAGGGGAAGAGAACGCCGGCGATCGAAGCGTCGAAGAAGACCAGCATTTCCTGCAGGCCCAGGAAATACCAGGGAGCCTTGGCCGGATTGGGGGTGACTACGGGGTTGGCCGGCTCCTCCAGAGGGGCCCGCACCAGCAGCGACCAGGCAATCAGGCCGGCGGTCACCAGCACCATGCAGATCAGCTCGATGTAGACCAGATCGGGCCAAACGAGCACCGGACTGCCAAGTTCCTTTTCGGCAGGTGGGAGCCCTCGGGCGTTTCGGCGGTCGTTTTCGACGGCTTGCCTGGCCCCCAGCCAGGTGAAGTACCCCAGCAGGAACACCATCGCCACGATCGGCACGTTGTCGCCCTTGGCGACAATCGCGGCAAAATTCGGGTCCGTGAGCGACAGGCAGAAGAGGGCGAGCGAGAGATTCAGCGCCGTCCAGGCCACGGCCGTCCGCACGAAGAACTCGCGGCCGGCGAACAGGACGGCCAGCAGCGCGAAGGAACCCAGGGTGAAGGTGACGGGCCCCAAAGCCGCGTCGACCGCGGCCTTGAACCAGGTGGGAAGCAGCGGCGGATGCCCGGCAAACGACCGTGCCGCCTCCCAGACGAAGGCGGCGGCAAACATCGCCCAGGCCGCGGCCTTGCCGGGATGCTTGCGCACGGCTCGCCCCGCGGCGATCAAGTCAAGCCCCGCGGCGACGGCATACAACCAGCCGATGGGTTGAGCGACGGTCGCGAGGAAATCGTGCGTGTCCCACATCACAGTCCCAAGACGTCTTCCATGCTGTACAGCCCGGGTTCCTTGCCGGCGAGAAACTTGGCGGCGGCGAGGGCGCCCAGAGCATAGCAATCCCGGCTCGTTGCCCGAACGGTCATCTCGACCATTTCGCCGAGCATGGCGAACACGATCGTGTGTTCGCCCGGGTTATCGCCGACGCGAACGGCATGATAGCCGATTTCGCCGTGGGGGCGTGCTCCGATCCGACCTTCGCGGCCGTGGACGTGCTTCGACTGTCCCATAATGTCGGCGATGATCTGGCCGAACTTGAGAGCCGTGCCGCTGGGAGAGTCCTCCTTGAAGCGGTGATGGCGTTCGAGAATCTCGACATCGGTGTCCTGGTCCTTGAGCGCCCGGGCGGCTACTTCCGAAAGCTTCATGGTCAAGTTAACCGCCATGCTCATGTTGGGCGAACGGAGGATCGGGATGGTCTCTGCCGCGGCCCTCAACCGGGAATCCTGCTGCTCGCTTAAGCCCGTGGTGGCGCACACCAGCGGGACTTTGGCCTCGAGGCACATCTGGAGAACGGAATCGGTGGCTTCGGGGAGCGAGAAGTCGATCAGGGCGTCGGCTTCGGTTGCCAGACGCGGTGAAAGCTCGACACCGGCCGGCCGCGCCCCGGCGAGCAACCCGGCGTCGCTGCCCAGCTCCGGATGATTCGGCACGTCGATGGCAGACACAAGCTGCAAGTCCGGATCGGCGATCGTCAGCGCCACCAGTCGGCGCCCCATGCGCCCGGCGGCTCCATGAATGGCTACACGAAGTGCGGTCATCTCGTCTCCTGCGGGGATTAGCGAATCGACAGGGCCATCGGTCAACCCGCCATTGTCGCCGAGACGCCCGTTTTCGTGCAACTCCCCATTGAGGACGATTTTCCGGATGCGTTCAGAGGGTTAACAAGCTCGGCGCGGCCGTCAACGCCGTCCGGGGCCGCCGGGGCCCGGGCCTTGCCCCGGCGGTCTCTGCTGCTGCGGTTTGGCATTCTCGCCCGTCTTGCCGGCCGATCGCTGCTGGAGAACCTTCATGAGCGTCTTCTGAAGCTCCGTTGCGCTGACGCCTTCGCCCAGCGAAACCACTTCGACCGTTTCGGTCGTGGGCTCGGCCGCCTGGTCCAAATCCTCGATGACCTTGAGTACGTCGGTGATGAAGAAGGCCGGAGCGGAGACGATGAGCGTGTTGGAGAGATCGTCGACGCCCAGCGAGAGCAGCCCTTTGAATGACGGCGTCTTGCGCTCCTCCGAATCGCCTGAACCGCCGCTGTCGTAGTCGAAAACGTAGGTGAAATTTCGCTCCGGCATCTGCTTCTGTTGCCCGCTGGCCAGGGCCTTGTCATTGGCGCTGAGCAGATCGCGGTAGACCTCCTTGACCGTTTCGGCAATCACCGAGGCCTTTGAGAACTTGACCTTGACGATCTCTGTCTTGCGGACCGATTGGGAGTCGGGAGGGGCAGGCTGGTCGTAGAACTCGATCAACTCGCCGATGATCTTCAGTTGTTCCGGATCCGCATTCTGGACGAGGATGGAATTGGAGTCGAAGTCCGAGATGAACTTCAGCGGCCGCCGTTGCGATAGACGGAACTTCTGGCCTTTCTCCTTGGTGCTGTCACTCCCGTAGTAGTCGTAGAAGTAGTAGGTTCGGCCGCGACCGGAGGGCTCCTCCTTCTTGTCTTCGAAGACATCCTCCAAGTTGTAAACGACGGACGAGGCGTAGGCGTATTTCAGCCGGAAAAGATGATAGTCGGGCCGCTCGGGCGCCAGGTTCGTCAGGAGTTCCTCCAGGCGATCCAACGCCTGCGTGTCGTCCGACGAAATCAGCAGCCGGCCGTCGGGACGCACGCTGATGCTCACCGGGGCCTTGCCCGGGGCGGAGACGCTAGTTGCCGTGCCGGCATCGCTCCCCCCATTCGATCCGCCGGCAGCCTGCTCTTCGGCCGCAGCAGGCTCGCCGGACACGGAGGTGGAACCGTCCGTCGGCGACGGCTCACCCGCAGCCGCAGAGGCCGATTCGGCGGAGCCCTTCATAGAGGGGGAATCGCCGGTCGTCTCGTGTTGGGCGAAGCGGATCGTGGGGTTGGTCGGCGACGCTGCCGCCGTGCTCGGGCGCGGCGGCTTCGATTGTTCCGGTTCCCCCGTCTTCTCCTCTTCCTCATCGGGTTTCTCTGGGAGCAGCAACGGGTTGGGCGCCATCGAAGGCCAGGCCTTCTCGATCTGCCGCAACAACTCTTCGAGTTCGGGCCCCGGCAGGGTGTCGATAATGCGGACTTTCGACAAGTCGGCCTCGTCCGCCGGAATCTCGCCGAGTTTCACCAGGAGGTTCATGACCTCCTTCATCTCGGTCTCATTGGCCAGAAGGAGAAGGCGGTTGCTTTCGACGTCGGCCTCGATCTTGAACCCGCTCTTGTCTTCGTCCTCGTTGCTCCGGCCTCGGGAGTAATAGTCCCAGTAATAGCGGCTGGAACTCTGCTGCTCCTTCTCTCCGGCGTCCATCATGAACTCGATGGTGCCTGCCACGTAATCGGCCTGAAGCCGGCGGAGCTGGACGACCTCGAACTTACGGCCGCTGGAGTCGAGCCGGTCGATCAACTGCTGGATCTTCTCGTGGTCCGGGCCGGTGGCATAGGCCACGATCGATTTGCTCTCCTTGTCGGCCTTCAGGCTGGCATGGACGCCAAGCGCGTCCATATCTTCCAGCGTGGACACGAGCGGCTCGGGGTCGAGCGTGTTCAGCCGATAGACGCGCACCTCGAACACGCCACTGTCCGATTCGGGAATCGCCCGAAGCTGTTCGAGCAGATCTTCAACCTTTCTCAACTCGAACTCGTTGCACCACAAGACCAGGGCGTTGTTCTTCACATCGGCGTTGACGCGGAATTTGTCTTCGTGTCCCGACGGCTGGGAACTCCGGGACCGGGAGAAGGAACGCCCGAACGGATCGAAGGGGTTGAATTCCCGGTTGCTGCTGCTGCTGCGTGCGTCCTGGCCGGCTTCTTCTGCCCCTCCCATAAGGAAGTCAATCTGCTTGACCACCATCTCCGCGCGAAGATCGTCCAACGGCAGGATGACCGATTGTCGCCCGCCCCGATCCAGTCGGTCGACGAGGGTACGAATCGTCACATGATCGACCAGAGTCGCCGAGGCGATGATGGCGTTGTTCTCCTTGTCCACCTCGAGATGAGAGGTGTAGTCAAGCGATCCCATGTCCTGAATCATCTTGACCACAGCTTCGGGGGCGGCATTTTCCAGCCGGTAGACCTGGATCCGGTTGATGTTCTCAACGATCGACTCGTCGGGTATGGTGGAAACGTCGAGAATCTCGATGGCCTGGGCGATCACCGCCATCTTGTCCGGCGGCGCGTTCACAACGACGCTGTTTTTTCGTTCGTTCGAGAGCAGGTAAACCTCGGCCTTGGGTTTTGGAGACGGGCCTCCTTTCCCGGCGTTCTTGGCCATTTCCGCCTGCATCTGGGCCTGGCGTTTCATCTCCTCCATCTGCTGGGGGTTCATGGGCATACTCGGCCCACCTTTCTTGGATTCGATCCCCAGCAGCGTGTTTAGATGTTCCACCACCTCCTTGGCCGAAGTGTGTTTGAGGGGGAACTCGCGGACCAGCCGCTCCTGACCCGAGTCCGACTGCTCCTGCTTGAGCACCTCGTAAACCTGCTGCAGATTGACGACGGCATCCATCGCCTCGAGCCGGTTAGTCGCCTCCAGGGCGGTGAGCTTGCCGTTGGGGCTGATCATCGGCTTGAGTTCCTCGGCCGCGTCGGAAGCCAGGAGCCAATCGAGCGGAAACGAGACCTTCACGAACTGATAGGGCTGTTGATCGGCCAGTTGCTTCGGTTCCACCCGCGGCACCATGCCGGGGTTGATCGAGTCGATCTTGAAGACCGAGATGACGTCGTCCTGAATCAGCATCGTGTAACCGCGAGCCAGCAGATGCCGGTTGATCAGATCGCGGGCCTCGGCGACGTCGAACTTCTTCTGCGTGATCAGATTGAGGTAGCCTTCCGGCAATTCCTGCCAGTCGAGGCTCATGCCAGAGATGTCGGCGATCCATTCCGTGACGCTGGGCCAGGAATGACCTTTGAAGTTGAAGCTTACCTTCCCGTCTGCGTCGGGGCGGATTCTGAGCACTTCCGGGTCGGGCGGCTCCGGGGGCTCCGTGGGACGTTTCGTCGCCCCCGTGCCCTTGTCGTCTCCCTCTTTTTTCTCGTCCTTTTTCTGCGACTTGTCAGAATCCGGTTTTTTCTCGCCCTCGCCCTTCTTGTCTTCTTCCGGTTTGGGGGGACCACCAGGAGCGGGCACGATACCAGGAGGGGGCCCTCCCGGAGTCCCTGGCGGGCCGCCACCTGGCATCATCCTCACCGCCCCAGGTGGCATGGGCTGCGGGACCCCGTCCTTCATGATTACCGGGCCGTTGGGACCAACCTCAACCGTAACCGTCGCTGGAGCCGCTTGCTGCGCATACTGTCCGTAGAGTTCACCGCTCAGCAACCCGATCAGAACTGCGCCGGCTACCACCACCGTCCGTTGTTGTCCAAAGAACATCACAAAACCCCCAACAATACTGCCTTTCTGCCTGTTTCCGCCATTGCCGTGACCGACCATTACCCCAGAGAATCGGACGAGCGGGCAATCTCGCAATCTGCTACACCCGCACGGCATGCACACGCAGCCATACCCCATTACTGCGTCACGGCCTATTATCCCACCTGACCAGGGTGAGCACAATCGTTTTCAAACACTTTCGTGCCCGCCGAAACCGTCTCCAGGACGATTCATACGCGATGGTGTGTCGCAGTCTTCCAAACAGCATCTCCGAACCGGGGGTGCTTTTGGCGATCCCCCCGGTAGAATTACAGAAATGCATGAGGGAGCCCACGCACCCGAATGACGACCGGGCAGTGCACTCCCCAGAAGATACGTACGGGGGCCTCCAGCGGGTCCCGTTTTTCTTAGGACCGTCAAAAACATGCCTCGTAATGCGTTAGTGGAGAAGGGTTTGTGCTCATGACCAACGTGTCCATGCCGGAGCATCCAATCACGACAACAGCGTCTTCTGACGCTTTGGATCGGCTCGCCAAGCAGCAGATCGTGGTGCTCGACGGTGCCATGGGGACCATGATTCAGCGGCTGGGATTGAAGGAACACGATTTCCGCGGCGAGGTCTTCAAATCGCACGAGTCCCCACTGGAGGGCTGCAACGATCTGCTCGCGTGGACCCGCCCCGAAGCCATCCGGCGAATTCATCAGGCGTTCCTGGAAGCGGGCGCGCACGTGGTTTCCACGAACACGTTCAACGCCAACCGCATCTCGCTGGCCGACTACGATCTGCAGAATTACGTGCGTGAAATCAATCTGGCCGCGGTGAAGTGCGCTCGCGAGGCAATCTGCGCCCTGAATTCCAGCGAACGGCCCCGTTTCGTGGCCGGTTCAATCGGTCCCACCAACCGCACGGCCTCCTTGTCGCCCGACGTGAACGACCCCGGCTACCGGGCCGTGACTTTCGACGGTCTCGTGGAAGCCTACGCCGAGCAGGTCGACGCTCTTCTGGAGGGGGGCGTTGACCTGCTTCTGCCCGAAACGACCTTTGACACGCTCAACCTGAAGGCCTGCCTGTTCGCGGTCGAACAATGCTTCGAGCACCGCGGCGTCCGCGTGCCGGTGATCGCCTCGGTGACGATCACCGACCTGAGCGGACGCACACTGTCGGGCCAGACCCTTTCGGCCTTCTGCACCTCGATCCGCCATGCCGATCTATTCGGGGTGTCGATCAACTGTGCCCTTGGCCCGGAGTTGATGCGTCCCCACGTGGAGGAACTGGCGGCGATCTGCCCCGCCCGAACCGGCTGCTACCCCAACGCGGGCCTCCCCAACGAATTCGGCGGGTACGACGAGACTCCCGGGCAGATGGCGGCCGTCCTGGGGGAATTCGCGGCCAGCGGATGGCTCAACTTCGTGGGCGGTTGTTGCGGAACGACCCCCGACCACATCCGGGCCATTGCCGAGGCCGTCTCGAACCATCCCCCGCGCGAGATTCCGCGGTTGGAGCCCTACGCTCATTATAGCGGGTTGGAGCCGCTCATCCTCACGCCCGACGGCAACTTCACCATGATCGGCGAGCGGACCAACGTCTCGGGATCGCGGATGTTCGCCCGCCTCATTCGCGAAGAGAAGTTTGAAGAGGCCGTCGCTGTCGCCCGGCAGCAGGTCGAAGGAGGAGCGAACATCATCGACGTCAACATGGACGACGGCCTGCTGGACGGGGAGGCCGTGATGCCCCGGTTCCTCAACCTGGTGGCCGCCGAGCCCGATATCGCCCGGGTGCCGATCATGATCGACAGCTCCAAGTGGTCGGTGCTGGAAGCCGGCCTCAAGTGCGTTCAGGGCAAATCGATCGTCAACTCGATCAGCCTCAAAGAAGGCGAGGAGGAGTTTCTGCGCCACGCCCGGCTTGTGCGCCGCTACGGCGCCGCTTGCGTCGTGATGATGTTCGACGAGGAGGGGCAGGCCGTTACCGTGGAACACAAGGTGAGAATCGCCCGGCGGGCCTATCATCTGCTCACCGAGAAAGTCGGCATGAAGCCCGAAGACATCATCTTCGATCCGAACATTCTCTCGGTAGCTACGGGAATCGACGAGCACAACGAATATGCCCTGAACTTCATCGAGGCCACCCGGCAGATCAAACAGTTGTTTCCCGAGGTACGAGTCTCGGGCGGCGTGAGCAACGTCTCCTTCGCCTTTCGCGGCAACGAGCCCGTCCGCCGAGCCATCCACGCGGCCTTTCTCTACCATGCGATTCAGGCCGGGCTCGACATGGCGATCGTCAATGCCGGCCAACTCGACGTTTATGAGGAAATCGAGCCGGAGCTGCGTGAGCGGGTCGAAGACGTCCTGCTCAATCGCCGTCCCGACGCCACGGAGCGGCTCGTCGAACTGGCCGAGCAAGTCAAGGCCGGCGACACGGCCAAGGAGGCCGAGCAGGAGGCCTGGCGAGAAGGCTCGCTCGAAGAGCGGCTCAGCCACGCCCTGGTGAAAGGCATCGTCGACCACATCGACGCCGACGCCGAGGAAGCCCGCCGGCAGTATCCCTCGTGTCTTTCGATTATCGAGGGGCCGCTGATGGACGGCATGCGGATCGTGGGCGACCTGTTCGGCCAGGGGAAGATGTTCCTGCCCCAGGTAGTCAAGAGCGCCCGGGTGATGAAGAAGGCCGTCGCCTACCTCATGCCGTTCATGGAAGAAGAGAAGAAGGCGGGGGGAAACACCGCCAGCACCCGCGGCACGATCGTGATGGCGACCGTGAAAGGCGACGTCCACGACATCGGCAAGAACATCGTCGGCGTCGTGCTCGGTTGCAACAACTACGAAATCGTCGATCTGGGCGTGATGGTTCCCTGTGACAGGATTCTCGACACGGCCGTCGAGAAGGGGGCCGACATGATCGGACTGAGCGGGCTGATCACGCCAAGCTTGGAGGAGATGGCCCATGTCGCCCGGGAGATGGAGCGGCGCGGCATGACGATGCCCCTGCTGATCGGCGGGGCCACCACCAGCGCGAAGCACACGGCCGTCAAGATTGCCCCCGCCTACGGCCACACGGTGGTCCACGTGCCCGACGCCTCCAAGAGCGTAGGCGTCGTCGAGCGGCTCGTCGATGCGGCACGCCGTGCCGACTTCGACCGGGAGAACCGTCAGGTCCAGCGGCAACTGGTCGAGTCGTTCGAGCAGCGGCAGCAGCGAAACCTGATTCCCTACGCCGAAGCGTTGGCCCGGCGATTTCCGACCGATTGGGCTTCTGTCCGGATCGACACGCCGGCCTTTACCGGCACGCGGATTCTCCGTGATTTCCCCTTGGAAGAGTTGATTCCCTTCATCGACTGGTCGCCGTTCTTCTCGGCCTGGGAGCTGCGCGGCAAGTTTCCCAAGATCTTCGACGATCCGAAGATGGGGACCGAAGCGAAGAAGCTCTACGACGATGCCCAGCGGCTGTTGCGACGGATCGCCGCCGAAAAGCTGCTCTCGGCCAACGGAGTCTACGGCTTCTGGCCGGCCGCTTCGATCGAAGACGACATCGTCGTGTATGCCGACACAGACCGGCACGAGGAGCTTGCCCGGTTTCACGCCTTGCGGCAACAGTGGGAGCGCAAGGGGCAGGACCACTTCCGTTCGCTGGCCGACTACATCGCCCCGCTCGATTCGGGACGTATCGACTACCTGGGCGCGTTCGCCGTGACGGCCGGAATCGGTGCCCGGGAACTGGCGGCCGCGTTTGAGGCCGACCACGACGACTACAATGCCATCATGACCAAGGCCCTGGCCGATCGCCTGGCGGAAGCCTTCGCCGAGCGGCTCCACAAGACGGCCCGCGACGACTGGGGCTACGGCCGGGAAGAGCAACTCACCGGCGACGATCTGATTCGCGAGAAGTACCGCGGCATCCGCCCGGCCCCGGGCTATCCCGCCCAGCCTGACCACACGGAGAAGCGAATCCTCTTCGATCTCCTCGACGCGACGAAGAGCACCGGTATCCGGTTGACGGAGACCCTGGCCATGGACCCGGCTGCGTCGGTCTGCGGGCTCTACTTCGCCCACCCCGAGGCCCGATATTTTTCCGTAGACCGGATCACCCGCGACCAGGTGGAAGACTACGCCCGGCGCAAGGGCATGAAGCCCCGCGAGGCGGAGCGGCATTTGGCGTCGCATCTGGGGTACGATGCGGAGTGAGGGCCGGCAGGCAATAACCGATCCGAGGCAGCGTGACAGACCGGCAAACAGCGGGTAGAATTCGACTTGCGGTGATTTGGCCTGCAACGCCACCTTCTTACGGGAGGCCCTTCCAGTGAAGTTCATTGTTACTATTGATCGAGATGAGGATGGGACGTGGGTGGTCGAGTGCCCGTCGATTCCAGGCTGCGTTAGTCAGGGGGCCACCAAGGACGAGGCTCTGGAGAATGTCAAGGATGCCATTGCCGCATGCCTGGCAGTCCGTTCGGAACGCGGGATGCCCTTGACGATCGAAACGCACCAGGTGGAGGTGCTGGCCTGATGCCCCGGTTGCCACGATTGAGCGGTCGGGAAGTGGTCCGAGTGTTTGAGTCACTGGGCTGGGAAAAGGCTCGCCAGAGCGGCAGCCACATCATCCTGGTTCGGGAGGGCCACCAGGCAACGCTCTCGGTTCCTGACCACAAGGAGGTTGCCTCGGGTACGCTGCGGAGCCTGATTCGTTCGGCCGGACTGACTGTTGAGGGGTTCGCGAAAGCCGCTCAATGAGTCGCTTCCTCCGTGAGAGATACAACGTCGCAGAGCAAATGGACAGACAGCATATCATCGACGAAATCCGGCGAACGGCAGCGGCAAACGATGGTATAGCACTCGGCTGGCGGCGTTTCACGGAGGAGACGGGAATCAGCTACTAATGACTGGTATGGCCAGTTTTGAACGCGTTGGAGTGATGCGGTTCAGGAAGCTGGATGCACGCCGAATCGCATGTCCGTGGCCTATGATGGCGAACTTCTTCTTCAGCAACTCGTCTTGCTTACGCGCCAACTCGGTCGTGTTCCGGTCGAAGGCGACATACTGCTTGCTCGAAAGCAGAATTCAGATTTTCTATTTGCTGAAGCACGGCTCGCGACGCGAGTACAAGATCGGCCGGACGAACAATCCACTACGGCGCGAAGGTGAGATCGGAATTCAACTTCCGGAAAAGCTGCAACCGCTTCATTACATCAAGACCGATGATCCGGTCGGCGTTGAGGCCTATTGGCACATGCGGTTCGCCAGCAAACGCAAGGAGGGGGAATGGTTCGCACTCTCAGCGCAAGATGTCCGCGCGTTCAATAGATGGAAGCGAATCTACTGAGGTTGGCTGCGTCGAACGAGATGATACTCCTGACCACCATTGCTTCAGTTGGTTGCGCGGTCTCAGTTCACGTAGCAGGAGTAGCTCGGTCCGTCTAATTCTTCGACTGGTGGGAGGGAGGCTTCTTGATGTGAGGGCAGCCTCCTTCGCACGCCCGAAGATGGGATACCTGTGTCTGCAGCACACCTGTTTGGCTTGTCTGTGCGAGATCGTAGGTTGAGCGGCGCAGACATATGGTTCTTGATGACGTGCGGCGTCCAGTCGCGTGCGCGGCGATGGGAGGCCGGAGGATGTCCAGGAGCAAGCAGTCATGTCAACCATGGAAGAACGCTTATCCGCTCTTGAAGCCGAACTCCAGGCTGTGAAACGTCAACTGGAGAGGCTGGCCAAGCCGCGTACTTGGCTGGATCAAGTCGCGGGGTCTATGGCCCCATGGCCTGAGTTTCAAGAGGTATTGCGACTGGGCCGTGAATTCCGGCAGGCAGAGAACAATACCTCCGGTAAGGCCGCAGAAGGAGCCTGAATTGAATGTGGTCTTTCCGGATACCGAACACGGTCGACTTCGAGCGAATTCCCGGCCTGCGGGTTGAAGATTGGACATTGCCACATCGCGCGAGGTGAGAGTCCATTCCATGCGAGACGACGTCAACGCAGCAGCCCTCCTCCAGCATCTGAACAAATCTCAATCCCGCCGCCAACGCTTTGCGATGGACTCCAGCGGGTGAGCCGCTGTACCGCGCCGCAGCATCGGGAATACGGTGCTTCTGGCCCGACAGCGGGGGTGTTGTTGGAGCCTTCCGGGCGGGAGAGTATGATAGGGGTTTTGGCCACCCGTTGTTCGGCGGTGTTCTCTCGTTCGCGTGCCCGACTTGGTGAGGAATCCGATGTTTCGATATGCCTTGGCGTTGGTCGCTGTTGCAGCAGTTGCTGCGGGATGTCAGCGGAATGGACAACCATCTGGGCACGATCACGACCACGAGAGTCAGTTCTCCGCGACGGCCGATGCAGACAACGTTCGTCTGAGCGACGCTCAGAGCGAATTTGCGGAACTGGAGACCGCGGAAGCGAGCCGCCGGGAGTGCAAGTCGCTCTTGAAGGCCATGGGAAAGGTATTGGCCCCTAAATGCCGGACGGCGATTGTCAGCCACGCCTTTTCGGGACGTGTGGGCAAGGTGCACGTAGCGGTGGGCGACTGGGTTGAGGCGGGCCAGCCACTCGTCACGCTGGAGAGTCACGAAGTTGGTGAAGCCAAGAGCGAATTCTACAAAGCGCTGGCCGATCTGGAACTTGCCCGCCTGAACCTCGGTCGCGAACAGCATTTGATGGAGCAGGAAATCGGACTACAGAAGAACTTTGTGGCAGCCGAGGCCGCCTTCAAGATCGCTCAGTCGAACACGGAAGCGGCAGAAAAAACGCTTCACGTCCTGGGGTTCAACGAAGACCAGGTCGAGGAAATCGCTAAGACCCATCAGATCAGCCCTCAGATTACTCTCTTCGCCCCAATCACTGGCAGGATTGTGAACAACGAGGCCGTTTTGGGAGCATTCGTGGATGCATCCACCGAGATTCTCAAGATCATCGATACAACGGTCCTTTGCGTGGATGCCGAGATCTACGAAAAGGATATTGCCAAGGTCAAGATCGGCCAGAAAGTGGAAATCACGGTTCCGGCCTATCCGGAGAAGGTATTTCCCGGCGAAGTGAGTTACATCGGCACACTGGTGGACGACGAGACTCGTACCATCACGGTCCGGGCTGAAGTTGCCAATGCTGACAGCGTCCTGAAACCGGGGATGTTCGCCGACATCAGCGTCCTTCTCAATGGAGAGTGCACAACGCTCGTGGTTCCCGACGAGGCGATCCTGCAGGACGGAATCTCGACAATCGTCTTTGTTCAAACGGGCGACGGATTCGAGCGGCGCGAGGTGAAATCGGGTGCAATCGACGGACCTAATCGGCAGATTCTCGAAGGGCTGGACGTGGGAGAGAAGGTCGCCACCGTGGGTAATTACCAACTTCGGTCGGTCTTGCTCAGCGAGGCACTTCAAGCGGGTCACACGCACTGAACGCTGTGTGCTGATGGCCACTGCCGGCGAAATGCAGCGCCGCCCCCAGAGGAGACACCATTGTGATTCGAGCGATCATTGACCTTGCCTTGCGTAACCGTTTGCTCGTTCTTCTGTTGACCATCCTGGTTTCCATCGGCGGGATGGTCGTCTACCAGCAGATGCCCAAGGACGTGTATCCCGACCTGAACGCTCCCCTGGTCAACATCATTACGTCGTACCACGGAATGGCGGCGGAAGACGTGGAACGCCTCGTCACCTATCCGCTCGAAAGCCTGATGAACGGCAGTCCGGGCGTCACGCGCGTCCGCTCCGAGTCGACGACGGGCGAGTCGGTCGTCACCGTCGAGTTTGATTGGGGGGTCGACGTCTACCAGGCCCGGCAGATCGTGGCCGGCAAGCTCGAAATCCTGGCCGAGCAGCTCCCGGCAGGGGCGGACCGGCCGAGCATGGGGCCGGTTTCGTCGCGCATGGGTGAGATCTTCGAATTTGCCGTAGTGGGCGATGAGGTGGACCCGATGGAACTCCGCGGCGTCGCCGATTGGACGATTCACTACCGGCTGCTGGGAGTGGAAGGGATCTCCTTTGTTGTCAATCTCGGCGGCTTCGCCCGGCAGTATCAGGTCTTCCTCAAGCCCGACATGCTCCATCACTACGGGATCACAGTGGCCGAAGTCCGCGAGGCCATCGAAGACAGCAATCGCAGCTTCTCCGGCGGCATTGTTACCAAAAAGTCTCAGGAATTCCTCATCAAGGGCCTGGGCCGGATCGAATCGATTGAGCATATCAAGAACACGGTGATTACCACGCACAGCGATATCCCCGTCCGAGTGGAAGACGTGGCGGACGTGCGCGTGGGGCACAAGTTCCCCCGAGGCAATGCCGGCTACAACGGCCGGGAAGCCGTCTCCGTGGTGGTGCAGAAGCAATACGGCGCCGACACGCTGCGCGTCATTAATAACGTCAAGGCCTTCCTCAGCAACATTAAACGCGACTTGCCCTACGGAGTGAGCATCGCACCGTACTACGACCAATCCGAGTTGATTCACAGCACGTTGCGCCATGTGGAAATATCCATGCTCGAAGGAGGAGCCCTCGTTCTCATCGTGATTCTCCTATTCCTGGGCAACATCCGAGCGTCACTGATTGCCGCTCTGACCACTCCCATTTCCGTCCTCTTCGCCCTGATTCTCATGAAGCTGGGCGGCGTGTCGCTGACGATCATGGCCCTGGGCGGTCTGGCGATCGGCATCGGCAAGATGGCCAGCGGTTCGGTGATCATGGTCGAGAATATCTACAAGTCGTTCGAAGGCGGAGGCGAGAAAACTCCGCTCGAGGCGGCGGGCCACGGCGCCAAGGAGGTTGGCACCTATTTGTTCTCCGCCAACCTGATCATCGTGCTCGTGTTCCTGCCACTGTTGGCCCTGGAGGGAATCGCCGGTCGGATGTTTCGGCCCACAGCCTTTGCTCTTGTGGCAGCTCTGTTGGGCTCGCTCGTCATGAACGTCACGCTCCAGCCGGTTCTCATGTCGTATTGCATGGGCAAGCGGGATCTGGCAAAGAAGGAGCAGTTCTTCGTCCGCCTGGCGACCCGCGCTTACGTCGGTGTGCTGGAGGCGTCATTCCACATGAAAGCGCTGGTGATTCTGGCATGTATCGCCGTACTGGTGGTCGGTTTCCTGGCCTACCAGGAATTGGGAAGCGAGTTCGTGCCCTTCCTTGATGAAGGTGCGATTGTTGCTTCCACCGTCATGCTGCCGGAAACGTCGCTGGAAGAATCGGTACGAATCGGCAAGAAAATCGAAGAGATCTTTCTCTCCTTCCCGGAGGTTGTTTGCGTCTGCCGGCAGACGGGCATGGGCGAGGAAACGGAACATGTCCATCCGGCCAACCACTCCCATTTCATCATGAAATTGAAGCCCCGGGAGGAGCGAACGCGGGGATTCGTGGAGTTGACCGAAGCCATGCGCCGAGAACTCGATGAGAAGGTTGCCGGGGTTGTCTACATGTTCGAACAACCCATTGCCAACAAGCTCTCGGAAATGCTCACCGGCGTTGAAGGTCAGATCTCGCTGAAGCTCTTCGGTCCGGACCTGGATATCCTCAACGCGAAGATCGGTGAGATCCACCACGTCATGGAGGAGATTCCTGGAGTTGCCGACCTGCAAGTCGAGCAGACCGCCGGGATTCCGTTGATCCTCATCGACCTGAATCGCTCATCGTTGGCACGTCACGGGATCCATGTGGGCGACGTGGCCGACCTGATCGAAACGGCGCTGAACGGCGCCGAGGCCACCGACGTGCGGGAGGGCGAGCGACTCACGTCGGTCCTGGTGCGGCTGCCGGAAAAGTACCGGCTCAGCGTGGACGAAATCTCCAATCTGCTAGTCGACACGCCCGTTGGCAGGCAGATTCCGCTTGCGGAGCTTGCCGACATCAAGCAGGGTGAGGGGCCGCAGACCATTTTCCGCGAGAGCTTGACGCGGCGGAAGATCATTCTCTGCAACGTGATCGGGCGCGACGTGGGGAGTTTCGTCGACGAGGCGACCAAGCGGATCTCGCAGAGCGTCGATTTACCGAAAGGGTATCACTTTGCCTTTGGAGGCCAGTTCGAGAGCCAGCAGAAGACGATGCGGCAACTGATGTGGATGATGTTGATTGTGGGCCTCAGCGTGCTGGTCGTGCTTTTTGCCTCTTTGGGCTCTCTCCGGCAGTCGTTCCTGCTATTGCTCAACGTGCCGATCACCCTGGCCGGCGGCATCGTCGCCCTCTACCTGACGGGCCAGACCCTGAACGTCTCCTCGATCATCGGCTTCATCGCCCTGTTCGGAATTGCCCTCCAGAACGGGGTCGTCCTGGTGGGCAAGATCAACGATCTCCGCAAGCAGGGCCTGGGTCTCCACGAGGCCGTGATTCAGGGCGCCGCCAATCGGTTCCGGCCGATCCTGATGACCGAACTGATTCTGATTCTGGGGGTGCTGCCGCTTGCCCTGGGAACGTCTTCCGGCTCCGAACTTCACCGCCCGTTGGCCGTCGTCTACATCGGCGGGTTCGTCGTGGCCATCTTCTTCGAGCAGATCGTTTTGCCCATCCTCTACGAGATGTTCACGCGAATGGCCCCGGAGAGGACCTGACGATTCACTCGACGGCTTCCAGGCCGCCGGTAAGCATCAGTCCGTCCAACTCCACCGATCGTTCCCACAACTCGCGCAGGGCGTCCAAGTATTCCAGATTCGCGGCGAAGTAGGTTCGCTGGGCCGTGAGCAGGCTGAGATAGTCGAATTCGCCTTCGCGGTATCCGGCCCGAACCAACTCGAGCGATTCCTTGGCGCTTGCGAGAACCTGGGTGCGAAACAGTTCGACTTGCCGATTGGAATTGGAATAGCTCTCGAAGGCCTCGGCGAATCGGTTGAACAGGTCAAGTTCAACCCGTTCGACCTCGCGCGTTGCAGCAACGAGCTTTGCCTGTGCCGAGATGATGTTGCCCTGGTTCCGATCGAAGATCCTCAAGGGCACCGCCACCCCCACGTCGGCGAGTGTTTGTTGAGCGGCCTCGTCGAATTTGACCCCGGCTTCGACGGCGAAGTTCGAGCAGCGTTCCGCGCATTGCAGGGCAACCTCGCAACGTGCCTGTTGCACGGCCGCGTGGGCCCGGGCGAGTTCGGGACTGCCGGATAACAGACGCGCCAATCCGTCGTCCCAGGTGATCGCGGGCAGATCCTGAAGGACGTCGCCGACCAGCGCGGCCGGCGGCATCTCGGGCCGTCCCACCATGGCCGCAAGCTGATACCAGGCAATGCGATGGCGGTTGCGGGCCATAAACAAGCCCACCTCGGCCCGCTCGGCCTCGATGCTGGCTTGAAGCACGTCGGCCTTGCTCACCTCCTGGGCCGCTCGAAGACGCGTAGTGATCTCCTCGGCCTCGTTGCCGACGCGTACCAGATCTTGATTGACGTCGACCATCATTTGGGCCAGGAGAACCTCGTAGAATCCGGCTCGAACGGAGTTCATCACTCGCCAGCGCTGCGCCTCCAGGGCGTGGCGAGCCGCGGTCGCGCCGTGCCCCGCCGCCGAAGCCGCCAGACGGAGCTTACCGGCCGTCACGATTTCCTGGGCGACAAAGCCTCCCTGCTGCCCGGAAGTTGCTTCCATACCGACGTCCGCACCGGCATACCCCACCTCGGGATTCGGATAAAGCCCCGCCTGAATCTGTTGGCCTTGGGCGTCACGAACCGCCATCTGCGCTTGGATCAGCGTCGGATTATTCTGCTGGGCAATCTGCCGGATATCTTCGAGCGTCAGCGACCTGATCTCAACGATTTGACTTTGGCTTGGGGCACCGGGCGTCGTGGAGCCGAGCGGTTCGGCCTGTCCCCAAGGATCGGGCGCAGACACGGGCGGAAGCGGTACGGGCAATGCGTTGTTTGCGGGGAGCGGTGCAAGTTGTGGGCGGGGAGCTTGCGGCAAGCCCGTCTGAGCGACTCCGCTCGTCGCTCCGGCCAGAACCAGGAGCGCGGGGCCGATAATCCGGAATGTTGCCATTGCTCGTATCATTCGGGTGAATCCTCGTATGCACACACCGGGATATATAGGGTGAGTACTCGTTGTATCGGACGATCCGCTCCGGCACGAAAAATCGGTTGCGACGGGAACGACCGGTTCGCGCAATTTTTTCACATTCGCCGCCGCTTGAATCCTCACAAACGTCACCAAGCGAAGCCGGCCTCCGGCGGAAAAGCTTCAACCGCGTTGCTCCCTACAATCGGATCATTCTGCAATGCCGGCAGAACCGGCGTAGCACGGCAACCCGCTTCCCCAATTGACAACCCGAGTGACACGGATAGGATGGGATCTTGCGGCAACATCCAACGAATCTCCCGCCACGGACGCCAGGACCCTCACTTTCGAGGGTCCCGACTGCTGATACGGAGCCCCCCGAATGACCCAGATCGAACAGGCGCGAGCCGGAAGCCTCACTCCCCAGATGGAGCAGGTGGCCCAAGACGAACGGCTTGACCCCGATCTGGTTCGCGACGAGGTTGCCCGGGGACGGATGGTCATCCCGGCCAATCGCGTTCATGTGGCCAAGGGGCTCCATCCCATGGCGATCGGTGTGGCTGCCCGGACCAAGATCAACGCCAATCTCGGCAACTCGCCTCTTTCCAGCGATGCGTCCTGCGAACTGGCCAAAGTGAAGTGTGCCCTCCGCTACGGCGCCGACACGGTCATGGACCTCTCCACGGGAGACCAGATCGACGAGATTCGCCAGCGGATTATCGACGCCGTCGAAGTGCCGGTCGGCACGGTGCCGCTCTATCAGATGTGCGAGCAACTCGACGACATCGTCGACATGAAGCCCCAGGACTTCCTCGACATCGTCGAGCATCAGGCCCGGCAGGGCGTCGATTACATGACCATTCACTGCGCCCTGCTGCGCGAGCACCTGCCGCTTACCGAGAAACGCCTGACGGGGATCGTCAGCCGCGGCGGTTCGTTAACCGCCAAATGGATGGCGGCGCATGGGGAAGAAAACCCCTTCTACACCCATTTCGATCAGCTCTGCGAGATCATGCGCGACTACGACGTGACCTGGAGCCTCGGCGACGGGTTGCGACCCGGCTCCGTCCACGACGCCAGCGACGAGGCCCAGTTTGCCGAACTCAAGGTGATGGGTGATCTCGCCCTGCGTGCCTGGGAACTGGGATGCCAGGTGATGATCGAGGGGCCCGGGCATATTCCCATGGACCAGATCGAAATGAACGTCCGCCGCCAGATGGAGTGGTGCCACGAGGCACCGTTCTACGTGCTCGGCCCGATCGTCACCGACGTCGCCCCCGGTTACGATCACATCACCAGCGCCATCGGCGGCGCCATGGCGGCCTGGTACGGGGCGGCCATGCTGTGCTACGTCACGCCCAAGGAGCATCTGGGGCTGCCCAACATGGAGGACGTGCACCAGGGCGTGATCGCCTATAAAATCGCGGCCCATGCGGCCGACGTGGCCCGGCGGCGCCCAGGGGCCCAGGACCGCGACAATGCCCTCTCGAAGGCCCGCTTCGAGTTCGATTGGGACGAACAGTTCCGGCTCTCCCTCGACCCCGAAACCGCACGCCGCATGCACGAAGAATCGCTCACGGAACCGGCCGACGGCGAGCACCGCTATTGCAGCATGTGCGGGCCCAAATTCTGCTCGATGAGAACGACGGGAGAACTCCGCCGCATGAAGCAGGAAGAGCCGGCCGGTTGACGGCAGCCAGTCCGCCAGAGCACAATAGGGCTGTTGGAGTCCAGGCTTCAGCCTGCCGTCGCTTATTCGATGAATGTCACTCCAGAGTTCCCTCCCGCCCTGTTTCCCACCACCAAAGGAGCTGCCATGTTCCGCACTCTGTTATCCGCCGCCTTTCTGCTCACTGCCTGCTATGCAACTGCCGCCGAGCAGAAACCCGAAACCGCCGAACTCTCCGGCCAGGCCTCGAACGAAGCGGCCTACGGATTCGTTTCGTTGTTCGACGGCAAGACCCTGGCGGGCTGGCAGGGCGACACGAAGGGGTACGTGGTCGAGAACGGCAACCTGGTCTGTGCCCCCGGCGGCAAGCTGATGAGCGAGAAGGAATACTCGAACTTCATCTTCCGCTTCGAATTCAACGTGCCGCCCGGCGGCAACAACGGCATCGGCATCCGTGCGCCGCGCAACGGCGATGCGGCCTACGGCGGAATGGAGATCCAGATCCTCGACGATACCCACGAGAAGTACAAGGGCTGGCTCAAGGACTACCAGCACCACGGCTCCATCTACGGCATTGTGCCGGCCAAGACGGGCTTTCGCAAGCCGGCCGGCGAGTGGAACAGCGAAGAAATCATGGCCGACGGGTCGCACATCAAGGTCACCCTCAACGGCCACGTGATCGTCGACGCCGATCTGAGCAAGATCGAGAAGACTGCGGACGGGAAGAACCATCCCGGAATGCACAACGAGAAGGGCTTCATCGGCTTCCTGGGCCACGGCGATCGGGTCGAGTTCCGCAACATCCGGATCAAGGAACTCAAGAAGTAAGCCTTATGCTTCTGGGAATCGAAATCGGCGGAACGAAGCTGCAGTTGGCGGTTGGGCCGGGATGCGGGACGGCGCTCGTGGAGTTGCGGCGGCTCGACGTCGAGCCGGCTCGCGGCGCCGAAGGCGTCCTGCGTCAGATCGCCGAGTGCGGAGCTGAGTTGCTGAGCCGGCATCAGGTCTCTGCCGTCGGCTTCGGCTTCGGCGGCCCGATCGATGCGGCATCGGGTCTGACGATCACCAGCCACCAAGTGGAAGGTTGGGACAACTTCCCCTTGGCGGAGTGGTGCCGCGATGCTTTCGGGCTTCCCGCCGTGCTGATCAACGACTCCGACGCCGCCGGTCTGGCCGAGGCCCGGTTTGGGGCGGGCCAGGGTGGTCGCGTCGTCTTCTACAGCAACGTGGGCAGCGGCATCGGCGGCGCGTTGGTCCTCGACGGCAACCTGTTCTGCGGGGGCAGCGGCGTGGCTTCCGAACTGGGACACCTGCGCCCGGGGCTGCACTGCGACACGCCCGATCAGACCCTCGAATCGATGGCCAGCGGTTGGGCCATCGCGGCCGCGGCCCGCAGCCGAATTGCCGAACGCCCCGAATCGGCCGAGGCTCGAGACCTCTTGGCTCGTTGCGACGGACGGACGCCGCTGCTCACCACCAGGCACGTCGCCGACGCCGCCATTGCGGGCAATGCCGTGGGACGCCAGGTCTTTGCGGAGGCCTGCGAGGCCTATGGCTGGGCGCTGGCCCAGATGATCACGCTGCTGGCTCCCAACATCGTCGTCCTGGGGGGCGGCGTTTCGCTGGTAGGCGAGGAGTTGTTCCTTGCCCCGGTCCGAGCGGCCGTCGACCGCTTCGTCTTCCCTCCCCATCGCGGGACCTTCGAGATCCGCCCCGCGGCGTTGGGCGAGGAGGTCGTTCTGCACGGCGCCATGGCGTTGGCAGGCGAATCCCCGTAGCCGAGTCTGTTCCAGACTCGGATCACTCGGCGCTTGGTGGCCCCCGGGCCCTGCTCTCAGGAGCCCCACGATCACGGTTCACTGGCAACGGGATCGCGGGGCACGGACTCTGCGGGTTCGCTCTTTGCCGGGATGGTGAAGCAGAACGTCGAGCCGCGGCCCGCTCCCTCCGACTCGACCCAGATGCGCCCGCCGTGAATATCGACGATCCGCTTGGCGAGGGCCAGGCCGATTCCCGTGCCTTCGACGCTCCCGTCGAGTTGGTCGAAAAGGTTGAAGATTCTGTCGTGATAGCGGCTATCGATGCCGATTCCGTTGTCGCGAACATAGAAGACGCGATCGCGGCCGTCGAGACGCGAACCGATCTGGATCCGCGGTCGAGGTGGATCACCCATATACTTGATCGCGTTTTCGATGAGGTTCTGAAGAACCTCCAACAGCCGGGTCCGGTCGCCGTAAACCACAGGCAGATCGGGCGAGACTTCCACACGGATGTTGTTCTTCTGAATCGGTTTGAGGAACAGCTCGAGTGCCTCCTCCGCCAATTCGCGAAGCGGAACGTTCTCCGAAGGGTTGACCACGCGACCGATTCGGGAGAGTTCCAGCACGTCTCTGAGCAACACGGCCATCTTGTCGGCCGCGCCGGAGATCCGTGCCAGATCGTCCGCGACGAGCGTCATGTCGCTTCTGGCCAGGTCCTCGGAGAGCGCCCCGATGTATCCTTTGACGGTGATCAGCGGGGTCTTCAGGTCGTGCGAGACCGTGTAGGCGAACCGCTCCAACTCGGCGTTCTGAGCCTCCAGGCGGGCAATCAACTCCTCGCGTTCGGTTCTCGAACGTTCGAGTTCGGCCACGGTGCTTGCCAGGCGTGCGTTGGCTTGCTGGAGTTCCGCCGTCCTTTGCCGCACCAGCGTCTCGAGGTTCTGCTGATAGTCGCGGTTCTCCCGCAACAACCTGGCTCGTTCCAATGCCTTCTCCACGGCGAGGGAGATGATCGACATGTCGTCGATCGGTTTGAGGATGTAGTCCCAGGCCCCGAGCTGCAGTGCTCGGACCGAATCGCTGATGCGCCCCGTGCCCGACACCACAATCAGGGCCGTCTCCGGCGACAACTCCCCCACGCGCCGCAGCACTTCCAGGCCGTCCACATCCGGCATGCGCAGATCGGTGAGGACCAGGTCCGGACGCTCTCGTTCGAAAACCTCCAGCCCCATGCGGCCGTTCTCCGCCGTGAAGACGCGGAACTCCCGGTCCTCCAAATAATCCGCCATGCTCTCTCGCAACGCCGGTTCGTCCTCGATCACGAGGACTGTTGCCGCCCGGTCATTCATGGTGACGTCCCTTCCCGTTGCACGGTTCTATCCGAGGGACGAGCGGGCTTTCTTCGCCCCAATTCGTCTCGATGGTGTCGCGACAGTTGCTCGATCTGTCTCCGTAACGTTTCTGCCAGTTCGTCAAGGTCGGGCACAGGTTTGAAAAACACACGCTCCGACACCTGCGGCGATACCGTGATGTCCGTCGGTTGGCGGTATTCGGGCGAACCGGTGCAGACAACGCATGCCAGCCTGGGGTGGACTTCGCGAACCGCGCGGAGCCACGCGTTGCCGTCCATGCCCGGCAACCGTATGTCGACGACGGCCGCATCGAGCGTCTGACGCTCGAGCAGGTCGAACGCTTCCTCGGCCGTTGGCGCGACCCACACCTGCCATCCGAGATCCTCGAAGTAGTCGCGAAAGCTCTCCCGGACGGCCTCATCGTCGTCCAGGATCAACACCGTATAAGCTTGTTCGCTCATGAAATGCCTCTTCCTACCGGCAGACGGATGATGAATTTCGATCCCTCGCCGGGAGACGACTCGACGCTCATCTCGCCGCCGTGGGTGTCGGTGACAATGAAGTAGGATACGCTCAATCCCAGGCCGGTGCCACGATCCGTGGGCTTCGTGGTGAAGAACGGCTCGAAAACGCGCCTTCGCGTCGTTTCGTCCATGCCAGGGCCGTTGTCCTCGACCTCGATGCGAACTCGCTCCGCCTCTCGCTCATAGGCCAACCCCAGCACGAAACGCGGTTTCTCTTTTCCACCGCCTTCCCTGAATCCCTCCTGCATGGCCTCTGCCCCGTTCCGAAGCAGGTTCAACACGACCTGTTGGATCCGGCTCGCCTCGCAGGGGATCTCCGGCACTCCCTCTTCGTACTGCCGGATGATCTCGATTTGGCGGAAGTCATACTTCTTCTTCAAGTCGTAGTCGCTGCCGGCCAGATCGACCGTCTGATCGAGCAACTCGGCCAGGTTGCAGGTGGAGAATGCAGAATCGGTCTTGCGGGCGAAACTCAGCATGTTCCACACGATGCCGGCCGCCCGGGTACCCGACTCCCGAATCCTTGCCAACATCCTCGGAACTCCACGAGACTCCATGAATCTCCGAATCGCTTCCATGTTCGTTCCCGCCGCTTCTGCCGCACGAGTATTGGCGGGCAGATCGTCCGTCAGTCGGCTGGAGAGCACGCTCGCTGTCTGCACCATCCCGGCCAGAGGGTTGTTGATCTCGTGCGCCATCCCCGCCGCCATTCCTCCCACCGACAGCATCTTCTCCGACTGCACCATCATTTCCTCGATCCGCACCTGTTCCGTCACATCGTCAACGCGGATTACCGCCCCGTCCGCACTCTCGCCAGTGAGCGGATAAACGGTTACGTTCTGGAAACAGATCTGCTCCCCCTCGCGGCAAACTCGTCTGTGTATGGCAAAGGCCTGCCGGCTCCGGACGGCGTCGAGTACCCGGTCCATTTCGGAGGCCATTACAGGCAGAAGCTGATTGATCGGTTGCCCCAGGGCCTGGGCTCGCCCAAGCCCGGTTACCCGCTCCGCTGCCGAATTCCACTGCGTCACCTTCCCCTGGGCATCCACGCCCACCAGCACCGACGGCATGGAGTCGATGATGTTGCCGATGTAGTTATTGGCCCTCCTCAGATCCTCGTCGGACTTCTCGATGGACGAGAGCATCTTGCGCAGGACCGCCCCTAACTCTACCGTCTCCACCGATCCGGAGATCGGGATCTCCGCCGCGAGAATGCCTTCCCTCTCGATATTGGCTGCGGCGAGCGTCAAACGCTGCAGGGGTTTCATGAGCACCTTGGAGATCCATACGGCAAAGCCGATCGACACCAGAAGAACCAGGCAGGAGAGGAGAAAGATCCGGCTGGTCAATCGCCGGGCCGGCAATTCCATCTCGTCCGCGAAGAACGAGGCCCCGATGTACCAGTCCAGCGGTTCGAAATGCGTGACGTAGGCCCGCTTGCGAAACCGGTATTCGTTGTTGCCACCCGGCTTGCTCCAAGCGTATTCGAAAGGTACGGTCGGCGTCTTGGCGGCTTCCATGAGCTCCTCCAGCATTCCCGCCCGCATCTCCAGGTCGTGCGAACCGTCGATCGTCGGATGAACCAGCAGTCTCTTGTCGCCGTCGAAGATGAACAGACTTCCCGTCTCGGCTATTCTCACCTTGGCGAGCGTGTGGCTCAAATCGGCAATCACCGCGTCCAGTCGCCTTTGGACTTCCGCTTCGACGTCGTCGACGTACACTCCCGTTCCCACGACCCATTCCCACGGCTTGAACCGTTTCACATAAGAGACCTTGTGAGCGTTCTCGATCAGTTCGCCCTCGCTCGGCTTGACCGCCAGATAATCGACGTACCCCTCCCCGTGTTCGCGGCAGACCGCGACGAAAACATCCAACGAGTTTTTGTTCAGGCCGATCGCCAAGCTGTATCGCTCGTCGTCCGCGGTGGTGCCTTCGAGTTCCCGCAAGGCCGAATGCATGATCATCCGTGGGGTATCGGGATCCATATCGTTGATCCAGAGGTACCCGACGCCGTCGTCGTATCGCATGCCTCGCACATCTTCCAGCGCCAGCCGCTGCGATTCCTCGTCCGAAAGCTCCTTGGCCTTCCACTGCTCGTGCCGCTTCTCAATCCGCTCCAAGGCCAACGTCACGATATTCCGCAACCCGGCCTTCCTCCTTTCGAGCGTGGCCGACTTGTGAAACAGGATGCTCCGATACTGGTTCTCGACGTTCAGAACGACCGTGTTCATCAGGTTCGACGCATTCTCCTCATACGCGGTAAGCATCGCCCTTTCGGTCTCGTGGCGGGCGGAGTACTGGATCGTCAGCGCCGTGAACAACACGGTTGCTGCAACCAGCAGAAGCACCTTGGACCGAAACGTCCATGTCTTCTTCGGCATGATCGGCTCCCTGACGTCCTTGAACTCAATTCCATCAGCCCGGCGCCGACGCCGGATTGCGCGTCGGTTGCGAAACGGGACCGCGGGGAACGGTCGCGGAAGACTCCGCCTCCTTCCGTCCCTTCCCGACCGGCAGGCGAACGACGAACCTGGCACCCTTGCCGGGAGACGATTCCACGCTCATCTCCCCGCCGTGGGTCTCGGTGACAATGAAGTACGAGACACTCAACCCCAGCCCGTTGCCACGATCCGTGCGCTTGGTCGTGAAGAACGGCTCGAACACCCGCTTTCGCGTCGCCTCATCCATGCCGGGCCCGTTGTCTTCGATCTCGATGCGGACCCGACCGGCTTCCCGTTCGTGGGCCAGCCTCAGCACGAAACGCGGCTGCCGGCTCTCGCAACTAGCTTGAAGTCCTTCCTGCATGGCCTCCGCTCCGTTGTGAAGCAGGTTCAGCACGACCTGCTGGATCTTGCTTGCCTCGCAGGGCACCTGTGGGACGCCCTCTTCGTACTGCCGGACAATCTCGATCCGGCGGAAGTCGTACTCCCTCTCCGGATCGTAGTCGCTGCCGGCCAGGTCGACGGTGTGGTCGAGCAATTTCGCCAGATCATAACTGGAGAAACTGCGGTCGCTCTTGCGGGCGAAGCTCAGCATGTTGGAGACGAGTTCCGCGGCACGGGCACCCGACTGCCGAATCCTCGCCAGCATCCTGGGGACGCCGCGTGCCTCCATGAAGCGGCGAACCGCTTCCATACTTGTGCCTGCTTCCTCAGCGGCACGCGCGTTGGCCGGCAGATCGTCGGCAAGCCGGCTGGAGAGTACGCCGGCCGTCTGGATCATGCCGGCCAGGGGATTGTTGATCTCGTGGGCCATGCCGGCAGCCAGTCCGCCCACCGAAAGCATCTTCTCCGACTGCACCATCATTTCCTCGATCCGCACCCGCTCCGTGACGTCGTCGATGCGGATCACCGCGCCCTCGACGCCGTCGGCAACGAGCGGATACACGGTGACGTCTTCGAGACGAACGCAATCGTCCTCCCGGCGAATTCGCCGCCGTTCGCTGAACGTCTCTCCGTTCTTCATGGCGGCAAGTACCCGTTCCATCTCCGGGGCCATGGCGGGTAAGGCCCGGTCCAGCGTCCGCCCTGTGGCCTCCGTGCGTGCCAGCCCCGTCACTCGCTCGGCCGCGCAGTTCCACTGCGTTACCTTGCCCGATGCGTCCACGCCCACCAGCACCGACGGCATTGAGTCGATCACGTTGCCGATGTAGCTGTTCACGTTCTTCAATTGCTGCTCGGATCTCTCGATCGACGACAGCATCCTGCGCAAAACCATTCCCAAGTCTACCGTCTCCACCGTCCCCGAAACGGGGATCTCCGCCGCACGAAAACCTTCCCGCTGAATACGGGTTGCCGCCAGCGTCAATTGCCTCAGCGGCTTCATCATCCCCTTGGAGATCCACACGGCCAGCCCGATTGCCGCCAGAAGCACCAGGCAGGAGAGAAGGAAGATCCGGCTTCTCAAACGCCGGGCCGGCAACTCCATTTCTTCCACATAGAACGAAGCCCCGATGTACCAGTCCAGCGGTTCGAAATGGGTGACATAGGCCCGTTTGAGAAACCGGTGTTCGTTCTCATTTCCCGGCTTGCTCCAAATATAGTCGAAAGGGACGGTCGGCGTCTTGGCGGCCACCATGAGTTGTCCCAACATCTCGGTCCGCATTTCCGGGCTGCGCGAATCCGCAACGCTGTCGAGAAAGGGATGGACCAGCGAATTTTGGTTGCCGTCGAAAATGAACAAATGGCCCGTTTCGGCGATTCTCACTTTCGATAGTGTCTCACGGAGTTCCACCAGAACGGCGTCAAGACGCTTCCGGGCCTCCTTCTCGATATCGTCGATATAGACCCCGGTGCCGATCACCCAACCCCACGGCTCGAAGAGGCGCAGGTACGAGATCTTGGCGACGTCGTCGCTCAATCCGTCCCGGGTGGGCTTCGGCCACAGATAGTCACAATACCCTTCTCCGTCCTCGCGGCACAAGTCAACGAAAGCGGCCAGCAGGTTCTTGGTTTCGCCCGTGACGGACTCGAATCGCGGTCCATCCGACAAGGAAGTGCCCTCCAATTCAGGCATAGTCGGATGCATGACCAACCGCGGTGCGGGTTGGGCCGTGTCGTTGACCCACAGATACCCCACCCCGTCGTCATATCGCATGTCGCGCAAGTCCTCCAGGGCCATCTGCTGCGCTTCGGCTTCCGAAAGCAGCCCCTTCGTCTGCTGCCGGTGATACTCCTCAATTCGCTGAATTCCCAGGCCGACGATGTTGCGCAGCTCGGCCTTCCTCAGCTCGAGTGCGACCGACTCATGAAACAGGACGCTGCGGTACTCGCTCTCGACGTTCAGGGCAACCGTGTTGATGAGATTGAGAGCATTGCCTTCATAGGCGGCAAGCATCGCCCGCTCCGTCTCTCGTTGGGCGGAGTACTGGACGGTCATTGCCGTGAACACCACGGTGGCGAAGACGACGAGAAGCACCCTGGACCGGAAAGTCCACATCTTCTTCTGCATGTTCGTCCCTCCGTGGCGTCGCGAAGCGGAATTCTACTCGCAAAGACAAGATGCAGTCGGCTCGGAACATGTGCAAAGAACTGAGCCTATCGTACACGTTTTCGCGCATGTCGAAAAGCAAGCCCGGCTTCTGAGAGCCTCTGCGCCGTGATCGGCGCGGGCCGACGCCGGACGACTCGGCTTTGACGAATCAAAATCGGTCCGGCTCTCGTTCGCGCGGCATGGGAAACGGCGGCTCCCGGTGGCGTCGCGCGTCCAGTTGGACGTCGATATTCAGAAGGCCGCGATCGCGGACGTTTTGGGCGAGGATTCGGACTCGGCCGCGCGGATCGGCTCGGTGCTGCAGTTCTTCGCCCAGGTAGAACAACCGGTCTCCGACGAATCCGACCTGGAAACCGCCGACGGTGACAATGCGATCGCCGGGCTCGAATCCCACGCGCCAGGCCGCGGTGCCGGGAATCACCCGCGTGACGACGACGCCGGTATCGGTGTTGTAGGCGAACACTCCCAATCGCCAGAGAGGTTCGACGATGAAGCGTTCGCCGCGGCCGAAGGCTTCGGCTTTCGCCGCGGGGAGCCCGTCTTCGGTGCCCTCTCGTGCGGCGCCTTCGCGGCGGCCTTGGCGCATGGCCTCCGGGGCGGCACGTTCGCCGCCCTCGCGCTGGCGGACTGTTTCGTCCGCCGGCTGCTTGGCGGCTTCTGGGCGGTCTTTTTCCTCGATGGCCGCGGCCGAGCTTGTGAGAACGGCTGTCATCAGCAACGCTGCCGCAACGAGTATTCTGCGAGTCATGGTCGGCCTCCTTCGATTTTCCGGATCGCAACAAGCGCGAATGTTCTGATCTATCTCGAGTCAGTCAGGGAAACCGTAAGGGATCACCGCGGCCGCCATTCCCCGACGCTCTTGACTACTCGAATTCGATCGCCTGCGCCCAGCTTCTCATAGAGCTGCTTGGTCCACTGGTAGGCTTCGGGCATGTTGCCGACGAAGGTGATTGGGCGGGGATAGACGAGGGCCAGGTTCTGGGGCAGATCGCCGAAGCGAAGCACGCCCAGGAACTCCGGGGTGGCCGGGTCTTCGTGGGTGGCGGGCGGATCGGCAAGGACGATCTCGGCGATTTGCGGATCGAGGACGGCGGCATAGACGGCCAGCGGAGCCGTGTGACCTTGGCCGTAGACGGCGATCGGTCCCGTTGCCGGCTCTTCGCTCAGCAGCTTGATTGCGGCCAGGAGGTCGCTGGTTTGCCGCTCTGGGAGCGTTTGCCCTAGGAGCGGGTAGGTTCTTCTGGCTGTCCAGAGGTAGCCGGGGCCGACGGAGGTGGCGCCGGTATTGCGGACTTCGACGGCGGCAGTCGCCAGCCCTTCGCCGACGCGAGGCCGCGAGGAGCCGCCGCCGGAGAAGGTGCTTTGGGCGTCGGGCTGGACGGCAAAGGCCAGCGTGGGCATGGGGCACGGGGCGCGGTCGGGGCGCCGGGTCTTGATGCTGAGGGTCATTCCGTCGAAGCTGTCGAAGACGTAGGTGGCCATGGTGGCGGTCTTGTCGTTGCCGTCGGCCCGATAGTCGCGCTGGCGGGGGACTCGTTCCGGCAGGGTCGTGCGGAAGGTCACGTCGCGGAGTCGAGCGAGGGTCTTCTTCTGGTACTCTCGCCAGGCTGCCTCGTCTGCAATCGCGGGCACGTCGGCTTTCTTCACCAGTAGCTCGTCGATGCGGCGCATCTCATCATTTTCCGGCAGCTTGCCGCCGAAGACGAGCAGGTTTTCTTCCGGTTCGACGAAGTCGGTCACGTCGTCGGCGACGGGCGTGGGGTCGCCTTTCAGATGGGTGTTGAACCAGGTGAAGATGGCCTGACGCAGCTTGGGCGTGTAGCCGTGGGGCGTCATGTCTTCGACGAGGTCGAAGTGGTCGGCGGCCCCCAGCGCGGCATATTGATGGCGGATGCGGTTGGCGACGTCGCGGTATCCGTAGGGACGCCAGAGGACGTCTTCGGAGCCGGAGGCGATCAGGAGCGAACGGGGAGCGATGAGGGCGCCAAGATCGGGCCAGCACCAGCGGTAGTAGTTGATCCAGAAGGCGCAGTCGCAGTGGCCGTCGGTGGCGCGATCGGTGACGACGTGCTCGATGCTGCCCGACTGGCAGACCGGCACCACCACCTTCACTCGCTCATCGGCCGCCCCCAGGCACCAGGAGATCACTCCGCCTCCGCTCAGGCCGGTGACTCCCATTCGGTCGGCGTCGACGTCGGGCCGGGTCTCGAGGTAATCGAGCGCCCGCATGGCGTTCCAGACTTCGGTGCCGGCGGGCGTGTAGCCTCGGCTGGGCCAATCCCAGCGTCCTTCGCGATAGGTTCCGTGGTGGATTCCCTGCGACTCGCCCAGTTGGATGGGATCGAGGACGAGGGCCACGTAGCCGTGCTGGCCGAACCAGCGCGGGTTTGCCTGGTAGGGCGGATTGACTTTTCCTTTGGAGTGTCCGCAGAGGTACAGCACGGCGGGGAGACGCCCGGTGATCTTGGCAGGCCGATATAGGTTGCCGATCACATAGGCGCCGGGGAGGCACTGGAAGTGGACCTTCTCGACGACGTAGTCGCCGCGTTCGAGGACGCCGGTGACGGCGGCGTTGAGGGGCGATCGCGGCGGCAGGGGCGACAGGCCGAGCATTTCGCGCCACATTTCGCGGCGTTGTGGGGCGGTGGCGTTCCATTCCTCCTGGGAGAGCGGGACGGCGAGCGAGGAACTGGAGACCTGTCGGGCTTCTTCGCGAGCGGCGCCGTAGAGGGTGGTCCAATCGCCGCGGGCGGTATTGGCAACGGCCGCCAATAGGAGGAAGAAGACGGCTGGGTAGATGTGGTTCATTGGATCTCTCCCGTCTGGAGGTTGAAGGAGGCTGGAGGCAACGGGATCCAGTTTGTTCGATGGAATGCTCGGCATCAAGCTCTAGGGGTGAAAGTGCTGTCACAAACGGTGGTGAAATGGTTGCGGGTCGGTGGGGTTGGTGGTGCAAACGTCGATCGATAGGTGCATGAGCCATGGAGTAGCTAAGGTTCGGTGGCGCATGGGGTTGCGGCGATTCTGGGAGCGCAGAACCAGCGGGCCCCTCTCCATGGGGGAATGGGCAGATGCGGGTTGTCTTGGAGCCGGCGGTGGGGAACGGGAACGACGGTGGCAGGAACCGGTGATTTCTTTGGGGAACCGAACGCGGGTCGTTGGAGACATGGTTCGGGGCTTGTGTGCGTTGTGCGGCCGCAATTCTGTGAAGGCTGGGTTGCGGACATGCCCCACATTGGGCTTGAAGGGCGACTGGTAGGGGTTGTTTTGGTCAACAGACGGAGAGAATTCCGGTTTGGGCTGTGAGCAGTGGGGGTTATTTTGGTCAACAGGCGGAGATAATTCCGCTTTGGGTAGTGCCAGTTCGGCGAGGGGGGCCGGGAGGGGGAAGGGGAAATCGGGGATGAGGTGTGGGGGGACGTCGGCGGCGGAGAGGCGTGGTCCGGCCTGTCTTATGCCGCGGATTTCGGATCCTCTTAGTGTCTTGGTTTGGGATTTGTGCGCATGGTGCGCGCATGTTTGTGAAGGTTGGGTTGGAGGCTTGCCCCGCTTTGGGTAGAGGTCGTTGCCGAAGAGGGCGAACATCTGCTCGATGTATTGATTGAGGGGGCGGATGACTTTTTCGCGGAAGAGGGCGGTGCGGAGGCGGGCCTGGCGTTTGAGGCGGCGGGGGGCGTGGGTGCGCCAGGTGGCGACGACGGCGCCTTGTCGGGCGAATCGGTCGGGGTGGTCAGTGAGGAGGCGGACAGCTTTGTGGTCGAATGTACACGTGTCCATAAGTACATGTTAGCAATGTGGCGCGATTTTTCAATAGGAAAGTTGAACATTTGGGGAGGTTTCTTGGTTCATCCGGAATTCGCGTAGGGTGCGAAGTGCAAGAAGAGTACCGGTGCCTCTTCTCTGTTGCACGATGGCCATAACCGCTTGACAAACAACCGTTTAGGCGCGTCGGCAACAAGAGAAGAGGCACCGGTACTCCCGGGCGAGGATGGAACCTACGCTTCCGCCGGATGAACCGGTTTGGGGGGGGGCTGATCTTGGCGGATCAACGCTGGTTGGGGCGATTTCTGCGTACGGAGCGGGCCGGTGGTTCCGTAGATGGAGTTGGGACGCGTGTTGTTTTGAACATGAGGTAACCAAGGGAATGGAGACGGGGATCCAGGCAAGAGAATTGGCGTGGCGATGGGTTCTAGGGGGTGAATCTGACAACCGAAAGAATCGGTTTCTGCGTCAAAGGAGTCGATCTTGTGTGCCACTGCTTACTGGTTAGTAGTATTATCGCTTTATCCTCGTTCAGGCACTGTCAACGAGTAGACAGTGGCACACTACGCCGTTAACCGAAATTCATGACGTTGACTCTTAAGTTTTGTAGCCGTCGCGATTTGTTGTTTGGTTGCATTGGTGATTTGTGGGGCCCCGATGTGTTCGCGTTTCTTCTTTCGTGGAT
>JAAYAY010000059.1 GCA_012719125.1 Planctomycetaceae bacterium | reverse complement strand
GCTGACCCACCTGGGCGCCAACGAGCCCGGTGCAAAAGCCGACTGCGACGAAAACGATCCGCTTCGACTTCCAAGCGTGCCGCGACTACAACAGTTGCTACGCAGCAAACTCTTGGACGACATGATCAACGCCATGGAAACAGGCTCGCGGAACCGCCGCGTCGGCAAGAAGCTCAAGGAGATTATTCAAATGTAGCAGTGCTAGCATTTTCACTATGAGTCATGTAGTATTACCTTGGCCTTCTGCCGATTTCAATGCGTCATGAGACATGTGCTATTGAAACCTAACACCGACTCCGCGCAACTCCACAAGCATCTGCTCGAAGTGGCTTGCAGCGTCTACAGGATCAGCTTGTGATTCAACCGTCAGGCGGAGTTCGCGTATCGCTCGCATTAGGTCCTCGTGTCCTAGTACAACTCCCGCAGTTGCTACGACGGGATCGAAATCATGACGATTCTTGTTCAGATACCCTTTCGCCTGAAGGGCAGCAGTTGTTGCAGGCGCCAAGAGCCCCAAATTCTTGATATTGTCAGTGAAGTTGTCCACGTACTCTAGGGCCTTGAACCAATCCGGCATTGCCCAAAGGATCCTAATAAACCAAGGTGCTCGGATTGCGATGTCCGCTTGGAGGGCCCCGAAGATCAATTCGGACGGGCTGGGCACAAGGAAATTGAGGACAATCCCCAGTTGCGCATCCAGAAACAGCTTTGAGGTTTGCTGAAGTGCATACATTACGATATTGCCCACAGAGCGCTTGTCAACGAAATCTTCCGTATAGCGTGCCAATCCGATGCATGCTGCCTGACGGCGCAAGAAGTAGCCTTGAGGTTCGCCTGCCACTTGGCTCACCGAACGGAGGGACGCTGCAAGTTGGCTCATCTCGGTTAGTACTCTCTCGTAAGAAAGGCGAAAAGCCGTTTCGATACCGATCAATGGTAGTGCAAGCGCCATCCGAATTCCAAACACACTGGCAGCAGTGCCGGTTGGAAAACCTATCTGCGGGATCAGATAAATTGGCGAGACAAACCGTATCAGCGCCTGCGTTGCGGCACCCGCATTCTGAATGCGAGTGCGCATTCCGCTTGGCATGCTGGTTCCCAAACCGATAAGAGTCATGTTTCCACTCGGATCCACTCCATTCACCGCATCCCCATGGCAATACAGGTACTTATGCAGCGACTGTGGATCACTGAAATTCCCGGCGAACGGGTCCAGGCGGTTGAACCTTCCCGTTGCGGCGTCGTAGTATCTGGCGCGGAGGTATTGGAGGCCGGTGAGTTGGTCGGTCATCTCCCCGCTGTAGAGGAGGGCGGTCAAGGCGTTTGCCAGCGTGAAGCCGATCGGGACGCCGTAGGCGTCGTAGGCAAAGACCTGGGCGTAGCCGGTGTGGTTCTGCTTGTCGACGTGGTAATCGGTGCGGGTGGTGGTGTCGACGGTGCCGTCGTCGTCGGTGTCGATCTTCTCGGTCTTGGCAACGCGAAGGCTGCCGGATCGGACTTTGCACCCCACTCTTGACTGTTAGTGGCAGTCACCTCCTGTGGCTGACGCCACAGGGCTTCAAGAAGCCGTGCCACGCGCGGAGAATCATCGGTGCCACTCGCCAACCGGACGATCTCCTGCCGCGCAAAACCTCCTGGGCCTAATGGCCCCCCGATAGCCAAGCTATCGGGGCCACCCGCGTTCTTCGGGACGAGAATCTCGGCTTTGGATTTTCGCCGGCATGCCGAATCGGTTATGCTGATGGAGGGGCCGTCTTGGCGAATGACGCGTGTTTTGACGGGATATTCCGGACGGCGTTTCTCGGAGGCACAGACAATCCATGGCGTATGAGCAGTTCGCAAACCGTCTGGCAGACATCGTAGGCAAGGCCAACGTGCTGGCGTCGGAAGAGGACCGCAAGGTCTACTCCTACGACGGGACGTCGACTTGGACCCACAAGCCCGACCTGGTCGTCTTTCCGACCGAGACCGAGCACGTCGAAGCGGTGCTCAAGCTGGCCAACGAGAATCGAATCCCGGTGACTCCCAGGGGAGGAGGCACCAACGTCAGCGGCGGCTCGGTGCCGATTCGCGGCGGAATCGTCCTGGTCATGACCAAGATGAACAAGATCCTCTCCGTCGACGCCGCCAACCTCTCGGCCCGCGTGCAGGCGGGGGTGGTGCTCATGGACCTTCAGACTGCGCTGGCCAAGGAGCGACTCTTCTTTCCGCCCGACCCCCAGAGCTTTCTCGGCGCCACCCTCGGCGGGATCATTGCCGAGAACGCCGGCGGGCCGGTTTGTCTCAAGTACGGTGTGACCAAGCAGTACGTCTTGGGACTCAAGGCCGTTCTCCCTACGGGAAGAATCGTCGAGTTCGGCGGCAGCACGGTCAAGAACGTCGTCGGCTACGACCTGGTCTCGCTGGTGACCGGTTCCGAGGGCACGCTGGCGGTCGTCACCGAAGCGGTCCTGCGACTCTTGCCCCTGCCTCCCGCCAGGAAGACGATCATCGCCCTGTTCGACGATCTGCCCAAGTCGGGCGAGACCGTGGGCAAGATTCTCGATGCGGGCACGATCCCTGCGAAGATCGAACTGTTGGACAACTGGGTGGTCAGGAGCATCAACCGGATCACCGGCATGGGACTCCCGGAAGACGCCGCGGCCATGCTCATGTTCGAGTGCGACGGTACGGAGGACGTCGTCGAGCACGACTCCCGCAACGTGATCCGTGTCTGCGAGGAGGTGGGCGCCACCCAGGTCCTCGTGGCCGACGACCCGGCCAAGGCCCAGGCCTACTGGAAGGCTCGCAGCGCGGGGTTCGCGGCCGTGTTCGGTGCGGCGCCGACCGTTCTCGCCGAAGACGTGACCGTGCCGCGGACCCGCATGGCGGAGTTCATCCAGCGGGTGACGGCGATCTGCAAGAAGGCCGATCTGGAGGTGACGGTCATCGGGCACGCGGGCGACGGAAACCTCCACCCCAGCGTGATGACCGATGCGAAAGATCCCGCCCACTTCCAGAAGGCCCAGCGGGCCGTCGACGAGATCATCGAGGCCGCGGTCGAGTTCGGCGGCGTTTTGTCGGGGGAGCACGGAATCGGCCTGGAAAAGCAGAAGTTCATGCGCCGCACCCAGGACCCGATCTTCATCGATCTCATGAGGAACATCAAAGACATCTTCGATCCCAACGGGATCCTGAACCCCGGCAAGATCTGGGAAGATCGGAGTGGCTAAGTGGCAGAACGGCTCGAAAACACGCGCAAGTTCCAGGCCGACGTCGAGCAGTGCATGAAGTGCGGCTTCTGCGGCTACTTCTGCCCGATTTATCGCGAAGAGCACGAGGAGAAAGGGCTGGCCCGCGGCAAGGACCAGTTGATCCGCTCCGCCCTCCAAGGCGAGCAGGATCTCACCAAAGGCTTCTACGAGGCGATCGACAACTGCCTCCTGTGCAGAACCTGCGTGCAGTACTGTCCGGCCAAGACGCGGATCGACCACGCCGTGACCGCCGCACGGGCCGACTACGTGGCCGAGAAGAACCTCCCGCCGGCCAAGCGGATCGTGTTCCGCTACGTGCTTCCCCACCGCCGGCTGTTCGGCCTAGCCCTGCGTCTGGCCTCCTGGTTCCAGGGCCTTCTGCCCCGGGGGCAAGGACGATTCCGCCACCTGCCTCAGTTTCTATCCGCCTTGGGCGCCGGCAGGGCGATTCCGGATATCGCGCCGCGCTTCCTGAGAACCATCCTGCCGGAGCGGAGCCCCGCCGCGGGCGCACCGAAATACCGAATCGGCTTCTTCTCGGGCTGCGCCACCGAATATGTGTTCCCCGAGATCGGCGAGATGATCGTCGACGTGCTCCGGAACCTTGACTGCGAGGTCGTCTTCGACCGACGCCAGGGCTGTTGCGGTGCACCGGTCTACCTCTCCGGCGACTTCCACACCGCCAGGAAAATGGCCGCGAGAAACGTCGAAGCCTTCGAAGATTACGACTATGTCGTCACCGGTTGTGCCACCTGCGGCTCCGGATTGAGCGAGTATCCAACCTACCTGGCCGATACCCCCGAGAAAAAGGAACGCTTCGAACGCTTCGCCGCCAAGGTCAAGGACTTCAACAAGTTCGTCATCGACGTCCTCGCCGCCGACCTCGACCGGTTGACACTCAAGCCCCGCTTCCACGGCAAGACCGTCACCTGGCACGACCCGTGCCACCTCGCGCGGTATCAAGAGGTCCGCACCCAGCCCCGAAAAATCCTCCAGGCCCTCGAAGGGCTGCGTTTCGTCGAGATGTCCGACGCCGACCGCTGTTGCGGGCTCGGCGGCTCCTTCAGCATCACCCACTACGACGTCTCCCGAAAGATCGCCGATCACAAGTCCGACGCCATCGCGGCCTGCGGCGCCGATGCCGTGGTGACCGCGTGCCCGGGGTGCATGATCCAGCTTCGCGACGCCTTGGCACGCCGCAACATGGACGTCGAGGTCCTCCACATCGGTGAACTGTTCACGGTTCGACCTCAGTCGAAGCAAACTTGAGGCTGCAGGGCAAGAACATCCTGCTACTCCCAAGCGATGTCGCCTACCAACTCGGCGATATAGGCGTAGGACTCAATGATCGCTTTGATCGTCTTGTAGTCTTTCTCATCCAACGCCGATTCGGCGCGGTGGAGAACCTCCTCCAGCTTCTTCGTGTCCAATTCGACGACTTCCGGTTTCGCCCGCTTCATGGCATCCGATGCCTGGAATCGGCCATGCGTC
>JAAYAY010000058.1 GCA_012719125.1 Planctomycetaceae bacterium | reverse complement strand
TCCAGAAGCCGATCCTTCGGCCATGATCCACCTCCTTGTGAACAAAATGCCTTTGGTGGATCATGGCCTTTTTCGTAAACTATGTCACGAGCACTTACCCTCCCCAAAATCCGTGACGGTCAGCAAATTTCCTCTTGACAAGATAAGGTACATCTGTATACTAATATAGTCTTCCTGCATTCGGCGTGTGAACGGCCGATGTCGGAAATCCCGGCTCGCAAAGGAACCGCACGATCTCAAGCAGATACCGATCGATAATGCTTCCCCGCAAAACGCCACTCACCCAGAGATATTGGCAGAATCGCATCCTCGTTGACCAACACCGTCCTGCCGCCATTTCCTTCCGCCGTTGACCAAAGACTTTCTGAACATACCTCATTAGTGGGGAATTGGGTTGCGTTTCGGACGTTAGAAGTAAATGCATTTAATACAATTACTTAGGAACATTATCCGCGTCATAAAGTCTCTTTCATCCGTGCCCTTACCTGTTCATAAAGTCGGGGCACACGGCTCGCTCGATCGCGATAATGACTCACTCTCTGCCACTGCTTGCTTGTTGAACGGTGGCACACGGATGGGATCGAAAACCCTCAACTCAGCCAGGCGGCCGCGTGACGCAGGCTCCGCGAGACCTGCCGCGCCGCCTTGAGGCCGGACCAGAGGGCCCGTGATGAGAGCCGAGGCAGGCAGACGGCCAAGCGGCCGATCGCGTAGGTCTCGGTGGACCAGGGGCGCAGGGCCGCGGTGATCGGGCCCTGGTAGTCGATGTGGTGCAGACCCGGAGCGGCGCATCCGTGCTCGATGAGGCGGTAGCGGAGCAGATGGCCCGGACCGAACTCGCGGTAATCCTCGTTGTAACCCACCTTGAAGGAATGGTAGACGCCTTTGCCGATCCAGCCCAACTCGAAGGCGATCGCCCGGCCGCCGCACTCGAGAAACGCCAGCCTCAGAGCACCGCAGCCCGCGAAGTACCTGGCCTGGCGCAGATAGAAGTCGAAGATTCCCTCGTTCTTCAGCACGCTCGTTCCCCCGGCCCCCTTCCAACCGCTGTCCTCCAGGGCGAAAGCTCGCTGCAAGGCCTCCTCGACCTCGTCGGGATGCAGGTGGTCGAGCAACCGCAGTTCGACGTGCCCCATCCTTTCGAGCTGCGCCAGATCTTTGCGCACACTGCGGCGGAGGTTTTTGGATCGCTGGGCCATATAGACGTCGAAGGGCCGCTCGAGTGACACTCGCCCGATCTGGTGACCCGGCCGAATGTCGACCTGGGCGCCCCGCTCGACGAGCGACTCGGTCAGTGCGGTCCAGCGATTGGCCTGGTGCGGTACCATCTCAAACCACAGCAACGGCCAGGGTAGGTCGCAGACGGCCTCGGCGAGCCGGCCCACAATCGCCGCAGCGTCGGCCTCGGTGTCCAGGAGCAACTCCCCGTTAGGCGACCAGGGATTGAGCGTCAGGTCTCCCACCGGCACGACCCGGCCGAGCGTTCGACCCAGCAGCGGCAGGGCGGCAACAAGCCGGTCGGCCAGGCGGACGGTCACGATGCGGATTGTTGCGTCGGGTGCGAAGGTGTCGATCCAGAGGGCCGCGGGTTCGGCGCACACCGTCGGCAAGGTCACGTCGCTCCGCCGCCAGAGATCGTCCCACTCACGGGCCGTCGCACGCAGGGCGTCGGCCGAGTCGAGCACTTCGACACGGAGGTCGGATGAGGGGGAGGGTCGTTGGAGCATGGGGCGTGAGCCGGCGGTTCTGCGGACGGCACTCGAAGAGCGCCTGCTACCGAAAAGCATACGCCACGCCGAGGAGCCGTTGTGCACGTTATGACGGTTATGCCTGTTGCGACGTGATCTCGTCGATCACCGTGACGAGTTCACCGAGGATCAGGCAGGTGGCGCCCCAGATCCGATGCGACTTCCAGGCGAAATGGGGCACCGTGTAGGTGCAGCCGTTCAGGCTGCGCTGGTGGCTGGAGAGATTGGCGGGATCGAGAAGATGTTCCAGCGGGATTTCGAGGATCTCATCCACCTCGGCCGGATTGGCAACGAACTCGGGACGCTCTCTGCAGACCGCCACGAAGGGTTCGACACGGAAGTTGCTCACGTGCACGTAGATCGGCGAGAGCGAGCCGAGGATTTCGGGCCGGACGTTGTCGGCTCCCACCTCCTCGTGAAACTCGCGGACGGCGGCGTCGGCCGAAAATTCCCCCGCCTCGACGGCCCCGCCCGGCAGGCAGACCTGCCCGGCATGATCGGGCAGATGCTGGGGCCGCACGGTGAAGGGAATGTGCCAACGATCGGCCAGGGGATAGAGCAGAGCCAGAACCGCGGCCGGCCGGGCCTGGGGCGGGACCTCGGTAACCCGCGGCCCCGGACGATCGATTGCCGCGAATCGGGTCCCTTCCATCGGGCCCGGCAGAGGTTCTCTCAGCCGCTTTGCGAGTTGCTCGGGAAGGTCGAGGTTCATGGTGTCGAGGCGCGATCGATCGGTTCATCGACGAAATCGGCCGGGGGCTCGTCCGCCGACCCGTCCTCCGGGTTCAGCCATGCAGGCGGGGCGGGAGGAAGATCCATACGATAAACAATATACGATCGGTTCTCGTAGAGCACCCGGAATTCCCGCTTTCGAGGCCAGCGAAACGTGATCAGATAGGATGCGCCATGCTTCTCACCCAGGTAGCGGAGGCGGCGGCTGTCGACCCGGTTGAGAGAATCGTTCAGGCCGCGTCCGGAAAACACGTCGTCTCGTTTGTAGATGTCGACGGCGCAGTTCCACCAGCGGACGATCGACTCGGCGTCCTGGGGAACGTCTTTCCACGAAATCACCTCGCTCCGCTGAGCATACCACTTGAAAGTCTGGCCCATCAGCGGCGTGAGAAAGCGAGCGTCGGCCGGCACCTCGCCCGAATCGGCGATCCAGAGACAGGCGTCCTTCCAGGCCCAGTAGTCCCAGACTCGGTCGGCTCGCGGGATGACGGGCGTGAGCCGGGCTAGCGCCGCCCTGGTCACGTAGGCCGCCGGCGCGAGGAGCAACAGGGCCACGCTCAGTGCACCGAGTGCAGCCATCCGCACCTGCCGCAGGTGGCGGATCGGCAGGATCCGTTTTTCCACGTACAGGATGCCGCCGACAACGACGGCGGCCGCGACCCCGGCAGCGGCCTCCCAGGTCAGCCAGTACTGGGCCATCGTACAGACCTTCACGATAAGCCGCGTAAGAACGAGCACGAGGCCCAGGACGACAACCCCGGAACCGATCATGGCGGCTCGCTGGTCGTGGGGCCAGGATCGTTTGGTCTCTTGGCTGATCCAGAGGAGAAACACAGGACCGGCAAGGGCCACACCCATGGGAACGGCAACGTCGGAGAGCCGGAACCAGTAGAACCGCAACAGGCCGGCTGCCCGTGCCGGATCGTGGGCAAAGATGATGGCGATCGCCACGCCCATGAGTGAAAGAACCAAGGTCCCTGTGACGAAAGCCTGAATGCGGTTGTTCGCCGACGACCGGGGACCGTAGTACCACATCGCGGCCCAGGCGATCGACAGGAGCACAAACCGCAGGGCAAACCCCGGCGGAAAGCCGGCCGGATCCAAGTGATGCCCCAAACGCTGAAACACATAGATCTGGTTGGCGAAAGCCACTGCGTCGGGATCGGTTCCCCGGGTGAGCGCCAGCGACGGAATCAGCCCCGGCAGCGACAGCAGGAGACCCAGCACGAGTGACGGAACCATCGAGAGCAGGGCGGGACGATCCTTGCCGATCAGCAGCCAGGCGACGCCTGCGGCGGCGACGGCCCAGCCACCGACCAATACGTGAAATGCGGCGGCGGCCCCCAACAGCGGCCAGACCAGATTGAAGCGTCCCCGTGCCAGAGTCTCGAGCCCCAGGAACGTAAGAACGTAGGCGAAGCCTTTGGCTTCCACGCCACCGATCACCCACTCGCCCGCCATGTGGCCGTGTTCCATCAGGCAGACGAAGAGTGCGGCAGTCCACACCGACGCCCACCGGCGGGGCAGAACGGCCCGGCTGAGCCGTTGCCACGACCAGGCGAGCAAGGCCCAGGTGATCAGCCGCCCCCCCCAGGCAATGAGCGTGGGCGGCAGGAACAGGGCCAGCCAGCCCAGCGACAGGTAGAACGTGGTGTGCGTATCGGAAGAATTCAGGAACGGATCGTCGGGGATCCACTGCGGATTCCAGAAGTGGATAGCCTTGCCGATGTAGTAGGGCTCGTTCACTTCGGGCACGGGCCAGGCACCGTGCACGAAGAAGACGAGAAACACGAGCGCAATCTCAGCCACGACCGTGGACTTGGCGGGGCGTAGCGGATCAGGCGTCATGGGTCGCGATTGCTTCAACGAATCCAGTCTTCCTCAAACAACAGGCGCGAAGGACAAGCCAGTCCACCCATCCCCAAGTGTGTCCCCATAGCCCAAGAATACCACGAATCGCCCCGCAAGGCTGTGAAATGGCCGTTTGACCGCTCTAGATTGGCTCTTCCGAGTCCTTCTCCTCCACGACGGACTCCTGCCCCGACGGCGGGTCACCGTACTCTTCGTGGGAATACGTGCCGTCGGCCGCCCATAGGTCCCACGGCCCCACCTTCTCCCCTTCGACGTAAGAACCTTCCTCTTCCTTCATGCCATTTTCGTGCCACGAAGTCCACCGGCCGTCCTCCCGGCCCCCTACGTAGTTGCCGCGGCTGTCGAGTTTGCCGTTCTCGTGCCAGTAGGTCCACGGCCCGGTCTTGCATCCGTCGACGTATCGGCCTTCCGAATCCTCCTGGCCGTTCTCGTGCCAGAAGGTCCACAGGCCGTGCTTTGCCCCCCGGCGGTAGCTCCCGCGAGCCCAGACCTGGCCGTTCTGGTGATACCAGACCCACGCGTCTTCACGAAGGCCCTCAACGAGCCGCCCAACGGCCTTCACGGCGCCGTTCGGATATCGCGACTGGATCGTGCCTGCCGGGGGCGATGGTTCGTCATTCACTGCATTCATCTGCGCAGAGCCAAGCTACGTCACCTCTCGAGCGCCGCAATCGCCTTGAAGTCGCGCTTCAGCGACTGGTAGAGCTGCTGGTAGATCGGGAACGCCTTGTCGTACCGCTTCTTCGCCTTGCGATCGGTGGTCGTTTCTTTCTCTACTCGAATCGTGGCGGCACAGGCTTCCTGGATGTTCTTGTATTCACCGGCGCCCACGGCGGCCAACAATGCGACACCGTAGGCCGGGCCTTCTTCCGTGTTGATCGTGACGACGGTCCGCCCGAACACGTCGGCCTGGATCTGCCGCCAGAACGGGCTTCGCGATCCGCCCCCCGAGGCGCGAATCTGCTTGACCGGCACCCCCAGATCTTCGATGATCTCCAGGCTGTCTCGCATCGAGTAGGTCACGCCCTCCATGATCGCCCGCAGCATGTGGGCTCGCCTGTGGGCCAGGGTCAGGCCGACGAAACAGCCTCGGGCGTCGGGATCGGCGTGTGGGGTCCGTTCTCCCGAGAGGTAGGGCAGGAAGAACAGGCCGTCGCTGCCGGCCGGGGCTTGCGACGCCTCGTCAGTCAGAATGTCGTAGATCTCCTGCCCGGTCTTCTCGGCCACGTCCACGTCGGCCTTGCAGAGTTCGTTGCGGAACCATTGCAGGGAGCCGCCGGCCGACAGGTTGACGCCCATCATGTGCCACTTGCCGCGGACCGCGTGGCAGAAGGTATGGACGCGACCCTTGGGATCGATCTTCACGTCGTCGCTGTGGACGAACATCACACCGGAGGTGCCGATCGACGTCGACAGGACGCCCTTGTTGACGATGCCGTTGCCGACGGCGCCCGCCGCGCAATCGCCCGCCCCGCCGACGACCACGCAATCGGTCGTCAGCCCGAGCGTTTCCGCCACCTCGGCAGTGAGCTTGCCGGTCACTTCCTCCGATTCGTAGACCGTGGCGAACAGATCGATGTCGAGATCCAGCGCTTCGAGCAGTTTCTTCGACCACTTGCGTTTGGCCACGTCGAGCAGGAGCATGCCGCTGGCGTCGCTGACTTCCGTGGCGAACTCGCCGGTCAGGCGGCGGCGGATCTCGTCCTTGGGCAGCAGCACCTTGGCCGTCTTGTCGAAGTTCTTGGGCTCGTTGTTCCGCAGCCAGAGGATCTTCGGAGCGGTGAAGCCGGTCATGGCGGGATTGGCGACCATCTTGATCAGCTTTTTGCGTCCGCCGGCTCGCTGTTCGATTTCGTCGCACTCGGCGGCCGTCCGTTGATCGTTCCAGAGAATCGCCCGGCGGACTACCTCGTTCTTCTTGTTCAAGAACACCGACCCGTGCATCTGGCCCGACAGCCCGATTGCCTTCACGTCCTCGGGCTTGAGACCGGCCTTATCGACCACCTCGCGAACGGAGGCGATCGTCGCCTGCCACCAGTCTTCGGGGTCCTGTTCGCTCCAGAGCGGCTTGGGGACATGGCACGGATAGGTCTTCATCGAGTCGGCCAGGATCTTCCCGGTTGGGTCGATGGCCAGGGTCTTCGTGCCGGAGGTGCCGATATCAATGCCGAGAAAAGCGTTCATCGGGTGGGTCCTTGTGGGTTGGTTCAGACGCCTTGCATCGATGCGGATTCTACCCGCTCACGGACGAACCTGGCAACCGGGTGGTGCACTGGTTGACCGCTCGGTCGGTGTTGGCCTAAAGTGCTTGGAAGGGACTTAGCAGTGCCGGCCCTAACCTGGTTCCCCCAATGCCTGGAGTCGAGATGAAACGCCGCCTTTTGCCCCTCCTTTTGGTTCTTCTGCTCCTCACAGCCTTCGGATGCCCCAACTCGGAGAATGCTGACAAAAAGCCGGCAGGACCCCCGCCTGGAACCAGGCTTCGCATCCTGATAGTCGACGATCCCTTTTTGGCCCAGTCGATCGGCTACCTGCAGAGTGAGTGGGAGGCCCAGTCGGGGGTCTCCCTGGAGATCACCGAGGCCGAGTCGGGTGGTTTCGACGTCCAGAAGGCGCCTGAGGCCGATGTGGTCATTGCCCCCACCTGGATGCTCGCCCAAGCGGTCGAGGCGGGATGGGTCGTGCCGCTTCCGGAAGGGGTGGTGGCGAACAATGAAAGTGACTGGTCGAACGTCTTTTCTCAGATTCGCACCTGGGAGGTCACGCGGTCGGGCAAGCCGATGGCCGTGCCGTTTGGGTCGCCCGTGGCGGTGCTCTATTGCCGTTCAGACCTGCTCGAGAAAGCCGGTTTGAAGGTGCCGGCGACGTGGGATGAGTACAGCAAGGCGGTGGCAGCGTTAGAAGGCACTCCCGCGGCCGAGCCGTTGGCCGAAGGTTGGGCGGGCCTCACCCTGTTGGCTCGGTCGGCGTCCTACGCCACCCATGCGGACAACCTGTCCACCCTGTTTCGGATCAGTACCATGGAGCCCCTGATTGCCGGTCCGCCTTTCGTGCGAGCCTTGGAGGAACTGGTCGCGACGTCCGACGCCGCATCGCTCGACATGGATCCGGCGGCCGTCCGGGCGGCCTTCTGGCAAGGCAACGCGGCCATGGCGATCACCTGGCCCACGGCGGCCGACGAGCAAGTGGCAGAGATCGAGGCCGAGTTTCCCGCAGGCGTGACAGAGTTGCCCGGCTCGCACGACGTTTACGACTTGGGAGACACGGCCTGGGAGAAACGCGACAAGGACTCGGACGGGCGGGTGCCGCTGCTGGCTTCCACCGGCCGGATCGGGATGGTGACGACCGGCAGCCAGTGGCCCGACGTCTCGCTGCAACTTCTGCTCTGGCTGACCGACGAGAAGTGGAGCGCCCAGGTCTGCTCGCGGAGCATGAATACGACCCTGTTCCGCAACTCGCACGTAGCGACCGTGTCCGGTTGGGTCGAACCTCCCATGCCCGAGGATGCCGCCCGGCAGTACGGCGACGCAATCGCTACGGCGCTGGAACGTCAGGAACACCTGCTTGCCCTGGCGATTCCCGGGCGTCCCCAATACCTTGCGGCATTGGACGAGGCGGTTCGTGCGGCCGTGAAGAAGGAGAAGACACCTCAGGAGGCCCTGGACGGGGCCGCAGCGCGGTGGAAGGAGATTACGAAGGAGCTTGGGGTGGAGAAGCAGAAGAAGGCCTATCGGGGGAGTTTGGGGTTGAAGTGAACGTTAGGGTGATCACAACGGTTTTGGGCAGTCGGAATCCTCACGCGACCCCCTCTGTAGTAGCAAAACCTGGGTCGATTGACGCGAGAAATATGTCATTTCCTTGCACAGTTTCAAAAAGAATGGTACTGTGCATCATCGTGAATCATGTTTTGGGCTCGGCAAGGCAGCGCGAGGCAAACGAAAGCTTGCCAGAGAATCGTCTCGTCTGCAAGGTGACGATGTGCAATCGCCCATATCGCTGTTAATGAAATACTTGGAAGAGATTGGGGCACGCGCTACGGTCCCGATTCTGGACACTGAAGCCGCGAAGTCACTTCCGGTCTTCATTGGCCAGACTTACGAAGTCTATCGGGGGGACCTGTTCGACCGCGAATACGCATTCCTGCTTTGTCGGGGCGAAGACCGACCAACTCCAGCCGAGGTCGAGAAGCACCTGAAGCTGGCGAGGTCAGTCCTCGGTCCAAATGTGGCATTTGTCTTTTTGACATTGCCTACCTATGATCGAAAGCGGCTCATACAGCGTCGGATTCCATTCGTCGTGCCGGGAAGGCAAACCTACCTTCCAGTCGCGTTGATTGATCTTCGAGAGAAGCCGAAAGGGGGCCAAAGACACCTTGGCAAGCCGAAGGAGCATCTCTCGGCTCCGGCGCAGGTCGTGCTTCTCCATCACCTTCAGCGGAAGGAAGACTCCGGCGAGTGGCCCCTGCGCAAATGGGTCGATGTTGTGGGATACTCGCGCAGCACTCTAACCCGTGTCTACAAAGAGCTTTCAGCGGTCTCGCTTTGCACGACGGTGGCCAGTGGTCGGCATGTCACGTTGGCGTTCCCGCGCGAGCGTCGGGAGCTATGGGAGTTGGCGCTTCCGCATCTAAGAAGCCCGGTGCGAACGCGGTCGCGCGCCAGGGTACAGGACGACAAGCTTCAGATATATGAGGCGGGGATGACGGCGCTCACAGAACTCACGATGATAGGCCCCGGTCGTGAGAAGGTGTATGCGATGTCGTCCGCTGCGTTCGAGGCAGCACGCGAGGATCGGAAACTCATCCAGGCCGAATATCCCGAAGATGGCACCGTTCAGATCGAACGGTGGAAGTACGCTCCCGGCCTTCTATCCCCTGACAGCCAGACGGTTGATCGACTGTCCCTATACCTGTCGTTGAAAGACGACCTTGACGAGCGAATCCAAGCCGCGCTAACAGAATTGCTGGAGCAGATACAATGGTAAACGGCCTGGAATACTTCTTAGCGCATTTCGCGGGATTTGAGAACCATTTCATCTTAATCGGCGGAACTGCGTGCGATCTGTGGATGGGGGAGTTCGGGCTTGAGTTCCGAGTCACGAAAGACCTGGACATTGTTCTGGTTGCGGACGCGCTTCCCGTCCCGTTCTTCGAGAAGTTCTGGGCGTTCATTCGTGAAGGACAGTATGAGGGTCTTGAGCAGAGCGAAACGAGACCGTCGTTCTACCGCTTCAAGAAGCCCAAGGACCCTCGGCACCCGGTGATGATTGAACTGTTCTCCCGCAATTTCCTTCCGGTTCCCGAAGACTGCCATTTGACTCCGATACCGGCGGGAGAAGGCATTTCCAGCCTTTCCGCGATCCTGCTCGGTGACGATTACTACGGCTACATCCTCAGTTCTCGTATGACAATTGACGGCGTTCCAACGGTCCCCGTTCAATGTTTGATCCCGTTGAAGGCGCGTGCTTATCTCGATCTAGTCGCTCGAAAAGCCGATGGCGACCAGATTGACAGTCGCCAGATCAACAAGCACCGCAATGACGTCTTCAGGCTCTATCGGACACTCGCTCCTGATGCTCGTTTCGAGCTTCCCGTTCAGCTTCAGGACGACCTTGCCACATTTCTTGAGAGCCTGCCTTCAGATTCGCCCGAATGGACGAGCATTCGGGCTGCGGTTAAGGCAGCATTGCCGGAGCCTGAGCGAGTGATAACGCAGATTCGGGAGAATTTTGGCATCGGCGCGACGGCCTAGCGTTGTCAATTCTGAGCAGTAGCTCAACAGAACTGCGGCGAGCGGTGAGAGAGCTTCCACTGAAGGCCGGGGTTCACGGTGGGCGGATACGCGCCCATGACCTTGCTGCCGAAACAGTATTGCTCCCCAACCAGGCGTAGCTGCGACTGCGGCCAGTGCTGGTCATTCTTTTCCACGCCGTCGCGCGTATAATCGGTTAATAGGCGTGATGGGAGGCTTTAGCCATGTCCAATTTGCTCACTCGCCAATGCCAGTGCCTCCACTGCCAGCAATCGTCGGAACATCCCGACCAACTGCTACACCGCCAGCTAAATGTTCTACTCGCTTACCTGAACGGGCAGCAACGTCCCTGGGTGGCAGCGATTGTATCCAACTTCTTAGGATCGGGAGGCGTCGAACTGGTTTCGCAAATAACTGGCTTGCCTCCCAAGACTACCCAACTGTTGCATAAATCGAGTGGTTCTGCAACGGGCTAGTTGAGGGGGTGGCGGGGTCAGAGGAGAGCTGATCGACGATTCGGGGCTTCGATAGCGCGTACGGGTAGCGTTGATAATCGTTA